>JAIXSM010000014.1 GCA_027484655.1 Hyphomicrobiales bacterium | reverse complement strand
GCCTGCGGGTTGATGATCTTCTTGCCGTAGTGGCCGGGGCCGCCCTTCCACTTGTGGTCCTTGGTGGAGTAGACGCGCGGCTGGGTGAACAGCTCGCGCACCAGCTCGCCATAGGTGCCCTCAAGCGCGCGCACGAACACGCGCTTGCGCGTCCAGCGCTCCCAGACGACCTCTTCCTTGCCGTCGTTGACGCTGTTGTGGCCGGCTTGCGGGGCGGATTGTTCCATGGCGTGTCTCCATCCGGGGCGCCGGCAGGGGCGGCGCGCTCTCGTTTGCGCCTGTATGGCAGGGGCGGCCCGCGCCCGCAACTGCTGCCGCCGCGCCGCGCCCCTGCCCCGCATCACGGCGCGCGAGGCTGGCCATCCCACCCAAACATCGAAAGCGCATTGCCACGCAAAATCGCCTCCACCTGCGCCGGCTCAAAGCCTGCCTGCTCGATGAACGCGCGCGGCTGGCGATCCCCCACTGGATAATCCGTGCCAAGCACAATGCGCTCGACGCCAACAACATCAGCAAGCGCGCGCAGCGCACGCGGATCATAAACGCAGCTGTCATACCACAGCCCCCGCAGATACTCGGTCGGCGAGCGGCGCATGTTTTTGCGGGTGGTGGGCTTCTCGATGTAATTACGCTCGATGCGCCCGAGGTAGTACGGCATGTAGCCGCCCCCATGCGAGACGCAGATACGCAGGCGCGGAAAGCGTTCCAGCACGCCTTCATACATGAGCGAGGCGATGGCCATGGCCTCTTCGAACGATTGCCCCACGCTGTTCCAGAGGAAATGCTTGCGAAAGCGCGGATCGTGATTGCCGGCGGGATGAATGTAGACGAGCGCGTCAAGCGCCTCGGCTTCCGCCCAGAAGTCCCACAGGCGCTGATCGCCGATCTCCATATCGGCGGCCATGGTGGAGACGCCAACGCCGATGAATCCAAGCTCCTCCACGGCGCGGCGCAGCTCGCGGGCCGCCAGATGCGGCGCATGCAGCGGCGCCCCGCCCAACGCGCGAAACCGCGCAGGATCGCGCGACGCCATCGCAGCGAGGCGATCATTGGCGCGCTGCTCCATGGCGAGGCTGTCCTGCGCTGACGCGAAGTAGGTGCACTGATGCACGAGACTCACGGAGAGCACCTGCACACCGACGCCCATGGCGTCCATGTGCGCGGGGCGCGCGTCCATATCCGCCATGGCGTCAACGACAGATTGGGCGCGCGCTGCAGCCTGCGCCTGCATCTGCGGCGTCATCTCAACGCCTTCGGGCGGGCGTGTGAACACGGAGTGGGCGCTGGTGCGCTCGTAAATCTCCGGCATGACGACATGCGCATGAATGTCGATGGGGCCCTCTGCGAGAGGGCCACTGAGCCTCGGCATCTTCTGCTCCTATTCCGGCTGAATGCCTGCGGCCTTGATGACCTCGGCCCAACGCACGAGATCGCGCGAAATCATGTCTTTCAGCCGCTCGGGCGGACCGCCGATGATCTGAAGCGCCTGCGCGTCGAGCTTCGCGCGCACGCCGGGATCATTGAGCATCTCGTTGATGTCAGCGTTGTAGCGGCGGATGGTCTCGGCTGGCGTTCCCGCAGGCGCGAGAATCGCCCACCAATTATCAATATCGACGCCAGGGACGCCCGCTTCTGCGAGCGTCGGCACATCCGGCGCCATCGCTGTTCGCACATCGCCGGACACCGCGAGCATCTTCACGTCGCCTGTGGCCGCCAGCGAGCGCGCCTGAAGAGCGGGCATGAACATTCCGCCGATGTGGCCGCCTGCGAGATCCTGCATGGCGCTCGCCAACTGGCGATAGGGAACATGCTTGAGATCAACGCCGGCCTTCTGCTTGAAGAGTTCGAGCGCGATATGATGGGGCGCGCCGGGCCCCGGCGAACCGAAGTTGATTTCACCCGGACGTTTCTTCGCAAGCGCCACAAGTTCCGCGATGGTGTTGACCCCCAGCGACTTGTGCACCGCACATGCAAACAGAGCGTACACGAGCCCAGCGACAGGGGTGAAATTCGCAATCGGATCGTAGGGCACCGTCTTGAACAGGCTCACGTTCATGACGAGCGTGTTGGCCGTCACCAGCATCGTCAGTCCGTCGGGCGCAGCGCGCGCGACCGCCGACGCGCCGATGTTTCCGCTCGCCCCGACGCGGTTATCGACGACTATCGTCTGCTTCCACTTCTGTTGCAGGTTCTGAGCGACCAGACGGGCGATGCTGTCGGGGCCGCTCCCAGCGCTGAAGGGCACGATGAAGTTGATGTTTCGGTCACCGCCCGCGACTTGCGCCCGAGCGCCGCCGGCAAGCGCAGCGCCTGCGCCCAGTATGGTCGCCGTCGCAAGGCGGCGCGTCATGTGCATCGAAGACATGTTTCCTCCCTTTCTTTGTTTCTTACAACCCGCGGGCCGCGCACAATCATACGACGTTGCGCAGGCGGGGAAAGCGCGAAGGCGTCCTAGCGCGCGAACTCATACAACGTCTGCACGCGCTTCCAGCGCGTCGTGTGCGGCGGCGTCACGCCCCACTGGTCGAGACGGCCAGCCGGCCACTTCCAGAAATCCGGACCATGAAACGAATACGTCTCGTCGATCTGCAGCACTTCGCTGGTGTATTCGAGCGGAAACTCCTCGACGCCACAGAAGTACGCGAACACGTTGTCGCCGGGGCCGTGACGGCCCACGCCCCACTCCACGGGATAACCTGCATCATGCATGCGGCCTGTCCCGCGCATGACGGACTCCAGATCCGGCATTTCATAGGCGACGTGGTTCAGCGTCTCCATGCCATAGCGACACAGCACGATGGTGCAGTGATCGGGATTGTCGGCGTTGAAGAAGAACTGGGTTCCGGCATTATCGACCAGACGCATGCCGAGCATCTCGGTCAGCATGTGCGTCATGGGCTCGATCATGGCGGTGTTGAGATTGATGTGGCCAATCTTGTAGGGCCGGTCAGCCACCTTCGCATCGTCGGCGTGGTCGTGCGCATCGCACACAACCTCGAACTCGCGGCCCGCTGGATCGCGGAACGAAAAACCGTAGCCGCCATCAATGGCGCTGCGCTCGCCAGCTACCGTCGGCGCGAAGCCTCCTGCGGCGACGCGCACGTGAAGAGCGTCTACGCACGCCCTGTCGCGGGCGGACAGCACGATGCTGCGCATGCGCGCGGGCCCATGAGAGGGGTGAATGGCGAGGATGTGATGGGCGCCGCCCGTGCCGCGCAGATAAATGACGCCCTGTGCGCGCGCGACCTCGGAGAGATTCCAAACCTCGGTGTAGAAACGCGCCGCCCGCTCGGGGTCAGCCTGTTCGATGGCGATGCTGCGCACGCCGGTGATGGCTATTCTGCTGGTGCTCATGGCTCCACCCTTTAAATGCGCCGGCAGCTTCTGCGCCGGGCTGGTCTTCAGTTTTGCGGCTCAGCTGTTTCCTTGCCGTGCGTCGATCAGACGGCGCACAAGAGCTGTGGCCGCAGCCGGCGTATCGGCGACGCCGTAAACATAATGATCCGGCCGCACGAGCGCGGCGCAGACGCCTGCGCGGGCAAACCACGCCACGAGCACGCCTTCGGTTTCGGTGTAGCCGTCGGCGGCGTTCGCTGCGAAGCGAAGAACGCGCATACCGTTCGCACGCGCCAACGCTTCGGCGTCAGGGCAAGCGTCGCGCACCGCAAAGCGCCAGCCGGCGCCTGCGACATCATCAAGCAGGCGCAGGCCTTGCGGGGCCTGCACGAAGGGCTGCGGAAACAGGCTGCCCGCTGGCGGAGCGGACGCGGCATCGAAAAAGCCCTGCGCGAGAGGGGGAACAATCTCCTGGCGCGTGACGGTTGGCGCCTTCCCGCCGCCCTCGGCGCGCAGGCGTTCGTCGCGGGCGCGCGCTTTTTGCGGATCGCGCTCCGAGATGTACTGGCCAATGGCCTTGATGCGTCCGGTGAGTTCGCGCACGTGGGCGGCGCGTTCCTGCCCATAGGTGTCGAGCAGTGATGGCGAGGCCACGCCGCCCAGCACATCAATCAGCTTCCACGCAAGGTTGGCCACGTCGCGCACGCCCTGGCACATCCCCTGCCCGATGAATGGGGGCTGCTGATGCGCAGCGTCGCCAGCGATGAATACGCGCCCGTCGCGCCATGGCTCAGCGACCAGAGCATGGAAGCGATAGCTCGATGCGCGCCACAACTCTCCATCATCGGGACTCAGCCATGGCGACAAGAGCCGCCAGACCTCCTCTTCGCGTTCGCAGGCCTTCGGATCTTCACCGGGAAGAATTGTGATCTCCCAGCGCCGCAGATTGGATGGGCCGATCACGTAGGTCGCGGGGCGCACGCCATTACAGTATTGCGCCGAGGTGCATGGAAGCTTTGCAAGCCCGCGCTCGTTCACAAGCACGTCGATCACAAGCCACGGCTCATCGAAGCCAAGATCCTCGAGGCTCAGGTTCGAAGCCTTGCGCACAGCGCTTGAGGCGCCGTCGCAGCCAATCACATAGGCGGAGCGGACGACGCGTTCACGCCCGTCCGGCAAGCGCGTTGTGACGCGCGCTTCACTCCCATCCTGCTCGACCGCGAGGAACTCCTCGCCGAGGCTGACATGCACGCTGGCGAAGCGCGCAAGATTGTCCCGCAAGGCGCGCTCGACAGGCGGCTGCAGAAACACCTGCGAGGGCACATAGCCCATGGGATAAGGCGGCTGCGCCATATCGACGATGCGGATCGGCTCGCCATCAACGCCGTAATGGACCGACGCCGTGAAAGCCTCGAGATATGGCTTGATCGCATCAAGCGCGCCGATGTTGTCGAAAATGCGCAGGATCTCATGATCGAGCGCAATGGCGCGCGGCTTGGGGAAGATGTCCGGCGTTTTCTCGATGACGAGCACACGCACGCCCGCTTGACCCAGCAGGTTCGCAGCAACAGCGCCGACAGGGCCAAAGCCGACGATGAGAACGTCGTATCGAGTCTGGTCAGCTACGCCTGTGACGTCCATAAAGCCAGCGCCTTCCTGTTTCTGGATATGCGATCTCACGTGCGGGACTCATGTGCGTTCAACGCACAAGCGCACTGCAACAAAAATCTCGTTCGCGATCCGCGCAGATTTTCCTATTACATCTTTAGTTGACTCCTTCGTAAATTTCCAGCGCAATGAGACTGATTGCGCTTGATCGTAATTGGCGGGGCCATAAGATACGAACATAAGTTTGGCGCCGGCGCTCGACGCTCGACGCTCCGAGATGGGAACAAGAGGGAGGACCGACATATGCTCACGCGAAAGAGTTTCATGAAATCTGGAGCGGCCGCTGTTTTCGTTGCGGGCGCGGCAATGCTCGCCTCCTCGACGGCCTTTGCGCAGAACTGGCCGCAACGCCCCGTGACGCTGATCGTCTCCCAATCGGCGGGCGCAAGCCCTGATGTGATGGCGCGCCTCGTCGCTGACAGGCTGTCTCGCCGTCTCGGTCAGGGTGTCGTGATCGAAAACAAGCCGGGCGGCGCCAATGTGATCGGCGCCACAGCAGCCGCGCGCGCTGCGCCGGATGGTTATACGTTTTTCTTCGCCACCTCGGCGGCCATGGCCGCCAACCCGTTCCTCATCCAGAAGATGACCTACGATCCGGTCAAGGATTTCGATCCCGTGACGCTTGTCACGCGCAGCCATCAGGTGCTTGTGGCCCACCCTGACGTACCGGTGAAGACGCTTGCCGACCTGATCGCGCTGGACAAGAAGGCGCCCGGCAAGCTTTCGATTGCTGTCGATTCTCCGCGCAATCTGGCGGGCGTAACAGCGCAGGCGCTCAACCGCCGCGCCGGCGTGCAGTTCGTGTCCGTTCCCTATCCCAACATCAACGTGGGTCTGCAGGACACAATCGCCGGACGCGCCGAAATCGGCATTTTCTCCATGTCCATCGTCGAAACCCAGATCCGCGAGGGCAAGCTGCGCGCGATTGCGCTGGCCTCCAGCAAGCGCTCCGAGACCATGCCGGAGATCCCCTCCATCGCGGAGACCATTCCCGGCTTCGACTTCTCGGGCTGGTTCATGCTCATGGCGCCTGCCGGCACGCCGCCGGCCATCATCGCGCGCATGAACGCGGAAGTTCGCGAGGTGGTGAAGGACGAGAAGATCCGGGAAATGGGCCCCAAGCTCGGCTTCGACATCGAAACCGGCACGCCGGCGGAAGCGTCGCAGTTCCTCAAGAGCCAGCTTGAGACGTGGGGCCGCATCACCAGCGAACTGGGCCTGAAGCCCGAGTAAGCGCCAAGCTGTGCGCCTGCGCGCGGCAAGGGATCGCTCTGCGCCCATAGCTGCCGTTTCCCGTCCCCGTCGCGCCACTCAGCCCGACGGGGAAAATTTTGACAGCGGTCAGGCATCGTGTCCAATAATGTATCTGCCAGTATTCATAAAATGAAGTTATGACCTTCACGCCCCGCAAACTCAGCGATCTGGTCGTCATCGCCCGAGAAGGCTCTCTTGGGCGAGCGGCGCTTGCGCTGGGCGTCTCCCAACCCGCGCTCTCCACGAGCATAGCGACCCTGGAGCGCGCGCTGGGGGCGCCGCTGCTCGTGCGCTCCGGGCGCGGCGTCAGCCTGACGGAGTATGGCCGCCTGCTCGCATCCCGCGCCGAACCGCTGGAGGCCCTGCTCGCCGCGGCAATGGATGACGTGCGCGCGCTCAAGAGCGGCCTGGCGGGCGTATTGCGCATCGGCGTGTCGCCGGTCGCGAGCGTCGCGGCGACCCCGGAAGCCATTGTGCGCCTGCAGCGGGAAGCTCCCGACATCCGCGTGGAAGTAACGGAGTTTGATGACGACACGCTCGCGGACAAGCTCGCATCAGGCGCGTTCGACGCCGCGATAAGCCCCGCAGGAGGGGCCTTGGATCCGCCGTACATCCGCAGAGAGGATCTATTCAGCGACCGGCTGATCGCCATATCGAGCCCACGCCACGCCCTTGCCGCGCATGGGGCGGCAACGGTCGCGCAATTGTGCGAGGCGCGCCTGATTGCGCCCATGCCGGGAAGTCCGATCCACCGAGCTATCGAAGCCCTCTTTCTGGCCCAGGGCGCGCCATGGCCAGCGGGCACGCTCGTCAGCAACTCGGTGGCGGCGACCAAGCGTATGGTCATGAGCGGCGAACATGTGTCGATCGTGTCCAACCGCATCGTCGAACCGGAGGTGCGCGCGGGCATGCTCGCCGCCATCGATATCGATGGCGCGCGCGCCCGAACGATCTGCCTGCGCACGCTGCGAACGCAAACGCCGAAGCCCGCCATCGAACGGTTCACACGCTGTCTGCGAGAAGCAGTCAGCGCGCTGCACGACGCTTGATCGGTCGCAAAATCCGTCCGTCCAGAGCCACGCTGAGCCTGCCCAGCGGCAGGGACAACCATGTCTCGTCGCGGGTGAGCGGACTGCTCGCGATGACGACGACGCGATCATCGGGCGTCGTCACCTTGGCGAAATCCATCTGCAGGTCTTCGTCCACCAGCGTCGCCCTGCCGAAGGGCGCGCGGCGCTCGATATAGTGGAGCGCCTTGTTGCAGAAGACGTAGAGCGCCCGACCATCGCTGAGCAGCATGTTGAACACGCCGAGCGGCGCCAGATCCTCGCACAACTCCTCAATGGCGAGAGCCAGTTCCGCAACACGCGGCAGAGCGTCGAAGCGCGCCGACAGCCGACCCATGATCCAGCAGAACGCGTGCTCACTGTCCGTTCCACCAATGGGATGAAACGCGCCGAGTGACCGCTTCTTGATCCCTTTGAGCTGGCCGTTGTGGGCGAACGTCCATGCCCGGCCCCACAGCTCCCGAGTGAACGGATGGGTGTTCTCCAACGCCACACGTCCGCGATTGGCGCGGCGCACATGAGCGATCACCGTCCGGCTCTTGATCTCGTAGTCGCGCAGCAGACGCGCGATCTCGGAGTGCGCGCTCGGCTGCGGATCGTGAAACACGCGAGCGCCGCGTCCTTCATAGAAAGCGATCCCCCATCCGTCGCGATGCGGCCCGGTGCCACCGCCCCGCCGGGAGAGGCCCGCAAAACTGAAGCGCACGTCCGTGGGGACGTTCGCGCTCATGCCCAGCAATTCACACATTTCGGTTTCAGCCCAGCGTGGGCGCGTGTGGCCCGTCGGCCTCAACCTATAAATCGCGGGGGGCGTCCGGCAACAGAGGCTGCTCACGCGAAAACGATGAAACAGCCCAGGCGCAGCTCGCGCCGGGACGGGCGGTTAGAGCATTTTCCGTCCAAGTGGATGCCGGTTGGACGTAAGAAAATGCGGAAAAAAAGAAGCTAAAGCGGACGGCCTGACGCAGTCAGGTCGGTTTCCGCTCTAGCGAGCGGCGCCTTTTGCGTCCGCTCGCGGTAGGCTTTTGCCGTTCACTCGGCTGAAACGCCCGCCGACTTCACGATGCCCTTGATGGTGTCGAAATTGTCCTGCAGCAGTTTGGCGAACTCGCCCGGGGCCAAGGGCCGGGGCTCCACGCCCTGCTGGTCTATCTTCGCGGCGACGGCGGGCATCGCAATCACCTGATTGAGCGCAGCGTTGATCCGATCACGTGTCTCGGCAGGCATGTTGGCTGGGCCCAGCAAGCCGAACCACGACGTGAACTCGAAGCCCTTCAGACCGCTCTCATCAACCGTAGGGATATCTGGCAGCGAGGCGATGCGGGATCTGGAGACAACCGCGAGCACCCGCAACGCCGGGTTGGCGAGATATCCCTGCGAGCCCAACGTCGGCACAATAAGAAGCTGCGTATCCCCTGCCGCGACGCTGTTCAACGCCTCGGCGGTGCTCTTGTAGGGAACATGCACCACGTCGATCCCGGCCTGGCTGGTGAAATAGGCCATCGCAAGATGCGTCGCGCTGCCAGCGCCGGCAGAAGAATAATTCAGCTTGCCGGCGTTGGCTTTCGCATGCGCGATCAACTCCGCCACGGACTTTGCGGGCACACGCGCGTTGGCGAGGAACACATAGGCGCCGGTGCCAACGTGAGCGACTGCGGTGAAATCCTTGATCGGATCAAAAGGCGCCTTCCGATCCAGCGCCGGGCCGATGGTGTGGCTGGACGCGGCCATAAGCAGCGTCGTCCCATCTGGAGCCGAGCGCGCAACCACGCCGCCGCCGACGGCTCCGCCTGCGCCCGCACGGTTCTCGATGATGTAATTGACGCCAAGGATGCGACCCAGCTCGGGCGCGATCACGCGCGCCAGCACATCCTGGCCGCCGCCCGGCGCGAATGGCACAATGATCTTGTGCACGTTGGTCTGAGCTGTCGCGATATGCGCTGACGCGAGCACACCCGCGAGACAAAAGGCCATGCGGCCGAACCATTTTTTCATGACATCCTCCCCTGACTTTTAATATGCGGCGCCAGGTTGCGAAGACTGGCTCCGTGGTGGTTTAGCGTGCGCGTCTACCGGGCTAGGCTCGGGTAGAGCCGCTCAGCCGTGCGGCGGAAGATGTGTTCTTGCTCGTCCGCGGACAGGAACGCCATGGCCGCAAGGCTTTCATCGACGATCTTGCGCAGGGATGCATCGGACGTCGGGAAATTCGAGCCCCACGCGATACGGTCGGCGCCAAACACATCCACCACCTTGCGAAAGTAAGGCGCAAACGCGCCGCCGCCCTCGGCGATCATGCGCACGTTGCGGATCGTGACCTTCAGGTGAACGTTTCCGAAGTGCGCGAGATCGAACAGCGGCTGCGCTGCCGCATAAAGAGGACCATCTTTCGCAGGCGGCGAGGCGAGATGATCGAGAATGATGGTGGCTTGCGGAAACCTCGCAAGCAGCGTGCGCAGTTGCGGCACGGCCTCCATGTGCATCTGCACACACACGGGAACGCCGAGCTCCTGCACACACTCCCAGGCGGGGAACGTGCGCGGATCGTCAAGCCATCCGGCCTGCTGCGGCATGGTGCTGCCAGTGGTGAACAGACGCAGGCAGGACATGCCGCGCCCCATCCAGTGACGGATCTTCTCCGGCGCGTCGGCGCTCAACACATCGACAGAGAAGACGCCGGCGAAACGATCCGGATAGGCGGCGACTGCATCCGCAACAAGCGCGTTGTCGTAGCCGTAACAGGTCGATGCCTGCACCAGCGCCGCGCGCGCCACCCCGGCCTCGTCCATCGCCGCGATCATCTGATCCGGCGTCACGGGCCGGTCGCGCGCCCAGTCGGAGAGGATGCCGCCCAGCGGCGCCCGCGGATAGCGGGCCTCATTCGGCGAAATCACATGGGGATGAATATCAACGATCGCGCTCGGCATGTGGCGTGTTTCCTCCGGCCCGGCGGGCTTTGTGCTTTAGGAGCCAACTTGTAACGATGACACGCGGACGATCAAGGGAGCGCGGGCTGAAAGCCCGCTCACAAGCTCGTCACCAGAAGCGGCGCTCACGCGCCAAGCGCCGCGGAAACAGCGCGCGCAGCTGCGGAAAGCGTCTCGAGATGGGCTTTCGCAAAAGCGTCCGGCGTCATAAGCCCCATGGGCCATGCGACCGCGAAGGCGCCCAGCGGCGACCCTTTCTCGCAAATCGCCACGGCGATGGCGTGCCGTTTGTCCGGACGCAATTGGGAGGTTTTGCGCGTGCCGTACCCTGCCGCGCGGACCGCTGCGAGATTGGCGAGGAGATCATCGGCCTTGATCCCGTAGCGTGCGGGCGAAGCGAACGGATCGTCCCGGCGTTGCTCCATGATTTCCAGCACGCGAGCGTCCGGAAGCTGGGCAAGGTAGGCGAGCCCGCTGGCCGAAACGAACATGTTCAGCTCGACCTCGACATCCGCGCCGGAGCTGGCCCCGAACGCACTTTGCCCGTGGGTCGACTCGATGATGCGCATGCGCGCATTAGCGAACACATGCAGATGAACGGGCCACTTCAGCGCGCGCGTAAGATCCAGCATATGGGGGTGCGCAACCTCCACAAGCCGGCCGACGCGCACGCTGTCCTGCGGATCGACCGCGCGAAGCGTGGCGATGTTGCTGCGATACATGCCGTCGCTGAGGCCCACGCGAACGAACCGCCGCTCGACCAGGGTCGCCAGCAACCTGCGCAGCGACGTCTTGGGCAGGCGCACGCCCACATGAATCTGGTGCAGGCTCGCCGGACCGTGCTCGGCGAGAAACTCGAGGATGTCGAGCCCCCGGCTCAACGCCCGGACCTGAGATGCTTGCGTCATCCGGTTCCCCTGCGCAGCTAAAATGCGCCGCCAAATTGTGCCGCCAAATTGTGCCGCTTGGCGGCACGCTAGCGCAATTGCTCTTGCCAGCGCCAGCAGCGCTGCGACTATGGCGCGCAGACCATTCCAGGGGGAAACGAATGCGCTCGCTCAAGGCAGCCCTGATCATCGCCGCACTATGCGCCATGCCCGCAGGCGTCCGGGCGCAGCCATCTGGCCCCTTGCCGCAGGGCCAAGTGAATTTCGTTGTTCCTCTAGCCGCGGGCGGCCCGCTCGACGCAGCCGCACGCGTGATGGCGGAGAAGGTAGGCGCCCGCATCGGCCGCACCATCATCGTTGAGAACAAGACAGGCGCCGGCGGCAACATCGGCGCGGCTTCCGTCGCACGGTCGAAGCCAGACGGGCTCACGTGGCTCTTCACCATCGACACGGTTCTGACCGTCAATCCGCACATCTACGCCTCGCAGGGCTTCTCGCCGGAGAAGGATCTCATCCCTGTCGCGCGCATCGGCTACAATCTCCAAATCCTCGCGGTGAACGCCCGCAACGTGCCAGCCAAAACATTCGCCGAGTTGCTTGCCGCAAGCAAGACGCGGGATCTGAGCTTCGCGTCTGCGGGCGTCGGCTCGCCGGGTCATCTCGCCTTCGAGTATCTGCGCATGGCGACCGGAATGCGCGGCGTGCATGTGCCCTATCGAGGCGCGGCGCCGGCCCTTCAGGATCTCGTCGGCGGCTCAGTTGACGCCGCTTTCGTGACTGCCGGCGCGATCCTGCCCCACGTGGACACCGGCGCCCTGCGGCCGCTCGCCGTCTCTGGTCGCGAGCGCGCGGCGCAGCTTCCCGACGTGCCGACTGCGCACGAGGTCGGCGTCACGGACTTTGAGGCGCGCACTGGCAACTTCCTGCTCGCGCCAGCGGGCGTTGATCCCGCCATACGCGCATTCTTAGCCGCGCGGATCGAGGAGGCGATGCAGGACGGCGATTTGAAAAGGCAACTGCAGAAGCTCGCCATCGAACCAGTCTTCAGCGGTGAGAAGGAGGCCATTGGCTTTCTGGCGGCGGACCGCGAGAAGTGGGGCAAGGTGATCGCAGCCGCTGGCATCAAGGCGACCCCTTAAAACTCAATTCATAGCACATGCGAGGAGCGCACTCTTGAGGCGTCCTAACTTTCTGTTTTTCATCACCGACCAGCACCGGGCGGACTACCTTGGCTGCGCGGGACACCCCATCGTCAAAACGCCGAACATCGACGCCATCGCGGCGCGCGGCGTGCGCTTCGACAACTTTCATGTGGCGACACCCGTGTGCATGCCGAACCGGGCGTCGCTGCTGACAGGCCGTTACCCGTCTGCCCATGGCTTGCGCTACAACGGCGGCGATCTGTCCTACCGCGCGAGCACGTTCACGCAGGTTCTGCGCGCAAGCGGTTATCAGACCGCCGCCATCGGTAAGAGCCACGTGCAGCCGATGACCAATTTTCCGGCCGAACAACGGGCGGATCCTGCATCAATCGGCCTGATCCAGGAAGCATGGGCGGACGACGGCGAAGATTACGACCACGAGACGCCCGAGCGCTACAGGGGCGATGAACTCTATAGGTTCAAACTTCCCTACTACGGGTATGACCACGTGGACATGGTGACAGGCCACGGCCACAACTGCGACGGGCATTACGCCCAGTGGCTGCGTCGCCAGAGCCCGGATGCTGACGCCTGGCGCGACCCAAATAACCAGTTGCCGCATAACTATTCATGCCCGCAGGCAATCCGCACGCGCGTGCCCGAGGAGCTTTATCCGACATCTTGGATCCGTGATCGCGCCATCGAGTTCATTGACGGACGCAAGAACACGGATGAGCCGTTCTTCGCGTTCGTCTCATTTCCTGATCCGCATCACCCGTTCACGCCTCCGGGCAGATACTGGGACATGTACGATCCTTCGGCGTTTCAGGTGCGATTGCCCTACGAGGCGCATGAAAATCCCATTCCGCCGCTACGCTGGCTGCATGAGCGCTGGCGCGAGGGAAAGCGCGTCGCCGGTGGGCAGGAAGCGTTCATGGCCGCCGAGCAGGAACTGAAGGAGGCGATGGCTCTCTCTTGCGGCATGATAACCATGATCGATGACGCCATCGGCCAGATCATGGACGCGTTGCAACGCAGTGGTCGCGCAGACGAAACAATTGTCGTCTTCAACTCCGATCACGGGGACTACCTGGGCGACTTCAACCTGCTGCTGAAGGGCGCAATCATGCTGCGCTCCATAAATAACGTCTCGTTCATCTGGGCGGACCCGCAGGCGAAGCCGGGCGCGGTGTCGCACGCGCTCGCGTCCACCGTCGATATCGCGCCCACCGTCATCGAGCGCGCTGGCTTGAAGCCGTACTTCGGCGTGCAAGGGCGCAGCCTGCTCGCCAATCTCGACGGCTCATCCACGCTGCGCGACGCACTCGTGGTGGAACACCAGGACAACATGACCCGCATGGGCTTCAGCGCGCCCTGCATGGTGCGCACCCTTCTGACGGATGGCTACCGGCTCACGATCTACAAGGGCGAGAGTTGGGGCGAACTCTACGATCATGCGAAAGATCCGAACGAAACGCGCAATCGCTGGGACGACGCAGCCTACGCCGGCGTCCGCGCACGTCTCACGGAACAGCTTGCTCAAGAGATGATGGCGAACGTGGATCAATCCCCGCGCGCCAGACGTCGCGCGTAAAAGCTGGCGCGCGCGGGGACCGTAGGTTCCCGCAGCCCTGGGCTTGGCGCACGTGTTCAAAATAAAAAAGCGCGGGCGCTCGCGAGCCCGCGCTTACACTTTCTTCAGGCCGCGCTCAACGAATCGCTGTCAGCTCCAGCGCGCGATCGACAACCGCCCGGTCAAACGTGCCAAGCCGCTCGACGATCTTCTGCATGGCCTCGCCGGTCACCGGCTCAACATCAATGCGCAGACGCGTCGCCTCTGCCACGAATGCCGGATCTGCCATTGTATCGTTAAAGGCCTTGCGCAGGGTGGCGACCCGATCCGCCGGCACATCAGGAGGCGCCACCAGCGGCCATGCCACCATCTGCGGCGCGAACAGAAGCTCCAGCGCCTTACGATCAAGGTCCGTCTTGGCGAAGTCCATAATCAGGGGCACATCCGGCAGATCGTGGGCCTTCTCAAGCGCCATCTGAACCAGAATATTCACCTTCTTCTCATCGAGCCATGGTTTTGAACGGCTCTTGAGACTGCCCCAAGACCAGCCGAAACGGGCGTCCACCTCCCCCTTCTCCATAGCCGCGGTGACGTCATTGCCGCCGGGATAGCCGGTGATGACCTTGATACGCGCGCCGGTCAGGTTGCGCAGCAACGTTGGAAACCGGCCTGTGTCGTCCGTGACGCCCGTGGCGCCCGTCGTTATCTGCCGGGTCTGCAGATCGTCGAGCGTTCGCACCCCGTGGGTATGCCACACCACGCCGACTGAAACCTCTGTGCTGGTGCTGCCAATGGGGATGAAGCGGCGTGGATCATACTTCGCTGACTGAGGATTGAAGACCGGCTCAATGGGATAGCTGCGCGACAGCATCCCAAGCGTCGTGCCGTCGCGCGGCGCAACCGTGTACAGGTTCAGGATCGTCTTGATCCCGCCGGAGCCCGGCATATTCTGCGGCACCATCACAGGCTGCCCCGGGATGTTGCGCGCCATGTGTCGCGCGAGCAGGCGACCTGTCGCATCGTAGGTGCCGCCGGCTGCATACCCGATCAAAACCGTAATCGTCTTGCCGGCGAAGAACTCCGTCTGCGCGGCTTGCTGCGCCTGCGCGGAGCCCACCGTAAATGCGCCCATGGCAAGGGCGGCAAGGCCAATCCTCAGCATGTGTCTCCTCCCCTTGTGAGCGCATGGTGGAGGCTGGCTCCCGCCGCCAGCCGTTTCATTCGCTGGTCGGCTCCGCACGCGCTATTTTGAAAAGTAAAAGGCGCGGACATGCCCGCGCCCTGCGTCATATATCGAGGTTGAAGAGCTTGATCGCGTTGTCGCGCGTCAGTCTCTGGCGCTTGTCGTCCGGCAAACCCTTGAGATGGTGCTCGACCACCTCGCGAGAGTGCGGGAACGTCATGTTGAAATGCGGGTAGTCGTTGGACCACATGCAGTTCTTCTCGCCCCACCATGGAAAGAACCGAGTCCCCACATAATCCTCGAGGAACGTGCCGTAGACGTGCTCTTCGAAGATCTCGCTTGGTTTGCGCTTGATGGGCATCTCGCGCGTCTTGCGGAAGCGCTCGAAGTAATAATCCCACTGCTGCAGGATGAAGGGAAGCCAGCCAATCTCGCTTTCAGCGAGCAGCAAACGGAGGTCGGGATGGCGGTCAAAAGCGCCCGAGAAGATGAAGTCAAAAAGCGTGTTGGACGAGTCGAACGTCTTCACGTTCGTTGCATCCTTCAGGCCTTGCACGCCGCCCTTCTGTCCGGTCTTGATGTAGGAGTGGCCTGTGAGAATATGGCAGATTACCGGCTGTTTCGCCTCTGCGCACGAAGCCCACAACGGCTCGTAATGATCGGATGTAAACGGCAGGCGAGGGTCCGGCACTTGCCACACCATTGCGCCCTTCATGCCCCGGTCAATTCCGCGGTGCATCTCCTTGATCCCGGCCTTGATGTCATACACCGAGATCAGGGGCGACGCGTAAAGGCGCTTTGGGTCCGCCTGGCAAAACTCATGTACCCAATCGTTATAGAGTTTGAAGGATTCTTCCTGTGTCTCGACATCGTCAACTGCGAAGAGCGCCATGCCGTAGTTTGGAAACAGGATCTCCGCCGCAACACCATCTGTGTCCTGATCCCGTAGCCTCAGTTTCGGGTCGGACGCGCCCGGCGGATTGTTGCGGAAAGGCACTTTAGGAAGGTGCTCCTGCAAGCGTGCGGGCAGCTCCTTCCACAACTCGTCAGGCTCCATCACATGTGCGTCGGTGGAGATCATCTGCGGCATTGCGGCCTTGAGTTCGGGCGACAGATGCTCGCCCACCACCGTGCGCCGGGGAAATGTGCGCGCCTGTTCTTCCGACATGCCTGCAAACTTCGATGCATCGACGGGTAACTCAGGCATTTCCTGCTCCAATCCTTGATACTTGATGAGGGTTGCTGCACGCAGAGCGCGTCACTCAGGCGCGAAAAACTTCCCCGCGGCATAGATACGCTGTTTCGCTGTCTCGCCATTGCGGGCGTCGTCGCCAACCTTCACGGAACCATCGCCGAAAGTTGTTTGCCGAACGACATCCTTCGGCGTCCCAAAGCGTGTCAGCTCGCCAAGGCCCGAGACCGTACGCTGGCCGCCGCCGACACGCAGAAGAACCAGATTCTCCGTTTCGTCGGCCTCAAACTTGTAGAGGACGTTCTTCGGGATCATCACGCCCTCGTGGGCGCCCACAATTTGAGCGCGCCCGTCGCCGAATGTGAAAGTGGCTTTCCCCTGCAAAACGATGAACGCATGATCCTCGCCGCCATGAGCGTGCAGCGCGTTCTCGCCTCCACTGGCGTATACTTTTACGCTTATCCAGAGGTTTTCGGCCGTTGAGAGCGCGTCATAGGTAGTGCCCTGCTCAAGCAACGGCAGGTTGCGCATAGAAAACACAACCGCCTCATCGACAGCCGCCACCGGCTGCCGAACGATGTTTCCATCGTCCATGAACGCACCTCCCGAACGTGTTTTTTTGAAGCTTGCGCCCCGCGTCACACGCTTGTCAAGAACAGGCGCGGCCTGCTGACGCGCCCTGTTGCGCCGCCGACCGCAGCGGATCTCGCCCGCAACCCCTTGCGCAGTAGCCGCGGGGATCTGAAAACCCTTGCGCTGGACCACCGCATCGATCGGGTCTAACTTGCGCGAAACTGGCGCGCACGCGCCGGAAACGTCGCGGGAGGTTGCATGCGGATCATCGACTCACACTTTCACTGGTGGCCGCGGTCTGTCTTTGAAACCCTATGCAAGCGTGACGCGTTCCCGCGCGCGGTCCCTAATGACAAGGGCTGCTATACCTGTCTGCTGCAGGACGGCGCAGACTATGTCATGAACAGTTGGCCTGACTGGTTCGACATTGACGAGCAGTTCGCGCGCATGGACGATCTCGGCCACCACGTGTCCGCTGTTGGCTCGATCGGCCCCTTCTCCGTCTACTTCTCAGCATTGCCTGTCGATGAGGGGCGCGACCTCGCCATTCAATGGAACGAGGAAATGGCATGGGCTCAGCGGCGTTATCCTGGCCGCTTCTGGGGCTCCGCAGCCATTCCGTTCCAGGATGAAAAGACCGCAATGGATGTTCTAGACGACGCTATCGGTCGCCTCGGGCTCATGGGCGTGAACCTGCCGGGCTCAATCGGCTCTGATCCACGTATCGACGCCGAGCGCATGCAGCCATTCTACGCCCGCTGCGCCGAGCTGGGCCTCCCTTTGTTTCTCCATCCAACGGACGCCGTATTCAATCATATGCTTGACAGCTACAATGGCGCGCTGCACCTGTCGCTTGGCCGCGTGATCGAAGTGAGCGTTGCGGCTATGCGCCTTGTCCTTTCGGGCACGCTGGAGCGCCACCCCGACCTCAAGATCATTATGTCCCACACCGGCGGCGGGCTACCCTATCAGTCGGGGCGGATGGACAAGAATACAAAGGCCGCAAAGCTGCCGCGTCCTACAAGCGAGTACCTGCGCCGCATGTACACCGATACGGTGAGCCCGCACTCGGCCGGTATCCGCTTCGCAATCGATTACTATGGCATTGATCGAGTGATGTACGGCACAGACTACCCGTGCTGGGATCCGGCCGCGTGCCTCGCGCTAATTGATGAGATTGATCTCTCCGAATCAGACAAGCAAAAACTCTTCTACGACAACGCGCGCCGTATCCTGGGATTACGCGACCCGGCTGCCGCCCGCGAGACCGAAGCCGTCAAATAAGCGCGCTCAGGCGCGCGGCTCAACCAGCCGGGCGCCTCTCCAGCGCGCTCCGGCGAGCTCAGCATCCACATTGATGATAAAGGGCGCCGAAGCATCGAACCCTTCTGCGCAACCATCAGCGCTCGCGACCGTCGCCAGCGCATATGACCCGCGCGGCTGCTCCGCACTCCAGTCAAACACTGTTCCAATATGCGCGAACGTGCTTTCAACCTCACGCTTCAGGACGCTTGAAGATGCAGGACTGAACGCGGCGAGCGCTGCGTCGGCAAGCGCGAAGGCTTGCTGCATCTGCGCGTCAGAAGCGAACGAACGTACGCTGCGGCTCCATGCGCCCTTGTAGGCAACAGCGACACGCAGCGCGAACGTAGCGCCAAACGCATGAGGCCTGTCTGCGCGTAGAAAGCCGCCCGGCCTCGAAAGATCTGGCGCGAGGGTAATGAAGCATTCCTCCGCACCGCCCAAACGGGCGTCCTGCTCGCAGCGTGCGACGAGCGCGAGCGGATCCACGGCAGTACTGCCGACTGACGCCGCAAGACTCTGACGGGCGAGCGCATCCGCCCTGCGAATCAGGAGCAACTCGTAGGCGTCAGGCGCACCCCGCGCGCAATGGAAGGCAGCAGCCCCGTCGAATAGCGCCACGGCGGGGGCGGCCGTTACGATGGTATGAGCGTGACCTGCCGGAAAATCGTCAAGTTCAAGGACACCAACGCGCCGCGCGCCTGCATCCGCCAAGCGCTCCGCTACAAGCGCCGCAGGCTTTGGCGTGGTGATAACGTCACCCTGCGGCATGACGGATGAAATCCACTCCGCGACGCGTTTGGAGAGCGCGGTAGCGAACAGGGGTTCCCCATCAGCGGGGACGAGCAAGAGCCCCTCGTTCCAGTAGGGTGTGAAGCCAGTCAACCAGCATGCGCCCGCGCCGCGCGCGATGTTGGTGTAGATGACGAACGCGTCAAATCTCTCCTCGCGCATCGCCTCGCGCAGCCGCGCGAGCCTCGCCGCAAGCGCCGCGCGGGGGAGTTCATCGGCGTCCCACGCCATCAATCCACGACGCATGGTATCGCCTCACATCACGCTGAAGAGTTCGCGCGGCGTGCCGCACAGGATTTCGCTGCCATTCTCGCGCACAACAAGAGAATCGCCCAGCACAAGGTAGCCCACATCCGGATGGTAGGTGTTGGGATGAACGATGAGCGTCATGCCTGACTCAAGGTTGATGTGGACATCCTCAAGAATCTGCGGCTTCTGATCGGGGAAAAGTCCCATGCCATGCCCACGCACGCGCGTGTATTCGGACGTGGTGTAGACCCCGAGGCCGTATTTACGGAACACGTCGTTTTCGGCTTTTGCGACCGCAGACGCGGGAACGCCCGCTTGCGTTACAGCAATCCCCGCGAGCATCGCTTCGAGATAGACATCGAAGGCACGCTTCTGCGTTTCGCTCGCCTCGCCAACCACAAGCGTG
The DNA here is from genome assembly GCA_027484655.1 of Hyphomicrobiales bacterium. GTDB lineage: Bacteria > Pseudomonadota > Alphaproteobacteria > Rhizobiales > Beijerinckiaceae > Terripilifer. The sequence continues at coordinate 29,472 of JAIXSM010000014.1, read as the reverse complement.
CGGCAAATCTGCGCGTAGTATCCATCGTAGCAAGGCGTCAGCTCGGTGGTGACGAGGTCGCCCTCCTTGAGGATCTTGCCGCCAGGAGGCGCCATGCCGCGCACCTCCTGCCCGCCGACGCCGATGATCATGAAATTCTCTGGCACGCCTTTCGTGCGAAAGAAGGCCTCGATCTCGGCGATGAGCTCATAGTCTTTTCGCCCCGGCCGCGCAGCTGCACGAAACACAGCGTAGCCCTCGTCTGCAAGGGCAGCGGCGCGACGAACGGCCGCGATCTCCGCCTCCATCTTCGTCATCAGCAGGCGTTCGACGATAGCTGCGCCATCCTTCACGCGCAGGTCTTCATCGCCGTGCAACAGACCGTATGGGAGCAGATGAAACGGCGCTGCCGCGATGGTGCGATTGCCGGCGCGGGAGAGGCGACCCCGTGCTTCGCGCACAAGAGCCGGCGCGAACACGACCTCACAATCCAGCCCCTCGGCGCGGGCGCGCGCGCACTCGGCTGGATCATCCAGCATAAGAACGGACGAGCCATCGGGATGAACGAGCGCGATGCCCTGCCCTTCCTGGATGCCGAAATCGACTGCATAGCGCAGGTGGTCAGCATGCCAGTTATTGCCGAACAGAATAAGCAGATCGACACGCTCGCGCTGCATCGCTTCGCTCAAAGCGCCCTGGCGGGCTGCAAAGGCGGTCGAAGTCATGGCTTACCTCACGCGGTGAGAGAAGCGGACGAGGACACACTTGCTCGCCAGCTGTAGAGTTCGCCCGCTTTTTGCGCCGAGACAAAACCCTGCGCCACATCGTTGGCGATAGCCGCATTACTACGCGCCTGCGGATCGCCGAAGCCGCCGCCGCCCGCCGTGAGGAATGTCACCGCGTCCCCGACAGCCAAAGGAATTTCCGTTCCCTTGAACACGACGCGCTCAGCGCTATCCACGGGACGCACGATCGCAACGTTGTGCGCGCCCGAGCCGCCGCCTTCAAGACCCCATGGCGGAACCTTGGTCCGCTCACAGTTGATTGTCACCTTGCAGGGGACGAGTGTGCGATAGGTTATTCTGACGCCAAGTCCGCCACGATGGGCGCCTGCGCCTCCGGAATCTTCCCGCAGCGCATGTTCCTCAACGAGCACGGGATAGCGGATCTCCTGCAACTCAACCGGCGAGTTACGCACATCTCCCTGACACACGGACACGCTCGCATCCTCACCATCCTCACCGGGGCGACCGCCCCAACCGCCGCCGAAGATGTTAAGCAACAGGAAGCGCGAACCATCCTGCCGGAAACCGTAGAACGAGCATCCGCCCATGTCGCCCTTGTGGGCCGCAGGGATTTTGGTTGGCAACGCAGGCGCGAGCGCTTTGAGGATGGTGTCAATGGTCGTGGGCAGCGCGATGCTCCACAAGCCAATCGCCGCGCCCGGTCGCGCGCTAACAATGGTGCCTTCAGGGATGACGACGTCGAGCGCGCGGAAGCAACCTTCATTGACGTCGAGATCAGGCGAGGTGATCGCCTTGAAGGCCACACGCGCCGCAGCGATCCCGCCGGATTTTCCCGAATTGAGGGGCGAATGCGTCTGCGGATTCATCTCGGAGAAATCGACCGTCATGGTTGAGCCGCTGATCGTGACGGTGGTCTTGATGCGGATCGGTTGATCCAGATTGCGGCCGTCATTGTCCAGCGCGCTCTCGGCGACGTAAACGCCATCAGGAATCTGCTCGATGACGCTGCGGACTTTGATGTCGGCCTGCTCCCATATCCGGTCGATGCAGACTTCCACCGTCGGACGTCCATAGCGCTGTACGAGTTCTCCGTAACGCCTCGCGCCAAGCTGGCAAGATGCGACCTGCGCGCGCAAGTCTCCCAAGCATGCGTCCGGAAAACGAACGTTGTCGGTGATAATCTGCCAGAGCGTCTCATTGCGAACGCCCGCTTCGTAGATTTTCAGCGAGCGCATTTGCAGACCTTCGGCGAAGATCTCTGTTGTCAGAGACGATCCGAAGCCAATGCGCATACCACCGATATCGACCCAATGGGCGCGGTTGGCGGCGAAGGCGACCAGCTCTCCGTTTACAAAGCAGGGGGCATAGATCACCACGTTGTTGAGGTGCTGACCGCAAACCTCTCCATGGTTCATGATCAGAATATCGCCGGGCTTGAAGCCTTCGAGGCCCCAACGCCGAATGCCATCCTCAACCGCAACGCCAAGGTCAGCGAGAAAAATCGGCAAACCGCCGCGATTCTGAGAGATCATCCGTCCTTGAGTATCAATGAGGCCGCAGCAAAAGTCGCGCACCTCATAGATCATCATGTTGTACGCGGCCTTACAGAGGGCGTTGGCCATTTCGTCCGCGTACGCGACAACGGAGTTGCGCACCACTTCAACGGTAATCGGGTGCGCTTCGTGCCTCTTTTTCAACTCGTTCATGACTCAAGCCTTCTGGGCGAGATCGACGATGAGATGGCCCGAGAGGGTCACAGTCACCCGGTCGCCTGGATGTATAAGAATAGTTGAGTTCGGCTCCTCAATGACGGCCGGACCAACCACTTCCATGCCCGCCGGCATGGCAGGTCTCCACAAAACACGTGCGCGCAGGGGCTTTTGCGGATCGTCATACACGACATCGCGCTCGCTCTCTTCAGCTGTGTCCGTTGGCTCCCATGTTTCCGTCAGCCATTGTTCTGCAATGGTGTCGTTACGCGCCGCTGTGAGAACGAGGCGGAGGTTGACGATTTCCAGACTCTCGTCGATCGCCGCCTGCCCATAACGCTGATCGTGCTCGAGATGGAACAGCTCGCGCACGCGGGATATATCGCCGGTCAGCATGGAGGCTGACGTAATCGGAATCGCCAGCGCGTGCTCCTGACCGACGTAACGCAAATCCGCGTAGAAACGGAAATCTGCAATGTCGCTGGCAACGCCATCGCGCTCCATCTGCGCATGGCCCTCGGCTGCAAGCTCCGCAAACACCCGCTCGACGAGCCCGCCATCTAGCCCGCCAAGCCTGCCTACCAAAGTCCGGACGAAATCCTGACGCCACGAGGCCATAAGCATTCCAAGCGCCGAGAAGGTGCCAGGCAACTTAGGGATAACAACGCGCGGAATAAAGATCTCACGAGCAATGGCGATAGCGTGCAGGGGGCCAGCGCCGCCGAACGCGATCATCGCCGTATCTCGCGGATCAACACCCTTGTCGACTGATACTGCGCGCACGGACAGGGACATGTTCGCATCGGAAATCGTCGCCACGCCAAGCGCAGCCTCCATGGTCGAAAGGCCAAGAGGGTGGCCAACTTTCTCATCCAGGGCGCGACGCGCAGCGGTAACATCCAGCTGCATCGCGCCGTTGAGGAAGCGCCCGCCATTGATGCGACCCAGCACGAGGTCGGCGTCAGTCACGACCGGATCAAGTGATCCCTTGCCATAACAGGCTGGTCCCGGATCGGCGCCAGCGCTTTTGGGGCCGACATGCAGACCGCCCGCGCCATCCACCCAGGCGATAGAGCCGCCGCCGTTCCCAACTTCCACGATATCAACGACGGGAAGCTGCATGGGCTGGCCCGACGCGTGATCGCCAATCACATAGCCTTCCTCAATCGCGGGGTGGCCGCGGGTGATGAGTGAGGATTTCGCGGTCGTGCCGCCCATATCAAAGCCGATGCATTGCTCAAGGCCGAGGTGCAGCGCGAGCTTGCCTGCGCCAATCATGCCCGCCACCGGCCCCGACTCCATCATGGAGACCGGCTGCTGACGGGCCTGCCCAAGCGACATCACGCCGCCGTTTGAGCGCATGATATGCACTTTGCCTGCGAAATCTTCACCACGCAGATAGCTTTCCAGCGTGCCAAGATAGTTGCGCACGCGCGGACCAACGAAAGCGTTCAACACGGTTGTCGAGGTGCGCTCATACTCACGAAATTCCCGCAGGATCTCATGGCTCAGCGTTACGAACAGATCGGGGTTGGCGCGGCGAAGAATCTCGCCTGCCAGGCGTTCATGCTCAGGATTGGCATAGGCATGCAGGAAGCAAACGGCTACTGCCTCCACGCCGTGCGCCCTGATTTCTAAAGCGATGCGCTCGATCTCGGTGGTGTCGATGCCAGTGAGCACCTTCCCGTCCGCGTTCATGCGCTCGGTCACTTCAAACGTGAGGCGCCGCTCCACCAGCGGCTTCGGCCGATGAAACCAGAGATTGAACGCTTCAATCCGATTGCCGCGCCCGATGGCGTATACGTCGCGGAAGCCCTTGGTGGTGATGAGCGCCGTCAAAGCGCCCTTTCGTTCAAGCACAGTGTTGATGGCGATGGTCGAGCCGTGAAGAACCTCGCCGAGCCCGGGCAGATGGCATTGCGCAAGCGACAGAGAGTCCGCGACGCCACGGGTAGGGTCGGCCGGCGTGGTGGAGGTCTTTGAAGTCACGATTCGACCGTCGATGCAGCCGACCAGATCCGTGAACGTGCCGCCGATATCTACGCCTACAATGTTCATTCTTTCACCGATGACTTGAGCGCACGCGTACGCCGCTTACCCGGAGTGAGGCTATTCTCGGCTATCCGCACGAGTTCGTTGAAGAGAATCGCGATGACCGCGAGACATCCAATCAGGGCGAACAATGGCGCAGGACTGTAGCTCTCAGCGAAGACTCGCGTGTAGTAACCAACGCCGCCCTGAGAGACGTACAACTCCGCGAGGATGACGCCGAGCAAAGTCATCGTCATACCAAGCCGCAAGCCCGTGAACAGACTCGGCACCATGTGCGGGAGGATGACGTGACGCACAGTATCCGCGCGGCTGGCGCCCATCGAACGGGCTGCTCTTAGATGTAACTCCTTCACATCACGCATGCCCGCAACAACATTCACGATGATGGGGAATACGCCATGGCTGAACCCGAAGGCGATCTTCGCAGCCGGCCCCAAGCCAAACATCAGGATCACAAGTGGCAGCAGCGACACCTGCGGAATGGCGTAAAGAAGGAGCACAATTGGGAAGAAAGCCCCTCTGCTGAACCGTGACGCTCCAACTACGAGTCCGACGATCACGCCAAACATGATTGACAAGGCATAAGCCGCAGCGATTTCGATCACGCACATCCAGAGCGCTTCAATGACCTTCGGCTCTGGAAGGATTTGCGTCAGAAAAGCATCGAAAATGGCGGTTGGCGGGCGCATGAATGCGGGATCCGCCCACATACGCCCATAGATTTCCAGCGCGACGAAAATTGCGACGATCAAGCTGATCCTGAGGACGAAAGCGCTGCCAATAGCGCGTCGTGCGAATGATGCGCGCATAGGACCAGACTGCGCTTGCGGGAGTGTCTGAACCGTCATGGCTTACCTCGATCTCACGCGGTTCTCGATGCTGTGAACGACCATGTTCAGCGTCACAGAAGTGAGGATGACGAACAGGATCCACGCGTACATGCGTGCGGGCTCCATCAGTTCGGCAGCCAAGGCGATGTTACGGCCAACACCTGCGACGGAAGAGATGGTCTCACCACCCAGCACAGACGCGAAGCAGATAAAAAAGCCGATACGCAGCCCAGTGATCAGCACCGGCATGGCGCCGGGAAGAAGCACATGGCGAAACTGCTGCCAGGCGTTGGCGCCCATGGATCGCGCGGCGCGAAGGTAACGCTCCTCAGCCTTGGAGAATGCGGCGATCGTGTTCAGCACGATCGGAAAAAACGCATAGGTGGCGCCGTAGGCGACTTTCGATCCTGTACCGATGCCGAAGAAAAGGATGAACATCGGCAGGAATAGCGTGATGGGGATTGTGAACATCCCCGACAGGATGGGCTCGATCACCTTTATCAGAAGCTTCGAGCGCGTGACGAGGTATCCCACAACAATGCCGGCCACAACCGCCATGGCGAATGCTTTTGCAATGGTGGTGAGCGTCACCAGCACAGCGGACCAGAACGCCTGGGTCTCAACAAGGCGTGAAAGGGCGGCATGAACCTCGCGAGGCGGCGGAAGAAACAGACGGCTGACGCTGCCAGTCTCGCTGGCCAGATACCACGCACCCCCAACAATAGCGACGAACGAGAGTTGTATCGAACGGGCCGCAAACGAGGAGCCTTCCATCTCACGCTCCCGCGAACTGAGGATCGCGTTGCGCGGCGACGGTCGCGCGGATTTCATCCCGCAGCAGCGCGTAACACTCGTTGCGCAACTCGCTGAAACGCGTCTCCAACATGAAGTCTGGCGAGCGTGGGTGCTGCTCCGCCACGTCAATGATCGTCTTGATCTTGCCGGGGCGCGCCGTCATCACAGCGATGCGATCCGACAGGAAGACTGCTTCCGCAAGGGAGTGTGTGACGAAGACAATCGTCTTTCCCGTCGCCGCAAGTAACTGCGACAGATCCTCGCCAAGCACCATGCGCGTCTGCTCATCAAGCGCGGCAAACGGCTCGTCCATGAGCAGAATATCAGTGCCCACACAGATACCGCGCGCCATGTTGACGCGCTGACGCATACCGACGGAGAGCTGTTCGGGATAATGGCGCGCAAACGACGCCATACCCACAGCACGCAGCGCCGCCATCGCGCGGTCGTCCCACTCCGTGCGCGGGATGCCCTGAAACTTGAGGGCAATGTGGAAGTTCTCGATCACCGTGTACCAGGGAAACAGCGTGCTTTCCTGAAATACAAACGCGATCTTGTCAGGATGCGGCGCGCCATCTACGAGGCGTCCATCCACGGTGCAGCTACCTTCCGTTGGCTTGAACAGACCGCCAACAATGTTGAGCAGTGTACTTTTCCCGCAACCTGAAGGGCCGAGCAGGCAGACGAATTCGCCTCGGCGAATATCAAGTGAAACGTTGTCGAGGGCGAGCACCGAGCCCTCGCTGCCTTCCTCACCGAAGCGCTGCGTAACGCCGCGAATCGAGATTGCAATATCCGACATGGAACCCCCTTGGGGCCGGACGCTTCATTGCGCTCCGGCCGCCGTGCGTGTCAGAGCTTCACCGGCGCAAAGCCCGGCAGGAACAGTTCTCTGGCCTCCGGCAAGCGCTCAAGGATACCGAGATCCTTGAGCGAATGGCGGATGATCTCGACAGCTTTAGGATCGAACGCGCCGTCGAAGGACATCATGCCCATCTCGAAATCGTAGCTCGCTTCGATAACAGACAGGGGAAGCTTCATCGTCTGAGCGATGAACTTTACGGTTTCGGCGCGGTTGTCGCGCATGTATGCAGCCGTCTTGAACCATGCCCGCAGGAAGGCGCGCAGCAGGTCCGGCTTGTCGGCAATCAGCTTACGATGCGCGAAAATCACGTGGGTGTGGAAATGCGGCACGGCATCGCCGAAAGTCGCCAACAGGCGGCCTTCGCCGGCTTCCACAAGATTGAAGGTCTCCTGGATCGAATTCACGCTGCCGGCGAGTTCGCCGGACTTCATGGCTGCAAGGCGTGTACGCATTTCGCCCATCGGCGTGACGTCAATGCCCGTGGGGCCCCAGCCCTTGCTGGCCGCCAGCTGACGCGTGAGCCAGTCCGTGAGCGAGCCCGCTGTGGTGACGCCAACACGCTTGCCCTTGAGGTCATCAATACTCTTGATTGGACCGTTCTTGAGAACAACAAGCGACATGTTGCGCGGCTCGCTCGCCATAGCGGCTACGGCGATGCCAGGCACGCCCTTTGCGGCATAGCCCATGCCGGGGCCTGAGCCCAGGCCGATATCAATAGCGCTGGCTGCGAGGGCCTGCTGCATCTGGCCATCGCCACGGAAAACGGAGATCTCCGCGTCAATCCCCGCCTCGGCGAAGAAGCCCTTGGCCTTCCCGTAATCAGCGCCGCTGAAGGGGAAGGAAGATCCGATAGACTTTCCGATGCGCAGCTTTTGCGTAGAGGCGAAGGCCGCATGCGGCCCTAGGGCGATGGCTGCAGCGCCCGCGATGGCGGCGCGACGCGTAATCTTCATAGCTTCCTCCCCTGTGCGGGCTCTGCGTCCCGCGCCCATATTGGCACGGACTGGCGCATCCCGCACAAGGCCGGACAACAGGCTTGGTCAAAAATAGCCTATAGGCTATATGTAGGTCATGATGACTCTTACAGGGCGACGGCTCAAGGTGCTGGTGGCCATCGCGGAAACGGGTTCGTTCGCTGGCGCCGCCCGCAAGCTGGGCATCGCGCAACCATCCGTTTCGGCGCATATCCGGGCGATTGAGCGCGAAGCCGGAGTTACTTTGTTCGAGCGCTCAAGCGGCCGCCAGGCGGCCCTTACGAACGCGGGGCGCAGCGTTCTGGAGCACGCGCGTGCGACGCTGGCGCTCGCCACCCGGCTCGACGATGAACTGGAGGCGCGCGGCAGCGCAGCGGCCGCCACCATTTCCTTCGCGTGCCAGCGCTCGCTCGCTCACACACTTTTACGCGCCCCGCTCGCCACCTTTGCGCGGGAGCGCCGCGATCTGCGGCTGTCTGTGAGAATCGCCTTCCAAGAGGAAGTTCTTGCGGCCGTGAGAATGGGCGCGGCCGATCTCGGCTGCCTTGTGAGTGATGAGGCGCCTGCCGAAATTCCATCCCTCCTTCTGGCGCAGCAGCCGTTCGTTATCTTCGCCGCGCCGGATCACCCTCTCGCCGCGCAGGGGCCGACGCAGCCTGCGACAGTGGCCGCATATCCCTTCGTTGGCCCGGTGGAATCCTCGATGTTTGGACGCATCCAGAAAAGGTTGCTCGCGCGCGTCGGGATTGATCGCATGCGCCTTGCGGCGGAGGGCACCGAGTTCTCCGTGGTTCGTGATCTTGTGATGGCCGGCGTCGGATTGGGATGCTCCCTCGCCGCCTCCGTCGAGACGGACGTGGCTGCGGGCCGCCTTAAGGTGATCGACATCGACGCGCCTCCGCTGCACCTTGATGTGCGCCTTCTCATCGCGCCCAACCGCACACACGTGCAACGCGTCGTTGCGTTTTCCGAGCACCTCGCCAAGGGGCTAAAGCCACCACAGACATGAGCTTGCCTGATATTGCAGGCGCCGCGTCTTTGTCGAGCCCGCTGCGCCACAGAAGCAACAACATGCTGCGTTTGGGGTTGACCTGCTGACCTTCCCCCAGTTTTCTCAACCACCAATAGCTGGAAACTTCTAGTTTACACCGTCCGGGCCGGGCGGAGTAGTTCAGTTTAAGAACGATGGCGTATTCGAGCCATACAGTTCCCTATCGACCTATTGCTATCAACTTGAATTTTGAACAGCGCCGCAGGTTACCAACGCGCGTCGTCCAAAAAACCCGATCAAGAACTCGCGCCCCGGTAGCGGGGCGATTCCGCCTAGATCCCTGCGTCATTGGATCATTCCATCTGCTAGATGACGAAACGTCTTGTCGACCAAGGCCTGCCCGCATCGCCTGCCTGCATTCAGGATGGCGTTGTAAACGCCGCTACAAACCATAGCGAAATCGAGTTGGTGTTAAACAGGGAGTAACCTCATGGAGGCATGCGGCGCCGCAATTCGTCAGCTACCCGAAGGATCTGAGTGTCTTGCGGCGTCATTGCGAGCAGCCTCTCCGCATAAGCGAGAGCGGCTCGGAGATCGCCAGCCTCCTGCTCTAAGGTTATGAGCATCGCGAGAGTATCGCGATCTGCGGGGTGGCGTGAGAGGACAGTGCGCAATGCATTCAGCGCCTCGTCCTTGCGGCCAAACGAGTGGAGAGCTACGCCATAGACATATCCGTATCTTGCAATGTCTGGCGCTAGGTCCGTGGCATGCCGCAAAACTTGGGCCGTCTCGTCGGGCGGACCTTTCGCGCGCACAAGGGCGAGCCCAAGCGTGTGTAACAAAACAGGGTCTCTTGGAGCCGCCCGTACGCTATCGCGAAGGATGGCGAGGGCGTCGGTGTCGCGATTTTTTTGCCTGAGCAGGTCGGCGAGATTAGCGATGGCGGGCACAAATTGTGGACTTAGCCTTAAAGCGGACCTGTATTCAGCCTCTGCCTCTTCCACACGCCCCTGACGCAAGTAGAATGCGCCGAGGGCGCTTCGCGCCTCCGGTCTGTCGGCGTTCAGCTTTTGTGATGCGACAAATTCCTCCGCCGCGCGCTCAAACGCGCCCCTGTCCTTTGCTGGCTGCATGAACAACGGAAGAGATGCGAGGGCCATTGCAGCCCTTATGCGAACACCCCTAACCGGATCGTAGAGAAGCGGCGCAACGATTGGCCATATCTGTTGCACGGGAACCGTCTCAAGCACCTCAAGGGCCGCGATACGCATTAAGGGGTCCGAGTGACTGAGCGCTGTGCGAGCCGCGGCAACTCCAGCCGGTGTGGCGCGTTGCGCCAGTTCGGACAGCGCAGTCGCGCGGGCAATGGAAGGCGCCAATCTGTCATTGGCTATTTCAACCAGGATCCGATCATCTGCGGGGCGCTGCGCTTGCGCAGCAGCAAACGCCGCCGTGTAGTTATGAATGCCTTTCCTCTGCGCCCCGTGCCAGACTTCTATGGCGTTCGCTGCCCATTGCGCGGTCTTATCCTTGTGGCAATCGTTACAGGCATTCGGAACGCCGCTTGTCATACTCTGATCAGGGCGGGGAACACGAAAACTATGATCGTGTCGTTTGTCAATGACCATATAGGTTCGCGTTGGCATGTGACAATTTGCGCACGTAACTGGCGCAGATGCGTTCTCATGCCTGTGGTGCGTTGGTGCAGAGAACTTCTCCTGCGCGTGACATTGCAAGCAGAGTCCGTCGCCCGCCATACGAAGTTTTCCCGAATGGGGCTCATGGCAATCTGAACATGTCACGCCTTTGGCGAACATGGCGCTCTGCTTGAATGAACCATAATTGAAAACTTCGTCAACCATCTGACCGGCAGCATCATAAAGGCCGCTCGATAGCAGCGACACAGAATGCGTATGAGACAGTGAGCGGCCGGGTACCCAGTCTTCCGACAACTGCCCGCGCCGCGCATGGCACATACCGCAGCTTTCCACCTCGGCACGCAAGGCGGCGGGCTCACTGCTGCGCCCCGCGCTACCGCTGGTCGCGTTCAGAGCCCAGGTAACGTTGTGCCGCTCGACGTAACGTACCAACAAACCGAAGGCAGGATCCTTGCTCTTTGAGGAGTAAAGCCATGACTTTTGAGATCGTGCCCAAGCGGCGTGGTGGGAGCCCTGCCCATGGCAGGCTTCACATCCAACCGATATCTCTGCGAAAGTTGTTCGATAAGTATCCTTCAGAGAATCGTAATTCTTTCGCACACCGGTCGAATGACATTCGGCGCACATGTAGTTCCAGTTCTGGTTCAATTTGGTCCAATGCAGGACATCGGTATGATCGATCTTCTCCTGGGGATATAGATGGAACCATTTCTGGCCACCAAGCTCCTTCGAGCGGGCATCCCAAGCGAGCGGAAGCGCCTGCACCCTACCATCCGAAAACTCAACGAGGTATTGCTGCAACGGCTCTACGCCGAAGGTGTACTTCACTTCGAATTGGGCAATCGCGCCATCCGCCCCATCTGTTTCGATCATGAAGCGCTCGCCGAGCCGAAACATGCGCGACTGAAAACCGAAGTAGTCAAAAGTGACGTTGTCGAAATTGCCCAGAACCGTTTTGTCCGTAGCGTGCATCATAGCCCTGGCGTGGTGCGAGGTTCGCCACACTTCAAGAGTCTGCTTATGGCATGTGCCGCAGGCATCGCTGCCAATATAGCGCGATGGCCCGTCAATATCAGGAATCCGGAAAACACTGCGGGTCAGAATTTCCTGTGAGCCAGCCACAGTAAGGAGTGAAGCTGCCAAGCCTACGGCCAGAGCCGCGAGGATTAGAGCGATCTGCCGTGAAGTAAACGTCATGTGGCTGCACGCACAACAAGAAGATCGAGCCGGGAGCGGATTTGTCCAAGGCGGACAGCTGCCAGCCTGAGTTAATGTATCGCAAAACGCAATTGCGTTGCATCAAGGTAATTTTGCCTGTGTGAGCTTATCCTTAAAAATATCCGGGTGCTGCATGCAGGGAGAAAGTACGATGAAATATAGTCCAGTTTTTGCTCTGGTTCCTGCTACGCTCGCATTGTGGACGCCGCAACCGTTGAAAGCGCAGGCTGATAATTTGAATCGTACGGTATTGCCTATTGCCGAGCCAGCGAGGCAACAAATCACCACCCTGGATGCGCGCGATGCGAAAATTCCAACCCGGTTTGAGATTAAGGCGCCGGAAAGCGCCCCAAACGTCGTGATTGTGCTGATCGACGATCTTGGCTTCGGTTCACCCTCCACGTTTGGCGGCCCCGTCACGATGCCCACGCTGGACAAGCTGGCCCAAGAAGGCCTGCGCTATAATAACTTTCATACCACAGCTTTGTGCTCTCCCACGCGCGCTGCACTGAAGTCCGGACGAAATCATCACACCGTCAACATGGGCTTCATCACGGAACTCGCTACGGGGTTCCCAGGAGCAACCGGTCAGGTTCCCAGCGCAGCGGCCCCTCTGGCCGAGGCTCTCCGCCTCAATGGCTATGCGACAGGCGCCTTCGGTAAGTGGCATGAGACAGCGGCGTGGGAAACGAGCATCGCCGGTCCAACCGACAGATGGCCGATGCGCCAGGGCTTTGATAAATTTTACGGGTTTCTCGGCGGCGAAACGAACCAGTGGTCGCCGTTTCTTTTCGACGGAACGGCTCAGGTTGAGCTGCCCAACGATCCCAACTATCATTTCATGACCGACATGACCGACAAGGCACGAGCCTGGATCAAGCATCAAAAGGCAATGTCACCGGACAAGCCTTCGTTTGTTTACTTCGCACCGGGCGCCACGCACGCACCACACCATGTGCCGGCTGCGTGGATCAATCGCTGGAGGGGAAAGTTTGACCAAGGCTGGGACAAGATGCGCGAAGAGACACTCGCGCGCCAGATAAGCATGGGGATCATTCCAGCCGGGACGAAGCTGGCGGCTAAGCCTGGCGCTATCAAGGACTGGGATACGCTTTCGGACAACGAGAAGCGTCTCTTCGCGCGGCAGGCGGAAGTGTTCGCGGCGTTCGCGGAGTATACCGATCATGAGATCGGCCGCATGCTGAAAGCGTTCGAAGAGGTTGGCCAAGCCGAGAACACGCTCGTGTTCTATATCGCCGGGGACAACGGAACGAGCGGGGAAGGCGGGCAGAACGGCATGTTCAATGAATACACCTACTTCAACGGCGTGCAGGAGAAGGTGGAAGACATGCTGAAGCTCATCGACAAGTGGGGCGGCCCGGAGACCTATCCCCACATGGCGGCGGGTTGGTCCGTTGCGCTAAACTCGCCATTTGGGTGGATGAAACAGGTGCCGTCCGACTTCGGCGGGACGCGTAACGGGATGGTTGTCTCGTGGCCAAAAGGCATTAAGGCAAGGAACGAAATCCGTACGCAGTTCAGCCATGTCATCGACATCGCACCGACGGTGCTGGAAGCAAGCTCTCTTCCTGAGCCGACGATCGTAAATGGCGTCAGGCAAATTCCGATTGCTGGCGCAAGCCTCGTTTATTCCTTCGACAACCCAACAGCACCGGAGCGCCGCACGACCCAGTATTTTGAAATCGCCGGCAACCGCGCAGTCTACCATGAGGGCTGGTTCGCCCGCACGATCCACAAGGCGCCCTGGGAGGCAAAGCCCCGTCGCACCTTGCAGGACAATTCTGCATGGGAGTTGTTTGATGTGCGCTCGGACTTCAGCCTCGCCAATGACCTCGCGGCGGAGAATCCCGCAAAGCTTTCTGAGCTTCAGGCGATTTTCCTGAAGGAAGCAGTGAAGTATGGAGTGATGCCGCTGGATGATCGCTTCTTTGAACGACTCGACGCCGCATCGGTTGGACGTCCCGATCTCATGGCGGGCCGCACGTCCATTACGCTTGCGGAAGGCATGACGGGGATGCTGGAAAGCGCCTTCATCAACGTGAAAAACCGCTCGAAGACCATAACGGCCGATGTCGAGGTTCCCGCAGCAGGCGGGAACGGCACATTGATCGTGCAGGGCGGTCGTTTCGGTGGCTGGTCCCTCTACGTGAAGAACGGGGTACCCGCCTACGATTATAACTTCCTGGGCTTGCAGCGTACGTCCATTACGTCTTCAAAGAAGCTGGCTCCGGGCGCAGCGCAGATCCGTCTGCAGTTTGCCTACGACGGTAGCGGCCCCGGCAAGGGTGGGATGGCGTCGCTGTTCGTCAACGGCGAGAAGGTTGCCGAAGGGCGCATTGAGGTGACCCAACCGGGCATATTCTCCGCCGACGAGACCGCCGACGTGGGGATCGACCTCGGCACGCCAGTGGTCGAAGCCATCGGCGCTGAAGCAAGGTCCCGCTTTACGGGACGCATCCCCAAGCTCATTCTCGAGGTGAGGTGAACGGTGCAGCCATAGGCTTCAGGGCATCGTCGCTTTGAACTTGGCGCCTTTTCCCTTCGAGATGGGTTATACTTTTCGGCGGTGAAGTCGTTGGTCGCGTGCTGGGGCGTGACGATTGGGAGCAGAGCCCCAATGGTTGCCCACAAGCCCTTCTGGGTTCTTTCGGCGGCCTTGTGCAAGTGCGCTTTCCATTGGGAGAACGCCTTTTCGATTGAGTTGAAGTCGGTGCTATAGGGCGGCAGGTAGCGCAGCTCGGCGCCGACCGACTCGATGGCCGCTCGAACGGCTGCTCCCCTATGTGAGCCGAGACTGTCCATCACGACGATGTCGCCTTCACTCAAGGTCGGAATAATAACCTGCGCGACATAAGCCACGAACGCTTGACGGTTGATGGGGCCGTCGAGGACGAGCGGCGCCAACTTTGGCGTTCCCATGTCACGAGCGCGGGCGCACCGCCGCACGGCGCTCGCTGCCCCCACGCCACAGCGCTCCGCCGCTCGCCGACACGATATTCCGCTTTCGACAGCGGGAACAACACTTTCACGCAGGTCGAGCGAGAGAGCCTTCGTCATCGCGACAAGCCTCCTTCTGCCAGCCTCAATTTTGAATCAGACGAAAGCCGATTGGGAAACCCGCATCGATTCTGTACGAACGGAAACGGTTCTATTTTTATTATCTTGCGCGTCGCCCGTCGGCGTCATCTCGCCTCTAGTATTGCAGCTCGAGGTGTCGGTTTATCACTCTTAAGTCTAGCAGATCTCTGTGCAAATATGCCCCCGCGCAAAGGGGGTAACACCGAAAGATAATCTGTATCACATGGCCTGATTGGCCCATGATTCCAACTAACCTCGTCGGTATTTTTTATCAATGGGAAATAGAAAGGCGCCACAAATGAGGGCCAAATTTATGACTTTAGCAGCGAGCGCGATGGCTGTTTCCGTAGGCATCGCGAACGCCGCTGACTTTGAGTTCACGACGCCTATGCCTCCTGGCATAGTAGCGCCCGATTCGTTGGAGACCCGCCTTGGCACGCTGAGGATGTTTGGGGGCTTCCCAGACAACGACAGTGTAGAAAGGCTCTACGACAACCTTGTTTTCCAGCAAGCGGTGCAAGGCTACCTTCTCGGGCTACCCGTGGTGAACCAGGTCGGCAATCGGAATGGCATCCTGAGTCTCGGGCCAGCCAACACAACGGTGCCAATATGGGAGACGATGGTCGATTCACGAACCATAGAACTGACGGCCAACAACAACACGCCGTACACGTGGTTCTGGCTGGACCTTCGTGACGGACCAGTTGTGGTCGAGGCTCCGCCGAACGTCCTCGGTGTGTCGAACGACATTTGGTATAATTGGGTCGGGGACATTGGTCTCGCGGGCGCCGACAAGGGAAAGGGTGGCAAATTCGTCTTCGTCCCTCTGGGATACAAGGGCGAGATCCCTGCGGGCCATTTCGCCATGCGGCCAGCATCAAATGCTGTTTGGATAGCGTGGCGCACCTTCCTGGTAGAAGGCGATCCAAAGCCCGGAGTTGAAACAGTCAAGAAGCAGACAAGGATCTATCGGCTGAGGGACGCCGCCAATCCACCGAAACTCAATTTCGTCGACATGTCGGGCAAGCCCTTCAACATGGTCGCCCCCGCCGACTATCGCTTCTGGGAACTGCTCGACAAGGTGGTTCAGGAGGAGCCGACAGACTCGGTAGATGCGACGACGCTTGGCTTCTGGAACGCTATCGGGATCAGGAAGGGCAAGCCTTTCGCACCCGACGAACGCATGAAGAAGATACTGACCGAGGCCGCTACCGTTGGCGACGCGACGGCCCGTGCGATTATGTATCGCTGGCGAGGCGCGGACGGATACTGGTATCCCGACGACCCAAAGAGCAATTGGCGCCTCGGTTTTGTCGGCGGCTACCAGTTCAAGGAGGCCGGCGCCAGGCTGCTGAACGGCTATGCCGGCTTCTTCTTCTACGCAACCGGCGTCACACCAGCGATGGACAGCCGAGTTGTTGGAGAGGGCTCGCAATACATGGGGATGTTCGTCGATTCGAAGGGCGAGCCCCTTGATGGCGGCAAGAATTACAAACTGACGCTGCCAAGGAACATTCCGGTGAAGAATTTCTGGTCGGTCATTGTCTATGACAACCAAACACGCTCCATGCTCCAGACTGACCAGCGCTTTCCCAGCGTTAGCAGTCAGACAAAGGGTGTCCAGGCCAACGCCGACGGATCCGTCGATGTCTATTTTGGCCCGAAGCCCCCTCTCGGCAAGGAACTGAACTGGGTTCAGACCGTACCGAATAAAAGCTGGAATATACTTCTCCGACTGTATGGGCCGGAGAAACCATGGTTTGACAAGACATGGCGACCAGGCGAGATCGAACTTCAGCCCTGAACCGCGCAGATACTTTAAGCGGGTCACTCAGGACTGCGGCCGGTCGGGCCTTTGCAACCTCGGGCCTGGTCTCATAACCAGTAACTGACCGTCGCTGCGAAGCAGCCCGCGGCGAGGAAGCTGGCTGCGTTTCGGTCGTAGCGAGTGGCAACGCGACGTAAGTCCTGCAGCCGGCAGTACATGCGTTCGATGGCGTTGCGCTTGCGATACTGGAAGGGAGGGAAGCGGGTCTTTCAACGACGGCTGGCCTTTGGCGGGATGTTCGGCATAGCTCTGCGCTCAGACACCTGCTGGGGATAGCGTTTGCATCATAGCCCCTGTCGCTGTGGAGTATTTCATAAATAGGCAACTGCTGAAGGAGCGCAGGGACAGCGTCGCCGTGTGCGACTGTACTACCTGTCAGGAGGAAAGCGGTGGGACGGCATTGAGTATCCGGGTGGGCGTGGATTTTCGTTGTCCTGCCACCGCGCGACCGACCGATCGCCTGACTTTTCTCGCCCCTTTTTCGCCCGACGCAGCGCGGTGTGCTTTTATAGCCCAACGATCGTTGTGCACATGAGCGGGCGGGCCTCTTTAAGGGGCCTGACCATAATGCCTGCCCCTGCTCTCTGGCCCAGCGCACAACGTTTATCTTGAGAAAAGATCTTGTTCAGCGGCGCAGAGCCATGACGCCTGACCTAAACCTGCCGCTCTTTGTTTTCGGATGCCCCCGCGTCCGACCTCGTTGTGACAAGGGCGTGATAGACTGTGAGAGCTACAGGTGCGGGACGGGACCAACCTACTGATTAGGCTGGTGGGCGCGACAGGGATCGAACCTGTGACCCCTACCATGTCAAGGTAGTGCTCTCCCGCTGAGCTACGCGCCCGGTCCATCGACAGTATGGCGGGTGAAACCCGCCTGCGGAATGACGCTGCTATACAGAAAGGCCGGCGGCCGCGCAAGCGCATAGCGCTCAGCTCCCGCAGATTCCTTTGCTTCTCAAGCGGCCAGCAGGCGCTGCACCTCGGAGACAAGATCCTTGAGGTGGAAGGGTTTCGACAACACCTTCGCTTCCTTCGGCGCGTTGTTGTCCGGATTCAGGGCGACAGCGGCGAAGCCCGTGATGAACATCACCTTGATGTCGGGATCGAGTTCGGTCGCGCGCCGCGCGAGTTCAATACCGTCCATCTCAGGCATCACGATGTCGGTCAGGAGCAATTCGAAGGGCTCTTCCCGCAGCCTGTTGTAGGCGGATAGCCCATTGTCGAACGAGGCGACGTCGTAGCCCGCGTTCTGCAGCGCCTTCACCAGAAACCGGCGCATGTCGTTGTCGTCTTCAGCGAGCAGGATTCTCATTGCGGCGGCGCCCGTCTCGTTCATCGCATCCTCTTTGAAACAAGTGGTCTCATAAAGCATTCGTTTGCTTAACGACTCATGAAGGGCTCACCCGAGGGCGAGCCCCATGGAGATGCTGCGAAAGCGCCATCCACAGACATGTTTGGGCCTCGACAGCCGCGCGCGCGCGGCCCTAGATTAGGCGGGTCAGGAGACCTGATGGCCGACCGTTCAAGCAAATCATCCCCGTTAAGATCCAGTGAGTCGCCCGAGACGCTAGGAGACGGCGTCTGGAGGCCGATTGACCCGGAACTGGATCCGCCGCTGGAAATCGTGGAGCCTCACGGCCCGCCATGCGCCATCGTGGTCTCTTCCCCGCATTCTGGCAATATCTATCCGGCGTGCTTCCTTGCGGCGTCCAGGCTTTCACCCCTGGCCCTGCGGCGTTCAGAGGACGCCCACGTGGACGAGTTATTCGCCGGCGCCGCGCAGATCGGCGCCCCCATGCTCAGGGCGCTGTTTCCGCGCGCCTACCTGGACGTCAACCGCGAGCCTTATGAGCTGGACCCGCGTATGTTCGACGGCCGGTTGCCATCGTTCGTGAACTCGCGGTCAATTCGCGTTGCGGGGGGGCTCGGGACTATTGCGCGGGTGGTGGGTGAAGCGCAGGAGATCTACGCGGCGCGGATCCCGGTCGAGGAGGCGCTGCGCCGAATTGAGGGACTTTACAGGCCATACCATCGGGCGTTGCACGAGCTGGTGGATCGCGCCCGCCGCGCTCATGGGGCCGCCGTGCTGGTGGACTGCCATTCCATGCCCTCCACGGCCTCCGGAGACCCCTCACGGCCTGACCCCGAGCGGCGGCCCGACGTGATCCTGGGGGATCGCTATGGAACGAGTTGCGACAGCCGGCTTGTGTCACTGGTGGAGTCAACCCTGCGGCGGCTCGGGTACCGGGTCGAGCGGAACAAGCCCTATGCGGGCGGCTACATCACAGAGTACTTCGGCTCCCTGTCGCGCCAGTGCGACGCCCTCCAGATCGAGGTGAACCGGGCGCTCTACATGGACGAACGCACGCTTGAGCGCACGAGCGGGTTCGACCAACTCGCCGCGGACATGACCCATCTGCTCGCGGACATTGAGGCGTTTGTGGCGGCGGATCTGGCGGCCCGGCCCCGGCGCGCGGCCGCTGAATAGGCGCAGAAGACGCCGATCACCCTCTCCCAGTTTGGAAGCGTTCCAAGCAACCCCTTGAAAAAGAAAGGAGGCCGCCTGCGAAGCAAGCGGCCCCAAGTCTAGGGAGGAAACGCCCAAGGAGGGCATGCGGCAACAAGGTCGCCGCGTTTCGATATATGTCCGGGTGGCGCGGAAAGTTCAAGTTGTCCTATCGACTGAACAGGTGGCCGACGTCACTTCACGTGCAGCTGTCACAAAAATGGTACAGTCTCGGTTGCGGCTTCCGGGGCGACAGGATGGAAGCGCGCCCGAATCTCTCCCTGAGGCGTTCTGAGCGCCGCCCGGTGGCGCGATCCGGATGCCGACGGCCGGAAAAGAAAGGAGGCCGCTTGCGGTGCAAGCGGCCCCAAGTCAAGGGAGGAAACGCCCAAGGAGGGCACGGCGGCAACAACGTTGCCGCACCGCAATAATATGCGTGTGCAACGCACAAAAAGCAAGCGCTTTTTTTTGCATTGCGGCAGGCCGTCGCACCGACCGCCGCAAGGCTTTGTCAGCGCTTCTCATTTGACGCGCTGAGCATCAGGCGCGGAGAGGTAGGCCGCCAGCGCTGCCGCCAGCTGAAGCGCAAGAAATCCGAACACCAGCCGGTAGGCTTCTGGCGGGTACACCCGGGCGCCATCGACAACCTGCGCCGCGAAGAGACCGATCAGCAGTCCGGTGACGATCTGAAGCAGAAAGACCCCGCCGATGCTGGCGATGTTCATGAGCGATAACCCGCGGCCGATGAGGCGGTCCGGGAACAGCGACCGGCCATGGGCGGTGAGAAGCGGCAAGAAGCCAAAAACGAACCCGAGGGCGAACATGTACGGCAGCAGCGTCGCCTCCGGCAGCGTCGCGACGGCGGGCAGCGCGAGCGCGACGATGCAGCCCACACTGGCGATGGCCACAGGCGTCTTGTAGCCGCGAAACCACCGGTCCGCGGAGCCCCAGACGAACAGGCCGAGGATCTGGCCGATGACCATGGCTAGAAGCAGTTTGCCGCGCGCCTCCACGGGCATCCCGTACACATGGGAGAGCCACGGGCCGCTCCACAGGCCCAGGATCGCGGCGAATGCAGGATAACTGGCGAGGTGGAGGAGGAAAATGCGCGCGAACCAAGGGGTGCGGACGGCCTCGACAACACCCGCAATCAGATCACGCGCGCTTTCCCGCTGCGCGGCGCGACGGGCCCGCGCCTCTTCGGCCTCCCGCACCAGCAGGAAGACCAGGGCTGCAGCAATGCACGCGACAGCGGCGACCAGACCGAACGCGCCGCGCCAACCGATGGTGGCGGCGGCGAAGGCGAGCGGCGCGGTCGCCGCCAGACTGCCGATGTTTCCGGCGCCCACATGCAGGCCCACAATGCTGGAAAAGCGCTGGGGCGGAAACCGGCTCGCATAAATCGCAAGCGGCGCCATGAGAAAGCTGGAACAGCCAAGTCCGATCACAAGCCGGGCCGCCACCAGATCGCCGAATCCGCGCGCGGCCGCAAAGTAGACGGCGCCTGCGATGACGACGCCGGCTGTGGCCAGAATCACGGCTCGCGGCCCAAAACGGTCAATGGCCATGCCGAGCGGGATCTGGACGGCGGCGAATGAGAGGAAGAAAATCGACGCGAGCAGGCTCAGGGCGCCGGCGTCCAGATCGAATTCGCGAGCAAGGTCGGGCCCGATGACGCCGATAGAGTTCCTGAAGAACTGGCTGATCATATAGATGCTGGCGAGCACGCCCACCAGAACAGCGCCGGCGGTCCATGCCGACCGGCCAGACGCCTCGCTCCCCCTCGCTTCGCTCATCGCGCTCATGTATGTGTCAGCGCGCCGGCGGCGCGCGGAGCGGCCACAATAACGGAACGCGGGTGGAATGAAACCGGTTGATTTTTCAGCGTTCGTGGAAGAACTGGCCAGGGCTTCGGGCGAGGCGATCCTGCCCTTCTTCCGCACATCGATCCACGCGACCGACAAGTCGGCCGGCGGCGTGTTCGATCCCGTCACCGAGGCGGACCGCGCCGCCGAGGCGGCCATGCGCCGCCTGATCGCGCGCGACTTCCCCACCCACGGCGTGATCGGCGAGGAGTTTGGCGTGCACGAGCCGGGCGCCGAGTATGTCTGGGTGCTCGATCCCATCGACGGCACGAAGAGCTTCATTTCGGGCTTCCCCACGTGGGGAACGCTCATCGGGCTCACGCACCAGGGCACGCCCTGCTACGGCATGATGCATCAGCCGTTCACCCGCGAGCAGTTCCTGGGAGACGGGGCGGCCGCCTTCTGGCGCGGCCCGGGCAAGAGCGGGGACCGCGCCCAGCGCAAGCTGATGACGCGCCGTTGCGCGTCGCTGGCGGAGGCCACCCTCACCACAACGCATCCCGCCCTGCTCGCAGCTGGCACACTGGAGCCGTTCCGCCGCGTTGAGGAGAAGGCGCGCCTCTCCCGCTATGGCGGCGACTGCTACATGTATTGCATGCTGGCGGCAGGCCACATCGACCTCGTCATCGAAAGCGGGCTCAACGCCTATGATATCGTCGCCCTCATCCCCATCATTGAGGGCGCCGGCGGCGTTGTCACTTCGTGGGATGGCGGCTCGGCCGCTCAGGGCGGGACCGTGATCGCCGCGGGCGACCGTCGCGTGCACGAAGAAGCCCTGCGGCTTCTCAGCGCCTGAGCTTGCGGGAACCGTCTCCCACTGTATTCTCGCCGCCAACAAGGCGCGCAGGAATACATGGAGGAAACGATGCCCTTTCTTCACAACACGTGGTGCGTGGCCGCGCTGTCAAAAGAGGTGGCGGACCAACCTTTCGCGCGCACCCTGCTCGACCGGCCCGTGGTCTTCTTCCGCAAGGTGGACGGTTCGGTCGCAGCCCTCGAGGACCGGTGCCCGCACCGGTTCGTGCCGCTGTCGCGCGGGCGCGTCTGCGGCGACCAGATTGAATGCGGCTATCATGGACTGCGCTTCGACAGCGCGGGGGCCTGCACGGCCAATCCGCATGGCGACAAGGCGATCCCGCGCAACGCCCGCGTCACGGCCTTCCCCGTGGCGGAGCGTTACGGGTTCATCTGGATCTGGATGGGCGAGGCGGAGCGCGCCGACCCCGCGCGCATCCCCGCCTATCCGTTTCTCGACGCGCCGGGCGAGTACACAGCCGTGTACGGATACCTGCCCGTGAAGGCCAACTACCTTCTCGTGCTGGACAATCTACTCGATCTCAGCCACGTCGAGTTCCTGCACCCGCTGCTCTCCCAGGCGGAGGGCGTCGATGCCCATCGCACAGAATTCCGCGTGGAAGGCGACGTGGTCATCGCGAACCGCTGGAAGCCCAACAGCCTCATCCACGGCCTCGCCAAGTTCCTGTGGACCTCGCCTTCGCCGCGCGGAGACGCCCGGGCCAACATGCGCTGGAGCGCGCCGGCGACGCTCAACTTCGATCTGGGCGTGACGGAAGTCGGCCATGCGCCGCAAGATGGCGTCTGCATTCCCAACGCGCACATCATGACGCCGGAAACAGAGCTGACGAGCCACTATTTCTGGGCCGTGGCGCGCAACCGAAGCATCGATGACGCCGAACTCGATTCGCGCATGTTCGCCACGGTGAACCGCATCTTCTCGACAGAAGACGTGCCGATGATCGAAGCGCAGCAACGCGCCATGGGCGACACGGCGGACTTGCTGTCTCTCAAGCCGATTATGCTGGAGCCGGACGTTCCCGCCATGCGGGCGCGACGTATCCTTGCGCAAAAAATTCAGGACGAGCAGGAGGCCGCACGCGGGCTGCGCAGCGCTTGAACATCACACAGGGGCGCGATCAGCAAGCACTTCCTCCTCGCGCATTCCCGGCACGAAGGCGTCGAAGGCCGCCCAGAAACGCTCTCGGATTGCGTCACGCTCCTGAAGGATCTCGTGGCCTGACTTATCCAGAACTATGAGGCTGCCGGCCTTGAGGCGTGCGGAAAACCGCTCGATGGCCGGCGTGGACACGATGCGGTCAGCGCCGGCGGCTATAACAAGTATGGGCTTCGCAACGCTCGGCGCGTAGGCGGGATCGGCAAGCTCGTCGATACGGCGAAAGGCGGCGTGAACCCAGCCAATAGTGGGATCCCCGACGCCAAGCCGCGGCGCGTGCGTCACGATCGCCGCATTGCGCGCGTACCGGCGCGGATCAGAACTGAGACGATTGCCCTTGAACGGGCGCGTGAAGATTGAGCGTCCGCCGCCGCCGGGAATGTACGCGCCGCCCAGACCAAGCAAGTTGAGCCCGTCGGCCAACAGGCGGGCGCCCTTCGGCGCAGGGAGGTTCTTGATGTCAATCAGGGGCGCCAGCAGCACAGTCCTCTCGAACGGCGAACGCCCCCGACGCGCCGCCTCAAGCAGAATGGTGGCCCCCGTGGAGTGGCCAAGGGCGAACCACGGCTTTGGCGCGAACGGCGCCAGAACCTGCTCGATCACCGCATCGAGATCGCGCTCGTACAGCAGAAAATCGTCGATATGGCCCTTGAACGGGTTACGCAATTCGCGCGTGGAGAGGCCCTGCCCGCGCCAGTCGAAGGTCACAACGACGAAGCCCCGCGCCAGCAGATCGGCCGCTGTCTCGAAATACTTTTCGATGAACTCGGCGCGCCCCTGCGCCACAAGCACTGTGCCCCGCGCCACGCCCGCTGGATGCCAGCGCGCAACGCGCAACGTCAACCCGTCGCCGGTGCGCACCGGCGACACGATTGCCCCTGCGGGGACTGGATTGTCTGGCGTGAGAACAAGATCCATGCGGCATCCCGGATTGCGATGATCCCGTTATGGAATGATCGCGGGATCAAGGAAAGTGCGCGGGCTCATCCGCCGTGGACAAGCCGCACCGCCTCGCGGCCCACAAACCCGAAAGGATTGTGGAGGGATTCGAGCATCTCGAAGTGGTTAGCGCCGGTCACCACCACAAGGCGAACATCCTTGCCGGCGTCTGTGAGAGCCTTGGCGAAATCGCGCCCGTGACGCTGGAACTCCGGCGATTCATGGGAGCCGTAGGCAAGAGTGACCGGGCAGCGGATGCGGTCCATCCGCCGCATCGCGGACAGCTTCTCGACCATCTCGTCGGTGAAGTTCACATACGTTGAGCGCGCGGAGCGGCGCACGGGCTCAAGGTCGTACATGCCGGAGATCAGCACCGCGCCGCGGATCACATCCTGCGGCAGATTGTAATCCGCCCAATCGGTGGTCAGGACACAGCTCGAAAGATGCGAGCCGGAGGAGTGGCCACAGATGAAAACACGGCCGTCCCCGCCCAGTTCACGGGCGTTGCGGGCAATGTGCGCAGTCGCCGCGCGAACCTGCTCGACCATGGTTTCAAGGCGACCGCCGGCCTCGTCCACGTTGTTGAAGTCGAGCACCGCCGCATGCGCGCCCGCATGATGGAACGTCTCGGCGAGATGGCCGAATGTTTCCGCCATACCGCCGCGCCACGCGCCGCCGTGAATGAAGATGACGATGGGCGCCCCTGCCGCGCCGCAGGAATAGAAATCGAACGCCTGAATCGGCGTGTCGCCGTAGCTATGGCGCACAGGCTTGAGACGCGCCTTCGCCTCGGCGGCGGCGGCCGAGCGGCGCTCGGCGGTGAAAGCCTGATTGGGCGCCCAGATCGCCTGGTCGTAGGCAGCGTCAAGCTGCGCCTGATCCATGTCGAGCCACACGAGCGGCCCCTTGGCGGTCGCGGTTTCAGCGGTCATCTGGGCATCCTCCCGGTCATTGATCGGCCGGGATGGAACAGTCTTTCGCGTCCAAGCGCAAGTGTGGCGCTAGAAGTGTGGCGCTAGAAGCCTTGGACTAGATCCCGCCGCCGTCCGCGTTCAGGTTGTCGTTGCGCGCGCGCCAGCGCTTGGCGAGCCGGCGGCCATAAAGGCGAATGAGCGGACGCATCGCCAAATCAAGCGCAGCAACGGCTAAACCCGCGACAAGGCTGCCGCTCGCCACATACACCGCTGCAACGAGCGGCACAGCGCTCGCCGCATCGACGCTGGCGCGCTGCACGATGTGCGCGCGGCGCTCTGTGCCCGCGACGCCGATCCGCTGCTCGATGAATCGGGCGAGCGCGCCGGGCCTGGCGCCTTGCACCGCGTTGGCCGCCGCCTGATCCACGAGGCCAATCGCCACCGTGTCGTTGGTGAGCCGGTCAATGAGGATAAAGCCGCCAAGCTCGCGATTGCGCGCGTAATCAGCGAACACTGCCGGCCGGTCGAGGCGCAGCGTGACAAGGCCAACGCCGTTCATGGGCAGTTCGTCGAGAACTGCGGGCGCGTAGGTGTTCACGTCCACCGCGTGGTGGAAAGCGGCGACCACAGCCTGCGTCTCAAAAGCGCCGAGCTTGAACACGTAGCGCTGGCCAACCCGCATGGGCGCCTCGACGGTCCAGAACACGTGCGCGCCGACACGCGCGCCTGTCTGGAGTTCAGCATCAAGGGACGCGAGAACGTCGCCGCGCGAGACGTCAATCTCGCTCGCAAGGGTGATGACGGGCGCCTCCCCGGCGCGCGTGTGGGGCAGGTCGCCCTCGAAGGATACGATGCGCTCGACGCGGGAGCGCTGGCCCCGCGGCAAAACGCGCACTTCATCGCCGACGCGCAAGCATCCCGCGGCGACGGAGCCTGCGTAACCGCGGAAATCAAGATCCGGCCGGCACACCCACTGCACCGGCATGGCGAAGCCCTGGCCCGCCACGTCGCTGTCGCCGACATCGAGCGTTTCGAGGTGTTCCAGCAACGTCGGCCCGCCATACCAGGGCGTATGCCCGGAGCGGCGCGCGACGTTGTCGCCATCTTTCGCGCTCACCGGAATGGCGACGATGGAGCGGAAGTCGAGATCCTTCGCCACAGCATGGAAATCGCGCACGATCCGATCGAACACCGCTCTGTCGAAGCCGACGATGTCCATCTTGTTCACGGCAAGCACCACGTGACGCACGCGCAGCATGGAGGCGATGAACGCATGACGCCGGGTTTGCGTGAGCAGGCCCTTTCGCGCGTCCACCAGCAGGATCGCGAGATCCGCCGTGGAGGCGCCGGTGGCCATGTTGCGGGTGTACTGCTCGTGGCCCGGCGTGTCGGCGACGATGAAATGACGCTGCGGCGTGGAAAAATAGCGGTACGCCACATCGATGGTGATGCCCTGCTCGCGCTCGGCTGAAAGCCCATCGACCAGAAGCGCGAAATCCAGCGCCTCACCTTGCGTGCCGAACTTTTTCGAATCGCGGTCAAGGGCGCCGAGTTGATCCTCGAAAACAGCGCCGCATTCGTAGAGCAGGCGCCCGATCAGTGTCGACTTGCCGTCATCCACAGAACCGCAGGTGAGAAATCGCAGTAGCGACTGCGCGGCAGGCGCGCGCTCAAGAGCGGCGTGCGCGCTGGCGCGCGCGATTGGCGTGAGCGCGTTCATCAGAAGTAGCCTTCCTGCTTCTTCAGCTCCATCGACGCTGAGCCGTCATGATCGATGACGCGGCCCTGCCGTTCCGACACGCGAGAGGAGCGCATCTCGGCGATGATCTCATCCAGCGTCGCCGCATCGCTCTCGACCGCCCCCGTCAGCGGATAGCAACCGAGCGTGCGAAACCTCACCATGCGCGTTTGCAGCGCTTCGCCCGGACGCAATTCCATGCGCTCGTCGTCGCGCATGATAAGCGCGCCGTCGCGCTCCACCACCGGGCGCGGCGCTGCGAAATAGAGCGGAACGACGGGGATTTCTTCCAGCGCGATGTAATCCCACACATCCGCTTCGGTCCAGTTGGACAGCGGAAACACGCGAAAGCTTTCGCCCGGCCGCTTGCGGGTGTTGTAGAGCGCCCAAGGCTCCGGGCGCTGGCTCTTGGGATCCCAGCGGTGCTGCGCCGTGCGCACCGAAAAGACGCGCTCCTTGGCGCGAGACTTCTCCTCATCGCGCCGCGCGCCGCCAAACGCCGCGTCGAACTTGTACGTGTCGAGCGCCTGCTTCAGGCCTTCCGTCTTCATGACGTCGGTGTGCAGACGCGAGCCGGAGGCGAACGGGCTCACGCCCGCCTTCACGCCTTCCTCGTTGATGTGAACGATCAGATCGATCCCGAGCCGGCGCGCGGTCTCGTCGCGGAAGGCGATCATCTCGCGAAACTTCCACGTGGTGTCCACATGCAACAGCGGAAATGGCAACTTAGCCGGATAAAACGCCTTCACCGCGAGGTGCAGCAGAACCGACGAATCCTTGCCGATGGAGTAGAGCATCACCGGACGCTCGCTCGTTGCGACCGTCTCGCGCATGATGTGGATGCTCTCGGCTTCCAGCGTCTTGAGGTGGCTGAGACGGTTCATGCGCTTGCTCCCGCTTCCGGCTTCGCCCGCACAACGCGCCCGTCCGGGCCAACGTGCAGCCCGCATTCCTTGTCGCTGCGCTCCCACCACCAGCGGCCGGCGCGCTCGTCTTCGCCGGGCTCCACCGCGCGGGTGCACGGCGCGCAGCCGATGGACGGAAAGCCTCGCGCGTGCAACGGGTTGAGCGGCGCGTCATGGGCGTGGGCGAAGGCCAACGTTTGCTCGCGGGTCCAATCGAGAATGGGAGCAGCCTTGATGAGCCCGCGCGCGGCGTCGAACTCGAAGAATGGCAGGCCCTGCCGATTCTGCGACTGGCTCGACCGCAAGCCCGTCACCCACGCCGCGGCCCCCTCCAGCGCGCGAGCGAGCGGGGCCACCTTGCGCACGTGACAGCAGGCTTGGCGGGCATCGACCGAGCCATAGAACCCGTCAACTCCCTGCGCCGCAACGAGATCCTCCACCGCTGCAGTGTCGGGATAGAAGGCGCGGATGCGCAGGCCGTAGCGCTCCTCGGTCTGGCGCCACACAGCGTAGGTCTCGGGAAAAAGCCGCCCGGTGTCGAGGGTCACGATGTCGATGGCCAGACCCGAGGCGACGATGAGGTGGGTGAGCGCCTGATCCTCAAGCCCAAAACTCGTGGTGAACACGATTCGCCCGGATGTCTGCGCCCTTAGGGCGGCGATCCGCCCGGCGGGGTCGAGCGCCGCGGCCGACCCGGAGAGACCAAGAGCCTGTTCTTCAATGGATTTCATGGAAACCGCCATGGGCGCCGCCTCGCTTGACGGATGAATCACTCACTTGCATCGTGTTTTTTAGCATTTTACAAAAATAGATGGCAATCTAATATTCAATACATTTTAAAATGTAGAATAAGGCTGCCTCGCACCTCTTGCGGGTCACCCTGGCCCTCCCCACCTTTCGAGGGCGCGGGCCTTGATGGACGCGCGGCTTTCGGCGCCCCGACCTTGGGGGTCGGCAAGCGCCACAGTTCAGATCATGTCGCTTCCGAAGGAGGATATGTTATGCGTCACTTCGACCTCTCGCCCCTGTACCGTTCGACGGTGGGCTTCGATCGGCTCTTTTCCATGCTTGATCAGATGTCTGGCCCGGATGCGGCCGGGACGGGCTATCCGCCCTACAACATCGAGCGCCACGGCGAGAACGACTACCGAATCACAGTGGCTGTCGCCGGCTTTTCCGAACACGATCTGACCATCGAGACCCGCGAGAACACGCTGCTCATTCGCGGCTCAAAGGAGGTCCGGCAGGACGACGAGAACCGTCCGGAGGTGCTCTATCAGGGGATCGCCGCGCGCGCGTTCGAGCGCCGGTTCCAGCTCGCGGACCACATGCAGGTCCGCGGCGCCTCCCTTGAGAACGGGCTGCTCCACGTGGATCTCGTGCGCGAGATTCCGGAGGCCGCCAAGCCACGGCGGATCGTCATCAACGACGGCGCGAAGCAGGTTGAGGCGAAGGCCGCCTAAGACCGCGTCTGCGCGTTAGACGTCGAACGGAGGGCGCCCCGGCTGGCGCCCTTTTTCTCGCGTGAACGGCGCGACTGCTTATTGGCGACTCGTCGCGACAATCGCGCAGAAGCGCTCGGCGTCCGCCAGCGACGACGCGAAGGACGCCACCAACCGCACCAGAAGCTCGCCCTCGCGCGGCTTGAGCGCCGGCGCCAGCGCCCGATCCGGCCACACGTAGTAGCGTGCGCTCGCCGCCTTCAGCGCCGCGTCGGCGGCCTTCGGAATCACCGCAAACACCTCGTTCACCTGTCGCGGCCAGACGATCCGCGCGCCAGCCGCGCGCAATCCCTCCTCAAGCTGCGCGGCAACCGCGTTGGCGTGGCGCGCCAGATGCAGCCAGTGATCGTCCGCAAGCCACGCATTCATCTGCGCGGCGAGAAACCG
>JAIXSM010000074.1 GCA_027484655.1 Hyphomicrobiales bacterium | reverse complement strand
CGCCGGCGGAGTTGTGCGGGCCTCCGCGCGGGGAGCCTCCTGCGGAGCCTGTCGGGAAGTGCGCCGCGGAGCGCGCGCGGCTAGCCGGGTGTGGCGGCTCCTGGCGGGGATGGGGGGAGTGATGGGGGGCAAGGGGGGGGGGGGGGGGGGGGGGCGGGGGGGCCGGGGGGGGGGGGGGAAAAGCCCTACTACAATCTAATTATGCGCGCGGGGACGCGCGCGGTCCGGTTGGGCGCCAAGCCTTGCAGTTTTATCTCTGTAATTAAGCGGAAAACAGCGGGCGCGACTCCCTCCACCACAATGTGGGGGAGGGTGGTTTGCGGAGCAAACCGGGAGGGGGCTTTCGAAGTTGCGATAACTCGACGCCCGCGGTCCTCAGTGTGCGCGGCTCACGCAGAAATCGACCACCTCGAACAGCGCCCGCTTCCAGTTCGATGCCGGGAAAAGCTCCAGCGCGTCACGGGCCATGGCGCCGTAATGGCGGGCGCGTTCAACCGTGTCTTCCAGCGCGCGATGCTTGCGCAGGGTGGCGAGCGCGGTCTCCAGATCATCGTCGCGCACGTCGCCCTTCTCGAGGGTGCGGCGCCAGAACTCGCGCTCGGCGTCCGTGCCGCGGCGGAAGGACAGGACGATGGGCAGGGTGATCTTGCCCTCGCGGAAGTCGTCGCCGACGTTCTTGCCGAGTTTGGCTGAACTGCCGCCGTAGTCGAGCGCGTCGTCGATGAGCTGGAAGGCGATGCCGAGATTCATGCCGTAGCTGCGGCAGGCGGCGACCTCCGCCTTCGCGCGGCCGGCGAGAATGGGGCCGACCTCGCACGCCGCGCCGAAAAGCGCCGCGGTCTTGGCGCGAATGACGGCGAGGTAATCATCCTCGCTCGTCTGCGTGTCCTTGGCGGCGGACAGCTGCATGACCTCGCCTTCGGCGATCACGGCGGCCGCGGTGGACAGCACGTCGAGGCACTGGAGCGAGCCGACCTCGACCATCATCTTGAAGGCCTGGCCCAGCAGAAAGTCGCCAACGAGCACGCTCGCCTCGTTGCCCCACAACATGCGGGCCGCGAGCTTGCCGCGGCGCATGTCGCTCCCGTCGACCACGTCGTCGTGGAGCAGCGTCGCGGTGTGCATGAATTCGACGGAGGCCGCGAGCTTGATGTGCCCGTCGCCGCCGTAGCCGCTCAGGCCGGCGGTCGCGAGCGTGAGCATCGGCCGCAGCCGTTTGCCGCCGGACGAGATGAGGTGGTTCGCCACCTCGGGAATCATGGTGACGTCCGAGCCGGTGCGCTCAAGAATGGTCTTGTTCACCCGGTCGAGATCCGCCGCGACCAGCGCCGAAAGGCGCGCCACGCCGGGTTCCGGCGATGTCTCTTCGAATGGAACGACTACGCCCACGTTCGCAACCCCTCCGCGACGGCGGCGGCTTGCGCCCGCCCGCCCCGCATGCAAGCCTCTGCGCCTCATCGCACGCCGGCCCATATGACGCAACGGCGAAGCGGGTGTGCGACGCAATGGCAGGGGTGTGCGCCGGTCCATGATCGAGATCATGCGAACCAACGATCTTGTGCTGATTTCCTTTGTGGAGGCCACGCTGGCAGGCGCGGGGTTGCGCTTCTTCGTCGCTGACGGATACGCCAGCGCGGTCGAGGGCTCGCTCGGCTTCCTGCCCCGGCGCATTCTTGTCGAGCGCGACAGCGCCCCTCGCGCCCGGACCCTCCTGACCGCCGCAGGGCTCGGCCAAGAGCTGATTCATGACTGACCTGATTCATGACTGAGCTGATTCATGACTGACCTCGCCGCAGATGCGTTTCTGCTCGGCGGGCGGCTCGCCCTGCGCCAGCCCGGGCGCGGTCATCGGGTCGGCACCGACACGATGCTCCTCGCCGGATGTCTGACCGACGTGGGCCCCCTCGTCGTGGACGCCGGGGCGGGGGTCGGCGCGGTCGGGCTCTGCGTCGCCGTCCGCGCGCCCGACGCACGGATCGCGCTGGTCGAGCGCCAGCCCGATCTGGCGGACCTCGCGCGCGAGAATTGCGCCCGCAACGGAATGGCGGATCGTGTGACGGTCGCCGCCTGCGACCTGCTCAGCCCGGCCAGCCGGCGCGCGGCGGGGCTCGCCAACGGCTCCGCAAGCGCGGTGCTGACAAACCCGCCGTACTACGATGCTGGCGCCGTGCGCGCCTCGCCCCACGGCGGGCGGGCGACTGCGCATGTGCTGGCGGAAGGGGGGCTGGGGGCGTGGATGCGGGCTTGCCTCGCGCTGCTGGCGCCAGGTGGGCGGTTCGCCATGATTCACCTGCCGTCTGCGCTACCGCAGATCCTTGATGCCTGCGTTGGACGGCTGGGCGCGGTGCGCGCGACGCCGGTCCATGCGCGCGCGGGAGACGAAGCCGGCCGGCTCATCATTACGGGTCGCAAGGGCAGTCGCGCGCCCTTTTCGCTGGCGCCGCCCCTTGTGGTTCACGGCGAGGACGGGCGCTTCACGCCGTTGGCGGAGGCGATCCACCGCGGCGAGGCGCTGCTGGCGCGCGAGTGAACCCGCGCCGCTTCTTTTGCGCCAGCGGCCGGTTCACCAGTGGCGGTAGCAGACGCGCTGCCTGACAAGCTGCGGGCCGTAATAGGTGTGCACCCATTTTTGACGGATCACGCAGCGCCGCGGCGTGTACCGCACCGGGGCGTAGTACACGGGCCGATGGACGCGGCGGTGATGCACGACCACGCGTCGGGGGGCGACACGCCCGTGGCGATACGCCGGGCGGTGCGTCACCCGATAGCTGTGGGCGTACGGACCCGACCAGCCATACCCCTGGGCGTGCGCGTCGCCTGGGGTCATGAACGCGGCTCCGCCGATCGCCGCGATCGCAAGGGCGGACATCCGGGCTGCGGCAAAGACTCGAACCATGGCTTTTCTCCTCATGATTTCAGACGTGTCTTTACAGTGTGGGGCGTCGCCTGAACTCACCCTGACGGGTCCGTTAATCCTTCGTTCATCATGTTGGCCCCGTTGCCTTCCGGGCGAAAGGCGATAGTTTGCCCGCCAACATTTCGCCGAGCACGCCATGACCCTTGCAAATTCCGACCCCTCGCTGGACCCGACCCGCTCGTTTCAGGGGCTTATTCTGACCCTTCAGCGGTTCTGGGCCGAGCAGGGGTGCGTCATCCTCCAGCCCTACGACATGGAGGTGGGGGCGGGGACGTTCCATCCCGCAACGACGCTGCGCTCGCTGGGTGCAAAGCCCTGGAAGGCGGCCTACGTGCAGCCCTCGCGGCGGCCGAAGGATGGGCGCTACGGCGAGAACCCCAACCGGCTCCAGCATTATTACCAGTATCAGGTGATCCTGAAGCCCTCGCCCCCCGACCTGCAGGATCTGTATCTGCGCTCGCTGGCGGCTATCGGCGTCGATGCGAGCCTGCACGACATCCGTTTTGTCGAGGACGACTGGGAGAGCCCCACGCTGGGCGCCTGGGGGCTCGGCTGGGAATGCTGGTGCGACGGCATGGAGGTGAGCCAGTTCACCTACTTCCAGCAGGTCGCGGGCATTGAGTGCGCGCCGGTGTCGGGCGAACTCACGTATGGGCTTGAGCGCCTCGCCATGTACGTGCAGGGCGTGGAGAACGTCTACGACCTCAACTTCAACGGCCGCGAGGGGCCTGAGAAGGTCACCTACGGCGACGTGTTCAAGCAGGCCGAGCAGGAATACTCCCGCCACAACTTCGAGCACGCCGACACCGCGCTGCTGTTCCAGCAGTTCAAGGACGCCGAGGCCGAGTGCAAGGCGCTGCTGGAAAAGGGCGACCGGGGCGACCGGCACGACATGGTGCTGCCAGCCTATGACCAGTGCATCAAGGCCTCGCACCGCTTCAACCTGCTGGACGCCCGCGGCGTGATCTCGGTCACCGAGCGCCAGAGCTACATCCTGCGCGTGCGCGAGCTGGCGAAAGCCTGCGGGGCGGCCTGGCTGAAGACGGAGGCAGGCGGCGCTGCCTAGCCCTGCCCTTGCGGTTTGCCGAGGTTCCGGGCAAACTTTGGAACGATCCTAAACAACGACGCACTTAAGAGGACACGATCAGATGACGCATCCCGTCGCCGCCCAGAAAGCCCCCTACGCGACCGAAGTCGAGGAAGGCAAGGCCTACTACTGGTGCGCCTGCGGCCTCTCCAAGAAGCAGCCGTTCTGCGACGGCGCCCACAAGGGAACCGGCATCGCGCCGATTCGCTACGAGGCGAACCGCACCCAGAAGGTTTACTTCTGCGGCTGCAAGAATTCGATCAACCGTCCGCTGTGCGACGGCACGCACGCCAAAATGTGACTTGCCAAGATGTGACTTGCCAAAATGTGACGCTTCAAGCTCCGACTTGAGCAGCGCGCCTCCCGATCAGGGAGGCGCAGCCATTTCAGCGGCCGTTTTCCTTTTTGTTTTTCCGCCACATGAACCAGGCGCCCCAGAACGCGCCCGTGCCGATCAGCGCCAGTTCCCACACTTCAAAGCCCAGCATCGGTTGATCCTCCCGTGTTCCGCGAACAAGCAGGTTAGAGCATTTTCCGTCCAAGTGGATGCCGGTTGGACGTAAGAAAATGCGGAAAAAAAGAAGCTAGAGCGGACGGCCTGACGCAGTCAGGTCGGTTTCCGCTCTAGCGCGGCGCGCGCAAGAGGCGGGAGGGCGCGTTACGGCTGCGGGGCGTCGATCTCGAGCGTCGCGCCCTTCGGCAGGGTCGCGCGGAACCTTGCCAGCGCGGCGGCCATCTCGCCGGCCCTCGCTGGATCAAGCAGATAAAAAGCGACCGTGGGCTCGGCCGCGCTCACCGCATCGGTGCGCAGTTGCGCGACCCGGCGCCAGTGGTCGGGCAAGCCTTTCGCGAACCACGCGTCGTAGATCATGGCGAAGACGATTCCGCGCTCTTCCGCAGCCCGCGCGGTGGCCGCCCTGTCGAACGCGTTCGCCTGCCGCAGCCGGCGCACCTCGTTGGATCCCAGCCCCCACAGGTCGAGGACGAACGCATCGTTCCTGTACGCGACCCACCCCAGATCGTTCACCGCCACCGGGTGCGGGAAGTAGTCCGTGGCGAAGCGCCCCATCTGGCGCTGCTGATCGTAGATGTTTTGCGCGGCGGCCGGCGTAAGCAGAACCGGGCGCGCGTACTGGAGGCTGCAGGCCGCCAGAGCCGCGCCGACGATGAGCGCGGCCGTCTCCGGCGCGAGCTTGCGCAGGCGCGGTCCCCAGACATAGGCGAGCGCCATGAGGCCCAGCGTCACGGCGTACACCTCGTAGCGCCCGAACCAGCCGTAGTCGCCAGCGGCGAGGTGGCCCATCAGCGCGCCGGTCGCCGCGCCGTCGACGATGATCCGCTTCCTGCGCTCCGCCCGGTCGCGCGTGAACAGCGCTGCGGCGCACAGGACCGCCAGAGCGATGAGAACCGCCTTGCCGTAGCTGAGGTTCGTCTTGCCGATGACGGCCAGAAGCTGGCCCGCGGTTTCCGGCGTCGCTTGCGTGGCCCGCGCCGCCAGCGCGGATTTCATGAGCACGGAGCTTGGCAGCGGCGGCAGGCCCAGCCACAGCAGAAACCCCGCGAACGCCGCCACGCCCGCGACCGCCCCTGCGCCGGCAAGAAGCCCGACGCGCCAGGAGCCAGCGTACATCAACGCCAGCGCCGCCATGCCTGACAGCGCCAGCCCCTCGAACCGGATGAGCGGATTGACCATGATCGCCGCCACGAGCCACCACGGCGCGCGCCCGGTCTGCGCGAGCACGATCAATCCCGCGATGATGAGCGCGCTGACCATCACATGCAGCGCGTGCTCCATGCCGGTGAGTGGCAGGGCGACCGCGTTCAGGGGCGCAAGCATCAGAAGCGCAAGGGCCACGCCTCGCCAGCCTCGCAACGCGCCGGGGAGCGCGTGGGTTTGCACGCAGGCGGCGAACACGTAAACGGCGACAGCCATGGGGATGATATTCCACGCGAGCGCGGCGGCGGACCCCATTCCAGCCCAAAGACCGATCGCGAGGAGGAACGGGTAGATCGCCGACGAGGACGGGGAGGAGTGCTCCTCAAGGTTGATCCCGTAGACGCCCCTGGAAAGGTTTTCGGCCACCGCCAGATGAATGTACGGGTCGTCCAGCGTGTACATGACATGCCCGCCTGCCCGGATCATCGCGAGGGCGAGCATTGCGGCAAGGCACAGGGCGAAAAGCCCGGTCGTCCGAGAGGCGGGCGCGAGTGGGAACATGGGCTCTCTCCGCCGCCAGTGCGGCGCCGGCGGCCTCATGCGAAAACAATTCCATGCAACTTAGGCGTGACTGAATGGGTGGTCCAGCTTGAGCGGCAGAGATGCTTAGTGTTTCGTGACCGTGGGATAGCCTCCAGTGGAGGCGTTTGGCCGGGGCGTCGGGCGGCGGGTCTGTCGCCGCCTTCCCCCAAAGCCGTCTTTGCCGCGCCCGGCCCCCCATGCTAACAGGGCGTCGTTATCGCTATAAAATGAGCGCCCCCCGGAGGACCGTTTCGTCATGAGCAAGATCAAGGTCGCGAATCCCATCGTCGAAATGGACGGCGACGAGATGACCCGCATCATCTGGCAGTTCATCAAGGACAAGCTGATCCACCCCTATCTGGACATCGAGCTCAAGTACTACGATCTCTCGGTCCAGCGCCGCGACGAGACCAACGACCAGATCACCATCGATTCCGCCGAGGCGACGAAGAAGTACGGCGTCGCCGTGAAGTGCGCGACGATCACGCCCGACGAAGGCCGCGTGAAGGAGTTCGGCCTCAAGGAGATGTGGAAGTCGCCCAACGGCACCATCCGCAACATCCTCGGCGGCACGATTTTCCGTGAGCCGATCATCTGCAAGAACGTGCCGCGCCTCGTGCCGGGCTGGACCCAGCCCGTGGTCGTCGGCCGCCATGCCTACGGCGACCAGTACCGCGCGACGGACTTCAAGGTGCCGGGCCCCGGCCGCCTGACCATCAAGTTCGAGGGCGATGACGGCAAGGTCATCGAGAAGGAAGTCTTCAAGTTCCCCGAGTCGGGCGTCGCCATGTCGATGTACAACCTCGACGGCTCGATCCGCGACTTCGCCCGCGCGTCGTTCAACTACGGTCTGAACCGCAAGTTCCCTGTGTACCTGTCCACGAAGAACACGATCCTGAAGGCCTACGACGGCCGCTTCAAGGACATCTTCCAGGAGGTGTTCGACGCCGAGTTCGCTGCGCAGTTCAAGGCGCTTGGCCTCACCTACGAGCACCGCCTCATCGACGACATGGTGGCTGCGGCCCTCAAGTGGTCCGGCGGCTATGTGTGGGCGTGCAAGAACTACGACGGCGACGTGCAGTCCGACACGATGGCGCAGGGCTATGGCTCGCTCGGCCTCATGACCTCCGTGCTGATGACGCCGGATGGCATGACCGTTGAGGCGGAAGCCGCCCACGGCACCGTGACGCGCCACTACCGCCAGCACCAGCAGGGCAAGGAAACCTCGACGAACTCCATGGCGTCGATCTTTGCGTGGACCCGCGGCCTGCTGCACCGCGCCAAGCTCGACAACAACGAGGAGCTGAAGCAGTTCGCGCTCACCCTCGAGAAGGTGTGCATCGACACTGTGGAAGCCGGCTTCATGACGAAGGATCTGGCGATCCTCGTTGGCGCCGATCAGCCGTGGCTCACCACGGTCGGCTTCCTCGACAAGATCGACGAGAACCTCAAGAAGGCGATGGCGGCCTGATCCGTCATCCCATCAGCCCATAAAAAGAGCCCGGCGGTGATCCCGCCGGGCTTTTTGTTTTGGCGGCGTGGGGGGCCCCCTAAGCACCGCCAATGAGTATTCCCGCCATCAGCACGATGACGCCGCCCACCACCACCTGGAAGGCGGCTTGCAGGAATGGCGTGTCCATGTACTTCGCGCGGATCCACGCGATGATCCACAGTTCGATCAGCACGATGAACGAGGCGAGGCCTGTGGCGATCCAGAAGGCGTTGGGCCATGCGTCCGGCACGAGGTAGGGCAGGGTGTGGAAGATGCCGCCCAGCGTCGTCATCAGCCCGGAGACAAAGCCGCGAATCCAGGGGCTGCCGCGCCCGGTCAGCGAGCCGTCGTCCGAGAGCGCCTCGGCAAAGCCCATGCTGATGCCGGCCCCGACCGACGCCGCAAGGCCGACGAGAAACGTTTGCCAGTTGTTGTGGGTGGCGAAGGCGGCCGCAAACAGCGGCGCGAGCGTGGACACCGACCCGTCCATGAGGCCGGCGAGGCCCGGCTGCACGTATTGCAGCACGAACATGCGGTGGCGCGTGGCGTTCTCGTTGTCGCGCGCGCT
Organism: Hyphomicrobiales bacterium; assembly: GCA_027484655.1. Lineage (GTDB taxonomy): Bacteria > Pseudomonadota > Alphaproteobacteria > Rhizobiales > Beijerinckiaceae > Terripilifer. The sequence goes on along the minus strand of JAIXSM010000074.1, from coordinate 24,288 downwards.
CTCGGTGAGGTGGGCGGCCTCAAGGCGCGCGGCCGTGCCGGCGTGGCTTTTTTCCACCTCGGCGAGGTCGCCGAGCAGCTTGCGGATGTTCACGTCCCGCGTCTGCTCCGCCGCCTTGGCGTAAAAGCGCTGGGCCTGAAACTCCATGTTCTCCGCTTCCTTGCGGATGGTGTCGAGCGGCTGGTTCTTTGACAGCCAGACGGGCCGGCGCTTCAAAAATCCCTTCACGTCATCGCGGCGGATGGGGGGCAGATTCGGCCCAAACCGCTGCTCGTACATCTCGAGCAGTTGATGGCGGTGGCGCGTCTCTTCCTCCGCCATGTCCTGAAACACTCTGGCGGACGCCGGGTAACGCTCCGACAGATCCTCCGCGAAGGCCATGTAAATGCGGCTGTCCTCCTCCTCGGAGGCGATGGCGACCGCCAGGATCTCGCGTTCGGTCAGTTCAGCGAACGTCTTCACAGGATGCTCCGGGGAGTGGCGCGTGCCTTGCCGCGCTCAGGTTAGAAGCGTTCTAATCCCGCTTCGCGCCGATTTCCACCCCTGATGGTGCGCGCTCGTGTCGCGGAGGCGGGGTCTACCGCCTAACGTCCGCCGGCCGGCGCGTGCGCCATTGCCAGCGACCGCCCGCCGCCATACTGAAAGGCGACGACATTTCCTCCGGGGCGCCCATGACTTCGGCCACCACATCTTCCGCATCCGTCGCCGCGCCCGACCTGCCTGCGCTCGGCCTGCGGCCGCTGCACGCCTCCGACCTGCCGCAGATCGAGAAGCTCGATGAGCGCGCCTTCGGCCCCGGCCGGTTCGCGCGCTCCGCCTATCGCCTGCGCGAGGGCGTGGGGCCTGACTTCGCGCTCTCTTACGTGGCGCATGTGGGCACGCTGCTGGTGGGCTCCAACATCATGACGCCGGTGAAGTGCGGCGAGGCTGACATGCTGCTGCTGGGGCCGCTCACCGTCGAGCCGGCGTTCCGTTCGCGCGGCATCGGCGAGGCGCTGGCCCAGCGCTCGCTGGACGCGGCGCGGGCCGCCGGCTGGCGGCTCGTGGTGCTTGTGGGCGACGAGCCCTATTACAGCCGCCTCGGCTTCAAGCGAGCGCCCTATGGCCGCCTCCCCATGCCCGGGCCGGTCGATCCCGCCCGCGTGCTTTACTGCGAACTGGTGGAAGGCGCCTTCGAGGGCGTCTCGGGCCAGCTCCGCAAGGCGGGGTGAGCCTTACGCCCGCCGCCGGCGCCCCTCCCAGAGCCAGCCGGCGAGCACGCTGCCCAGCAGCGCCAGCAGGCCGATGAAGCCCACCGCGAGCGGCGCGACGCCGACCCCCGTCACCACGCTCGCCCCCGTGCGCTTCACGCCCACGTAGTCAGTCCCGCCGTACACCGGGCTCTCGCGCATGGACGAGAAGCGCGGGATCGTGATCGCATCGCCGCTCGTCGTCAGACGGCGCACTGTGCCGCCTGTGGCGTCGATGAGCGGGCGCAGGCGTTCGGTGGTGGAGACGACCTCCCTGAACTCGCGCGGATTTTCGACGCCCACATTGACCAGCGCGGTGAGGTCGCCGTCGGTGAGCGTGAACAGGCCCAGTTCGTCGACCTTGATCCGCGCTCTCGACAGGCCCGGCTCGGCCGCCTCCAGCGCGAGCGTCTGCTTGCGCCCGCTCGGGAACGTCGCGACGACAGATTGTGTTTCGATCTTGAGGCTCTGGCGCTCGATGGTGATTTCCTGTCCGCGCGCGGTGGCGCGCAGCGCCTCCTCCTCAAGCTCCGGCTCTTTCATGAGCCAGTGGGCGAGGCGGCGCAGCAACTCGAGGTGCGGGCCGCCGTTCTGGAAGTTGCGCGCCCACAGCCAGATCTGGTCCGACAGCAGCAGCGACACGCGCCCCTTGCCCTCCCGCGAGAGCAGCAGAAGCGGGCGATCTTCGACGCCTGACATCACCGGCACGCCGCGGGTCTGCTCGGCGGAGACCTGACGAAACCACTCGCTCCAGGCGGGCGGTGTCTGGTCCGCGCCAGGTAGCGCGCGGGTGACGGGGTGGCGCTGGCCGGTTTCCGTCACCTGCGCACGGAAAGCGCGCTCGATGATGCGCCCATCAGGCCGCGCGGGGGAAATCTTGCCCAGCGGGGAGAAGAACAGCCCGTCCTTGCCGGAGAAATCCGGGCCCGCGGCAATGAGCAGCGCGCCGCCCTCGCGCACGTAATTGACGATGTTGTTGAAATAGATCGGCGGCAGGACCGTCTGGTTCGAGTAGCGGTCGAAGATGATGAGATCGAACTCGCGGATCTTGCGGCCAAACAGGTCCGCCGTGGGAAACGCGATGAGCGACAGCTCGCTGATGGGCGTGCCGTCCTGCTTTTCCGGCGGACGCAGAATCGTGAAGTGAACGAGATCCACGTTCGCGTCGGACTTCAGCAGGTTGCGCCACGTGCGCTCGCCCGCGTGCGGCTCGCCCGAAACAAGCAGCACCTTGAGCTTGTCGCGCACGCCCTCGATGGTGACCACCGCCTTGTTGTTGAGCGCGGTCAGTTCGTCCGGCAGCGTCTGCGCCTCGAGTTCAACGACGTTCGGCCCGCCGTGCTCCACCTTCACGTTGGCGCGCGCAAGGGCGCCGGCGCGGGTGCGCACGCGGCCCACCTCCACGCCGTCACGGCGTACGATGAGTTCGATGGGCTCGCCGCGGTTGGCGGTGTCGTGAACGCGGACAACGATGGTCTGCTCGCGCCCGACGAGACCAAAGCGCGGCGCCTCGACCAGTTCGATGCGCCGGTCGCGTTCGCCCTCTCGCCCGGTGATGAACGCGTGCACCGGCGCACGGAAGCCCAGTTGCTCGGCGCTGGCGGGGACGTCGTGCACCACGCCATCGGTGATGAGGACCGCGCCGCCGACGCGTTCGGGCGGCACGTCGGAAAGCGCTGCGGCAAGGCCGGAGAACAGGCGCGTGCCGTCGTCCTGCCCGGCGTTGACGCCGGCGTCCACCATGCGGATCTCGATGTTATCAAGCCCCTCCAGCGCCTGACGAATTCGCGCCTGCGCGGCGGCCGTCTGCTCGGGCCGGCCGGCGATGGACTGGCTGGCGCTGCGGTCCACCACCACGGCCACAACATCCTTCAGCGGCTGGCGATCCTCGCGCACCAGCGAAGGGTCGGCCAGCGCGAACAGGATCAGCGCCAGCCCCAGGGCGCGCAGCCAGGCGCCGCGCCGCCCGGCCCACACGGCGAGCGCGATGACGAGGACGGCGCCCGCGGCGAGGGCGGCCAGCACAGGCCACGGCAGCAGGGGGGAGAAGGCGAGGTTGAGATTTGTCATACCCTACAACCCCAGCCTGTCGAGCAGGTCACGCACATGCACCTGATCTGCTTTGTAATTCCCCGTGAGCGCATACATGACGATGTTGATGCCGCCGCGAATGGCCATTTCGCGCTGGCGCCCCGTGCCCGGCTGCAGGGGATAGAGCGGCTGGCCGCTGCGGTCGGCGGCCCAAGCCGACGCAAGATCATTCGACGTGATGATGATTGGCGACACGCTGTCGCCGGCCCGCGCCGGGCGCTGCGCGTCATCCGATGGCGGCGGCAGCGCCTCGATCCACGTCTGGCCGACGGTGGTGCGGCCTACGATATTGTCGAGTAGGTAGAATGTTTTCGTCACCACGTGATCGCGCGGGATGGGCTCCAGCTCCGGCACATCCACGCTGGCGAGCAGGCGCCGCAGCCACGCGGTTTCCGGCGTCGGCGGCCCGCCGGGCCGGGCGGTGAGCGCGTCGCGGGTGTCGAAGATCACGGTCCCGCCATTCTTCATGAATTCCGAGATGCGGGCGGCGGCCTGCGGCACCGGCTGCGGCCGGTTGGCGGCGATGGGCCAGTAGATCACCGGAAAAAAAGCCAGTTCATCCCGCGCCGGATCGATTCCCACGGGCTCGCCGGGGTTCATGGCGGTGCGCTGGCCGAGCGCCCGCGACAGCGTGGCGAGGCCGAGGCGGCTGGCCTCGTCCACCTGCGGCTCCCCTGTGACCACGAAGGCAAGCCGGGTTTTCAAGGCGGCCTCGAAGGCGGCCGCCGCGCTTTGGGATGGGGACGGCGGCGGCTGCGCCCGCGCGTCCGACGCGCTCAGGAGCGCTGCGAACGCAACGAGGACCGACGACGCGACCGCCGCCCGGCGCGCACCGCCGCCTCCGCCGGGACGCCGGAACCCGGCGATCCAGAGCGAGGCCAGCGCGTCGAGCAGGAACAGGACGAACGCGAGCCCCATCAGCGCCGGGCGCAGGTCCACCGGCTCGGCGGGGCGCAGGGGCTGGAGATCGAGGCTCATGCCGTCGAACCGCGCGAGGGCGAGTTTCGCGTCGGCTGGCAGGGTGTTGATGGCGGTCATGGCGTCGGGAGGGCCGTAGAAGCCGGGCGGATGGTCGCTGGTCGCGGGGCCAGCGAAGCCGACTGGAATGGGTTTTGCCGTGACGGGCGGGTCGCTGAGAACGCCGAACCCGTCAAGCGTGCGTGTGGGCGCCACGGTTTCCGCGCGGGCTCCGGCAACCGCGTTCGACGTTCCGGTGGCGGCGCCTTCCGCGCTCTCGCCGGCGATGGCCGTCATGCGCCGCAGCACGTTCACAAACAGGCCGGACAGTGGCAGGCTCGACCACGTGGTGTCCGCCGTCACGTGCACCAGCGCGATCAGGCCCTTGCCGCGCCGGTCGGCGGTGATGAGCGGCGTTCCATCCTGTAGGGCGGCCCATGTTTTCGTCGCCAGACCGGCCTCGGGCTCGGCGAGCACCTGCCGGGTGACGGAGACTTCCTCGCTCACATCGAGTCCGTGGAACGGCGATGCGCGGTCGAACGGCGCCAGCTTGCGCGGGGTGTCCCACGACAGCGAGCCGCCCAGCACGCGGCCGCCGCGGCGCAGGCGCACGGGGGTCAGATCGTCGGCCTGCGAGGCGAGGCGCGCCCCGGCGAAGCGCAGCAGTACGCCGCCATCCTCGATGAAGCGGATGAGTTGCGTGCGCGCCTGCGGCGAGATCACGCCGATGTCGGTGAGAATGAGCAGGCTCGGCTGCTCCTCCAGCGCGGCGAGAACAGGGTCACGCGCGCCGGGTCGCGGCTCGCGCACCTCCGCATAGGGCGCAAGCGCGCGGGTGACGTAGTAGGCGGGCGACAGCAGCGGCTGCGCCACGTCCGCCGTCACGCCGGACACCACCGCCACGCGGCGGCGCTTGAAGCGGGAGTCGAGCAGCGCGACGGAGCCCGCGGTGCGCTCGCCGTCGGCTTCGATGCGGGCGATTTCGTTGCGCAATTCGGTGGGAATGTCGAAGCGCGCGCGCGTCTCCACGCCGCCAGCGAACGCGAACCGCGTTTCGCCGATGGAGAGGCCTTTCAGATCGTACGCGCGCACAACACCGGTTTCCGAGGCGTTCGCGCCGGCGCGGATCAGCCGCGCTTCAAGGCCGCCTGCCGTATTCTCGGCGCCCGCGAGCGCCACCGGCGTGCGCGCCCCCGTCAGCACCCGCACGGCGCCGCGCTCGCCCGCCGCGGCGATCAGCCCTTCGGCGAACGCGCGGGCGTCGCCCGAGTCCACGCCGTCGCTGATCCAGAGAATGCTGGCGCCCGGGTTCGTCGCTGCGAACTTGCTGATGGCGCCAAGCGCCGCCTGGCGATCCACCGCGTGGGGGGCCGGGCGCAGGGCGCGCAGCCGCTCGGCGAGGCGTGCAGGGTCCGCAGGCGTGATGTCGCGGCCGCCCTCGGCCGTGGGGGCCAGCGCGCTTGTGCGCCCGTCGCGGGCGGCGGCGGTGATGGCGTCATTGGCGGCCGCCATGCGCTTGTCCCAGTCGACGGCGCCGGCCCAGCCGTTGTCGATGACGACGAGCAATGGCCCGCCGCCGCCCTGTGTGGCGGGGGGCGGATTCCAGATCGGCCCCGCCATGGCGAGAATGACGAGCGCCGCCAGCAGTAGGCGCAGCGCCAGCAGCCACCACGGCGTGCGCGCGGGCTGTTGTTCGCGCGGCTGAAGATCAAGGATCAGGCGAAGGGGCGGAAACGCCACCTGCCGCGGCCGCGGCGGGGTGACCCGCAACAGCCACCACAACGCCGGAAGCGCAGCAAGAGCGCCCAGCACCAGCGGGGCGGAGAAGGCGAGCGGCAGTCCGAACATCAGCCCGGCCCTCCCTGCTGTCCCTCAATGCGCATACGCAGGTTCAGCAGCGCCTCCGACGCTGGCCGGTCCGTGCGATGCAGCGCGAAGCTCCACCCGCGCGAGGCGCAGGCTTCCCGCACGGCGTCCCGGTGCAGCGCGAGCCGGCGCTCGTAGTCGGCCTTGAGCGCGCGCGCCTCGCCCAGCCGCAGCCGCGCGTCGCTGTCCACATCGAGAAACTCGGTGTGGCCGGCGAAGGGAAACGTGTCCTCCACAGGATCGGAGATCATCACCGCGTGGCCCACCGCGCCACGGCTGGCGAGAGCGTGGAGGGTCGCGCGGATCTCGTTCGGATCGCTCAGGAAATCGCTCAGCCAGACGAACTGCGCGCGCGGCGCCAATGCGTCCGGGGGCGGCAATTCCGCCGGAACATGCGAAGGCTGCCGCGCCTCCTGGACCATGGCCTCGCTCAGCCGATCCAGAATGTTGCGGGCAGCCACGGGGCGCGTGAGCCCCGGCGCGCCCACGCGCTCGCCGCCGCGCACCAGCAGGTCGGCCGCGGCGAGGCCGAGCGTCAACGCGCGGTCGAGCTTGGATTGCAGCGCCAGCGTCGAGACATAGGCCATGGATGGGGAGCGATCCATCCAGATCCAGACGGTGTGCGCGGCTTCCCACTCGCGTTCGCGCACGTAAATCCGGTCATCGCGCGCAGAGCGGCGCCAGTCGATGCGCGACGTCGGCTCGCCCCACACGAACGGGCGGAACTGCCAGAACGTTTCGCCCACGCCCGCGCGCCGGCGCCCGTGCACGCCGTGCATGACGGTGGACGCCACGTCCTTCGCCGCGACCACGAGGCTCGGCAGCCGGCGCGCCAGTTCCAGCGCGCCCTGCCGGTGCTGCGTGCCAACGACGCTCTCGTGCGGATCGAGGAGGCGCGCGTCTGCCATGTCAGCGGATGCGGCTCACGAGCCGCCCGATCACGGCGGAAATCGTTTCACCCTCGGCGCGGGCGGCGAAGGTGAGCGCCATGCGGTGCTTGAGGACAGGCCCAGCCAGCGCGGCGATGTCGTCCAGCGACGGCGACAGGCGCCCGTCGATCAGGGCGCGGGCGCGGGAGGCGAGCATCAGCGCCTGCGCCGCGCGCGGGCCCGGCCCCCAGGAGATGTGCTTCGTGATCTCGGCGTCGCCCTCGCCGGGGCGGGCGGCGCGCACGATGTCGAGGATCGCCTCCACGATACGCTCGCCAACCGGGAGACGGCGCACCAGCCGCTGGGCGGCCATCAGGTCATCGGCGGTCATGACGGCCTTGGCGCGCGCCTCGTGCTCGCCGGTGGTCTCGATGAGAATCCGCCGCTCGGCGGCGCGGTCGGGGTAGTTCACGTCGATCTGCATCAGGAAGCGGTCGAGCTGCGCTTCCGGCAGGGGGTAAGTGCCCTCCTGCTCCAGCGGGTTCTGCGTCGCCAGCACATGGAAAGGGCGCGGCAGGTCGTGACGCTCGCCGGCGACGGTGACGTGATACTCCTGCATGGATTGCAGCAACGCCGACTGGGTGCGCGGGCTGGCGCGGTTGATCTCATCCGCCATGAGAAGCTGCGCGAAGATGGGGCCGCGCACGAAGCGGAACGCGCGCCGGCCATCCTGCGATTCTTCCATGATTTCGGAGCCCAGAATATCGGCCGGCATCAGGTCGGGCGTGAACTGCACGCGGCGCGCGTCAAGCCCCAGCACCGCGCCGAGCGTGTCCACAAGCTTCGTCTTCGCGAGGCCGGGCACGCCGACCAGCAGGCCATGGCCGCCAGCGAAGAGGGTGACAAGCGCTTCCTCGACCACCTGCTTCTGGCCGAAGATGACCTCGCCCACGCTGGCGCGCGCCGCCGCAGCCTTCTCCAGCGCCTGCTCGGCCTGGCGCGAGACAGCCTCTTCGAGGGACGTGGGCTGAAAATCGTGGCTCGCGCTCATTCCGCCTCCTCAGGCCGCCGTTTCCGTTTGCCGGCGGGCTCGCTACATTCGTTTCGTGCGCGCCCGTCGCCTCCATCGGGAGGCCGGGCCGGCTTCCTTACATTAGAGGCCGCCGCGCGCTTGTCGATCAGCCGACTCGTCACATTATCGGGACGAACACGGCCTTGGCCAAGCGCTCCGGCAGTTATGGTGTGCAATTATGGCGGATGTGGTCCCCGGTGATGGCGGGCAGGGCGATGAGGGCGCCGGTGGATTGGGCGCCCTCGCTGCGGCCGCGCGCGGCGCCGCCGCCCGCGGGCTTCCCCCCGTTCATCTGTGGAATCCGTCGTTTTGCGGCGACATCGGCCTGAAGATCGCCCGCGACGGCACATGGTTCTATCGCGGTTCGCCCATCCGTCGCCCCGCGCTGGTGAAGCTGTTCGCCTCCATTCTGCGCAAGGATCCCGAGCGCCACGTGCTCGTCACGCCTGTGGAAATGGTCAGCGTCGAGGTGGAGGACGCGCCGTTTCTGGCTGTCGCAATGCGCGTGGAGGATGGACCGGACGGCCGCGCGCTCGTCTTCCGCACCAACCTCGACGACGAAACCCGCGCCGGACCGGACAGGCCCATGCGTTTTGAGCGCGCGTCGGGCGACGGCGTGAAGCCATACGTTTTGGTGCGCGGCGACCTGTGGGCGCTCGTCACCCGCGCCCTTGTTCTCGACCTCGTGGAACTTGGCGAGGTGCGCGACGTGGAGGGGCGGGCCATGTTCGGGGTGGCGTCAGGCGGGGCGTTTTTCCCCATGGCGCCTGCGGACGAGATGGAGGCGTCCGCATGAGCGCGCTGCACCCTCTAGCGTTTTCCGCTGCGGATTTCGCCGGTCGCGCCCGCGCGCGCCTGTCGCTTGAATTGCCGGCGGACGCCTTCGACCGGCCATGGCCGGCCCGCGGCGACCATGCGCTCAATCCGGACACGCATATCCCGGCGAAGGCCGCCAAGCCCGCCGCCGTGCTCGTTCCCATCGTCGCGCGGGAGGAGGGGGCCACCCTGCTGCTTACCCAGCGCCACAGCGGCCTGCGCAAACACGCGGGGCAAATCGCGTTTCCCGGCGGGCGTATTGATCCCGACGACGCGGACCCAATCGCCGCCGCGTTGCGCGAGGCCCACGAGGAGATCGCCCTGCCGCATGGGTGCGTGACGCCGCTGGGTTATCTCGATCCCTATCAGACCGGCACGGGCTATCGCATCATGCCCGTGGTGGCGCTGGTGGCGCCGCCGTTCGAGCTTGCCCTGTGCGAGGCGGAAGTGGCGGAGGCGTTCGAAACGCCGCTCGATTTTCTGATGGACCCGCGCAACCATCAGGTGGTGGAGCGCAAGGAGGATGGACGCCGCTTCTTCGCCATGCCCTATGGCGAGCGATACATCTGGGGCGCGACGGCGGGTATGCTGCGCAATCTCTATGAAAGGCTTTATCTGTGAGCGCAGCGCGCATCGAGAACGGTTGTCTTGTGAACGCGCCGTTTCTGGAAGACGCGCGTCTGCGCCGCGTGCTCGCCGCTCTCGATGGTGATGGAGAGCAGGCCCGCGTGGTGGGCGGCGCCGTGCGCAACGCGCTGCTGGGCGAGCCGGTGCATGAGGTCGATATCACCACTACCGCGACGCCGGATGTCATCATCGCGCGCGCGAAAGCCGCTGGCCTGCGGGCGATTCCAACGGGTATCGACCACGGAACCATCACGGTTGTGGCTGACGGCGAGCCGTTCGAGGCGACCACGCTGCGCGAGGATGTGGAGACGCACGGGCGCCACGCCACGGTGCGTTTTGGCCGCGACTTCTCCGCCGACGCGCTGCGGCGCGATTTCACCATCAACGCGCTGTCGGTGGACACGAGCGGGCGCATCCATGATTACGCCGGCGGTCTTGCGGATCTGGCCGTACGGCGGGTGCGCTTCATCGGCGACGCGGAAACCCGCGTGCGCGAGGATTATCTGCGCATCCTGCGGTTCTTCCGCTTTCACGCGGCCTACGGCGAAGGCGACATGGATCGTGAGGCGCTGCATGCCTGCATTGCGCTGCGCCATGGCGTGCAGGGGCTTTCGCGCGAGCGCGTGCTGCATGAGGTGATCCGGCTGCTGGCGGCGCGGCGCGCCGCTGATGTGGTGGCGGCCATGACCCATGCGGGCATTCTCGGCGAGGCGCTGGCGGGGGCGCCTAATCCGGCGCGCCTCATGCGGGTGAAGGCCATCGAGGCGGCGCTGGGCCGGGCGCCCAACGCCATGCTGCGGCTGTCGGCCCTCGCCGTGCAGGTGGCGGAGGATGCGGAGCGCCTGCGCGAGCGGCTGCGGCTGTCCAACGCGCAGCACGCACGCCTTGTGGGGGCTGCGCAGGCAGGCGTTCGCTTGCACGGGATCGACGCGCCGCCGGACGCGCGCGCCTTGCGGGCGATGTTTTATGCGCGCGGCCGCGCGGCGCTGGCCGACGGGCTCATCCTCGCCCACGCCGACAGCCGGGCGGCGCCGGACGATGAGCGCTGGCTCGACGTCCACGAGTTTGTCGCTGCGGCGCCGGACATGAAGCTGCCGGTGAGCGGCGCGCGGTTTCTGGCGCTGGGCGTGCCCGCCGGGCCGGCGGTCGGCGCGGCGCTGAAACGTTTTGAGGCCGCCTGGATCGCGGCGGATTTCCCCGATGATCCCGAGGCGATCAGCCGGCTGGTGGAGGCGGCTGCGCGCTAGCGCCCCCTCGCATCGCCGCGCCCCTGTTGCCACCGCGCTACAGACGCGGCCGCCGGCGTGCGTTAGCGTCTCCTCCATCCTCATGGGGGTTCGGCCTTGAGCGCCTGCGGAAACGCGGCGCACCGGCCGAATGTGGGGCGGAAAGCCCGGCCGATCAGGTCGGGCTTTTTCCTTTGCCCGCTTGGGCTCCGCTTGCTTGCTTCCATATCTGTGCCGAAGCGGGCTAAAGTCTCCCCCACGCGCCCGACCAACGGGCCACGGGAGGATGCTTTGTCCAGCGTTGCCAGCACGATCGATTTCGCTTGGCCGCACGAGGATGTCTCGCGCGCGCCCTTTCGCGTCTACACGGACCCCGATCTGTACGCGCTTGAGCAGGAGCGCATCTTTCGTGGGCCGGTGTGGAATTTTCTGGCGCTGGAGTGCGAGATTCCGAACGCCGGCGACTATAAGACCACCTACGTGGGCGACACGCCGGTTATCGTCTCGCGCGACCAGAACGGCGTCATCAATGCGGTGGTGAACCGCTGCGCCCACAAGGGCGCGCTCATCTGCTACAAGCCGAAAGGCAACGTGCGCGAGTTCAACTGCGTCTATCACAACTGGACGTATGATCTCGCCGGCAACCTCACCGGCGTCGCGTTCCGCAAGGGCGTGGGCGGCAAGGGCGGTCTGGCGGACGACTTCGACATGAAGGCGAATGGCCTGCAGCGCCTGCGCGTCGAAATCTACTGCGGCCTGATCTTCGGCACGTTCCGCGAGGAGACGCCGGCGTTCCGCGACTACATCGGCGCGGAGCTGGCGTCCAACATCGACCGCGTGTTTCCGAAACCGCTGAAGGTCATCGGCTACCATTGCCAGGTGCTGCCCAACAACTGGAAGCTCTACGCCGAGAACAACAAGGACTCGTATCACGCGAGCCTGCTGCACGTGTTCCACAACACGTTCGGCGTGGTGCGCCCCAACATGGGCGGCGGCGTGAAGATTTCCGACGATGGCTGGCACCATCTCTCGTACACGCAGCGCGAATCGCTGGGCGACGAGCAGGTGGCGCAGGAGAAGGTGCGCTCGCTGAAAGAGCAGTACAGCCTCAACGATGTGCGCCTGATGGAGCACAAGCTGGAACTCGGCGATCAGGTGACGAACGCCATCCAGACCGTGTTTCCCTCGCTCGTCGTGCAGCAAATCCTGAACGCGCTCGCCGTGCGCCAGATTCAGCCCAAGGGCGTGGACCGCACCGAACTCGTGTGGACCATCCTCGGCTTCGAGGACGACGACGCGGACATGCGGGAACTGCGGCTCAAGGTGAACAACCTTGTGGGCCCCGCCGGCCTCATCTCCATGGAGGATGGCTGCGTCGGCGGCTGGGTGCAGCGCGCCGCGAAGGCCGATCCCGACGCAATGACCGTGATGCCCATGGGCGGGCGGCGCATCGAGGCGAGCCAGGGATCGCGCGTGACGGAGGCCGCCGTGCGCGGGTTCTGGAAGGGCTGGCGCGAGTGCATGGGCTACTGAGGGGAGCGATGACGATGACGACGAACACCCTCGATGCTGATCTCGCGCTGCGCCTTGCGGTGGAGGATCTGTACGCCGATTACGTCCACACCATCGACGATGACCGGCTGGAGGAATGGCCCGGCCTGTTCACGGAAGATGGGATCTATCGCGTCACCACCCGCGAGAACCATGACAACGGCCTGCCGCTCGCCATGGTGTACTGCGACGGGCGGGGCATGATGGCGGATCGCATCAGCGCGCTGCGCACCGCCAACATCTACGAGCCGCACGTCTACTGCCACGTGCTGAGCGCGGTGCGGATTCTGGGCGCCTCGGGCGGGGTGATCCGCGCGCGCTCTAACTTCTCCGTCTTGCGCACCATGCAGGAGGGCGACACCTCCCTGTTCGCAGTGGGGCGCACCTTCGACACGCTGGTGGAGGAGGGCGGGCGCCTGCGGTTCAGGGAGCGTCTCGCCGTGCTCGATTCGCGGCGGGTCGATACGCTGCTGGTGATCCCGGTCTAGGAAGGGGCGGCGCCACGCCGCCCCGTTCTCGTCAGTTCATCATGCCCGGGCAGGCGGGGCAGCCGGCAGGCGTACAGGCGGGACCGGAATCAACCTCCCCGCCCTTGTTGGGCGAAGCGATGAGCGAGAGCTGCTGATCGAGCTTCTCGCTCTCGCATGAGGGGCACGCGGGGGTCTCGCCCGAGCGCACGAGGGTCTGGAACTCATCGCCGCAGTCGCGGCAGGCGTAGGAATAGATCGGCATGGCGTCCTTCGGATCATGCTGAAACGCGGGCAGCTGATTTAGCCTCGCCCGCCCGCGTTGTTAAGAGCCTCAATCTTTCTTCGCCGGGCGCATTTCCGACGAGGTGTTGACCACCGCGTGCAGACTGCGCGCAAAGGCCACCGCCTTGCCGATGTCGATGGGGTTGGCGCCGTGGGCGTATTCCTTCACGGCGGCGAGCGCGGGGGCGGGCGCCTTCATCAGGCGCTCCACCAGCGCGTTCGCCATGGCGTCGGCCTCGCCGGCGGGCGCAACGTCGCTGACGGCGCCGATGGTCATGGCGTGGCGGGCGTCGATCTCCTTCGCTGTCCACACCAGGTACATCAGGGATTTGAGCGGAATGCGGTCCACCAGCGACGACATGACCATGGTGGGCATGATGTTGTGGTTGAACTCGGTGATGGCGAAGCGGGCGTTCTCATCCGCGATGGTGATGTCGGCGACGCAGGCGAGCGCGCAGCCAAAGCCGTGCGCCCGGCCCTTCACCACCGAGATCACGGGCGCCTTTGAGGCGCGCACGGCGCCGTAGCAGCGGAACACGATGTCGTGCATGCGCCGCAGTTGCAGCGCCTCCGGCATCCCGGTGGGGCGCGGCCCCAGATGGGCGCGGCCAAGGCAGAAGTCGGCGCCGTTGGCGCGCAGGACGATGAGGCGGGCCTTGTCGTGCTCGCGCTCCAGCGTGTCGCCCAGATAGATGATCTGCGCGTCGGTCATGCCGTTGCCACGGTCGGGGCTGTTGAGCGTGATTTCGAGCAGGTCGTCTGTTTTCGTGACGATAACGCCGTCGGTCATGGGGTTTCCTCGATGCGCGGCCGTCCGCCGCCGTTGTTGCGGCGCCAAGCTAACCCCGTCGGACGGCTCCACGCAATCGCCGGAGGGCGCCGCGCCGGTTCGCCCGCCCCGGGGAAAGTGGAAAGAGCCGGCGCTGGACCGCGCGCGTCCCCGCGCGCAATGCGCAAACTTGCGAGCGAGGACGCTCGCGGTCCAAAAGGATTGTGTATACCGGTCGCCAAGGTCCAGGAGCGGCCAAAACAGCAGGGGAGACGCGCATGAGCGCCGGAGCAGACGACAAGGGCGAATTCGGAACGGCCCGTTTTGACGGCAAGGACGCGCTCGTGACGCCGTCGAACGCAGAACTCGCGTGGACGTCGGACGCCATGGCCGAGATGCTGCGCAAGCTCGACGTGCGTTACATCGCGCTCACCCCCGGGGCCAGCTACCGCGGCCTGCACGACTCGATGGTCAACTACCTTGGCAACCGCGACCCGCAGATGATGGTGTGTCTGCACGAGGAGCACGCGGTCGGCATCGCGCAAGGCTACGCCAAGGTGACGGAGCGGCCCATGGCGGTGGCGCTGCATTCCAACGTCGGCTTGATGCACGCCACGATGGCGATCTTCAACGCCTGGTGCGCCCGCAATCCCATGGTCATTCTTGGGGCGACCGGCCCCGGCGACGCCGACGAGCGCCGGCCGTGGATCGACTGGATTCACACCGCCAAGGATCAGGGCGCGCTGATCCGCCATTACACCAAGTGGGACGACGAACCCCGTTCGGCGCAGGCCTCGCTCGAGTCGCTGATGCGCGCGTGGCAGATCGCGTCGACCCCGCCCTACGGCCCCACGTACGTCTGCCTTGATGTGGGCTTGCAGGAGACGAAACTCGAAAAGCCGCTCACCTTCCCGCAGGTCGAGCGGTATCGCCCGGGCGTGGCGCCGGCCCCTGCGCGCGAAGCGGTTGAGGAAGCCGCGCGGATGCTCGTGCAGGCGAAGAAGCCGCTCATCCTTATGGGGCGCGTCTCCCGCAGCATGGACGACTGGAACGCGCGCATCGCGCTGGCGGACGCGCTGGGCGCCGCCGTGCTCACCGACATGAAGCCCGGCGCAGCGTTCCCCACAGAACATCCGCTGCATCTGATCGAGCCGCGGTTCCGCCCCTCGCCTGCGAGCGCGCAGATCACCAAGGACGCGGACGTGATCCTGTCTCTGGACTGGATGGACCTGCGCGGACACTTCATCCAGACGCTGGGCAAGGACGCGGAGGTGGCCGCGAAGGTCATCCACTGCACCGTGGACGATTATCTCCACAACGGCTGGAGCATGGATTACTTCGGCCTGCCGCCCGCCGATCTAAAGATCCTCGCCACCGCCGACCAATGCGTGACGGCGCTGCTGGAGGAGGTGCGCCGCCAACGCGGCTCAACCACCAAGGCGACGCCGAAGTGGCCTGTGCGCGAGGCCAAGCCGCTCGGCAAGCCCCGCGCGGAGGGGATGATGGGCCTGCGCGATCTCGCGCTCGTGGTGCGCGAGTTCTGCGAGGGCCGCGAGGTCACCATGGCCGGCTTTGCGCTTGGCTGGCCGGCGGACACGGTGAACTTCAAGCATCCGCTCGATTACGTCGGCTTCGACGGCGGCGGCGGCGTGGGGTCTGGTCCGTCGAACGCCATTGGCACGGCGCTGGCGCTGAAGGGCACGTCGCGGCTGCCGATGACGGTTGTGGGCGATGGCGATTTCGCCATGGGCTGCAACGCGATCTGGACCGCGACGCACATGGGCGTTCCGCTGCTGATGGTGATCGCCAACAACCGCGTCTACTACAACGACGTGGCCCATCAGGAGCGTATGGCCGTGGTGCGCGGACGCCCGACCGAGAACAAGTTTGTCGGTCAGGAAATGAGCGATCCGCCCATCGATCTCGTCGCCATCGCGAAGGCGCAGGGCGCGCAGGGCGAGGCGGGCATCGAGACCGCAGCGGAACTGGCGGCGGCGCTGGTGCGCGGCGAGAAGGCTGTGCGCGCAGGCGCGGTGTACGTGATCGAAGCCCGCGTCGATGTCGGCGCGCCGGGCGAGGCCAACCGCGGCCACACCTCCGGGCGTCGTGACTGACAAAGACACGCGGCGGGCGGCGGCATGTCCGCCGCTCACTCCACGAGGCGAAGCCCGATTCCGCTGATGAGTTCGGCGCGTTTGGCTTCCGCCTCGCGGATCGTGTCGAGCTTTTCCGCCAGCGTGCTGGTGTTGGAGCCGTAGAAGACGATCCCGCCAATAGCGAGCGTGAGCCCGCCGAAGAAGGTCAGCGGATCGAAACCGATGATCCCGGTGAGGGCCGCGAGCGCCAATGCGCAGCCGGCGAGCGCGGCGATCCGCGAGGCGGCGATGTACTTTCGGCAGGCGTTCGCTTCGTCCGCCAGCTGCTCAATGCGGCCTTCGATCGATTCGATTTCGGCCCTGCGCGCCGCGTCCGTCATGGGTCGGTGGTCCTCCTCGCGCGCTGATTAGCGATTACAAACGCGGCCCGCAATTGCGGAAAACGCTGTCGCGCTCAAGGAATTGCGGGAAGGGGCCTTCCTCGAAGCGCGTCAGCACCCGCCCCGCGCGGGTGTAGCCCGATACGAACGTGCGCACGCGCTCGCCCGCGGCGCCGGGCTCAATCACCTCGCCGCAGATGCGGCCGTTTTCGCCCGCACCCCCGGGAAAATGCACGATGACGCGGATTTTCGCCCGCGCCGGGTCGGCAAGCTGCGTGCGAATGCTCTGCTCCAGCCCGGACGCGACCATGGGTGGAAGCGGCGGGGCCGCAACCTCGGCCGGCGCCTGCCCTTGCCCCTGCGCCATGGCGGGCGTGGCGAGCAGGACTGCGAGAGCGGCGAGCGCGTGGGCGGTGGAGCAGCGCATCTTTCCGGCGCAACTCATGAGCAAGCCGTCATGGGGCAAGCCGTCATGGGGCGAGCCGTCATGGGGCAAGCCGTCATTGGGCAAGGGGGGGCCGGGCGAGCGGACGCCGGGCGGTGGACGTTGCGTGCGGTTGGCATCATCGATCCGATCTGCGTCTACCCGTTACAGGTAGTCACGATTGCCGCCCCGGCAAAGCCCGGCCTGCGCTGATTTCTGGAATGGGCGCTTTTTTGTGGAACCCGCGCCGGGCGGCGGCGTTTACACCGCGTTCCAAGGCCGCCCCTCAAGAGGCCGCCACGGCCCCGATCCACGCCCCTCGGATCGGGGCCTTTTTTATGATCGCACGCGTTGAGGTTTTAGAGCGGAAACCGACCTGATTGCGCCAGTTCACCAACTATAACTTTCTGTTTTTCTTCATTTTTCGTCCAACCGGCATCTACTTGGATGGAGAATGCTCGACCGCAGGCTCTGGTCAATCCGATAGAGCAAAACACGAGAATTGGGTGCGTCAGCTTGTCGTGGACGTAGCGGGACTTGGCGTTGCCAAGGGCTTTGGGCGGACACGCAGGGAGGAAGGCGAGCGCGGTCTTGAGGTCGATCTGTGCGCCAAGCCACCGCGTGGCGCGGACTTGTTCTTGGCCATCTGGGGGCCCGTAACGCAGCGCCGCGACGCAGGGGTGATGGCCATCAGGCTTGTGCGGTTGACAGTTTTTGAGTGGGCTGTTAGCTAAACGTTATAGTATAACAATTCGGAGTGTCTGATGTTCCGAAAGATTTTCGCCGGGGCGTTTGCCTTGGGCCTGTGCTCCATTGGGGCTTCGGCCCAGCAAGTGGCGCCTCAAGAGAGCGGGAATGCTCACGCTCACCGCCACCGCGGCCATCATCACCATGAGCGCCACCACCACAGCGCGCGCCCTGCAGCCCCCGTCTCAGCCCCCGTCTTGCAGGGCGCCGTCCCGCACGCGGTAGATCACGGTGTGGAGACCGAGAACCTTTTTGGCTTCGTTTCCGGCTCCGACGTTGAGCACGTCGGCGCGCGCGGCCTTGCGGTCGAGACGGTGTTGCGCGCGGGAAAGCGCAGCGGCGATTACCTCGCTGCTGGCAAAAAGCTCGAGTTCTCTTACGGCCTCACGGATAGTTTCAGCGTCGCCGCCGCCTTGTTGGGGGCTTACCACCGGATCGACGCGGTTCCGGGACTGGATGACGTCCGGACGCTACGCTTCAACGGGCTGGGCCTTGAGGGCCGCTGGCGGCTTCTGAGCCGTGACACGAACGGGTTTGGTCTGACCCTTCAGACCGAGCCTGTCTGGGCGCGCTCGGACGAACTCACCGGGCTCGCCGCGACCAAGTGGGGGCTCGAAAACAAGCTTATCTTGGACAGGGAGTTGGTCGAAAACAGATTGTTCGGCGCGTTCAACGTTCTTCATGAGCTGGAGTACGTGAAGGAGCGCGGCGCCTCGGAGACCGAACGGGGCTCCCGAATCGGCCTCGGGTTTGCGCTCGCCACGCCGTTGTCGGAGACAATCTTTGTGGGGGCGGAGGCGCGCTACCTGCATGCTTACGAGGGATTGGGCTTCAACGCCTTTCAGGGCCGCGCCCTGTTTATGGGCCCTACGTTCCACGCACGTCTGCCGGGCGACGCGTGGGTATCCGTCGCCTGGAGCGCGCAGGTCGCAGGCCGGGCAAAGGGGGATGCGCGCCACCTCGATCTGGAGAATTTTGAGCGCCATGTGGTCCGGGTGAAGGCAGGCATGGAGTTTTGACCCGCCCGCCGCCTCAACGGGACGCGGGCGACGCTACGGCGCTGCCGGCGGCGATGATCTCATTGATATGGCGGCCGCAGCCGATGCAGACCTGGCGCGCATCCAGCTTGCAGATGCGCACGCACGGCGAGGGCTGCGAAACGTGAACGGGCGCGTTGCGCGCGCCCGGCTTCGAGTCGTTGTCTGAGGTTGGACGGCGGTTCAAGCGGTGCGCCTCTTGTTGAAGGGGCGCACTTAGGCTCGTTCCGCGTGTCCGGGTCAAGACATGGCGTGCGCGCTGCCGGTCTCGATGGCGGCCTTGTCCCTAATGGTCATCAGCAGGTCGCCGTCGCGGTTCATGACCTCAACCCGCCAACCCTGGGCGAGCGCGATGCCGGAGGAGGCCAGCGCGTCCTCGATCTTCTTCTGCGCACGGGCGAGCACGAAGGTGGAGCCCTCGTCGATGACGATGAGGTGCATGGCGCCGGACCGAATGTGAAGGAAATAGCGGTTCAGGGGCGCCTCAGTCTTGTGGACGCCGTTGGATGAGCCGCCGATCCGCCCCGCCTCGCGGGCCAGCTCCCGGTCTAAAGTGAAGGTTCTGGTCTCTGGGCGCGTGGTCTGACCGCCCTTTCGCCCCGCCGAGCTCGCCAGCGAGCGGTTGCGCGAGAAACTGCGCTTTTCGGTGGGGACGCTCTTGCCGCCCATGCTTGCGATCATGCGCCGCTTCTCGGGCGACATGGACGCGAACCCCTTCCGGCTCTTCGGCTTCTCGACTTCGCTTTCCATTTCACAATCTCCCTGCCCGAACTGCGTCGTTTGTATATCAAGCTGTAACAGAGGTAACAATAGTAGAAATGTATAGTCTCGCCTTTTTCCCCTCATTCTTGGGCGGAGGCTTCTCGCAGGCGTCGGGACGTGGCGCTGTGAGGCTGTCTTTGCGTCTGCATGAAATGCCTGGGTTCAACCTCGACCAGCTCCCGGCGCGGGGCGACCACAACCGCCATGTCGTGAGAGATGAACAGGAACGAGATGCCGAACCTGGCCTGCAACTCCATGAGCAGATTGACCACCTGCGCCTGAGTGGAGACATCCAGCGCGGACACTGCCTCGTCGGCGAGAATGATCGCCGGCTTGCGCGACAAGGCCCGCGCGCAGCGGGTGGGCGCATTTGCGAGGCGCCCGATCATAGTTGACATCGGCGTCAGCGCGCCGGTACCGTCAACGCCAGCGGACAGCAAGCGCCCGGATCATGAGGCGCGACGGCGGAGGAAACGATGGCTTTCAGGGGCCCGACAGCGGCTGACATTCTCGCATCGAAACACGCTTCGGCGATGCCCGCCGCGGATGTGGTTCTGCCGTCCACGCAGACGCGGGATTACTTCCAGGCGATCGACAATATGATCAACGTGTTTGCGATACGGCCTGAAGACAAGGTGCTGTTCCTCACCGATCCGCTGCTCGACCGTCGCATTGTTGATTGCATCAGCGGCATCTGCAATTCGCGCGGCGTGTTCCCGCGTGAGTTCATGGCGCACACCACGCAGCTTTCCGCTTGCCCGCCCGAGGTTGAGGCGCTGGTTGCGGATGCGACGTTCGTCGTCTCCACCTGGTTCATCTCGGTGAACTCGCCGCTGTTTGTGAAACTGCGTCGCGAGAAGGGCCAGCGCTGGGTCAAGATCACCTACTTCCGCAACCTCGATCTGCTGGAGACACCGCAGGCGCGCTTCCCCGTGGACCTTGTTGGCGAGATCGTGCGTGCGACGGCGCGCATGTATCCGAAGGATCACGACTTCGACATGCACTTCTCCTGCCCGCGCGGCAGCGATCTGACCATCAAGTTCACCCCGCCGATGGTGAAGGGGCTGCTGTCAAACAACCGCTGGCAGGGCCAGCAGCGCGCCGACCAGCCGGGCTGCTATGTGCACTACATGCCGACCCACGGCCCGAACCTTTACGACCGCAACTGCTTCATCGGCGGCGATCCGCACACCAAGCCGAAGATGCAGGGCATCATCTACCCGCAGTGGGCCATCGGTTTCCCCAAGCCTTTCGAGGAGAACATCGGCCTCGAATACAAGGATGGGCTCGTCGTAAAAGTCCACGGCAAGTCCGACGATGCGCGCATTCTTGATGAGATGCTGGTGGACGGCGAAGCGGAGCTGCACGAACTGGGCTGCGGCTTCAACCCGAAGTATCCGCGCTTCAAGGCCTATCCCGCGGGCTCCAATGCGCCGGGCGCGCTGCACTGGGG
Organism: Hyphomicrobiales bacterium; assembly: GCA_027484655.1. Lineage (GTDB taxonomy): Bacteria > Pseudomonadota > Alphaproteobacteria > Rhizobiales > Beijerinckiaceae > Terripilifer. The sequence continues at coordinate 3,564 of JAIXSM010000074.1, read as the reverse complement.
CACGGACGCCAAAAGGCCGAGCGAGTACATGCAGCGCATGGTTCCCAAGTGGGAGGAGCCGGCCTCCCATCAGGATTGCATTGTTTACGACATGACGGTGAAGGCGGGGAACACCACGCTCATCGACAACGGCTTCCTCATGGCGCTGCGTGATCCGCAGGTCGTGGAGATGGCCAGCCGTTACGGCAATCCCAAGGAGCTGCTTGAACAGTTCGTCGAGTAAGCGCAACCGCATGCATTGACCGGGATCCGGCGCGCCAGACGCCGGACCCGATGGGAGGACATGATGAAGGCACAGCGTCTGATGGCGGCTGCATTGGGGCTCGCCTCCCTGTCAATGGTCGGCGCCATCAGCGCCAGCGCACCAGCGCACGCGCAGTTCTACAAGGACAAGACGCTTACGCTGCTCGTCAACTACGGGGCAGGGGGCAACGCCGACACGGATGCGCGGCTGCTTGCGCGGCACTGGGGCAAGCACATTCCCGGCTCGCCCAACATCGTGATCCAGAACCTGCCCGGCGCGGGCGGCCTGCGGGCGATCAACGTGCTTGGCCTCAAGGCGCGCGCCAATCCCGACGGGACCATCGGGGGCTTCTTCACCGTGAGCCCCACGCCGCCGCTGGTGGACGATCCCGGTCTTCAGATCAACATGGTTGAGGAGTTCGTGCCCATCGGCGGCGCGCGGGGGTGGACGATCGCCTACGCCCGCAAGGACATCGCCCCGGGCATCAAGCAGCCGGCGGATCTGGCGCGGGCCAAAAAGATCTTCTTCGGCGGCTATTCCCGCGCGTCCTCGCACGACACGCGGTTGCGTCTGGCGCTCGAGGTGCTGGACGTGCCCTACACCGGCGTGACGGGCTTCCCTGCGCAAAGCGACATCGCCAAGGCGCTGTTGCAGGGTGAGGTGAACATGTCGGCGAGTTCGCTGCCCGGGTTCCTCACCATCGTTGTGCCCAACATCATCACGCCGGGCGTTGGCATGGCGCTTTGGCACTACGATGTGATCGGCGCCGACGGCAAGCCGGAGGGAAATCCGGATCTGACGCGCATGGGCATACCGCCCTTCAGCGAGGTGTATCGTCAGGCGCGGGGTCAGGATGCGTCGGGACCGAAGTTCGAGGCGCTGTTGCAGCTCAACAACATCGGCACCAGCCTTCAGCGGGGCGTTTTCCTGCCGAAGGGATCCCCGCCGGATGCGGTGACCGCCCTGCGCCGGGGGTATGACGCAGTGGTGAAGGATCCCGCCTACATCACCGAATATGAGCGCATTAACAACGAGAAGCCGGACGCGGTGGACGCCGCCGTGGTGCAGGCCGTATTCGAGGCCATGAAGAAGGTGACGCCCGAGGTTCGGCAGATTCTGAAAGCCGCCGTGGCTGAGTGATTGCCGACTCATCGCGGGCGCAAGAGTCTGCTAGGCTCTCTCTCCAGGCTGCGTTCGCGCGGGCGGAGGGGGACATTCATGGACGAGAGGCGACCGGACGCGCTGTTCGGGCTGGGCAACGCTGCGCTGATCGAGAAGTTGATCGTGCTGCTTCTGTTTCTGGCCTTTCTATCAGGGCTTATGCTGGTGCTGCTGCCGTTCGGCGTCGGGCTGATGTTCGGCGGCGTTATCGCGGTCGCCGCATGGCCATTGCGGCAGGCGCTGCGCAGCATCGGCATGAGTCCGGGCTGGGCGGCCACGGTCCTGCTTGGCGCGTTGCTTGCCTTTGTCGCTGTTCCCATTCTGCTGCTCGCACCCCGTCTTGCAGGCGAGACCGCGCGCATCCTCGATGTGGTTCGCGTCTGGCTTGAGACCGCGCCGCCCCCGCCTCAATGGCTGGAGTCGATCCCTATCGTGGGCGACAGCCTCAAGGAGCAATGGATCGAGGCCTTCACGACCGGCGCGAAGCCCCATGAGATCCTGGCGCCTTACGCCGAACCGCTGCGCGGCGCGCTCATCGCAGTGGCGCGCGGCATGGGGGAAAGCCTTCTCCAGTTGCTGCTGGCGCTGGCTATCGCCACTATGTTCTGGGCGCAGGGGGATACGCTTGCGGCCGTATCCATGGACGTGCTGCGCCGCCTGGGCGGCGCGCATCTCGCCGAGATGGCCGTTCTGTCGGTGAACGCAGTGCGCGGCGTCTTTTACGGCGTCGTCGGCACTGCGTGTTTTCAGGCCTTGCTCATGGCGATTGGCGTTTGGCTTGCCGGGATTCCCGGCGCTATTCCTATCGGTTTCGTCACCCTGCTGCTGGCGCTCAGCCAGATCGGCGGGCCTCTCATCCATCTGGTGTGGGCGGGCGGCGCCTACTGGCTCTACCTTCAGGGCCAGACCGGGTTCGTGCTGTGGGCGTTCGTCGCCTGGGGACTGTTCATCACCTTCGTGGACAACATCCTCAAGCCGTGGCTGATCGGCGCCAGCATCCAGATGCCGCTCGCGCTGGTGATCGTCGGTGTGTTCGGCGGGTTTTTGTCGTTCGGCTTCCTCGGTCTTTTCATCGGGCCCGTGCTGATCGCCATCGCTTACGCGCTGCTCGTCGCGTGGCGCCAGGAATCGGGCGTGGGCGCGGCGAGGGAGGCGGATGCGGCCTGAGCGTCGCCTGCGGGACTGGGAATCGGCGCGTGGCGGTGGCAGACTTCCGCCACGAAGAAGCAAACACGGGAGGAACATCTTGCGGACCAAACGTATCCTGCAGGCTGCGGCAATGGTCGTCGCGACCTCCACCTGCGCGTTGGCGCAAGCTCCCGTGGCGGATTTCTATCGCGGGAAAACGCTGAACCTGCTCGTCGGCTCGGCGCCTGGCGGCGGTTACGATCTCTATGCCCGGCATATCGCCCGGCACATGTCGCGCCACGTGCCGGGGTCGCCGGACGTGGTCGTGCAGAACATGCCCGGCGCTGGCGGGCTCATCGTCGCCAACCACCTCTACGCCCGCGCGCCGAAGGATGGGGCCACCATCGGCCATATCCAGGGCCCGCTCACCGTGCGGCAGATTTCCGGCTCGAAAAACGTTCTGTTCGACATGCGCCGTTTTGGCTGGCTCGGCAGCGCAAACAACACATCCAATGTGTGCGTGATGGCGCCGCGCGTGGCGGTGAAAACCGGCAAGGACTTGCTGACGCGCGAGATCATCATCGGCGGATCGGGCGGCTCCACCACCTATATTCCGTCTTTCCTGAATGCGGCGGCGGGCACGAAGTTCAAGCTGATCTCAGGCTACAAGTCGACGAGCGACGTGCTGATCGCCATTGAGCGCGGCGAGGTGGATGGTCTGTGCGGGTGGGGCTGGGACAGTGCGAAGGGCAACGCCAAGGGGCTGTTTGACCGCGGCGTGCTGCGCGTTGGCCTCGATGTGGGCGGCGAGCCGCATCCCGAGCTTGCGGCGCAGGGCGTGCCGTTCGTCATGGACATCGTTGATGATCCGGACATGAAGCGCGTGCTGGAGTTCGCGTTCAGCTATCTCGTGTATGTGCGACCGTTCGTGACTCCGCCGGACATTCCAGCCGACCGCCTCAAGGCGCTTCAGGCCGCGTTCGCCGCGACGCTGCGCGACAAGGATTTCCTTGCCGATGCGGAGAAGGGCG
>JAIXSM010000039.1 GCA_027484655.1 Hyphomicrobiales bacterium | reverse complement strand
TCTCCGCCTGCGGGCGAGGACGCCCGCGGTCCACATTTCCGTAGCGTCATGCCGACGAAGGCAACAAGCGCCCCTTGCATCCACGACAGGCAAACGCTGCGGCCCTGCGGCCTGTCGGGGATTCCGGCCGTCGCCGGAATGACGGCAAGGTCGGCGCCAAACGGGACCGCGCGCGTCCTCGCGCGCTCTCCACCTGCGGGCGAGGACGCCCGCGGTCCACATTTCCGTAGCGTCATGCCGACGAAGGTCGGCATCCACGATAGGCAAACGCTTGCGCCCTGCGGCCTACCGTGGATCCCGGCCTTCGCCGGGAGGACGGCAGGGTGGCCGCCAGACTCGCGCGCATCACTACTCGACCCCTGCTTTCCGCGCCGCTACTGTGGCGCCGAGCGGAGACGGTCATGATCGACGAAAGCATCGCCCAGAGCCACTTTATTTCCGCGCCAGACGGGCTTCGCCTGCACGCGCGCGAATATGGATCGCGGCTGCTTGAGGCGACGCCCGTGGTTTGCCTGCCGGGCCTTGCGCGCACGGCCGCAGACTTCGACACCCTAGCCCGCGCCCTCGCCTCCGGCCGCGCCGGGCGTCCGCGAAGGGTAGTTGCCCTCGACTACCGCGGCCGCGGCCTCTCCGCCCGCGACCCCAAACCGGCCAATTACGACCTGCGCGTAGAGAACGCGGACATTCTCGCGTGCCTTGATTGCCTTGGCGTCGAACACGCTGTGTTTCTGGGCACGTCGCGGGGCGGCCTGCATATCCTGATGCTCGCCGCGATCCGGCCTGCGAGCATGAAGGCTGTGATCCTCAACGACATTGGTCCGGTGATCGAAGCCGCCGGACTCGCCCGCATCCGCACGTACGTGGGCCGCCTGCCCCAGCCCGGGAACTGGGATGATGCGGTCGATCTCGTGAAAAATGTCATGGGCGCGCAGTTCACAAACCTCTCCGAGGAGGAGTGGCTGTCCTACGCCATGCTGACGTTCGAGGAGACCGGGGACGGTTTCGCGACGCGCTACGACCCAGCCCTGATGAAGTCTCTGGAAGCCTACGATCTCGACCAGCCCCTCCCAACCATGTGGCCGCAATTCGAGGGACTGGCGCGCATGCCCACCCTCGCGCTGAGGGGCGAGAACTCCGACCTGCTCGCGCCGGAGACCGTGGAGGAGATGGCCCGGCGCCATCCGAGGTTTGAAGCGCATACGGTCGCAGGACAGGGACACGCGCCGCTGATCCTCGATGAACCGACGATCCAACGCGTCTGCGCGTTCATCGCCCAAGCGGCGGCGTAAACCATTCATTCACCAGATCAATGCTTCCGAGCCCAAAGCGGCTCGATTGCTGGCATCTTGTAACGGTCCTTCAGGGGGTCGTTACATGGTGCGTATCGTTTCATTCGCGCTGCTCATTGCGTCCACTGCCTGCGCCACCGCGAACGATCTCTACGCAGCGAACCCGCGGCCTGCTCCGGCAGCCAGAGAGCCAGGCAACTTCGCCGGGCTTTATGCGGGCGCTGATATCGGCGCCGGCATAGGCGCCGCGGGCGAGGTGAACACGTCCGGCTACGTCGGCGGCGCCCATGTGGGCTACGCCCTTCAGGCGAGCCGTTTCATCGTTGGCGCCGAGGTCGATACGCTCACCTCGAGCCTTGCAGCGAGGAGCTTCAACTCCACGACGTTCGAGCAGAAGTTTTTGTCCACCGCACGCGGACGGCTCGGTTACGTCTTTGCGGATCTCGCGGTCTACGCCACAGGCGGACTGGCTTACGCAACATCGGCCTACCGGGACAACACCGGCATCGCCCGCTCCTCCATCAAGGGAATCGCTTACGGGGCTGGCGTCGAGTGGTCGCCAATCTACAAGATCGGGGTGCGCGTGGAGGCGCTCCGGTACGATTTCGGGAGCGCCCAGTACACGACGCCGATGGGCACGCAGACCCTCAGCACCGCCACGAACATGCTGCGCGCAGGGGCGCATTACCGCTTCTGAACCATGGGCCTACCGGTCGAATCCGCCGAATGCGGCGACCCCTCCGGCGGCTGAGAGTTCTTCCAGCTCCACCCTGAGGGCGGAGAGCCTTGTCGCATCCAGCGGCGCGTCCGGATCGGACGCCGGCAAGCGGCCCAGAAGGTGGTCGGTAGAGGGAGACGTTTCAATACCGGCGTAAAGCAGCCGCGCCTGCACGACCCATAGCTCGCGGCTGATCCGCCCCGGTTCGCCCAGCCGCTCCTCCAGCCACTCGATGTCCTGCTGACGCCATGCGGCGATCTGGTCGATGCGGCGAACACCGAGTTCCGCGAGCGCGGCCGCGAGCCTCGGCCCGATGCCGGCGATGCGAAGCAACTCGATGGGCGTCGGCTCAGGCTCCCCCTGCGAGAGGGCAGCGACCGCCGCAAACGAGGAACGGGCCAGCCGCGCACGGGCGCCCTCCACCCAGTCGCGCTGGACCCGCTGGGCGGGCGCGCCAACGCACGCGCCGATCCATTCCACCTGTTCCGGCGTCCAACTGGCGATCTGCGCGAGACGCCATATGCCGGCCTCACCGAGGGCGCGCGCCTCATTTGGCGACGCGCCGATGAGCGTCAGGTCGTCGCCTCCGTCGTCGGGGCGCGTTATGGCGGGCGGGCGGCGCTCACGCTTCCGCTCATGCGCGGGCGCCACAATCGCCGCCGCGATGCGATCCCCGCCGAAGCAGCCAACGAGATACGCCGCCACGAGGCACAGCATGACCTCGAACGCGTGCCCCGCCCTGCCCGGGATAAAGGCCATGACCGCCACCCACACCGCAGCGGCCGCGGCGAAAGCCAGCACAAACCACCGCTCGCGGGGCGCCGTGTTAACCACCGGCCCGGCCATCCAGCCGACCGTGACGCCCAACAGAAGAGCCATGGCGAGCCATGGCAGGTAAACCGCGAGCACGAGCGTCATGGCGGGCTCCCGGGGCGCACGGTCACCTCGACGCGCCGGTTCCTTGCGCGGACGTCCGCGTCTCTCTCCGGCGACGCCGTCGGGCGGTCAAAGGCGTAGGATCGCACGACAATTCCCGCGCGGGGGACGCCTTCCGCCTCCAGCAGCCGCGCTACGGCGCGCGCCCGGATATACGACAGGCGAAGGTTGCGCCGCCGCCCACCCTCCGCATCCGTGTGACCTGCAACCTCAATCACGGCCCCAGCACAGGCGCGGGCCAACGCAGCGACATCGCGCGCAAGCGACGCCGCATCAGCCGAGGGTTTCGCCCGGCCGGAAGCGAAGAGCACAACCGCCGTCGCGGGCGCGCTTGCCGCGGGGCACGCGGGGGCCGCCGCTTGGGGCGCCGCTTGGGCCGCCGCTTGGGCCGCCGCTTGGGCCGCCGCTTGGGGCGCGGGTTGCGTCACGGGCGCCGGCGCTTCCATGACGGCCTCGAGCTGCGCCGGCGCAGGCGGCGCGGGCGCAAGTACAGGCGGAAGAGCGGGCGCGGGCGCCAGAACGGGTGGCGGTGCGGGCGGCTGCCGGATATCAACAGCGCCAGCCACCAAGCCCATGGGGACAGCGCCCAACGCCAGCGTGATCGTCTCATGGGCGGCAGGGTCGATGGCGTCGCCCTCGAGCGAGAACGCGGTATCCGTCAATACGAACCGGCCCTTGGCGAGACGGGAGAGCTGCATCAGCCCGAAGGCGGCGAAGGTCGGGAAATCCTCATGGGCGCCGCTGGCGAGCGCCACCCTGTCGATCACGGCGGCGCCGGCGACTTCCTTCGCCATATCCAGAAGCAACGACCGCGTCTCAGGCGCCGGGATTCCGCCCGAGAGCGACAGCCCGGCCTCGGTTCGCTCCGCCACGAAGATGAAGGGCTTCATCATAGGGGGTGCAACCTGAACGCTGACGGCGCCAAGCCGCAAGCCGCCGGGCAACGGCGGCCGCAATGCGTCGAGCAATGCCTTAAGCGCTGCTGCGTCCGCCGTTTTTCCGGCGATCGAGAGCTGATCGCCGGTGATCGTGACGCGCCCGTGGGCAAGGCGCGCCGCCTGCACCGCAGCAAAGCGCGCCGCGACCTCGAAATCCACATGGGCAGGCAGCCCCCATGCGACGGCAACCTCACCGCTAAGCCCGCCCGCCTCCGCCGCAGTGCGGACGGCTGCGAGCACAGCATCCCGGACGAGCGCACCAGGCGCATGGCCTGTAACGCGCATTCCGTCATAGGCGCGCTCGATTTCAAACTGGAACGGATCGACAATTGGAGGAGCGCCGGCCTCCCCCTCGGGCCGGAGGATGACAACACGGCGAACCCCGTACGCCTCGCCCGCATGCGCGAGCAAGCGCTGCGCGACGGCGGCCGGCAGTTCAACGTCAGAACTCAAGATAACGTCCCTGCCGGAAACGCTCACATGAATTCGGCCCGCCTCCCGCGCGGCGACGCGCGCGGCGCGCGACGCAACCTCCTGCTCGACCGACGCCTGCTCAAGGCTGACCGCGGCGACACCGAAGGCGCACAGGGGAGCGAGCCCCCAAGCCCACTTCCAGTAAGACATTTCGACAGCGCCCCACGGACCCCGCAGGACAATAGCCCCGCTCACGCCCCTATGGCAAGCAAGCCGGTGAGACAGGCGCAATCCCTGCGCAGCGCGGGTCCACAGGCGGGCGCCCGGCACATGGCAAGATCGCCTTGCAAAGCACGCAGCGCTCGGGCATATGGGCGGTGCGTGGACGGTTCGCCCGCCGCGCCGCGGAGACGTGGCCGAGAGGCTGAAGGCACTCGTTTGCTAAATGAGCATACCCCACAAGGGTATCGAGGGTTCGAATCCCTCCGTCTCCGCCAGTTATGCTCTCTTTCTCAAATGAATTCATATCGTTATCCGGTCGGGAAACATCCGTTCCCACAATCGTTCCCTCAGTTCGTCAGCGCTGGCCCGGGGAAGTGCTGGTAACCATTTTTGGGAGCGGACTCTTATAGTGCCCGGCCTCCTCCCCAGAACGGCTCTCAATCGCCCTCTCCTCCCGCCCCTCACCGTCCTAAGCCGGTTTGCCGACTACCTCCAGAGCGCGCCCGCCTGCTCACCGCTACCGGCCGCAGAGCGCGCGTGTGACGTTGCCCCCTGGTTTTATCCAACTCAAAATTCGTTTCCCCTGTCGGGGTTGCCCTGATGGGCGAGTAAAACGCCGGACGATGGCGCGGAGCCTTTCACAATGCACAGTTCCGGAGCCCGAAGACGCGGGGTACAGCCTTCGAAGGTATGGCGATCATCCGCGTTCTGAAATTGCTGACCAGTTGCGCCCAACTCGGCTCGATGTCCTTGATCGGCACGAGCCGATCAAAACGGGCCTGACGTTCAAGCTCTGCAATGTCGGCGCGCGCCTTGAACAGGCGGCCGCGCTCGTCGGCGAAGCTGGTGCGGCTCTGCGCATCGGCGTTGGAGAAGCCGCGCAGATACCGGATGTAGGCCTGCATGCCAGCGATCAGCGGCAGGTTGCCGTCCACGATCCTGGGCAGGATGTTCTGCTGGCAAAGCTGGTAGACGCGCTGCACGGTCAGTTTCACCAGCGGGGCGAACTGCGCCACCGAGACCATGGTCACCGCAGCCGCGTCGGGATGTCTCTCAGTCATGGACCGCCATCGAAACTAAAAGGATGTTTTTCCTACGGTGACTAGAGATAGGACGCGAGTCGCGCGTCACCGTTATCTTCACGCGAGCCAAAGTACCTTTTGCATCGCCGGGGCAATGGTAACCGCCCGCCTCTCGCGCGACGCGTTCGCCCTTAACCGTTAGGCCGCCGCACTTTGCGTTACGTTCAGCGCCTTGTGCTGATCGCGCGCGCCAACGCTAGCGGGAACTGCGTGCGCAACAGCTCCGCCATGTAGACGCTGAAGTCTTCGGTAAAATTTACCCGATTGCGAAGCCGCGCTTGGCGGCGCAGCGCAAACATGGGCTCGATCGTCTTGCGTTGGCCCCTGCCCTTCACGCGATAGATCACAGCGTTGCGCACAAACGAATCTCCAAGATTACGCGGCTTGTCGGCTTGTGCGGCCGCCCCTCGGCTTGTGTGACGCACGGCGCTCAACGGGATCGCTAGTTTGCCTTTGCCGATCTTCACACCGCCCTTGTCGTGCAGCGGCAGCGATGCGCGTCCGAGGCTGTCGTAGATAGCGACGGACAGATCGTGCTTGCTGGCGAACTCCATGCGCAACGCAGCGCGCAGGAAGGTTATGTTTCTGACGGTGACGCCGCGCCGCCATGTGGTCTCGATGAGCGCGGCCCGGGTTTGCGTTGCCGCGCGGTTCATCGCAAGAGAGAGCGCGAACGGCAATTCATTCAGGTTTCGGACCATGCGCTGCGCGCGCTCAATGAAGTCATCGACCCTGATCTGAAGCGTGATCATAAGATGCCCTTTTCTTGAACGTTGCCGCAGTGGCTACACGATCAAGCAGCGCGCGTCGAAGATTTGCTGCGCCTACTCTAACTAATAACATAGGTTGTAGAGGTAGAGCCTCTCCGCAGGTACGTGAGCGGCTCGCGCCTTTGTGCGCCGCCGTGGCCAGCGTGGTATTTCAGCCTTTGTCGAGAGACGGTCCTTGTCACTGAGGCTCCGTAGCGCCCGCTTTGCTCGCTACGGCTCGATTCAGCGAGCGCATAATGAGCGCTGAATGGAGTCTGAACATGAATGACGTCGAAGGCGCCGCGACCAAGCGCCGCTGCCCACGCCATCAGCCGCGGCCAGACGAGGAGGCGGTCCTCAGGGTCGAAAGGAACACGCCAGGAAGGAATTCTGACGATGTCATCATCGTCCGGTTCCTCCGTCTCATGCGGACACTCGGGCGCGACCACCGTACCCTGGCACCCGAGACTCTGGATATCCTCGCGGAAGGTCTCAATTGACGTGGAAACGCCGTTGAACCTTGGGACATAAACGTCCAATATTAAGAGGATATGCACGGTCGCCTAATAAGGATTCAACGTGACAGATTTGCGTCACTCACCTCCGTGCTTCTTGGAATATTGGTTGCCGCAATGATCGCATCAAAGTAAACGGTGAGCGCTGGTTACATCAGGTGGCTCAAATGGCGCGCTTTTGGTACGTCTTTCTAATCGGACTGGTTCTGACGTTGGCCAGCCCCACCAAGAGCACCGACCTTGCCATCCGCGTGACGCCGGTTCGCACCGAGAAGGGCGACGTCGTGCACGTGAAGGCCTCGATCCGGATCAATGCGTCGCCCGAAACGGTTTGGGAGATCCTGTCCGATTGCGCTCGCGCGCCGCAACTCATACCGCACCTCCAGAGCTGTCGCATCGTGGAGCGGGATCCCCGCGGGCGCTGGGACATTCGCGAGCACATCATCAAACCACCATTCTTGCCGACAATGCGAACGTTGGTCCGCAACGAATTCGTCCCCCCGAAACGGCTATCATTCCGTCTGCTGTCAGGAGACATGAAAGTATCCGACGGCGCTTGGACACTCCGACCAGAAGGGACCGAGACCATCCTCGCCTACGACGCTCACGTCGCCCCGAACTTCGCAGCTCCTCAGTTTTTAGTTGCTAATTCAATCAGCAGCGATTTTCCTAGGATGCTGCACGCCATCGCACACGCTAGCCAGAGCGCGCGTCGATGACGTCAGCGGCTGGTCCTGGCGTCGCAGGGAAATTAATGGCAACAAATTTTTTTGTACCCCAATGATCGATTTGCCGGCCAGGACTAGCCTATCGATATTCCCTCATTACAGCGGTTGAGATCATAAGAATCATAGTCGATCAGGACATCACAAGAAGAGCGCTGGAGACGAAGATGTCTCCGCAGTGTCGTGGAAAGTGTTCTGTCCCATCGTTGAACTCGCCGAAGCAAAGCGGACTGGCATCTTCCGAGACTGAGCATGTAGCGCGAACGCGAGCTAAAAATCAGGTTGCGCTAGAAAGCGGAGTCGCGCGCAAGCTGCCGGACGTCGTCGCTCGCGGAAGAAATCTCCAGCAGCGCTATGTCATGCTCGGGTCATGTCTCTGTTGAAAGCCTGTCATGGAAATCAGGTGTGAGGTCCCCACCGTTGGTGCCGGAGGAACTTCATGCCTCAACCAGGATCGCTCACCCGTCGCAGCCTGATAAGAGCAAGCGCCCTGGGCGCGCTCTCCCTAACGGGCGCCATGAGCCTCCCCCTTCAGCGGGATGTGGCGCGCGGGCGCGTCGTGGAGATAAACCGCGGCCAATCTCGCGGTATTCCTGGAGTGCTCGTCTCCAATGGCGTTGAGGTGACGCCCACGGACGCCGACGGCGCGTATACGCTACCGGTTCGCGATGGAGTGTTCGTCATCAAACCTGCGCACTGGAGTTTGCCGTTCGATATAAGCACAGGCGCGCCCTCTTTTTCCTACATGCACCGTCCGTTCGGCTCACCGCCAGGGCTCGCCCACGGCGGGCTCCCGCCGACGGGCGGGCTTCCGGACGCAGTGGACTTCGTTCTTGAGCGTCGGCACGAACCGAAAAGCTTTTCGGCAGTCATGATGGCTGACCCTCAACCGGCCAACACCAACGAGATTAACTTCCTTCGGCGCGCAATGGACAAGATGTGCGCGGGCAACGAGTTCGCATTCGGGATCGTGCTGGGCGACGTCGCCTCCGACAACCTTTCAATTTATGATGAGTACCAACGCCAGTCGGGACGCCTCGGAGTTCCCGTATGGCATATCCCGGGCAATCACGATCACAACACCGACGCAACTGATCCGCGCTTCCGATTGGAAACGTGGCGGGCATCGTTCGGCCCGCCGACTTATGCTTTCGAGCATTCGGGCGCGCTGTTCATCATGCTTGACAACGTCAGGGTTGAGCCAGGCGGGTACGTCGGCGCCATCGGCCCGGCTGGCCTTGCGTTCGTGCGCAACCTGCTTTCTTTCACAGCGCCTGACAAACTGGTGGTCGTCTGTACGCATATCCCGCTCGTGTCGAGCCACGGCGACGATCCGTCGTGCAACACGGGGGACGCGGATGCGCTGCTCCATCTCCTCGCGGGCAGGAAAGCGGTCAGCTTCTCCGGCCACATGCACACGTGTGAGCACCATTATGTGCGAACGGTCGGTGAAGCCCACCACCACCAGATTATAGCAGCCCTCTCCGGCTCATGGTGGAGCGGCCCGTTCGATGCGCACGGGCGCCCGCTTTCTGTCAGCAGCGACGGCGCTCCGCATGGCTGGCATGAGCTGTCGATCGAAGGAGCAGACTATCACACCAATTTCGTCGCCGCCCGCGACGACACCATGGCGCGGGTCATTACACCCGGCCTCGTCGATAGTGTGGCCAGTGCAGATGGACTTGAAACGGCGCGAGTCCATTCTGTTCAGAGCGGCCTTCTGGTGAATGTGTTCGATGGCGGCCCGCGCACAAGCGTTTACGTCGAGATAGGTGGTGAACGTCACGCGCTACGAAGGGTTCATTCAACCGACCCCTACACAGTGCATCTCTATCGCGAGGCTGGCCCGTCGCTCAAGTACTGGGTCCAGCCCGAGGCAAGCAGCCATCTCTGGGCTCTCGACGCTCCGGTTTGGCCAGATGATGCACAGGTGGCGGCGCGGCTTACAATTATCGATGAATTTGGCCGGACCAAAATTGAGGATGTGCGGATCCTGTTGTCCTGACGCCGGTCTTTGTCGTGTTTGCGTCATTCCGTCCGTCTAAGAGCGGTCGTCGAACATGCGAGAGTCGATCCGTGACCCATATTGCTGATGAAACGAAACGGCGCACCAGCGTCAATCTTGCCCGCGCGCTTCACCGAAGCCCGACACTCTCGAGCAGCGGCCTCCAGGAGCGAATGTTTTCGTTGCTGTTTCGCGGGCTGGTCTACCCGCAGATATGGGAAGATCCCGTCATCGACATGGACGCTCTCGCGATCCGCAGAGACGACCATATCGTCGCTATCGCATCGGGCGGATGCAACGCCCTGAGCTATCTCTGCGCACAGCCGACGCGGGTCACGGCAGTCGATCTGAACGGGGCCCACGTGGCGCTGGTGAGGCTGAAGCAAACCGCCGCGCTGCACCTTCCAGACTACCGAGCGTTCCGCACGTTCTTCGCGAACGCGGCGAGCCGGGAAAACATCGTCGCCTACGATAGCATCCTTGCGCCCGCGCTCGATACCGGGGCCCGAGCATACTGGGACGCGCGCACGATTACAGGCCGCCGGCGCATCACCCAGTTCAGCCGCGGCTTCTACCGTTTCGGTCTCCTTGGCGCATTCATACGCACAGCCCATGTGATCGCCCGTCTTCACGGAGTCGACCCTCGCGAGCTGCTGAAGGCGCCTGACCGCGCCGCGCAGCGAACGTTCTTCGAGAACCGGCTTTCGCCTCTGGTGGATAAACCTCTTGTTCGTTGGCTTTCGCGCCGGCCGGCCGCGCTCTACGGTCTCGGAATCCCCCCCAAGCAGTATCATGCGCTGGCGGCAGATCGTGGTGGCGACATCGCCGCTGTGCTGCGTGATCGCCTCGAGCGCCTCGCATGCGGCTTCGACCTGAACGACAATTACTTCGCCTGGCAGGCTTTCGGCCGCGCCTATGCGCCCGGCCCTGACGCTCCACTTCCCCCCTACCTTGAACGCAACAACTTTCCGCTCTTGCGCAAGACGGCGGATCGACTCGATGTTCGCCACGAGTCCATGACTGACTTTCTCCGCTCCTCACCGCCTGCGAGCGTCGATTGCGTCGCGCTGCTCGACGCCCAGGACTGGATGGGTCCCAAGGAATTGAACGATCTGTGGACGCAGATCACGCGCGTGGCTCGCCCCGGCGCCCGCGTGATTTTCAGGACTGCGGCCAATGAACCGCTGCTGCCGGGCAATGTTGATGCAAATGTTCTGAAACACTGGAGAAGAGACGACGCGCGCAGCGAAGCACTGCACGGGCGCGACCGTTCTGCCATCTATGGCGCATTTCATTTGTACCGTCTGGACAGCGCTGCATGATGCTTGGCAGCGACAAACAAGCAGACAATTCAGCTGCTCTGGCGATGGACCGAATGTACGGGTGGCAGCATTCGTTCTACGATCTGACGCGCAAGCCTTATTTGCTCGGCCGCGACCGGCTGATAGCAGCGCTAGCGCCTCCGTCTGGTTCCGCGGTCCTTGAGATAGGTTGTGGAACCGGGCGCAACCTTATCGCCGCGGCGCAAAGATGGCCCGACGTGAGCTTCTTCGGTTACGACGTCTCCAGCGTGATGATCGATCACGCCCGGCGAGCTGTTCGGCGCGCCGGTCTTGAGCGGCGCATCGCTATCGCGCAGGGCGACGCCTGTTCTTTCGATCCTCGCCACGCTTTTAGTACGCCGAAGTTTGACCGGATTTACTTTTCCTATGTGCTGTCCATGATCCCGCCATGGCGTGAAGCGCTCGACGCAGCCGCTGAACTGCTGGAGCCAGGCGCATCGCTACACATCGCCGACTTTGGCGACCAGAGCGGGCTTGGTTCATTACAAAGGGCAGTGTTGAACAGATGGCTCGCGATCTTTCACGTCGAACCGCGGCTTGTTCTGGCGACCGAACTCGAAAACATTGCCGGCAAGCGAACCCTGAGCTTTGAGATCGATCAGATCTACCGCGGGTACGCTGTTGTCGCTACGTTGCGCAAGCCTCTTGTTTCGCTCCTCTGAAATGTTCATTTTTCAGGGCGCCTGACCGCGCCATCCATGGCGTGGCCCCGCCATTGGAAACGAGCGCTCATCCAGGCGGCGACGTAGAAGGCCGGCAACATGGCGTCACGTATGAGGCAGGCGGTCACGAACCAGGCGTTCGTGCGCCAACCCAATGAACGCGCAAGAGCGTATTCGGCGCCATACCACGCGCCGATGCAGGCCAGAAGCCAGAGCGGCAACTGATGGCCAGGGATTGATGGCGACAAGGACAGCGCGAGAAGTGCTGGAAAAACGCCGCAAGCAGCCTCAAACGCGAAGATGAAGGGAAATGTCACGCGCCGCAGTCGCGCCCAGCGAACGTGGCGGCTCCAGAAAGAACCTGCCGTGCGCGGTCCAACCGGGTGCACAAATGCCGGCGCAAGCACGTGAAGGAACGCGCCTTTGGCCCTGACTATCTTCGTCGTTGCTGCATCCTCCGCAGGCTCTGTTGCCAGTTCGCTCATCAGTTCAGCGTCGAAGGCGCTTCGGCGGAACGCAAGAGTCTTACCCTGGGCGAAGTCCAAACCAACCTCTGACGCGGCGAACTGCCAGCGGGCAGCGTGGGTGTTGAGCATGGCGCATTCAACCTCGCCGAACATACTCTCAGCCTTGTCGCCCACCGGCGGCGCCGAGACCACCACCGCGTCGGCCTGCGCGAACGCAGCGGCGATTCTCGCGCAATAGTCAGATGGCAGGAGAAGATTCGAATCGGCAAAAACAACCAGCTCGCCTGTCGCCTGCGACCATCCCTTCGCCATGTTATTCAGCTTCGGATTCTTCGACAGTTGGGTTTCGCCGATCAGAAGGCGAGCAGAGACGCCAGGATGCTCATCCATCAAACGTCGAACCAGGGGGATCACCGGGTCATCCGCGCGCGGGGCGCAAAAAAGAATTTCGTAGTCGGGATAATCCTGAGCGAAGGATGAAGCCAGCGTTGTTTCAACATCGAAGTCGAGCCCACAGACCGGCCGCACAAGACTCACCCTCGGCTGCGGGCCGGATAGGCGCCTTCGCGGACGACATTTACGCCACGCGAGCGCGAGCGAGAGAACGTGCGTGCTGAATAAAGCGCAGCCGAGCGCAAGAGCAGGATCAATCATGACGACAATTTAGGCCGACGGTATGTCGTACACATGACACTTCATCGTCATAAGAATGAAAACAGACAAGAGCATCAGGTCTTTGGCTTGTATGAATCGGAGATCGTCTGATGGTCCGGCAGGTGAGAACGTTGTTCATTTCGGACGTCCATCTGGGAACGCGCGGATGCCAGGCTTCCGCCCTTCTCTCGTTCCTCAAGGCCCATGAGGCGGAGCAGATTTATCTGATCGGCGACATCATCGACGGCTGGCGATTGAAATCGTCTTGGCACTGGCCACAACTGCATAATGACGTTGTCCAAAAATTGCTTCGACAGGCGCGTAAGGGCGTCCGTCTCGTCTACGTGCCAGGCAATCACGATGAGTTTCTCCGAGATTACACGGGGTCGCACTTTGGTGGCGTTGAAGTCGTGGAGGAAGCGATTCACACGACCGCCGATGGGCGCCGAATCCTGATTCTTCACGGAGATAAATTCGACGACGTTGTACGGAACATGAAATGGCTGGCGCACCTTGGAGACGCCGCTTACGATTTTGCGATCTTTTTGAATCGCTACATTAGCGTCGTTAGGCGAAGAATGGGCCTGCCCTACTGGTCCTTCTCCGCTTACGCGAAGTCGAAAGTGAAAAAGGCGGTCGCCTTCGTCAGCGCATTTGAAGAGGCCGTTGCGCTCGATGCCCTACGTCACAACGTCCACGGTGTGATGTGCGGCCATATCCATCAGCCAGCGATTCGGAGACTGGGCGACATCGACTACTACAACACCGGCGATTGGGTGGAATCCTGCTCGGCCATAATCGAAACTATGGACGGCACGTTTGAACTGGTTCGCTGGAAGCCCGAGGCTGATTTACCAATTGCCGCGATACCGCTTCATGCGCAAGCCGCCTGAAGCGGACGGCAAAGGCTAGTTCTTGTCAATCCATGCTTCATGATATCGCCAGACAGGCAGTATCTGATCCATGTTGGAACTATCGCGACTCGCCATACCTTGTTGCCGCGGCTCACGCGCTGTCACCATTTTTGCATCCACCTCAGTATTAACGTTATCATAAAGTTATGCGGAAGCCATGCGGTCGTTTCGACCAGTCAGGAGCGCTCATACCAACGGCGCACTGCGCGTTAACGCACGTGCGCAGATGGTTTGTGCGACGTTCATACAGGTCGCTTTTAACCCAAACGGAGTTCTTAGACACTTCCGGAACCTGCCGCTATCGTTTTGGAAGGATCTAACAGCAAGAAGAATCGCGTCGTTCACTGGCGGCAAGCAGCAAGCCTCATCGGAACGCTCCAAAGCTAAAGTTTCATCATCGCGTCATACGGCCGACACGCAAACTACCTACCAACAGCGGCATCATTACAGGGAGTGATATCGATGTTGTTGAGAACGCTTCTCGCCGCCACCACCCTGCTGGCTGTCATGCCGGCCCACGCCAACGGTGACGGCGCGGAATTCGCGGCGCGCATTGCCGGACATGTCGTTCTGCAGGCCGAGACATTCATCGATCCGCCCGCCGACGCACCCGAAGATCTGCGCATCTCCGGAAAGTTCGCGAATGGTCCCGTGCGCATCGATGCGATCGGCAGCTCGGAAGGTCGCTCTGCGGGCCGTCCGACGGGCGTGAAATTGCCCTTCCGCGGACAGCCCGTGCAGGGCCATTCCGGCATCAAAGCGATGCGTGACGGCACCTACTGGGTGGTGAGCGACAATGGCTTTGGCACGAAAGCAAATTCGCCGGATGCTGCATTGTTTCTGTCGCATTACCGCATGAACTGGTTGACCGGAGCGATCGAGCGGATCCGGACGGTCTTCCTGCATGATCCGGACCGAAAAGTACCGTTCCGCGTGGTGCATGAAGGCACCGAGAAGCGCTATCTCACCGGAGCCGACTTCGACCTCGAGGGATTCCAAATCATTGGTGATAAGTTCTGGATTGGCGAGGAGTTCGGGCCATACCTCATTCGCGCTGACATGAACGGCAAGGTCGAGGCGGTGTTCGAAACCATGGCCGATGGCAAGCCCGTGATGTCACCCGACCACTTCCGCGTGACATCGCAAAATCCTGGGCAGTCGATGCCAGCCATGGTCAATCTCGGCCGCTCGCGGGGCTATGAGGGTCTTGCCGCGTCGAAGGATGGCAATTTCCTGTACGGCCTTCTCGAAGGTCCGCTCTGGGATGGCGAGAAGAAGGACTGGGAGAAGCATGAGGGTAACCAGGTGCTTCGCATCCTCGAATTCGCCGTGGCGGAGCAGAAATGGACAGGTCGGCACTGGAAATACGTGCTCTCACCCGGCGCCACCGCAATTGGCGATTTTAACATGATCGATGCGACAACGGCCCTGGTGATCGAGCGCGATAACGGCGAAGGCACTGCGGACAAGGCCTGCCCGGCCGGTCAGCGCGCTGAAAACTGCTTCCATGATCTCGCGAAGTTCAAGCGTGTCGTGAAGATCGAGATGAATGAGGCCAATGCCAATGCACCGGTTCGCAAGATTGGCTTCATCGACCTGATGAAGATCCAGGATCCGGAGAAGAAGGCGCGCATGCCACTGAACGGTGGTGTCTATACCTTCCCGTTCTTCACGATCGAGAACGTCGACATCGTCGATGAGAAGCACATCATCGTCGGCAACGACAACAATCTGCCGTTCTCGTCCTCCCGCCATCCGAACAAGGCGGATGACAACGAGTTCTTACTGCTCGAGGTCGAGGCGCTGCTCAAGGCGAAATAAACAGCGGGCAGTCCGCGTTGTCTTCGCGTCCAGAGGCCGCCTTCATGGCGGCCTTTTCTCGCCTGATACCAAGGGCAGGCTGCGCTGATGCTCGGGGGATGCCTTTTTAGGTCAAATTATAATTCCGTTGGAGCGATGAGTTCCGCGCCACGCCGTCAGCCCTTGCGTTTCGCGCCGATTATTCTCCTGCCGACTTGCGTCGCCTTGCCACGAGGGCCAAGGCCGACAATTCAGGCCGACGCCTGATGTCGCTAGCCGCCATTCTAAATCGGATGAACCGAACGGACGCCGGCCGCATAGGCGGGATGGACCATCAAACCCTTCGCGACTAGGCTCATCGTTTCAACGCGCGGGGCGCAGATGGTTCGCGCGACGTTCATGCGGCATGTCGGTTGATCCGAGTTCCCGCTGGCATTACTGGCGGTTTCATCCGCCCTCGCCGGGCGAGCACCCCACGCCCGGGCCGAAGATCGGAGGTGAACCAGGCGCCCAGAATCCAATTCCCCGCCCCGAATGACACGTATTGGTTTGAGGGTATTGAGCTTTTTCGACCGAAAGCGTAGGCATAAGAATATCAGCGCCAAGGGCGTCTGCGATAGTTGCGTGCGAGACATAGGGGCGACGGCAAGTTATGCGGATGACCAGTTACCCGGAACACGACAACGCCAGAATCCGCACGGCCGTCTTCGGCAGCTATTACCGGGGGTACTACGTCCTCGACGAGCTTCTCTCAGGCCCCCTGAGCGCTCACGTCACAGTTGTGGGCGTCGCCACTGATAATCCCGCCAATACGTTCATCAGCCGCGCAAAGCGCGTGTGGCAGTACCCCCACACGGAGACGGA
The DNA here is from genome assembly GCA_027484655.1 of Hyphomicrobiales bacterium. Classification (GTDB taxonomy): domain Bacteria; phylum Pseudomonadota; class Alphaproteobacteria; order Rhizobiales; family Beijerinckiaceae; genus Terripilifer. The sequence goes on along the minus strand of JAIXSM010000039.1, from coordinate 144,653 downwards.
GGCGAACCTCGTCCGTGATCGGGCGCAGCGGCAGGGACTGCAGGTTTTCGATGGGCGCGTGAAGGGGGATGACTTCCGGAACATCTTCCGCACCCAGTGGCGCCCGGACCTCTGCGTCACGGCCACCTTCGGCCAGCGGATTGACGAATTTCTCTTCTCAACGCCGCCGCTCGGCTTCCTCAATCTCCATCCCTACGACGGCGGCTCCTGGCCCTCGCCGTACGCCGGCCCCAATCCATTCGAGGCCATGCTTCGGGACGGTCGCGATGATTGCTCCATCGCGCTCCACCGCGTGGACGAGGGCTTCGACACGGGAGCCCTCATCGCCAAGACAGACCCCATTTCCATCCCACGGGGCGCCTGCGTGACCGATTTGCACAAGATCACGAGCCCAATAGCGGCCCGCCTGGTGCGCGATGAGATTCTCCGCCTCCTCGGGGAGCGCCGCACAACCCGGGCGGGCGCATAATGACCCAAATCGAACAGAAGACAGACGGGCGGCGCGGGAACGGCGCGCCCCTGCCCCTCCCCCACAGGCCCAAGGCCACGGGGCCGTCCTTATCCTCGCGCATAGCTTATTGCTGCGGGTGTCTGGTCTGGGCGATCCTCTGCCTGATCCTCGTGCAAGGACCTGCCCCCGCCAACGCAAACGCCCCCAAGGCCAGCAAGACGCTTCAACTCATCAAGCAGCGCGGAGAGATCGTCGTCGGCGTCAAGACCGACTTCGCGCCATTCGGATTTCTGGACGCCGCAGGTCAGCCCGTAGGCTTTGAGGTCGACCTCGCCGAGAAGCTCGCGCAAGCGCTCGGTGTTCGCCTCAAGCTGCAATCGGTGACCACAGAGAACCGCTTCCAGCGCCTTGAGCAGGGCCTCGTCGACATCATCATCGCGACCGCTGCTGACACGCAGGAGCGGCGCCTGCTCGCAACCCCGATTGAGCCTGCCTACTTCGGCGGGGGCGTCAACGTCCTGCTGCGCCCTGACAGCACGGCGAACACATGGCAGGACCTGCGCGGACAACAGCTCTGCGCCCTTCAGAGCACGTACTTCAATAAGTCGATGACCCAGCGCTACCTCATCGACCTCGTGCTGTTCAGAAGCGTGCGCGACGCGATCCTCGCCCTGCAGGACGCACGCTGCATAGGATTTCTCTACACTGACGTGGCCCTGAACCATTACATCGGCCAGGCCGACTTCAAGGGCTACCGGATGTTCGAGGCCTCCGCGATGGTCGCGTCCTGGGTGGCGAGCATACACCGGGCCGAGCGCGGGACGGACTACGAGATTCTCGTGGGCGACGTGTTCGCCGCCTGGCAGCGCGAGGGCGCGATCCTCGCCCTCGAACAGCGCTGGGGCGTGCGGCCCTCGCGCTTTGTCAGGGACACCAACCAGCTCTGGAGCCAACTGGACGACACGGGCGCCCCGCTGTGTCGGCGCGACACCATGAACCAGTGGCCCGTCGCCTGCAGGAACCAGGCCTTCATCACGTCGGAGGACGTGACAGGCGGCGCAAAGTTCGGCCTCTGGCTGAAGGAGCAGTTCGGCCTGAACGTCTCCGTCATTTACGACCCGTTTGACAAGAAACGATACATTGTAGGCCTGCTCCACACCATCCTCATCAGCGTGGCCTCGACAGCCGTTGCTCTTGCAATCGGATATCTGGGGGCGAAGGCCATGTCGGCGCGCGCAGGTCTCGGGCGCGTTCTGCTGGCCCCGGTGGCGAACGTGGCGCGCATGGCGCCGCCGATCCTGCAAATGTACATCCTGTTTTTTGGCGTGAGTAGCTGGCTCTTCCTGCACTTTGGGGTGTCTATAGCGCCTATCATCGCCGCAATCCTTGCGCTGAGCCTATATCACGGGGGTATTATTATCTTCGCCCTCGCGGACGGAGCTAACGTGCTGCGTGAGCGGGATCCGCGCTTCCGGTTTCACCTCAGGATGTTGCCAGAGCTTCTCGCCGTCTCGGCGGTCGGGGTGCGCTCCAGCGTGAACAACCTGATCAAGGCCACCACGGTCGCCGCGTCCATTTCCGTGCCCGAGCTGCTATCGGCGACTATCGCGATTACCGGAGACCAGGGAAATCCAGAGATCATGATGCCACTGTTGCTCCTCATGTTCCTCATTTACACGAGCGTCTTCATGGCGCTCTGGATGCGGCTGGAGAAGCATGTCGTGGCGATGGGGGGGCGGTGATGGATCGCATCGGCAGCCTGATCGCCTGGACGCCATTCCTCTTCGGTGGTTTTTCTCTCAACATCCTCATAGCGCTCACGGCGACGGCCCTCGGAACCGTCGCGGGAGCCCTGCTGTGCATGATGATGCTCTCGACCAGGCGCCTGCCACAGATGGCGGCGCGCGGCGTGTGCGCCTTCTTCAGAAACATTCCCACACTGGTGCTGGTCTTTTATCTCGCGACATTCATTCCAAATCAGATCGTCGTCTGGGATCAGCACGTGATTGATTTGCCAAAATGGATCAGTGCGTCCATCGCGTTCGCAGCGTCGCCGCTTGGCTTCACCGCCTGGAATCTGCATGCATCAATTCTGGCGTGGCGATCAGGCCACAAGAGCGAGGCCCTCCTGTTCATTCCCAATCTGATCAGCGGCTTCATGATCACATTGCTCGCGTCGAGCACTTCGTCACTGGTTGGTGTGAATGAGATCGTCAGCCGGTGCAACGCGCTGATAGCGGCCAACGGCATGACGAACACAATCCCGGTCTACATGTACGCAGCCCTGTTCTTTGTACTATTTTGCATACTGACAACCTCGCTTGCCAAATTCGTGAAGGGCCATATTGTCAAGCGCTACAGTGGAACATAAGGGCATGGAGCAGAAAGTATGGCGGAGATAAAACTAAGGGACCCCAAGCTCGAGCATTACTTTTTCCACAGCCTTCTCGACGAAGCCTCAGCGCTCCTGAATTTCTTGCTGCATCAGTGGTACGTCATCGCCATCGCGGCGGCCTTGGTCGTCTCGTGTCTTTGGGTCTACTACCCCTCTCCCCCTTCCAAAATACGGATAGCGTCTGGGCAGACCAATTCGACCCTCGAGGTGATCGCCAAGCGGTACCAGTCGATCTTTGCGGAGGCCGGGATCGAAGTCGAACTGGTGACGACCCGCGGCGCGATCGAAAACCTTGAACTGCTGCAGAGACGGCAGGTCGATGTCGCCCTGTCGCAAGGCGGCGTAGCCGTAGAGAGTGGCTCCGACGTCGTCTCCCTTGGCAGCATCGGCTACCAGCCGTTGTGGTTCTTCCACAGGGGGCTCATGTCGGACACCGATAACCTCTTCGAAGTCATCCAGGGAAAGCGGATCTCGATCGGGCTCCAAGGCAGCGGCACCCGGATTGTTGCGGACGCCGTGCTGGGGATCCTGCCACAGCAGGCGCGCGCGCAGATCACGCTGCTGGAGTTGCCGGCCGGCGACAGCATCAGCGCGCTTCAGTCGGGGCGCATCGACGGCATGTTTCTTGTGGCGGGCGCGGAGTCGGGAAACGTTCAGGCGCTGCTGGCGACGCCGGGCGTCCAGATCACTAATTTCACAATGGCTGACGGGCTCACCCGGAAGCTTCCCTACATGGAGGTCGTGAAGGCGCCGCGGGGGTCCCTGGGATTGACGCCCATCACGCCGTCGAGCGACGTCTCGATGGTGGCGACCACGACAACCATCCTGGTGCGCGAGAGCCTGCACCCGGCCGTGCAGCATGTCCTGCTCAAGGGCGCTAGTAAGATGGACCGCGCCGAGTCCTCGTTCTTCGAGAGGCCCGGAGGATTTCCGGCGTTCGTCGACAAGTACATCCGCCGCAGCGAGATCGCGACACGATACCTGGCCGACGGGTCGCTGGTTCTCGAGCGCCACCTTCCGCTATGGGCTGCGAGCTTCCTGACCGTTTCGTGGTTTTGGCTGGTAGCGTTTGTCGCCGTGATCATTCCCTTGACCAGAATGCTTCCAAGCTACCGCAAGGTCATGTTCAACGTGATCCTCAGCGGGTTGTACGGTCGGCTGCTGCGGCTTTACAAAACCTCAAATGACGTGGGCGACAGTCAGGAGGCGCGCGCGCTCAAGGAGACGTTTGATCGACTCTATTCCGAGATCCGCCAGCTATGGGTCCCGAAGGGCTGCACGACGCATTACGGCCACCTCCTCGAGCTCGTGGAGATTGTAGCAAGGCGCATGGCGCAACTTGAGACGCGGTTCCCGACGTCTCCGTCGCCACAGATCGAGCTCGAACGCGCCTGACTGACCAGACCTTGTTGATTTCGACTGAAAAGTGACCCGGGATTTCCAACAAGAAGAGACCCAGAACGATGATCGTTCTGGGTCTCTTTGTCATCACGTGGATCTGCTCGTGCTGTGGCCCCCACCTGTCATCCAGTTGATGCGAAAGTTCCTGGTTGAGATGAGCATGCCCCCAACCTTGGACCGCGTGCGTTGGGAAACTCTCGCTTCATACGCCGGCGTGCTGGCCGGGGTTGCGAGCCGGCGAATGAAGTTCCATGGGCGTTTTGTTGCCAATCGCGCTGTGAGGATGGACCTCGTTATAGTCTCTACGCGAACCCTCGCACCCTTGTCGCGCCTCCTCGATTTTCCGAAACCAATTCGCGTTCAGACATCCGGCTCTGAACTTGCCGTTCAGGCTTTCAATGAATGCATTGTCGGTTGGCTTCCCAAGCCGCGAGAAATCAAGTGTGGGGCCGTGGACGAACGCCCAAAGGTCTAGATCACGACTGATGAATTCCGGCCCATTGCCGACCACGATCGTCTTCGGCAAGCCGAAGTCATCGAGTGCTTTTTCAAGCGCCGCGACGACGTCGCTGGCTCTGTATGTCTAACGCACGTTGATAGCTGGCGGCAGCCGGATGTAGATGTCTATCACGGTCAGAAGCCGTATCTTGCGGCCATCGAATAGCTCATCACGGACGGAATCCATCGCACAAACTTCATTTGGTCCAACAGCGTTGGTCCGTCATTCGCGCAACTTTGCCTGCATTCTCCGCTTCGGCGACTTGTTGCGACAAACGGACACCGAAAAATTCGGCGCCCCCCTTCCTTAAATAATCAGCCGGACATCTGTCCGCCGTAACGATCAACAAACTTCTGGGCGTCAAGCTTCCGGAAGTCGTCCAGCGCTGCGTGCAGACGCTCGTGATCCCAGTCCCACCAGCCGAGCGCCAACATTTTCTCAGCGAGCGCCTCAGGAAGGCGGCGCCGCAAGACACGCGCGGGATTGCCGACGACAATCGTGTAGTCGGCTACATCTTTCGTAACAACCGCGCCAGCGCCGACTACCGCGCCCGTCCCAATTCTCCGGCCCGCCAGCACAATGGCGCCATGGCCGATCCAAACATCGTGGCCGATCTCGACAGCACGCTCCCGGCGCCAATCGAAGAAGCTGCCTTCGTCACACGCGCCCTCAAAATATGCGCTAGCGCGATAGGTGAAGTGACTTTGGGAGGCGCGTTCCATCGGATGATCGCCCGGGTTTATCCTGACATGCGAAGCGATCGAGCAAAATTTTCCAATTCGTGTGTAGGCGATATCGGAATCATTCACGACATAGGAGTAATCACCCATCTCTACATCCAGCAGACGAGCGCGGGCGCCAACCTCGACATAACGGCCGAGAGCACAACTACGAACGTCAGCGGTCGGATCGACAAGCGGCTGACAACCAAGCTTGCGCATATCAGACGAGCCCCTTGCGCAGGCGGGCGCTGACGATATCAATAATCATGACCGTCATGACGATAATGATCACAATCGAGGCCGTCGGGCCATACTGGAAGCTGCGGATCGTTTCATAAAGCGACTGCCCGATACCGCCTGCGCCAACTATTCCGAGCACTGTCGCCGAGCGGACATTGGTCTCGAACCGATAGAGCGCGTAGGAACTCCACAAGGGAGCAACCTGCGGAATAACGCCGAAAAGAACTTCTTGCATGCGCGTGGCGCCAGTCGACCGGATGCCCTCAACTGGCCGCGGATCTATCGCTTCGACCGCCTCCGAAAACAGCTTGGAGATGATCCCGATGTTGTGGACCGCCAACGCCAGAACGCCTGCGAGCGGCCCCAGACCCACCGCGACGACGAAGAGCAACGCGAAAACAATCTCGTTGATTGCGCGAGATGCATCCATAAGCCGCCGGACCGGCTGCACGACCCAGACTGGACAAATGTTGGCTGAGCTGAAAATAGCGAACGGAATACCAATGACTACCGCGATGGCGGTGCCCCACAGCGCAATTTGCACTGTCTCAAGCATCTGCTCGGCGTAAATCCGCCAGTCTCGGAAATCAGGCTGCAGGAACGCAGAACCGAACTCCGCCATGTTGCGCCAGTCCGTGATCAGAAGCGAGGCCTTCGACATCTCCGTCGGCCCCCAGCTGAAGACAAGCAAGGCGATGACACCCAGCCACATGAGCCACACGCGGGTGCGCTCCATAAGAGGAGGCGAAGGGACATCTATATCGGCCAATGGGCGCAAACGCGCGGCATTCGTGTCGGTCATGCATCACCGGATGTCTGGAGGACGGTGCAGACCAGTATCTGCACCGTCTGGTTCAAGTAGAGCTCAGTCCTTCTTGAGCGCCGCGATCTGGCGGGACAATTCATCATGCTCCGCCTGGAGTTTCTTCAACTCGGCATCCTTTTTGTCCGCCGGCATCTGTGCGTCCGACTGGATACGCATGATGGAGCGGCTGACTTCCATCTGACGGATCGGGAGGAGCTGGTTGTTGTCCGACTTGACGAACGGCGCCCACTTGAGTGCAGCGAGAATTTTCTTCTCGGCATCATCATTCACGCCGTAGCTGAAAATAAAATCCGCGATCTTCTGCTTGACCACCGGATCAAGGTCTTTACGCCACACGAGCGGGTCCGAAGGGATGAGCGGCGACGTCCAGATGACCCGGATGTCGCCAGCGCGCGCCGACGCGGTTTCCTTCAGGCGCTCGAGGCTTTCATTGTTATTGGCGGCCGCATGCACGAGCCTATTGGCGACGGCAAGCGCATTGGCCTCATGATTGGCGTTGCGAACAGTCCGGAAGCAATTTCGCGGCTCGATGTTGCGCGCCCCAAAAACAAAGGTCATGGGAACGAGAAAACCAGAGGTAGAGTTGGGATCGCCGATGCCGAAGTCGAGCGTCTTGTCGCACTTAAGGAGATCGTCGAGCGATTTGATAGGGCTGTCGCGATGGACGATGACGTGGGCCCAGTAACCCTTGGCTCCACTTGCGTCCACGCTCTGCGCGAACACTTCGCCATTGGCGCGGTCGATAGCTTCCATCGCGGATTTGTTACCATACCAGGCAAGTTGCACCTTGTTGAAGCGCATGCCCTCAATCACGCCAGCGTAATCCGACGCGAAGAAGGCCCGGACCTGCAGACCGGTTTTCTTTTGCATATCCCTGATGAAGGGATCCCAGACCGAGCGCAGGTTACTGGCAGCCTCGGTAGAGATGACCCCGAAGTTGACTTCCTGAGCGTTGGCCGAAGCCGCGCTTAATACAGCCGCCAGCACGCCGGCGATAACATTGCTTCGCATGGACATACTCCGTCTTTTCAGGCAGCGCGAAGGACCATCCTTGCGCTGGGTGTTGAGGAAGGCGTGTTTAGGCTTATCAGGCCGCGGCGCCGGCCATGGCGTCCAGCGCCGGCGCAGTGCGATTTGCGGGCGCGGCCTTGCGAGCAACATCAGCAGCCGCCGTCAGCGCGGGCAGAAAAAGAGTTTCGCTCTCCTCGCCGTAGAGGTCCGCCAGAAAGTCCGGCGTCAGAGCGCTCGAAGGGCCATCGTACACAATCTCGCCCCCACGAAGAGCGATCGTGCGCGGGCAATAACCGAGCGCGTATTCGACCTGATGGAGCGAAACGACCACGGTGACCCCATCGGATCGGTTGATTTCCGACAGGATATCCATGACGCGCCGAGCGGAAGCGGGATCGAGTGAGGCAATGGGCTCATCTGCGATAAGGATGTCTGATCGTTGCAGAAGCGTACGCGCGATCGCCGCACGCTGTTGTTGGCCGCCGGAAAGCTGATTGCCACGTTTGAGCGCATGTTCCGCAATTCCAACGCGAGACAGCGCGTGCATCGCCATCTTGCGTTCATCAAGAGTAAAAATGCCGAGTGAGCCGCGCCAGCGCGGCGCGGCGCCAAGCAGTCCCAGGCAAACGTTGCGTAACGTGGAAAGACGCGGCACCAGGTTGAACTGCTGAAAAACAATACCGATGCGAGACCGCAATGCTTTCGCAGCTGACGAGATGCGGCCTTCCCGCTGCATCAGCGCGCCAAAGACTTCAATTGATCCAGCGGGCTTATCGCCAACGCCGTCGATGCGCTCAAGACCGCCTAATGCGCGGATAAGTGTGGATTTGCCGGAGCCAGACGCCCCGATCAACGCCACCATTTCGCCCCGCTGGACCTGAAAATTGACGTCCTTCAGAACAGGACGCCCCGGCGTGAAGGACTTCCACACTCCAGAAACGGAGATAGCAATTTCGGACATGGGCTGCTCCTAGGTTGCGCAGCCCAATAACAGTTCCACATGACAACTAGCCTACCCATCCATGACGGACGCGTGACATCAACGCCCGGATCTTGCGCTGGCTGATTTCACACTCCCCGCGGACTGTCATAAATCCGTTGCTCCGCGGATGTATCCGCCTCGCGCATGGATTCCGAACCACAAACCGTTCCGTCGTCCCCGTCGGATAACAATCGCATCGCTCTTATGCGAATATGCGCTCAGGCGCGTGAAGACGAGCTGATGACGGCTCTATCAGCGCTTGGCCCCTTGCCTGCGGTCGCGGACATTCGCAAGCCGCATGCTGGGCTCGTCATGGTTCGCGGCCGCATCGGCGGAGTCGGAAGCGCTTTCAACATTGGAGAGGCGCTGGTAACGCGAGCCTCCGTTATGCTTGAAGGCGGAACCATCGGGCACGCCTATTTGCTTGGCCGCTCCGAGAGTCGCGCGAGGCTTGCTGCAATTGTCGACGCTTTTGGCCAGAACGCCGATAAGCGCGAATTGCTGGAAGAATGCCTTGTTGCGCCGGTAAGCGCGCGCCTTGCGCTGGAGCGTCAGCGCAAGGCCGAAGAAACGGCGTCTACACGAGTTGATTTCTTCACACTCGTGCGTGGAGAGAACCAGTGAACGTTCCTTATCAGATCGGCGCCCCTGGTTTTCAGGATCCCGTGGCGCAGTCTCAGGCGACCTTTCGGCACTTGATGGACGCGATTGCCCACCCGGCCCTGCCCCGCGCCTTTACGTCGCGCACTGCATCATGCGGACCCCTGTCGGCGAACGCCACCGCAGTGCTCCTCACACTGGTCGATCAAGATACGCCGCTTTGGCTTGATCAAGCGCTTGCCAGCAGTGATGAGGTGCGCAACTTCGTCGCCTTCCATTGCGGGGCTCCGCTCGTGACAGACCCATCGCGCGCAGCCTTCGCCTTTTTCGCCGATGCACAAGCGATGTCCCCACTGACACGCTTCGCCCTCGGTGAGCCCGACTATCCGGATCGCTCGACAACGATTGTGGCGCAGGTCGACTGTTTCTCGTCAGAAGGTCCTGGTTTCTCGGGACCAGGCGTAAGCGGTACACGCCGCTTCGGCTTCATTCCTGCCCCTGCAGACTTCAGCAGTCAGTGGGCTCTTAATTCCGCCGGTTTTCCACTTGGGCTTGATATTTTTCTCATCGGCTCGACGGAGTTGGCGGCCCTCCCCCGCAGCCTCCGACTGACGGAAGTCTGACATGTATGTGGCGGTAAAGGGTGGCGAAAAGGCCATCGACAATGCGCACCAGCTTCTGGCGAGCGAGCGGCGGGGCAATCCCGCCGTGCCGGAGATCTCCACAGATCAGATCCGGGAGCAAATGACTCTTGCTGTCGCCCGCGTGATGGCGGAGGGATCGCTTTATGCGCCGGATCTTGCAGCGCTCGCCATCAAGCAGGCGAGAGGCGATCTGATAGAAGCGATCTTTCTTCTGCGCGCATTCCGCACAACTCTCCCTCGCTTTGGCGAATCCATGCCAGTTAACACCGCGGCCATGCAGGTTCGCCGCCGCGTGTCCGCTGTGTTCAAGGATATTCCTGGCGGACAGGTCCTGGGACCAACGTTCGATTACACTCACCGGCTTCTGGACCCTCGCCTCGGCCAGTCCGGCGATCCTGCCCCCCCTCCCCGCGCAGAAGGAGCGGCGCCCTTTGAAGCGCCGCATGTGCTGGGATTGCTTGACCGGGAGGGCCTTATCGAGCGTGCGCCAGCGGGCCCTGACGCCGGCGAGGCGCAGGACATAACACGCACGCCGCTCTCCTTTCCCGCTGACCGACAAACCCGGCTCCAGACGCTTGCGCGCGGCGACGAGGGATTTCTCCTTGCCCTCGCCTACTCGACGCAGCGCGGTTATGGCCGCACGCATCCTTTCGCTGGCGAGATCAGAGTCGGTGAGGCGGAGCTTTACTTCATGGCTCCGGAACTCGGCTTCGAGGTGCCACTGGGGGAGATCGTTCTGACCGAGTGCGAGATGGTGAACCAGTTCCAGGGGGGCGCAGATGAAGCCCCGCGTTTCACCCGCGGCTATGGTTGCGTGTTTGGGCAGAGCGAGCGCAAGGCGATGTCCATGGCGCTGGTGGACCGGTCGTTGCGCGCGGCCGAATTGGGCGAAAGCGCCGGCGCACCAGCGCAGGACGAGGAGTTCGTCATGTCCCACTGCGACAATGTGCAGGCGACCGGATTTGTCGAGCATCTGAAACTCCCCCATTACGTCGACTTCCAGGCCGAACTTGCGCTCGTACGCCAGTTGCGGCGCGAGTGGCGGGACGCACGGGAAGCGCCCGTTGAAAGCACAACGACGCGGCCGTCAAAAGGCGAGGCGGCGCAATGAGTGACTTTCCATCATATAACTTCGCTTATCTGGATGAGCAGACAAAGCGAATGATCCGTCGCTCGATCCTTAAGGCGATCGCGACTCCGGGGTATCAGGTTCCCTTTGCAAGCCGTGAAATGCCGATGCCCTATGGATGGGGCACAGGCGGCGTTCAGGTGACCGCGGCCATTCTGGGTCGCGATGATGTGCTGAAAGTCATCGATCAGGGGGCGGATGATACGACAAACGCAGTCTCGATCCGGAAGTTTTTCGAGAAGACATCAGGCGTGCGCACGACCACAAGCACCCCGGAAGCGAGCATAATCCAGACGCGCCACCGCATTCCCGAGGCGCCGCTGCGAGAGGGACAGGTCCTTGTCTATCAGGTTCCAATACCCGAGCCGCTGCGCTTCCTCGAGCCGCGCGAAACAGAAACCCGCCGAATGCATGCGCTGGAAGATTACGGCGTTATGCACGTGAAGCTTTACGAAGACATCTCGCGCCACGGCCACATCGCGACCTCCTACGCGTATCCGGTCAAGGTCGCTGGACGGTATGTCATGGACCCCTCGCCGACACCGAAGTTCGACAACCCGAAGATGAACGATTGTCCGGCGCTGCAATTGTTCGGCGCAGGTCGTGAGAAGCGAATCTATGCGGTGCCGCCATACACGAGCGTGATCAGCCTCGACTTTGAGGATCATCCGTTTGAGCGCACCAAATTCGACAACGTTTGCGCCCTCTGCGGATCAACCAACACGTTTCTGGACGAGGTTGTGATGAACGACGAGGGCGCCCGCATGTACGTCTGCTCCGACACAGATTACTGCGAGCAGCATAGAGGCGACCGCAAGGAGACTGGCGCATGACCGAGATGGTAATTCGGGAAGCGAGAAGCGCCGACATCCCAGGCATCCTGTCTCTTTATGCCCAACCGGACTACGACGATGGCGATGTCCTCGATGAACACGCAGCGGCGGCGATCTTGGCAAAAGCCTCGTCCTATCCATTTTACCGCTTTTACGTCGCCGAGAACGCTGGAGCGGTGGTCGGCACGTTCGCCCTGCTGGTGATGGACAACATCGGTCACAAGGGAACACCTTCGGCCATTGTTGAGTCCGTAGCGGTAGGTCCGGCCCATCAGGGCGCCGGCGTCGGGCGGCGGATGATGGAGCACGCGATAAGCGTTGCGCATGCCCATGGCTGTTACAAGCTTGCACTCTCCTCCAATGCGAGCCGAACCCGCGCGCACGACTTTTACGAGAAGCTCGGCTTCGCGAGGCATGGGTTCAGTTTCAATGTAAATATTGCACACGAGGAGCGGTCATGAGCGGCCCCTTGTTGCGCGCACGTGGTCTGACAAAGATGTTTGGCGCGCGAACTGGTTGCGTCGACGTCGATCTTGACCTTCATGAATCGGAGGTGCTCGCGATCGTCGGCGAGTCGGGGTCGGGCAAGAGCACTTTGCTTGGTTTGCTGTCGACCCAGCTTGAAAAGACCGCCGGCTCGTTGACGTACCGCCGCAAGGATGGCGTGGCTGTTGATCTCAGCTCGCTGTCGGAAATGGAGCGGCGCTTGCTGCTGCGCACTGAGTGGGGCTTTGTCCAGCAGGATGCCCGCATGGGACTGCGAATGAACGTTTCGGCCGGTGGCAACGTTGGTGAGCGTCTCATGGCCGTCGGATGGCGCAACTACGCTGCAATCCGCACAGAGTCGCAAGACTGGCTTGCGCGGGTCGAAATCGCGGCTGATCGCATGGACGATATGCCCGGCGCGTTCTCCGGCGGCATGCGTCAGCGTCTACAGATTGCCCGCAACATGGTGACGCGGCCGCGCCTTGTGTTCATGGATGAACCCACAGGCGGACTCGACGTCTCCGTTCAGGCCAGACTCCTTGATCTGCTGCGAAGCCTTGTGGCCGAGGGAGGGCTTTCCGTTATCCTCGTTACGCACGACCTTGCTGTAGCGCGTCTACTATCGCACCGTATAGCGGTGATGCGGCAAGGACGAATCGTCGAGCTAGGTCTGGCCGATCAGGTGTTGGAAGACCCACAGCATTCATACACCCAATTGCTCGTTTCCTCAGTCTTGCAGGCGTAACCATGCTCCACACCCTGCCCAGAGATGAATCCATACGCCTTGAAGACGTTAGCAAGACCTTCGTGCTGCATCTTCAGGACGGAGCGCGCCTGCCGGCCGTTACGCGGCTGTCTTTCAGCGTCAGACCCGGGGAATGCGTCGCCCTGCACGGTTCCTCGGGCGCGGGAAAGTCCTCGGTGCTGAAAATGATTTTCGGTAATTACCTCACGGACGAGGGTCTCATTCTCGTACGTTCCGGTGACCGGGTGGTCAACGTTGCAACGGCTGAGCCGCGCGACGTGCTGGCTCTGCGCCGCCAGACAATTGGTTATGTCAGCCAGTTTCTGCGCGTCATTCCGCGCGTGCCCTGCCTCGACATTGTCGCCGCAGCGGCGCGGGAGGATGGGTGCGAGGAGACGCAGGCGCTGGCGCGCGCACGGGACCTCCTCGCTCGCCTGAACCTGCCGGAACGGCTGTGGGGGCTGCCGCCTGCAACCTTCTCCGGCGGTGAGCAACAGCGTGTGAACATCGCCCGCGGCTTCGCAGCCTATCGCCCAATCATGCTACTCGACGAACCCACAGCCTCGCTTGACGCCGCCAACAGCGAGGCGGTGATTACGCTGATTGGCGAGCGCAAGGCGGCTGGCGCCGCGATTGTCGGCGTTTTCCATGACCCCGCGATACGCAACCGCGTGGCGGACAGACTGATTGCCGTCAGCCGGCCTGAACGGAGCGAAGCGGCATGAGCAACGTTACAGTCATCAGAAACGCGCGGCTTGTCCTGACGGACGAAATTGTCGAAGGGTGGGTTGCACTCTCGGATGGCGTCATCATCGAGGTCGGCCGGGGCGCCGCGCCCACAGGCAGTTACGATGCTGGAGGCGATCTTCTTCTGCCCGGTCTCATCGAATTGCACACTGATCATCTGGAGAGCCACCTTCGACCGAGGCCTAAAGTCCATTGGCCGATGCGACTGGCAATCCTCGCTTATGACATGCAGCTCGCCGCCTCTGGAATCACAACTGTGTTCGACTCGGTGCGGGTTGGCAACGATGCCGACTATACCCCGGAGCGGTCCGAAGCGCGTAACATCGTTGATGAGATAGCGGCCCTGCATGGGCGCGGTTTGTTGCGCATTGACCACCGAACACATTTGCGGTGCGAGATCTGTGCGGACGACGTTCTGGAAGGCGCCCGGGAAGTGATGGACGCCCATCGCGTGGACCTTATCTCGCTGATGGATCATACCCCCGGGGCCCGCCAGTTCGCCAACCTCGACGCCTGGCGAACCTACTACGGCGGGAAATCCGGCCTTCCCGTGAGCGAGCTGGACCGACTGATGACGCACAAGCATGATTTGTTTGCGCGCAATTACGCTCGGCACCGCAAGGCTCTCGTCGATCTTGCACATACAAACAGCGTTGCCATTGCAAGTCACGACGATTCAACTCCGGAGCATGTTCGCGAATCGATCGCTGACAACGTTCGTGTTGCGGAGTTTCCAACCAGCGAAGAAAGCGCACGCCTGTCCCACGACTCATCCATATCCGTTCTGATGGGCGCGCCCAATGTTGTGCGCGGGGGATCCCACTCCGGCAATGTCGCGGCGGAAGCCCTGGCGCGAGCGGGCGTGCTCGACATCCTGTCCTCGGACTACGTTCCAGCGGCGTTGCTTGCAGGGGCTTTTGAACTTGCTCGGCGCATTGAAGGCTATGGACTGCCGCGTGCGGTGCGCTCCGTCACCGTGAATCCTGCACGCGCATGCGGCCTGACGGACCGGGGTGAAATTGCTCCGGGACAGGCCGCAGACCTGCTGCGCGTGCGCGTGGTTGACGATACTCCCTTGGTGCGTGAGGTTTATCGTAATGGCCAGCGCATCATCTGATCAATCGCTGATGGCGACTGGCGCCTTTGTCGCCATCGTCGGGCCGAGCGGCGCGGGCAAAGACAGCGTTATCAACGCAACGCGCGTACTACTGAGAGACTGTCCGGGCGTGCATTTTACGCGCAGGGTGATAACACGCGTACCGGATGTCACGGAAGACAGCGAGCATGTGGATGCAGACGTCTTCGCCAGCATGGCGCAGGCAGGCGCCTTCGCGCTGCAATGGACGGCGCACGGCCTGTGCTATGGTGTGCCGCGCTGCGTAGACCAACAAGTGCAGCGGGGCGGCTGTGTCGTTGTCAATATCTCGCGGTCAGTCATCGGCGACGTCCGCGCGCGCTATCAACGCGCTTGCATCGTCCTCATCGATGCGCCGCCGCAGGTGCGCAGCGTACGGCTGGCCGCCCGCTCCCGCGAGAGCGCGCAGGACGCAGCTCTTCGCCTCGCGCGGGAAGCCCCGGTGGAGCACGCTGACATTAACTTCATCATCGAAAATTCAGGCGCGCTTGAAGTCGCTGCCGCGCGTCTGGCGACGATCATCCGCGACCAGCTATCCCTGATCCGGTGAGCGGGAACCGGCGGAGCAAGCGAAACCGGTCACCGGGCGCCTGAACGCACACGCAAATCGAGGAAAGCAACCGCGGCCCGACCAGCGGCGCATGAAGCTCGCCCAGTTCGCGGGCGATGCTTTCGGCTTCATGGCGCGCAAGCACGCCAGTGAGCGTCATGTGAAACCGGAACATGTCGAACACATAAGGATAGCCCCACCGGTCGAGCAACTCGGTCTCGCGCGCGCTCAGAGGCGAGAGCACACGCTTCGCGCGCTCTTCGGCAGTCATTGGCGCGCGCAGACTGTCGAACCAGCGCACACAAGCCTCCCCAAACGCGGAGACCTCCCTGGACTGACACCGGGGCACGAGCGCCACAAAACCATCCAGCGTTTCGATGACGAACTCGCCGATCGAAACCACTTCATGGGCATTGGCGAAAGCACCGGCAGCTGCGAGCAGATCGTCTTCGTGCGTCTCAGGACGCAGTCGAAAGGGCGCCTTCAGGGTCGCGTGAAACCCATAAACCCGCGGCCCGCGTGTGCGGTTCGAGATACCCTGAGAATCAATCGACGGCAGGCTGGGCGGCGTTGGCTCGGCCCCGGTCAACGCGTCGTAGCCAAGCACCGACGAGCCAAACGCCCAAAGTGGGTCGTCGGATTCTGGCAGATAATAGATGGCATAGCGGACTGGATTGCTCACGATTCACCATCGAAACAAACGGCGGCAGGCGCAGTTGGATTCCTGCTCAACGACTAGGACCAGAACATACACACACATGATAGCAGCCGCAGCCGCTTTGTAGTCGACAGTTCGAATGCGACCGTCCGTTC
This sequence comes from Hyphomicrobiales bacterium, assembly GCA_027484655.1. GTDB lineage: Bacteria > Pseudomonadota > Alphaproteobacteria > Rhizobiales > Beijerinckiaceae > Terripilifer. The sequence goes on along the minus strand of JAIXSM010000039.1, from coordinate 128,444 downwards.
CACGCAAAAGCCAGCGGCGCTTAACAGACCGAGAAGGACAGAGCGACACACGGTCTTCAAAAGGCCAAATGATTTGCCGCGGCCACAAACCCGAAAGCTTACGTAAAGACAGCAGTCACTGCAGGACAACGACAGATCATGAGTACTTTCATCAACGCGTCGTCCCGACACCCCGCTGGAGCATCGCCAGACCTGGAGCAACGATCACCCTCACGAAATCAATATGATCGATCTAGATTTCTGTTTGAACCAGCAGTTGCTCCCATCCTCGTTTCGCTCCTTTCGGATTGGGCTCTGACGATCATTTGCAGAACGTCGATGCCACCACCCGCATTCAACGAATGACGCCGACGGCGCCTTGTGCTTCTCGTGCCATCCTTTGCGATTACGCCTCCTCCCGTCTGCGTCGAGCAAACCGAGAAACAAGTGGCTCTCGTTACAGGCGGCGATCGCCTGATCGAGAAATCTATATCTGCGTCTGGTGTTCTTGGCGGATCCGGCGGGGTAATCCTCACCCGGGGTCGCGCAGCGCCAGCCAGGCAAGGACGCAGGCAAGCGCGCAAGCGAGGGCCGCCACGGCTGTGAGGCCTGCAAGCAGGACGCTCGCGCCTGCATCGATGATAACCAGAGCCGCTACCGATGGGGCCAGCGCTTGGGCAAGAAGGGCGAAGAACGCTATTTTGCCCATGACCGACGCATAGGCGCGGGGCCCGAAAACAGCCATCGGAACCGCTCCCCGCGCAATGGATCCAATTCCAGCCCCCGCGCCGAAGAGAACAAGCGCAAGCGCGGGCAAGGCTTCGCCGCCCATCAGCAGAGCACACCCGGCGCCCATCAGGGCGACGGACGCAATCATCGTCCACACAGGATGAAAGTAACGGGCGAGCGCACGTTCAATGATCCGCGCGCCGACCTGCGCCGGCCCAACCAGTGCGCCAAGCGCGACGGCGGTCCCTAGGTCCACGCCGTTGGCCTGTACAAGATCAATGAGATGAACCGAGAGGGTTGAGGCGACAACGGCAGAGACGGTTATAACCGCCGTAACCAGGATGAAAGTGGCGCGCCCGGCCGAGGCAGACATTTCCTGTCCGCAGGAGAGCGCATTGTCCACAACGTTAAGGGCTGCACCCCTGGGAATAATGAACAGATGCAGCGGCAAACAAACGCCAATCTGTAGACAAGCGTAACACAGGCAAGCGCCGCGCCAGCCAAAAGTCTCAACCAAAATTGCGCTCAGTGGCCAGCAGACAGTGCTTGCGAAGCCCCCAAAGAGCGTCAGGTTCGTGATCGAACGACGCGCGTCTCGTCCGTAGAGACGACCCAGAGTTGCGAACGCAGCATCGTAAAGGCCTGCCCCCATGCCAAGCCCAATGACGATCCATCCCGCAATATAAGCCGCCAAATGATGGGAAATGGCCAATATGGAAAGACCGCTGGCGATTAGGGCCGAACTCAACGCGAGCACCGAGCGGCCGCCGCGAGCGTCGATCAACGCTCCCACACGTGGCGAGCAGAGCGCAGCCGCTACCAAGCCAATAGAAAGACCGCCGATAATCCATTGCATAGGCCAACCGGTGTCGCGATGGATCGGGCTCGCGAGCACGGCCAGTAGGTAATAGGATGAGCCCCACGCGAGAATCTGCGTCAGGCCAAGCGCAACGACCACAAACCCTTCGCGTGGCGTAGGCTCTGCAGCGCTCAAGGTCGCGCGAGCTCGGAACCAGCTACCGATACGAGTGCGTCCTTGCGTTCATGGCGCAGACACACTGGCCGCCCGACGGCAAGGACCATGAATGCCCAGAAACGCATCAGCGCATCCACCGCTTTAATCAATGGCCCATGAGCAGTCCGAAAAAGCGCTGGGGCCAAGTCCATCTGCTAGATCTCCGTTCAGACCCGACACAAAAAATAATGCACTAACATGACACCGTTACGGAAAACACATCTTCGGTATTCTCCAGAAACAGGCCTCTTTTGTGCCTACATTCGGTGACAGAACAATGACAAATTAAGACGAATACGCTGGCTTCAGGTCATTCTATCGTCACGTTCATAGTATTAAATAAAATTCGTAAACAGTAAAATGCGGATCGCATGCATTATCTCTATCTGTCTCTCGCCATCATATGCGAGGTCATAGCCACAACCGCGCTCGGTGCATCGCAGGGGCTCTCAAGGCGGACGCCGGTTCTCGTGATGGCTGTGGGCTATTCGCTCTCATTTGCTTTCCTCGCGTTGAGCCTTCGCGCGATACCTATCGGAGTAGCCTACGCAATCTGGTCTGGGGCCGGTATTGTCCTGATAACGGCAGCAGGATGGCTCTTGTTTGATCAAAACATTTCAACGACTGCCCTCCTTGGCATCTGTTTGATCATAGTGGGGGTGTTTATGGTCCACACTGCTATACCATAATTTTTTTTCATTTTTCGCCAAATTGCTTTCTATAAATCAAAATCCTCGCAATCGGACCAATCGATTTGACGATCACACTTTTACGGGCGCGGGTCGTGTGCCTTCAAATCGAGGTAATCCAAGCGCGGTCTCAATAATGTTGAGAAAGCTTTTGGCGCTCGCTCGCATTGTCTTTTGCGCCGCGAATGCCCGACAGTCATTGCGATCGATCGCCAGCGACTGGATCGCAGCTTCTCGCAGGTCATCAGATAGCACGCCACAGGTTGCGCCTTCCAGAACATCCCTTGGGCCCGGAACATCGAAAGCGGCCACAGGCGCTCCAGCAGCAAGCGCCTCAATTATAACCAGGCCGTAAGTGTCCGTACGGCTCGGAAACACGAAGACATCCGCAGATGCGTAGATTGAGGCGAGTTCAGATCCGTCCCTGAAACCTAGAAAATGAACGTTGGGATACTTGGCCTCAAGACCCGGCCTGGCCGGACCATCGCCAACAATAACTTTCGAGCCCGGAAGATCCAGCGATAGAAAAGCTTCAAGGTTTTTCTCGACCGCAACACGGCCCACGTTCAAAAAAACCGGCCTCGGCAGATGCAGGTTGGCGGCCGTGGCTTGAAGCAGAGGCTCCACCTGAACGCCACGGCTCCAGACTGCCAAATTCTGAAACCCCCAGCTTTCAAGCTCCTGTTTCAAGCTGTGTGACGACACCATCGTCGCAGTAGCTCCGCTATGGAACCAGCGGAGGAACGAATAGCTCCACGCGAGCGGGATCGGGGCGCGCGCTGCCACATACTCCGGGTAGCGAGTATGATAGCAAGTTGTGAATTTGCGACCAAACCTAATGCAATGACGACGGGCAAGCTGGCCCAAGGGCCCCTCCGTCGCGATATGAACAGCACTGGGACTCTCCTGCTCAATAATTTTGGAAACACGCGATTGGGTCGCGATGGCCAGCCTGATCTCAGAATAACTCGGAACCGGAATAGTCCAAAAACCTTCCGGGGTAAGCAATGTCACCTGCACCCCGATGCTACAGAGTTCGTCCTCGAGCATTCTGACAGTACGTTCGACGCCATTGATCTGCGGCGCCCAAGCGTCGGTGACAATCATCATTTTTTTCTGACCTGCTAACATAAGTGTCCTACCGTTGATCCGCAGACGGATGATTGCGGGAGTAGCCTTTCCTTATCAGCGTTCGCCGTACTTAAGATCATCGTTGCGAAGGAAACGCCCCACGCCCAGTCACACTACGATAGGCCAGTGGAGAATGGCGCGTTTCCCAGATAGTGTTCGCCAGCGGAACACTTGGCGATAGTGTAACTTGCTTGATCAAGGCGACAGATTTGCGTCAATGAACAAAAAGAAATTTTCGGCCCCATGGGCGCGACGACATTCACGCAACTTATTGGATATCGGCCATCCGGTAGCGGCTCTTTCCAACAGAAACGCCCGGATCGTGTGGCAGGTCACGCCCCTGGCGCATCTTCCCTCAAATCCTGTCGCATGACTCAGGTCTTCAGGCTCCGGTTCAGCCGGAGAGAGATCATGTGGCGCCCCGGATCAATCACCCATCGCGGCCTGATCGGTGCGAGCGCCGTGGGCGGGCGCTCGCTCACAGGGGCCATGAGGCTCACGGGCCATTACGTTTCAGCCCGAGGTTGCGTTGTCGAGTGAGGCACAGCAAAGCCGAGGGCATTGCAGGAGTGCTCGTTTCGAATGGCTTTGAGGCCACGCCGACTGACGCAGACGGCCTTTACTCTCTGCCTGTTCGAGACGGCGTGTTCGTCATCGAGCCCGCTCAATGGAGTTTGCCGTTCGACTTGCGGACGGGCGGGCCTGCTTTCTCATACCGGCGCGGCGGGGGCTGCTGCTCCAACTGCTGAGCAGGTTCTACGAGCGCACGAGCGTCTTCATCACGACCAATCTCAGCTTCGGCGAATTGGCGAGCGTCGTCGCCGAAACAAAGATGATCACAGCCCTCCTCGATGGGCTCACCCATCGATCCCACTTCGTCGAGACCGAAAAGCGCGATCGTTGTCCGTTTCTCAGCAGCCTACTAGATTTTCTAGCAGCAGGTGTCAGCCCATGCTTGCATCATCGGGCGACGCTCTTCTACCAAAGGGTCTCTCGCATAGGCCGCGCGAACTTTGTTTGTGTCCGCATGCGCCAAAGCAAGCTCACTCAGGTGATCGGCCCACCCGTTCGCTAAACTCCAAGCCTTGAAGCTGGAGCGAAATCCGCGGGGCACAATGGAGTTTCCGTGCGGATTCCGTCTCGGCCAGTTATGCCCATCAAGGCCTTTCACGAAAGAGGAGCGTTCGCCTCCTTCGCCTGCGTTTGAGGCCGCGCGGATCACCTGACATCAACGTTCGGAAACAGCCCTGCGTTCGGCCGCCGCCTTCTGGACGAGGCAAGGCCCGTTCACCTCCGGGCCTCGCGCTAAAAGCCAAGTTTTCCAGCAACAGAGCCAGCGCGCGCCCCCCCAAAAAGGGGAGCGTCAGGCATCCCAAGAGGGGTAGAGCCGCAATAATTGCCGTGTATATGCGCAATATGGATATTCGCTCGCAGGGGCGATTGGTAGCCACGTCAGGATGACGTTGCGGCCTTGGGCAGGGATTTGGGCAGGGGTCTGGGATCACGGACGAACCAATTCCATTGAGGGAAACGATGACACAGGCACATCACGCGCCCGCGAGCGACCTCAATGTCATGCAGTTGGCCAGCCGGAGGCTCATCCTGGGCGCCCGCACGCTCTGCAATGTAACGCGGAGGGTGTGAGATGCTCCTCTATCCCGACGGCAAAACCGCGCTCCAGACCGCACTTGATCCCGTTACGCTTCAACTAACGCCCGAAGGAGAAATGGTGCTCGACTCCGCTGCAAGGACAGTGCCTTCAGCTTGGGGCGAGTTTGTCGCTGCCGCGCAATTGCTGGTCTACTCAATCCGCACGGGGATCGTCGCCGAGGCCGAAATCGCCCTCGCCCATGCAGAGGCGCTGCTGAGCGCCGTCGAGTCCGGGCGTCTCGACGGCCGCCTCTTGCACTACCTGCGCCAGATTGTGCCGCACTGCCGCCCTCTTGAGGATGGGCTTACGTTCATGCTGGTTGGCAGCATGATGGAAGCGTTCAGGCCGCGACAGATCGACGTGGCGAACACATTCGCGTAAGCGGCGCATCATTCGCCGCCGCGAAAGACGGCGCGGCGTTCGCGCCCTTTGCTTTCTTGATTTCCCGCACACCACCCGGCGCATATTTCAATCAGCGAAAACTCCCTTGAACAGACGCGCCGCCGGGCAGTTGCAATTGCACCGCGCCCTTCGGCGCAGCCGGCACATCCACAGACGCTTCGCCTGTCAGGCGGTTTGCAGCAGCCGGTGCCAACGGAATACGCTGCGGCTTGCCGGCGATGACGAGCACGGCCGTGCCCTTGTAGCCCTCAACCGCAACTGGCTTATCGTTCGCGTCAGTCACGAACACATTCACAGAGCGGCCCTTCGCGACAAGTTCAACGTGCAGGTTGCCCGCGTCAACAATCCGGCCGCCATTAGGGCCATCCGCTTCGTGGGCGTGGGCCATGCCCGCGCAAACGAAGGCGATTGCAAGTGTGACAATACGCATGGGTTGTTCTCCAGTTTCAGTAAGAATGAGCCTGCGGCGCATGGACCGACGCTGCGCTTTCAGTCCTTGCGGCTTCAACAAGACGTTCAAGCGGCTTGCGCCCGTAGCGCAGGAACAGCGCGGGGGTGAGGACAGCGTCCAGCAGCGTGGCGCTGACGAGGCCGCCAAAGATGGTGACCGCGACCGGATGCAGGATCTCCTTGCCCGGCGCTGACGGATCGATCATCAGCGGGATCAGCGCGAAGCCGGCGGAGAGCGCCGTCATCAGCACTGGCGTCATTCGCTCAAGGCTGCCGCGCACCACGAGATCACGACCGAATGGCATGTTCTCGTGAATGGCCAGATTGATGTAGTGGCTCATCTTGAGGATGCCGTTGCGCGTCGCGATGCCGGTCAGCGTGATGAATCCGATCATGCTGGCGACGGACAGCGGTTGCCCGGCAAGCCAAAGCGCCGCGACGGATCCGATGAGCGCCAGCGGCACGCTACCCATGATGATGAGCGCAAACAACGCCGAACGATAACGACTGTAGAGCAACGCGAACACCATCGCGAGAGACAGCAACGACAGCAGCCCGATGCGCAGGCTCGCCTCCTCCTGCGCCTGAAAGGTTCCCTCCAAGCTCATGAACATGCCTTGCGGCGTCTTTGCGCTGGCGATTTCAGCCCGAATGGCGGAGACGATGCGCGTCATGTCTGCGCGCCCGTCGGTGTTCGCCAGCACAACGATGCGGCGCGCGCCATTCTCGCGCAGAATCTGGTTTGGCCCATCGGTCTCCCGCACATCGGCCACCTGCCGCAGCGGGATCCAGCCAGCCGGGCTCTCGATCAGCAGGTCCGCAAGACCGCTCGTCGTACGCTGCGAGTCATGCAGGCGAAGCACGACGTCATACCGACGCGGACCATCGATGATGCGTGACACCACGCGACCATTCGACAGACGCTCCAGTTGCTCCGTCACCTGCGCAGGTTGAAGCCCGAAAAGCGCCGCGCGCTGATAGTCGATGCGGATGTCGAGCTGGGGAATGCGCGTCTGCTTCTCGACCTGAAGGTCGACGAGCCCCGCAATCCCGGCCATGCGCTCGCGCATCTGCTCGGCGACCGCCCGCAGGGTATCAAGATCATCGCCGAAGATTTTGAGCGCGATCTCCGCGCGCGCGCCCGACAACATATGGTCGAGGCGGTGCGAGATCGGCTGACCAACATTGATCGATACGGGCAAAAGCGACAGCCGCTCGCGAAGATCCGCGACGATGGCGGCCTTGGGTCGGCCGCCCGGCTTCAGATCAACCTCGACTTCGGAGGAGTGAACCCCTTCCGCATGCTCATCGAGTTCCGCACGCCCAGTGCGCCGGCCGACAGCCTTCACCTCCGGCACATCCAGCATAAGCCGTTCGGCGATGAGCCCCACCCGGTTGCTCTCGGCAAGCGAGATACCCGGATTGAACGCCATGTTGATGGTGAACGTGCCCTCGTTAAACGGCGGCAGGAACGCGCGCGGAAGCATAAAGGCCGCAGCCCCAGCAAAAAGCACCGCCGCAGTGACAAGCCCCATCAACAAGCGCGTGTGAGCCAGCGCCCAGGAGAGCGCGCGCAGGTTGATGGCTTTCAACCGGCGCACAAGCCAGCCTTCCTCATGATCGAGGCGCTTCAGGCCCGGCAGCAGGTAGTACGCGAGCACCGGCGTCAGCGTGATAGAAACGATCAGGCTCGCGAGAATAGACAGGATGTAGGCCTGTCCAAGCGGCGCGAACAGCCGCCCTTCAATGCCGGAGAGCGCGAACAGCGGCACGAACACAAGGATGATGATCGCGGTCGCGTAGACGATGCCGGAGCGCACCTCTTGCGAAGCGCTGACAACCACCTCGAAGGTAGAGCGAGGCTCGCCCTGCTCGCGGTTCTCACGCAGGCGGCGGAAGATGTTCTCCACATCGACCACCGCATCATCGACAAGCTCGCCGATGGCGATGGCGAGCCCGCCGAGAGTCATGGTGTTGATCGAAAGCCCTGCAAGCCAGAAGACGATTGCCGTAACGAGGATCGACACCGGAATCGCAGCAAGCGAGATCGCCGTGGTCCGGGTGTTAAGCAGGAACACGAACAGCACGATGGCGACAACGAAGATAGCCTCAAGCAGCACCTTCTCGACGTTTCGAACAGAGGTCTCGATGAAGTTGGCCTGACGGAACAGGATCTCATTCGCTCGCACGCCGGGCGGAAGGCCGGGCGCCGCATCCTGCAACGCCTGCTCCACCGCGCGCGTGAGGCGCACCGTATCCACGCCCGGCTGCTTCTCGACAGAGACAATGACCGCGGGCTTGCCCATGTAGCCGGCCTCGCCGCGCTTCAGGCGCGCCGCGAAATCTACTTCCGCCACCTGCCGCAACTGGATGGCCCGGTTGTCCACGGTGGCCACAACAAGGCTGCGGAGATCCTCGAGGCTGCGCGTGCGGCCTACGTTACGGATGAGAAACTCGCGAGAATACTGATCCGTGAATCCGCCCGCTGTGTTGGCGCCGAACTGCGCGAGCGCACGCTCGAGCTGGTCGTAGGAAACGCGCAGCGCGCGCATGGCGGCGGGGTTTGGCGCCACGCGATACTGGCGCACCTCGCCGCCAATAGGGATAACCTGCGCAACGCCGGGAATGTTGAGCAAGCGCGGACGCAGGGTCCAGTCTGCGACATCGCGCAGATCCATGGGTGAAACGTTGTCGCCGGTGACGGCGATGAGCAGGATCTGCCCCATGATGGAGCTGACCGGCCCCATCTGCGGCACGACATCAGTCGGCAGGCGCCCGCGCACGATGGTGAGTTTTTCCGCGACCTGCTGGCGGTTGCGGAAAATCTCTGTGCCCCAGTCGAATTCGACGTAGACGATAGACAGGCCGACGCCGGAGACGGACCGCACGCGGGTGACGCCCGGCAAACCGTTCATCTCCGTCTCGATGGGAAATGTAACGAGTTGCTCGACCTCTGGCGGCGCAAGCCCCTCGGCCTCCGTCATGATGGTGACGGTGGGTCGATTGAGATCGGGAAACACATCCACGGGCAGGCGCATGGTCGCAAATACGCCCAGCACCACCAGCGCGGCGGCGATGGCGAGCACAAGCAACCTGTTGCGAAGCGACTGCGTGACGAGAAGACCGAACAGCATCGCTCACCTCACCTGATTGAGCAGTTCAGCGCCCTGCACCACGATGCGACGCCCCTGCCCCACGCCTGCGCTAATCAGAACGCGAGTTGCATCAAGCGGCGTGACGCGCACCTCGCGAGGCTCGAAGCGTTCCGCGCGGGCATGTTCGTAGACGATGCTCTGGCCGTTCGCGCCGGTCAGCACCGCCGAGCGGGGAGCGGCCACGCCCTCCACGCGTGCAGCGGTTTGCACGAACACGCTCACGAGCTGACCGATGCGAACGCCGCTCTCCCCTGCCGGTAGCGAGAAATGAACGGGCAGAAACTGCGAGCGGTCGGCGAGGCCTGCGCCCCTGAAGGCGAGCGGGAACCGTCGGCCATCGGGCGCCCGCGCCTCCGCGGCGACGACATCCGAGATCGCTTCAAGGCTTTGCGCTTCCACCCAGAGACTTTGCGGGTCGACAATCTGGAAGATGATGGCGTTGGGATCCGCAATCTTCCCCGCGATCGCGTTGGCTGTCGCCACCACACCGTCCAACGGGGCCACCAGCGGCTCGGGCTCACGGCGCATCCGCTCCAGCGCGTGGCGCCGGTCGCGCAGGCCATCGAGTTCGAGACGAGACTCCTCCAGTTGCACGCGGGACACCGCGCCGCTGCCGATGAGCTTTTCGAAGCGCCCGATCCGCTGTTGCACCAATGAAATCTGTTGATCCAGCTCGCCCTGTCGCTGGCGCAGGTCAACTGTTTCGGCCGCGCTGAGCGGCGGCGCCACATAGGCGAGCACCTGCCCCTTCGTCACGCGCGCGCCCAGACGTGGAAAGCCGCTGGGGGGAGCCGAAAGCCGCCCGCTCACGGCGGCCTGCACGTAACCGCTTGCGTTGGGATCCGCGATCACACGCCCGGGCAACTCAACGCTAACCGGGTGCGCGCTCTGCTCGGTCAGAAGCGTGCGCACCTCAAGCAGGCGCTGCGTCTGCTTGGGCATGAACACGGACCCATCCGGCAGGCGGCGCGCCACATCCCGCACAGCCGGCGCCGGCTGACCGAACGCGCCGGTGGCGAACAACGCCGCGACGACGAGCGCCCCAACGGCGACGGCCGCCATGCGCCGGCGCGTGCGCACCAGGCCGGCCACAACCAAACCGCAGGCGAAGGCGGCCGCCGCCAGAAGCAGGCCGGACTTCGGCCAAAGCGACCCGGACAGGACGGCAGCCACGCTCGCCATAGACCCCCGAGCCGTCGAGGCGGCCTCCCCGGTCGTCTGGGGAACCACGAGCGTGGTGGTCAGCACATCCACATCGGCGCCGACAGCCACGGTGAACAGCAGATCATGGGCGCCGGGCGCCGACATCCACGAAGCCTCGATGCGGTATCGGTCATCCAACGGCGTGAGGGATTTGGGCCCCTCCGGCGTTTCCAGCTCGATGGTTGCGCCAGACACCGGATGGTTGCCAACGAACCGATCAAGAAACACCGTGAGCGCGCCATCACGGGCGATCGCCACAAGTTCGAACAGGTCGGACTGGGCCTCGGCCCGGGGAGCGGCAGTGGTCGGCACTTCAACAGGAGGCGGGCCATGGTCGTGGCCCTCGTGCGCCGGGACGACCGAAGGCGCAACAGCAAAGCCGAACAGAACAAGCAAAGCCCAAAGAATTGGACGCATCGGATCATCAATCCCAGCATGACATGACGAGCCCCGCAGAATGCGGGCGGCGCGGCCCTCAAGGCCTACAGGTCAAGCGCGGGATCTGGGGGGCCTCAGGAAGGCATCGGGACCAAGGCCGTCGCGGAGGGGGTCCACCATGGGGCGGGCGATGCGCGAAAGGCCCAATCCGCCCACATCAACGCCGGCGCATGCAACTGGACCGAACGCACAGCACCCCAAGCCCGCAAGCGCGCAGCAGAACCCCGAGCAAGGCATTTGCTCAGCTGGAGCGGGGGGCGTGGGCTTGACGGGGGCTGACGATGCGTCCGCGCTTCGGGCCGGCGCATCGCACGCCGCCCCAACCTCAAGAGCATCGGAGGCGGCGGAAATGACTGTGACCACATCCCGCTCCGGAGCGGGGACCTCCACGGTGGCCCTGTGGGCGGCCGCAGGCCCGTGATGGCGCCCGCCATGAGCCTCAGCAGGCGCAGCCAGGAGCATGCTCGCAAGGATCACCAGTGCGAGTGCGGCCAGATACGTCCATGGGCGAACACATGTCACACGTTCCACATAATGCCGCGAGGCGCCTGCAACAAGTCCACAGCTCAAGGTCGCGTGAGGCGCCCATCCCTGAATGAAAGCGCCCAACGCGCAACGCGCCGCAATGTCAATCTAGCCTCGCGCATAGCCACCCCCTCGCCAAACGGCTGAGCGCATCTAGGCGAACCAACCTATCCCTCTGAGAACAAGATATTTTCCGGCCTAAGCCGGGGGATTTTTCCTTGACCAGGGGCTGACGCAAGGCCATCCTTTCAATTGTAACGAAAATCGTTATGCGTGTTATCCACATGATTGCACATGACGTCGGACCCACCACCAATGGGACATGAATGCAGGGGGGATGCACCACCAACTGGGCTTTGCGGAGACTCACATGAGGAATGCTAGCTGCGAGCAGGCAGAAGCCGTTCTACTGATTGACGATATGGCGTTTCGACGCGCCGGGATGACCCTCTTTCTGGCGCCCTGGGCGGAATCCGAGGGTCTCATGATCGTGCCGGCTGGGCTGGATTTCGCATCGACCGAAATCACCCAAAGGGTGAGGCTTATCCTGCTCATCAACTCAACGCTGATAGAAGCAGGCGTGGCTATGGACTTGATCGACGGCCTCAAGCAGGCGTTTCCGGGTACACCGATCGCTGTGCTGACCGACACCGAGAACGCCGACACGGTGCGGATGGCCTGCTCGCTTGGCGTCCATGGTTACATCCCCACGAACCTGGAGCCTTCTGTCGCGCTGAAGGCGCTATCTTTCGTGCTCGCCGGTGGACAATGCTTCCCGCCAAGGCCCCCGCTCGACGAACAGGCTGAACACGACAGGCCCGCCACAGCGGGAGAGTTCAACAACGACTGGCGACTGACCCTGCGCCAGCAGGAGATCCTCGAAGGTTTGCAGCAAGGCCACCCAAACAAGGTGATCGCCCGAAACCTGAACATCACCGAGGCCACGGTGAAGCTGCATGTCCGCCATATCATGCGCAAGCTCGGTGTGAACAACCGTACTCAGGTCGCGCTCACCACCTTCGCAAGGGCCGAGTCCGCCTGACACGCGAGAGCGGCGGGCGCAACGCCCGCCGCCACCCCGTGCCGATGAACAATCAAACTTCCCTGAAACTGCGCCAGAACGCCTGACGGAACGGCTCGATCAGGTACTCGATCATCGTGCGTTCCGCCGTCACGATGAGCACCTCCGCCGGCATCCCCGAGACCAGTTCGGCCTTGTGGCCATTGCGATCCAGGTCGCCCCGGTTCACCTCGACGCGCGCAAGGAAATATGGCGCGCTCGTCGGCGAGTCCTGCAAGCGGTCGGCGGAGACCATTCTCACAATCCCGGTCAGCCGCGGCAGCCCGCGGTTTGAGAAAGCTGTCAGATGCACAACTGCAGGAAGCCCGATATGCACCACATCGATGTCGGTGGGGGCCACGCGCGCATCAATCAGCAGCTTGTCCTCGGCCGGCACGATATCGAGAATGGGCTCGCCCTTCAGCACGACGCCGCCCTCTGTCTTCATACGCATGTTGACGACGGTCCCGGTGACGGGGGCGGTGACAACTGTCCGGCTAAGAACATCCCGGCTGGCGGTCAGCTTCTCCGCAGTGACAGACAACTCAAGACGCACCTGATCCATGTGCGTGCTGATTTGATCAGCGCGCTGCGCGTCCAGCGCCAGCAGTTGTGACTGCGCCTCCCCGATCTGCTGATGCACGCGCGCAATGGTGCCTTGGTACTCGCCCCTTCGCCCCATGATCTCGGCCTGCATGCGCTGGATGCGCAGCACCTCCGGCTTGGGGATGATTCCCCTGCGGCTCAACTGTTCCTTGCCAGAAAGCTCTTCTGCGATCAGCTCAAGTTGCGTTGTTGCGCTCGCGACCTGCGCCGACAGCGCCAGAATCTGTTCATGAGACTGTGCGATACGCTGGTTGAGAATGCGCCTGTTCACATCATGGGTGGAGCGGCGAGTCTCGAAGATAGACTGCTGCCCCTTGAGGATCATCTGCATCTCAGGCGTGCTCGCCTGCATGGCGAGACCGTCGGGAAGGTTGAGTTCGCTTGCGCCCGCCTGCTCCGCTTCCAGACGCGCGCGGGTGATGAGCAGCGTGCGATGCTGGTTCGACAGCGCCTCGTAGGCGCTTGAAGCCTGCACGCTCTCCAGCAGCACGAGCGGTTGCCCCGCCGTCACCATGGCGCCCTCCCGCACCTTGAGAGACGCAATGATCCCGCCCTCGAAATGCTGCACCGTCCTGCGGTTGCTGTCCGGACTGATGACGCCTGGCGCCACCGCGCCAGCAGGAATGGCAACCATGGACCCCCATGCAAGCGCACCGCCCAGAAAGACAGCGCAAAGACTGAAACCAACGAGAATCGGCTTGCGAACGGCGCTTTCTAGCTCCACGCCGCCGCTGACCGGGGACTTTCCAATAACGGCCGGAAGATTTTTCTTCGCGCCTGTACGCATGACAAACACTCCTTAACGCACGAATTATTCTCAGGCCGAGTGTTGGGGCGCGCTACGGGGCCCATCCTCGAAATCACGGCTGTGTCCATGCAACTGCACCACATCGCCGCCCCGCTCGACCCGGCGCGCCTCGCCGTCCGTTTCGCCGGAAGACCTGGCGCTCGCGTCGCGGCCTTCTGCATCTGCGCTCTCGGCGACGCGCGCGGGAGCAGCTGACGTCCGCAGACGGTTGATGACCTCCTGTCTCGAACCGAACATCTCGACGCGCCCGTCGCGCAGCAAAAGCACCTTGTCTGCCTGCGCCAGTGTGGACGGGCGATGACCCACGATCACCAGCGCAGCGCCGTTGCCCTTCAAATCGGCGATGGCGGCGGCCAGCGCAGACTCGCCGGCCTGGTCGAGGTTCGCATTCGGCTCATCGAGGATGACGAGGCGCGGGGAGCCGTAAACGGCGCGCGCAAGGCCGATGCGTTGGCGCTGCCCGCCAGAGAGCCGCGCGCCGCCGTCGCCAATCTGTGTGTCATAGCCCTGCGGCAGCTTCTGGATCATGTCATGGGCGTGCGCCAGCCGCGCGGCGGCAATCACTTCACCGTCGTCTGGCGCCCCCATCCGCGCGATGTTCTCCCGCACAGTCCCGGCGAACAGTTCCACATCCTGCGGCAGGTATCCAATGTGGCGGCCCAGATCCTCCGGGCGCCAATGCTGCAACTCGGAACCATCAACACGCACATCGCCCTGCCCCGGCGCGGCGATGCCTGTGATGATACGGCACAGACTCGTCTTGCCGCTGGCGGACGGCCCGATGACAGCAACAGCCTCCCCTGGCTCTACTGAAAAACTGACGTCATGAAGCGTGTTGGTTCGCGCGCCCGGCGGCGCATAGCTGACATGACGAAGCTTGAGAAACCCAAGCGGGGTTGGCAGCCGCGTCCGCTCCGGCTCTGGCGTCATCACATCGGCGCGCGAGCGCAACCGCTCCAGGGAAATGCGCGCAGCCATAAAGTTCCGCCAGCTAGACATGGCGATCTCAACCGGCGCGAGCGCACGCCCGAGCAAGATCGAGGACGCGATCATCGCGCCCGCTGTCAATTCATTGCGAAGCACCAGGTACGCGCCCAGACCCAGCACCGCTGACTGCACGAACATGCGCAGCGCCTTGGTCAAGCCGAGCAGCAACCCGCCGCGCTCGGATGAATTCTGCAGCGATGTCGCCGCCGCATTACTTTTGAGGCCCCATCGCTGCAGCATCGCCGGAAGCATGCCCATCGCGCGCACAACCTCCGCGTTGCGAATAGTCGCCTCAGCCTGCTGCAGGGTTGCGAGCTGTTCCACGTTCGCCCTGAGGGACGCGGCGCGGGTGACGACCTCGTTGAGCACGCCCAGAGCCAACAGAAGAAGCGCAGCACCAAGCGCAAGCGCACCAAGCCACGGATGCAGAATCCAGATAAGAAGAATGAACACCGGCGTCCACGGCGCATCGAACAGAACTGTCAATGCGGGGGACGACAGAAAGCTCTGAACCTGCGCAAGATCCCGCAGCGGCTGGGCGCCGGCCATGTCCCCCATCAGCCGCGAGCGGACACTCCAGGCAAGATAAACCGGCGCAAGCTGCTGCCCAATCCACGTGCTCATGCGCACGAGAACGACCGACCGCAACGCATCGAGCGCGCCAAACAGCAGCAGTGCGCCAGCGAGAAGGACAGTCATCCAGATCAGCGTCTCGACCCGCCCCGACGTCAGCACGCGATCATAAATCTGAAGCATGTAGATGGAGGGCGCAAGAACAAGAAGATTGATACCAAAGCTGAATAGCCCGAGGCGCCAAAGGGTCGCGCGACAAGCGCCCCACGCCTGATCCAGCTCGCTCGCGCGACGAGCCCCGCGTCTTGCGATCGTCATGGTGTTACTCCACTGGTGTCAGTAGAAAAGAAAGCTCCGGGGGCGGAGCGCCGCGCCCGGATACGCTTCATCAGGTGAGCGTTGTGTCCACGAACACGTACTGAAGGACCGTTGCGGCCGCGGTATCCGCAGCCTGCGCCGACATCGACGCCGTCGCCCCAAGCAGCACCCACGTCTCCGTTCCGGACGCGCCTCCAGCCGCCGTGTCGCCATCAAGCCGCAGATACCAATTGCCGCCATTCGACAAGACTGATGTCTCAGCTGCGGCGGCGTCGAGCTCAATGCGCTCGCCTGTGGCGTATCCCTGGATGATGTTGAACCCGTCCAAAACCCGGTACGTGTCTGTTCCGTTTTCACCCAACAGCAACCGCGGCGCACCCGCAGCGGTGGCGCCGTCAGCAATCAGGATATCTGCGCCATCACCGCCGCGCAGCGTCTCGCCAGCAGCGTTGCTGGCGCCGCTTCGCAGAACGTTCGCAAATTGATTGCCACGCAGGGCGTCCGCGAACGCTGACCCGGTGATGTTTTCAATGTCGTTTACGAGGATGTCCCCGGCCGCATCGCCGTTTGCGACCCCATTGAAGGTGGAGGCCTGCTGGGCCCCCGCATTGGGCGTTGTGGACAGCGAAAGCGCCACGCTCACGCCCGACGCCGAACCGGAGTAGTCCACCGTATCAATGCCCGTACCCCCGCGCAGCTGGTCGGCTCCGCCACCGCCCGAAAGCAGGTCATCGCCGTCGCCGCCGGACAAGATGTCGGCGCCCGCAAGCCCAAACAGTTGGTTGGCGCCTGCAGAACCGACAAGCACGTCATTGAACGCCGATCCGTACGCTGCCTCAAAACCGGACACCGTATCGCCCGTTGCATCGCCCCCAGACACCGCGTTGGAGCCGAGGTTCACACTCACAGCGCTGGGAGAGTTGAAGTAGTCCAGGTAGTCGAAGCCATCGCCGCCTTCGAGAACATCTGCTCCGCCGCGACCTTCAATCAGATCACTGCCGGCGCCGCCAACCAACGTGTTCGCGTTCGCGTTGCCCTGCAACTGATCATCGAACGCTGATCCTACAATACGCTCCACATCGCCGGTGATGAGATCGCGCGCAGCGCCGCTGGCCAGCTCCACATAACCTGCCGCGCCACTGATCGTGGCTGCCGCGATAATGACGCCAGCGGTGGCGCCGGAATAATCAACCGTGTCGAACCCCGCCCCGCCAGAGAGCCGATCCGCCCCGTCGCCGCCGATCAACGTGTCGGCGCCATCTCCTCCCGCAATCTGATCGTTACCAGCACCGCCTTCCAGAACGTTATCGAGCGCGTTTCCGGTGATCGCGTCTGCGAACTGCGATCCTACAACCCGCTCGATATCTCCCGAGATACGATCGCCTGTGGGAGCGCCGTTGATGACCTGCACCAAACCTGGCTGGCCGGAGAACGTGGCGGCGGCGATCACAACGCCTGCAGCGGCGTCGCTGAAGTCGGCGGTGTCAAACCCCGCGCCGCCGCTCAGCAAGTCCGCGCCGCCGCCTCCACGCAGCAAATCATTGCCAGCGCCCCCCTCCAGGGAATTGCTGAAATCGTCGCCAATAAGCGTATCCGCAAGTCCGCTGCCCACCACGCGCTCGATCAGGATCAGTTGATCCCCCTCGGCGTCGCCGCCAACCCCGGACCCCGCAGTGGAGGGCGCGGCGACAGTCCCGCGCAATGTGACCGAAACGCCAGCTGCGGACGCGGAGTAATCAGCGGTGTCAAATCCAGCGTTGCCTACCAGCGTGTCTGCACCCGCGCCGCCAATCAAAGTATCATCACCGCCGCGACCATCCAGCGCGTCGTCCCCACCGCCGCCCTCGAACGTATTCGCATTCCCGTTGCCAATGATGACATCCGCTGCGACGCTCCCGATAATCTTCTCGACATCGATGATCGAGTCGCCGGTCGCTCCGCCGCCATAAATACTATTTTCAAGATCAATCTGGACCGCGGCCGACGAAGAATAATCACCAGTGTCGAACCCGGCGCCTCCGTCCATGAGGTCGCCATCCGCACCGCCGATCAGCACATCGGCGCCATCACCGCCTCGCAAAGTGTCGGCCCCTGCAGCGCCGTCCAAACGATCATTGTCGGCGCCCCCATCGAGAACGTCCGCGCCGGCGCCGCCAAGCAACTCGTCATCTCCCGCATCCCCGAACAATTGCTCCGCGTCGATGCCGCCGATGAGCGAGTCCTTACCGCCGCCGCCACGCATCACGTTCGCGCCGAAACCACCGATCAGTTGGTCGTCTCCCTCGCCACCATCCATGATGTCATCGCCGTCGCCGCCAGTGAGCATGTCGTTGCCGAAACCGCCATGCATCGTGTCGTTGCCGAAACCACCGATCAACGTGTCGTTACCACCGCCCCCGGCGAGTATGTCGTTTCCGGCGCCGCCATCCAGGAGATCCGCGCCACCAGTCTGAGATCCTACGAGATCATCGGGAACGCCATTTCCATCGCTATCGTCAGCGATGCCATCACCGTTGAGATCCGTCGCGCCGTCGCCAAACAGGACGTCGTCGCCTCCAAGTCCGCGGAGGGTATCGGCCCCGCCACCACCTTCAAGTTGATTGGCGCCCGCCTCACCACTGATAATGTCGTTAAACGCCGTTCCACGAACGTTTTCAACATTCAGAATATTGTCCCCGGTAGCATGGCCACCGTTCGGCCGCGTCGTGAGCGGCGCGGAACCAAGGGAAATCGTAAGCGCAGCGTTTGAGCTCGAGTAATCGACTGTGTCGATGCCGGAACCGCCGTCTATCCTGTCGGCGCCGGCCCCGCCAATCAGCCGGTCATTCCCGGCTCCGCCGCGCAGCGTGTCGTTGCCGGCGCCCCCATCAAGAACATCGTTCGTCTCGGCGCCCGACAAGACATCATCACCGTCGCCGCCGTCAAGATAGTCGCCGCCGCCAAGAGGGTCCCCGAGAGCAACTGAAATGACATCGTTCCCCTGAAGTCCCTGAACGCGCCAGCGCCCCACGTCAGACAGAGTGAAGATGTCAGCTGCAGAGCTCAGTTGCCTAACGTTGTAGACCATCGCTACGACTCCATCCAGGACGCGCTCGTGTGGCGTTGGTGCAAACTATACTTCGCCTGCCGCGTGCCCGAAGGTGCGTAAAGGGAGCCTATTCGAAGGGAGTATCCGACACGCCACCCGCACAAACAAAGAGCCCCGGCGCGATGGCCGGGGCTCTCCACGCGCGTAACGCGCAGCAGGCGGTTATCAGCCAGTGACCGAGATCGCCCACCCGGTCGACGAGGAGTAGTCGTCGTTCGTCAGGACCATCAGCTGGAAATCGGTGAACGTGTCATCGCCAAAGGCCTGCGCATCGATGCTGCCCGACGCGACGTTTCCATCGATATCGACGCAGAAGTCGAGGCTGTAATCAATGTTGACGTCAAGATTGACTTCCGTGTCCGAGTCCCAAGCGAGATCAATCTCGGAGTTGAAGTCATAAGACGCATCGAGATCGACACCGCGGTTATGATGACCGTTGTAAGACATCTTGTCTCTCCATGATTCCGTTGGCCTTGCCAACACAAACAACTTACTGCGGGAGAACGCTGAAACACAAAGCGCCATGGGTATACCAAGTCGATAGGCGTATGCGAACAACCCTTTTGCGCACCTGGTTTCGACTTTCTATGTTGGCATGAAAAATCGATATCGAGATGCCAACAAAAAAGGGACGCGAACTCGTCGCATCCCTATCTTGTATTCCTGAAATATACGCCGTACCCGGGGTGGCTTGATCCCGTTAAGCCTGATCCATCTCAGACGAATACGGACGCATAGCCGACCATGCTCGCGCTTGAAAGGTTGTCCTCGAGTGTAAACACATCGAGAAAGAATTGCGTTAAGGACGATTCTCCCGCAGCGGTCACCGCGCCCTGTCCGAATGCTGTGTTGCCAGAGAGCCCGGATCCATAACGCCCAGCTCCAGCGGCTACATCCGATGAGATCTGAATGTGCTTTTGAGGAAAGTCGATCCAGTAAAAGTCGATCGCAAAGTAACTCGTCGTAGAGACCGTCGCTGACCAGTCGCCACTCTCGTCGCTCCATGTGTTTCGTACAGTTTCCGTCCTTTCGAATATGATGTCGGCATCACTGTCAAAGAATGTTCCTGATGCATCCGTGTAAACTGTGTTTCCTGGATCTGAGCGAGCAACCGCAACTGCCTCGCTGGTCCCCTTCGCGATGGACAGAATCCATTTGTCAGATAAATCAAGGATCATCTTGACCGAAGCGCTGGTGTCCTCTCCGATCGCGACCGCCTCACCCTGATACGTGAAGGTAGATTCGTTTTGAGGTTTATCCTTGAATGAAAACGTTGGTCGCATGTTGATCGATTTCATGACACCCTCTCCTCGGTAGTCTGATGGCACTTTACAAGACGATCAGGCTGCTTCATTCGGCGCGGATGGTGATCACGCTTGCTCGCACTTAGTAGCGACTTTCGGGGTAGCATCGACCAGGCGCTCACCTTTCGGCGATTAAATCCGAATTACTCAGGAAACACTTTCGTGGATGGCGCGCCCGTTGGGATCTCTGGCGCGAGACGTCGCCTTGATATCGAGGCTATCGACTCCGAGCGACGCGCGACGGTCAATTGCGTCAAGGAACGTGTTGATCCGGTAATCGATCTCCGTGAGGCGCTCCAGAAGATCCTGACCCATGAGCAGGTTCCGATGGTGCATAACCGCAGCGATGTGGAGACAATTGAGAGCGAACCACACGCAGGCCAACCAGAGCGCAGCGATGGGCTGCGGCACGGAGCCAAGGAAAATCGAAAGCGCTATTGCAGCCACCGCAATCGTCACCACGGCAAGCGCTATTGAACGCGTCAATAAGAGCACCAGTGAGGGCGCAAAGAGAACAAGCATCGCAAGCGCTATCTCGATCGGATTTCTCAGGATCAGCGGATCCACCGTCGCGACGATATATGACCAGGTATCCATCGAGCGCCTCCGTCAAACCGACACGCACATACTATGGCCGGCTGGATCACAGGCGCATACGCGCCTTCGGGTGAGTACCCCTTTGTGGCTGCGCTGAGGAGACGCATGATCGCTGCGCTCGATTGACAGTCGAGCTACTCGCGTCGCCGCTTGGACATCAGCCTTTCGAGTGGTTGCTGCTGGCAATCGCCAGAGGCACGCTGGCGCCTTAACCATCCCGGCCCAGCGGGGAGAGGGTCGCAAGCCTACTGCTTGCGCTTGGAGGAGAAAATGGCCTACATCTTTGAGAGTTCGCATGGCGGAGAGGCTCTGATCATTGACAATTTGAGCCTGCGCCGCGCTGGACTGTTCGCCATTCTTGAGCCGTGGGCCCGCTCAAATTCGCTCACAATCAGCGAATGCCAATTCGAACAGCTTCGGGGCCGAAAGCTGGACGTTGTACGGATGGCAATCATCGGCTTGGGGAACTGCCATTTACGCGAGCCGGCTTGGTTGCAAACGATCCAGTCCGCACAGCAATCCCTTGGGGCGGCACGCCTCGCTATAATTGGTGACAGTGCAGAGTTTGGCGACCTCGTGGCCGCATTTGAAATTGGCGTTCATGCTTACATACCCTCCAACATGGAGCCCGCTGTCGCGTTGCAGGCGCTCTCATTTGTTCTGGTTGGAGGCTATTACTTTCCTCCATCCGTCTTGCTCAACAAAGCGTCGCGTCCGACCAAGATCTGCCTGAGCCACGGGCGGCAGTCGAATCCGCGAGACGGGACGAAAGCATCCCGGCTCACAATGACTCAACTGCGCGTTGTAAGAATGCTCAGCTTAGGAAAAACAAATAAGCTGATCGCAAGGGATCTGGAAGTTTGCGAGGCGACCGTGAAAGCTCATCTTCGACTGTTAATGAAGAGGCTGGGGTTATCAAGCCGAACGCAGGTGGCTCTCTACTTTACGAAGATGAACCCGACGGAGGTTGAAGGTGGACCTGCGTCAGATGATACCGGGGATGATTCCGAGTTGGAAGGCGGAGCCTACGCCTTCATGCCGGGTGCCGGTCGGCTCTGGCATGGCGTCAATGTTCATGCGTAGGCATGCGGTCCGCGTCGAGCGCCCCCATCAAGCAACAAGGCCGATAGGGGTAGATCCTGAAGCAAGAACATCAACACAATCGGGATTAACCACAATCCAGAAGCGAGCGATCTCTGGTTGATCCAGCGCAATTGCGTCCTGCACCACCTCCAGAAGGTTCGCTCTCTTCATTTCGGTGATCGCATCCACAAGCAACTGGTAGTCCACGCCGGCGGCGGCCTGCGCATCTATCAAGTTGATTGCTGACACCTCATGGCCCGCCAGCAGGCCCTCGGTGAATGACCGCCGCCCATATGCCCGACTATTCACCATGGCTTGCAAGATCCGGGTGTTTTCGTCTGACAAATCCAGCACGGCGCTGACAAGGTCAACAAATGCGGGACCGCTGTTTGACGACTCTTGCAAAGCGAAGTGAGCCAGATCCTCCGTGCCGGGAGGCTTCGCATTCACCGGCTCGATCGTGTTGCGGCGCTCCGCTCCGCGGATGCTTGTCTCACGTTCGTTTGCGGCCTGCAGGAAGCGAACGCGCGGCCCCATGGAAGCCACAACTTGCGCCAAGGCGCGCTCAGCCCGCTCACGGCTGGGGAAGATATCGCCGATGCGGTCCCCCAGCATGTCCGCGCACAAAAGCAAGGCTTCAGCTTCACTGGTCAATAAGTAGACTCCGTGAAGGTGGTCGCGCACTTCGAGTATGCGTGGGGTCGCCCCGCGTCGATCAAGGAGAAATCGACCAAGAAATTGTGCGCCGTTTTTCATCGGAACCCGTGACACGTGATTCTATTCAGAAACATCGTCGTCAATCTGTGGTTGAGGTCCAGACTACACCTTATTCAAATTGTGCTTTTCCACCTGATAATAGTTCCAGCAACATGGGCTTTGATGCACCGAAGCCACAGATGGACCTCGTTGACTTAAACTAGGCTGCGGATGAATACGCGCAGTGATTCACCATGGTTGGTTATGGGTGTGGAGAAGCATCAAGGGTCTTTTGACTCTCGCCTCCAAGTCTGTGACATAGAAGCTTAGTTTTGTTCTGCGTACCTGGTGAAATCGTCATGACTGCTCGCCTGAAGCCCCTGCCGCAACTCGATGACCTGCTTGCGGCGGAGCAGACCTCGGCGAACCGTGCGCTTGACGACGCAAAAGAGAGTGCGTTCGCTCCTCTGGAAGAGCCTGCGGACCGATACATGGCTATTGCTGAGGCGGTCACGCGCGCCTCGCATGTCATGAACGAACTGCTTGAGCGGAACAAGAAGATTCAGGCCGAGGCCGAGGCCGCAATCGCCTCTGTCAAGGGCGAGGCCCGCTCCCACCGGCAGCGCGCCAGCAATATCGAAGCTCAGCTCGATACGGTGAAAGGCGAACGCCAGCGGATTCTTCACGATGGGGATCGGCGGATACGCGCCCTCACCGAGGAGACGGACGCGCTCAAGGACCGCCTTGAAAAGGCCGCCGCCGAGCTGCTGCATTCCGAGCAGTGGCTCGAGTACCTCAATACGCGGATCAAGTCGCAACTTGACGACGTTTTCACGCGCACTGAAGAGTTTTGGGCGGGGCGGCGCGTCGAGCCATAACTCTGAGCTGCGAGGGCCGCTCAAGCTCGGGCCAGCACGCGGCTTGACCATGACCTCTCTGCGCGATACCGCTTGCAGAGTGCTGGAGGCAGGTCATGAGCAATAACAATGTTCGGGAAGCGGGCCGGGCTGTCGCTTCATTCAGCATTTGCATGGCGCTCGGCCTTGCAGCGTGGGAAGTCTACTACTTCTGGTTCGCCGGTCGCGGCCTTCTTGGCCCGCTTGAAGGCACATTGGGTCTGTTCACGCCCGATCGCGTCGGCATGAACGTCGCCTGGCTGTGCGTTATTTACATTTCACTTCAGCTTTTAAGCATTCCGTTCGCGGTTTCCACGCCGGGCGGCCGATTCAGCAGCGTTCTTGATGGCATGGCCTCAATAATCCCGCTCATGGTGGTTGTTATTTATCTGCTGGGAGGCCTGGGCGCGACCGTGGACAGCGCCAAGGTCGAAATTGCGTTGCTCCTCGTGGTCGTGAACCTCGTCGATCTGTTTGGCGGCTACATCTTCACGATTTCTCTTAGCCGCCGCAGCGTCGATCTGAACAACTGACGCACTGTACGCGCCGCCCTGTTTACGAGCGAGCGGCTGGCCAGCTGCACTTGTCGCGGCTGGGTCTGCAAATGCGGAAAATCCTTGAGGACCATACTGCCACAACGGCCGCGCGGATGGCGCGCTGGGCTAGTTACGCGGTAGTCGCGGACTCAACCCACGAGCCCGACCCGAGACCAGGGCGGGCGTCGACCGCGTCGAGGCTGTGCTGCGCGCTGTCATCTCAGCGGTGAATGCGTCATCCCCACGCCAGCCATTGCAGACGTTATGCACGGACGACAGCACTGACGGAACCACAGGGGCAAAGGCGTCCATGCGCGTCCGCACGGCGGTCGCCGAACAAGCCATCCTGGGCGTTTCCTCCGTCCCGGATACCGGGACAATTTTTTATCTGTTTTGAGTATGCGATAGGACCATTGCCCTGAAAAGAGCTATTTGTGATCGATTCACACTGTACCGATAACCGGAACGTTAGCATGACCGATCAGACGCATCCGCTGGAAAAGTCCCTGCACCTCCTGCGGTCCATGGCGGATGTGGCCGACGGCGCGGTCGGTGTGCGGGAACTCGCGGCCAAGGCGGGTCTTTCGCCCACAACGACCCATCGCACACTGGGCGCCCTGCTCCGCAGCGGTCTCGTGGAGCGCGACGGCGAGAGCGGCAAGTACATGCTGAGCTTCAACGCGTATCGGCTCGGGCTGCTCCTGTCGGCGAGGGCGCCATGGCGCGAACTCTGTCTGCCTTTCGTCCGCGGGCTTACGCGTTCAACCGGCGAGGCCAGCGCTTTTTCGCTGGTGGATCGCAATCGTCTTCAAATGCACACGGTGGTGAAGCTGGCCTCCACAAACGCCGTGACGGTGAACGTAGGCGACGGCTGGAAATCCCTTCATGCGGGCGCAAGCGGCCTCGCAATTCTTGCATTCCTTCCGGCCAAGGACCGCGAGGAGGCGCTTGCGTCCCATCGGCTGACCGCCGAAACCGACGCCACGCTTGTGGACAGCCCTGCACTGCGCCGCGCCCTTGAAGACGTTGCCGCCAAAGGCTACGCGCTCACGCGCGGCCAGCGGATCGCAGGCGCGGTTGGCGTCGCGGCGCCCGTTTTTCTGCCTGGCGGCGCCGTGCTCGGCAGTCTTTACGTCAGTGTGCCCGAACAACGTTTCGACAGCGGCCGGGAAAGTGAAGTGGTTGGCTGCGTCATGGACTCCGCCGAAGCGTTTACGCAGTCGCTTCGCAAATAAGCGAGCGCTGCCCGGCGGCGCCAACCTGCGGCACGCGGGAGCTGAGGCCGCGGTTCAGCGGCCAGAAACCAGCCGTTGGGCGTAAGCGGCCTTGCCGTCGGACACGGCCTTGGCGGCGACTTCGGGGCCAAATTCGGCGGCGGATGCGGCTACCAGCGCCTGTTCAGCGCCCTTGCAGGAGGTGAAGGCCCTCTGCATTGCTGCTGATCTGGCGGCGCGAGCGCGCGGCGGCTCTCCGACGGCCTGATCCAGACAAGAGGTGTAGGCGCGCTTGGTCAGATCGACCTGGCTGGCCGCATTGCATCCCGCAAGCCCAAGACCCGCGACAACAACAAGCAACATCCGCATCCCTGCCCCTCCCCGCACGCTGTTCCAGCGCTAGAACTTACCTCCGCGCACCACGTCCACGACGCTCGTGAGCAGAATCAGCCCGTGACTTTCGAGCAGCGGCGTGAGCGCCTCAATCAACGCCTCGGCCTTCGGCTCGGACGCGACGGTGAGGAAGATCACCTTCGCCTCGGCGCCCGAGATCTGATCGTCCGACCACGAGCCCCGCTCGCCTGCCCCGCCCAGCGTCGGCAACAGGGTGTAGCCCGTCACGCCGGCTGTGGCGGCCGCAGCCACAACACGGCGCACGAGCGGCGCATCCACCAGCACCTCAATCCTGCGCCTCGGCACCGTATGGGTCATGTAGCCACCTTCACCGCAAGGAGCGTGTAAAGCGGGATTCCCGCCGTGATGTTGAACGGGAACGTTACCGCAAGCGACATTGCCAGATAAAGCCCCGGATCGGCTTCTGGCAACGCAAGGCGCATGGCGGCGGGCACGGCTATGTAGGACGCGCTCGCGGCCAGAATGCCCAGCGCCGCAGCGGACCCGGCATCAAGGCCGACGAAAGCGCCGAGCAGCACGCCGACAACGCCATTCACCACCGGAAGCAGAACGGCGAGAGACGCCAGCCGCGCCGTCA
This sequence comes from Hyphomicrobiales bacterium, assembly GCA_027484655.1. GTDB lineage: Bacteria > Pseudomonadota > Alphaproteobacteria > Rhizobiales > Beijerinckiaceae > Terripilifer. The sequence goes on along the minus strand of JAIXSM010000039.1, from coordinate 102,320 downwards.
GGGCCCGCGCCTCCCGCAAGCGACGGGCGGCGATGAGGCCCATGTCCAAAAGGAACAGACACAGCACCCCGCGGAACCCCGCATCGAACACCGGAGCGATGGGCGCGAACCCTTTCTTGCCGGCGATGAGGCCGATCAGGAAGCTGCCGATAAGCAGAACCACGGATCCATTGAGCAGTGTTTCGTGCAGCAGGTCGCGGGTCGGCTGCGTGTCGCCCTTGCGCCCCCGTCTCGCCAGCATCAATCCGACGATGATGGAGGGCGTCTCCATCAGCGCGAGAACGGCGACCATGTAGCCCGCAGGCGGCATCCCCCCGGCGCCCAGCACCTCGACGCCCGTGACGAAGGTCACGACGCTCACAGAGCCGTAGTGCGCGGCGACAGCCCCCGCGTTGACCGGATCCAGCCGGCCAAAGCGCGTCAGCGCGAAGAACGCCGGCAGCGGCAACAGGAAACTCAGCACGATGCCCGCAAGCGCAGCCGCGAGCATGTCCACGGTGAACCCACTCGCAGACACCTCCACGCCGCCTTTCAGGCCAATGGCGGCCATCAGGTACAGCGACATGCCTTTGGCGATGGCTTCAGGAATCGCCAGATCGGACCGGGCGAACGCGGCTGCGGCCCCAAGCACAAAGAACAAAATGACCGGCGAAAGAAGGGTTTCCAGTCCGCTCATGGCCTCTTCACCAAGCGACGCTACGCCCGCGCCGGGAAGCGAGCACCCGCGCGCGCAACGGGGGCCGCACGTCCGCAGGGTCGGCGGCTTCTAGGCGATGGCTACGTCACAGGCAACAGGCGGGGATCATTTATCCCCGCCAGACTCAGCGATCAGTAACGCACGGCGGCCAACCGCGCGCGGCTTACATGGACCCCTCTCACATGGACCCCTCTTACATGGACCCCTCGATCCCCGCCTTGCGGACCACATCGCCCCAGCGGGAAATTTCCGAGCGCACGAAGCCCTGCAAATCGCTCACCGAGCCGGTGTCCATGGGCAGCATTCCCGCCTTGAGGATCTGCGCGCGAATCTCGGGAGCGGCGAGAATGGCCTTCAACTCGCTGTGCAACTTGTCGACCACCGCCTTCGGCGTGCCTGCGGCCACAGCGAACATCTGCCACGACGAAACGTCGAAACCGGGCAGCGTCTCATTGATCGGCGGCACGTCTGGAATCAATTCCACGCGACGCGCCATCGAGACGCCGAGCGCGCGCACGCCGCCGCCCTGCACCTGACCCAGCGCCGGGCCGAGATCAACGAACATGGTTGGAACGTGTCCCGCCACCACGTCGTTGAGCGCCGGCAGGCTCCCCTTATAGGGGACAGGCGTCATGGCGGCGCCGGTCATGCTCTTCAGCAACTCCATGAACAGATGGTGCGGCACGCCGGGGCCGGACGTGGCGTAGTTCACCGGCTGCGGCTGCTTTTTCGCGTAGTCTATGAATTCCTTGACGGATTTCACCGGCAGCCCCGGGTTCACAACCAGCACGAACGGCGTTGCGGCGGCAAGCGCCAGCGGCGTGAAGTCGGTGGCCGGGTCGTAGGGCAGCTTCTTGAACAGGGTCACGTTGACCGCCATGGTCGGGCTTGGCGCGATCACGAGCGTATGCCCATCCGCCGTCGCCCGCGCCGCCGCGACAGCCCCTACGACGCCACCCGCGCCGGGCCTGTGCTCCACAATCACCGGCTGGCCCCATTTGGCCTCAAGACGGGGGCCGACGATACGCGCGAGAATGTCGCCTGCCCCGCCCGCGGCGAAGGGAACGATGATTGTGATCGGCTTGGTCGGAAACTCCTGAGCGGCGGCCGAGGTGGCCAACAGGCCGAGAGCGGCGCAGGCGATCGCTGCACGGGCGCGGGCCAAGAATCCCATGGTTCGTCCTCCCTGTTATCGCCTCTGGCGGCGCGCGCCGGGCATGGGTGACAGTGCGGCGCTGCCATATGTCTTGTCAAACGCGTGGCGCGGCGAACCGGCTCCCAAGGCGCGATCTGATCGGGACGTTCCGATCGCCCCCCTCCCGAGACGACCGGAACTCCCTTCCCCTCCTGTCCCGCGTGAACCAGGCACAGCGCGGACAAGGGTTCGAGAACGGGAAAACTCGATGCGCGTCGAGATAGGCCCGGACCGCCTCGCGTCAACAGGACCACCCGATTTTTCAGGGACCGAAAAGCGCATTGATACGGAGGACCAGCACAAAAATAACGCCTTGCAACATATACGTAAGCTCTCAGAAATCATCGCAATTCTGGTCATCCGCGGTTCCGACCGCAGCGTTTCGCGATGCTGGCGTTGATTGCCGCGCCAGCGCCTCGCACTACCTATGGGTGCGCCAACGCGGAGATCATCATGCAGCGCATCCGGGCTCTCATCCTCGCATCGACGCTTTGTGTTTCAGTTGCAGCGCAAGCGCAGGATACGCGCATTGTGGAGACGAAAACGGGTCCGGTGCGCATCGAGACCCTGGCCCGGGGGCTTGAGAGCCCGTGGGGGCTCGCGTTTCTGCCCGATGGCCGGATGCTCGTGACCGAGCGGACCGGGCGTCTGCGGATCGTGTCCCCGGATGGCGCGCTTTCGCAACCGTTGCGCGGCGTTCCCGAGGTGCTGGCCAACGGTCAGGGCGGACTGCTTGATGTGGCGGTTTCACCGGCTTTCGCCAAAGATCGCTTGGTTTATCTGTCGTACTCGACGCCGGGGCAAGGCGGCGGCGCGGCCACCGCGCTCATGCGCGCGCGCCTTGTCGACGGCGGCCTCGAGAATGCGGAAACGATCTTTCGCCAGCGCCCGGCGGTCGACGGCGGGCAGCATTTCGGTTCGAGGATCGTCTTCGCCCGCGACGGCGCCCTGTTTCTGACCCTCGGCGACCGCGGCAAGTTCACGCCGGCGCAAGATACCGGCACAACCATTGGAAAAGTCGTCCGCATCATGCCCGACGGGGCGCCCGCAAAAGGCAACGCCTTTGCGGGGAAGGCGGGCGCCCTGCCGGAGATTTTCTCGCTGGGACACCGCAACATTCAGGGCGCCGCCCTGCATCCGCGCACGGGCGAACTGTGGGTCAACGAAATGGGTCCGCGAGGCGGCGACGAGATCAACCGTGTGCAATCGGGACGCAACTACGGCTGGCCGCTCGTGAGTTGGGGCGACCATTACGATGGCCGTCCAATCCCGAAGCCGGACACCCGTCCAGACCTGGCCGCGCCCGCCCTTTACTTCAAGGCGACGGTCGCGCCCTCGGGCATGACCTTTTACCAGGGCGATGCATTTCCCGCATGGCGGGGGTCAATGCTGATCGGCGGGCTGGTCGGCCGCGCCATTGTTCGCCTTGAGGTGGAGGGAGAGCGCGTGACCGAAGTGGATCGCATCCCCATGAACGCGCGGGTGCGCGATGTGCGCACGGGACCGGATGGCGCCGTGTACGCGCTCACGGACGCGGCACAAGGACGCCTCCTGAAGCTGACGCCCGTCAACCGCTGAGCATCACAATCCAGCCAGCAACTGGCGGCGCCCGCCGTAACCGCCCCGTCTCTGGCGGCGGCGCGCTGCCGGGCGCATACTGCAACGCAGATGTGATCGCAGCGTTTTGATTCTGGCGATCCGGAGGCGCCTTGTCGTTGAAGAGCCCGGCACAGAAAGAGAAAGACCGTCGCGACGGGAATACAAGCGCATGGACAAAGGGATACGCTCCCCTGCCCGGCGCGAGCGACGAACTGTTGGCGGAAGGCGGAACGCGGCCCGCCTGGCGGAGGTTTCTCGCAGACCTTTCGCAAACGCGGCCTGATGAAATCAATCGCAGTTTCGCGGCCGCCGACCGGCGCATCCGCGACATGGGCATATCCTACCGCGTTCACGGGGAACTCAAGGAGCGCACGTGGCCGCTGGAGCGGCTGCCGCTTCTGATCGAACAAAAGGAGTGGCGGGCCATCGCGGCGGGGGTTGAGCAGCGCGCCCGGCTGATGGAGGCGATCCTCGCTGACATTTACGGTCCCGGTGATCTCGTCGCAGGCGGCGCGCTTCCAGCCTCCGCCATCGCCGGCTCCCGTGATTTCATTCACGCCATGAAGGGCGCGCGCCCGCCGGGGGAACGGTGGCTGCGATTTTACGCGCTTGATCTCGGACGCGGACCGGATGGCCGCTGGTGGGCGCTGGGCGACCGCACACAGGCGCCTTCCGGCGCTGGCTACGCGCTCGAAAACAGGCTCATCGTCTCCGGCGCGTTTCCCCGCCAGCGCTCGAGCCTGAACGTCGCGCGCCTCGCCCCCTTCTTCCGTGACTTTCGCGCCGGGCTTTCGGCGGCGGCTGAGCGCGCGGACCCGCGCATGAGCCTGCTGACGCCCGGCCCCTACAGCGACACGTACTTCGAGCAGGCGTACCTCGCCCGCTATCTGGGCTTTCTGCTGGTCGAGGGCGACGACCTCGTGGTGCGCGACCGCATCGCATACGTGCGCACAATCGCGGGGCTCAAGCGCGCCGACGTGATCTGGCGCCGGGTTGATGCGGACTGGTGCGATCCGCTGGAACTCAATGCAGCATCGCGCATCGGCGTTCCTGGACTCATGCAGGCCGTGCGCGCTGGCAATGTCGTCATGGCCAACATGCCCGGAGCCGGCGTGCTTGAAAGCCTGTCGCTTCTGGGGTTCGCCCCGGCCCTGTGCCAGCGACTCCTCGGCGAGGATCTGAAGCTGCCCAACATCGCGACATGGTGGTGCGGCCAGAAGGCCGAGCGCGAAGCCGTGCTCGACAAGCTCGATCAACTTGTTATCGCTCCGGCATTCGGCGAAGCGCTGCCAGGATCTACGGATGGGCGCGGCGTGCTTGGGGCGGACCTCACCGCTCACAAGCGCGCGGAACTTGCCAACGCCATCAGACAGCGCGGAATAGACTACGTCGGCCAAGAGGTTGTGCAACTGTCCACAACGCCGGTCTGGCGGGACGGACGCATTGAGCCGCGCCCGTTCGTCCTGCGCGTGTTCGCGGCGGCCACGGAGGATGGCTGGCGGGTGATGCCCGGCGGGTTCTGCCGCGTATCGGATTCGCCGGACGCCCGCGCCTTCACCATGCGCCAGGGCGTGACGTCGGCCGACGTGTGGGTCGTGGGCGATCAACCAGTCGAAATGTCTACCCTTCTGCCCGCCGACAATGCGGTGCGCGTGGTCCGACAGCTCGGCAACCTGCCCAGCCGCGCAGCCGACAACCTGTTCTGGCTTGGCCGATATCTTGAGCGCGCCGAGGCGACGTGCCTGATCGCGCGATGCCTGATTGCGCGCGCGCTTGAACTGGATGGATGGAGCACGGGTCAGCAAGCAGCCGTCGAACTGCTGCAACAACAGCTCATGGCCTGGGGCGCCGCGACGTTCCGCGCGAACGCCCGGCCGGCCGCCGTCGCAAACGAAGCCCTCTCGTCGCCCGAACTGCTTGGCTCCGCGCTGAGCATCGCGAGCGCAGCCCGGCGCAACGCGTCCATCATCCGCGAGCGCCTGTCGCAGGACAGCGTGCGCCTGCTGCGCGATCTTGAGGAGCAACTGCGGGCGCCGGCCGACGCAGCGCTCAACGAGACGGACGCCGCTGAACGGGCGCAAGGCGCGCTCCGGCTGCTGGCCGCCATGGCTGGCCTGATGGCGGAGAACTTCAACCGCGTCGCCGGCTGGAGCTTCTTCGAGATGGGCCGCCGCGTGGAGCGCAGCATCAACGTCTGCCGCTTCGCCCGGCAGTTCGCATTCGACGGCGCGACGGGCGAAAATCTCGACGTGCTGCTCGACCTGATCGACTCCCAGATCACATATCGCTCGCGCTACGTGGTCGGCCCTGCGCTTGTGGCGGTGCGCGATATGGCGCTGCTGGATCCCCAAAACCCGCGCTCGCTGGCGTTCCAGTTGGCGCGCCTCGACGAGCATCTGGCCGGGCTCCCCGCCCTGGCGGCGGACGGTATGCCGGAAGCGCCGCGCCGCATCAGCCTGCGACTGGCGGCGGAAGCAGCAGCCGGCGAGGCGGAACGCCTCGACACCGCCGCCGTGCTGGACCTCGAACAACGCGTGAGCCGGCTCGCAGAAGCGATCTCAGCCCGCTACTTTCTTGAAAGCGCGGGCGCCCGCGACACCCAACCCTCGGGCCTCGCGTGATCTACGACATCCGCCATATCACCTCATACAGATACGAAACGCCTGTCGCTTCTGCGGCGTTCGCGCTGCGGCTTCTCCCGCGCGTGTTCCTGGGCCAACGTGTCGTTCGCTCTCGCCTCTCGATCACACCGCGACCGGCCGATGAGACAAGCTCGACCGACTTCTTCGGGAACTCGGTGACCTTCGCGCGCATAGAGGCGCGCCACAGCGAACTCGTTCTTGAGGCCAACTCACGGGTGATCGTGGAGCGCGATGAACCCGTCGCAGCCGGCCTGACGCCAGCGTGGGAGGCGATCCGCGACGCAGCGCACGGTGCGACTTCATTTTGCAGCGCTGGCCCGGCGCATCATCTGTATCCCAGCCGTCTTGTGCGTCTGCACGACCCCGCAACGGCCTACGCAGCGAGGAGCTTCTCGCCGAAAAGACCGATGCTGGAGGCAGCATGCGAACTCATGGGCCGCATTCGTCGCGACTTCGCCTATGACGCAGCTGCGACCGCCGTGGAGACAACGGTGGCGGAAGCCTTCGAGCGCCGTCGCGGGGTGTGTCAGGATTTCGCACACGTGATGATCGCCGGCCTGCGTGGACTGGGCCTACCTGCCTCATACGTCAGCGGCTACATTCGCACGACCCCGCCAAAAGGCAGCCAGCGGCTGGAAGGCGCGGACGCCTCGCACGCATGGGTTGGCGTGTGGTGCGGTGCTGAGTTTGGATGGGTCGGTCTCGACCCAACAAACGACATGAGCGTGGGCGACGACCATGTGGTGCTCGCGGTCGGGCGCGACTATGCGGACGTATCGCCAACCGCTGGCGTGTTCATCGGCTCAGGGGCTCATGCATTGCAGGTCAGCGTCGATGTGCGTCCTGCATCCGAGTGAACCAGTCGCGCCTCAGCCGCGCCTTATTTTGATGGCTGCATTCATGATGATCCGCATCACAACGACAGCGAAACGGTCAGCAGGCGCCACGCACGCTCGTGTTCGGACAACCACGAGCGGCGCCGCGCTTGCGTGGTTTTCGACTGTATCCGTAGCGCTCGGACAATGGCTACCAACGATTCCACCGTCGCCGCCGCCGCGACCTGCATGGCTCGACTCTGGCCGCGCGACCAATCCCGAGAGCCTCGCTCCACTGGCTCCGCCGGCGTTGTCATTTGCGCCGCAAGCGCCCACAAAAAAGATGCCGCCGCAGCCCGTTCTTCCGCCTTATGAGCGCGCCGCAATGCGCGCGTGCGGCTCCGAGTGGCAGGACATGAAGCTCGCAGGCGCCGCCGATGGCAGGATCTGGCGCGACTTCGCGGCAGAGTGCCTGCGAAGGCGCGTCGGCGGGCGCTGAACCCCCAGGCAAACAAAAATCCCCCGCCGTGGCGGGGGATTGGTGGACGACCGCTTTGTCCGTCAGGTCCGCGCTTTGCGCCGGTCCAGGCTGCCGGCTGTCGAAGCTGACGGAGACGGTTCGCCGTGACTCAGGAAGCCGGAGTTTCCGTCGGAGCGGGAGCTGCCTTGCGAGCCTTGCGAGCGCCCTTCTTGGCGGTCTTTTTCGCAGCCTTCTTGACGGTCTTCTTAGCGGACTTCGTCGCGCTCTTCTTGACGGTCTTCTTGGCGGCCTTCTTTGCGGTCTTCTTCACAGCCTTCTTGGCTGTCTTCTTGGCGGTCTTTTTGGCGGCCTTCTTGGCGACCTTCTTGCCCGCCTTGCCGGCGCCGCCAGCAGCGGTCTTCTTCACGGTCTTCTTCACCGCCTTCTTCGCGGCTTTCTTCGCGGTCTTCTTGGCGGCTTTCTTAGCCGGCTTACGCTTTGCTGCCTTCGCCATCAGAGGTCCCCTCTAAGTTCAAGTCGGCACGTGCCGACACCCAGGCGCCTATAAGGTAGCTTGGTTAACTACATGTGCAAGCGCTTGCGCGCCACGAAGCAGTCGGGGAGCCCATCGCACACCACACGCAACGCGCCTGCAAGCCGCATCAGGACGGTCGAACGCGGATGTTGCGCAAGACTAAAGAGCCATCCGAAGCGCGCGAGCCAACCACGCGGAACGCGATTGCGAGGCAGTGCGCTTCAAGACTCCCGCACGTCGTCGAATGCTCGCAAAGCTTCACATACGCGCGAATGAGCGTTTTGAATCTAATTGATTCTACGAAGATTGTGGTTCGTCATGAGGAGGCGGAAGATACACCCTGTGATCACACCCGATCACCGCGCGCCTGTTGGCTACGCTCCATCACGCGGCTCTACAACAACACGCAAGTCGCCGTAACCAGGCGCGCAGCGCTGCACTGCAAGATCGGCGCGGCGGATGTTTGAGCACGCGGCCAACACACCTGAAAAAATTTTTTTGAATACCATCAAAAAACGTCGCCTCCGGACGCTCGCGACCGTGATCGCGAACGTCCGAAGGCGAATCCCGTAAATGATTCGCTTTAGCTCAGAGACCGAGTTTGCTCTTCAACAGTTCGTTCACGGACTGCGGATTGGCCTTGCCGCCCGTCTGCTTCATCACCTGTCCGACGAACCAGCCGAGCATTGTGGGTTTGGCTTTCGCCTGCTCCACCTTGTCAGGGTTTGCAGCGATGATCGCATCCACCGCCGCCTCAATGGCGCCGGTATCGGTCACCTGCTTCATGCCGCGCTCTTCAACAATCTTGCGCGGATCGGCCTGCGGCCCCGCCTCCCAAACGATCTCGATGAGATCCTTTGCGATCTTGCCGGAGATGACGTCGCCGGACACCATCTGAACGATGGCGCTGTTGGCGCGCGCGGAAACGGGCCCAGTCTCAATGGTGAGCCCAGCCTTGTTGAGCCGCCCGAAGTACTCGTTGATAAGCCAGTTCGCCGCCGCCTTCGCGTCGGCGCCCTCGCGCACCATGTCCTCGAAGTAGTCGGCTGTGTCTCGCTCCATCACGAGCACGCCCGCATCATAGGATGCGAGCCCATAGTCGCTCATGAACCGCGCCTTCTTGGCGTCAGGAAGCTCGGGCAACGCGGACGCCAGCTCATCGACGAGCGTCTGTTCGAACTCCAGCGGGAGGAGATCGGGATCGGGGAAGTAACGGTAGTCATGCGCTTCTTCCTTCGAGCGCATGGCGCGCGTCTCGCCGCGGCCGGGATCAAAGAGACGCGTCTCCTGATCGATCTTTCCGCCATCTTCAAGGATCGCGATCTGGCGGCGCGCCTCAACCTCTACAGCCTGCCCAATGAAGCGGATGGAGTTGACGTTCTTGATCTCGCAGCGCGTGCCGAGCGGAGCGCCGGGCTTGCGCACGGAAACGTTGACGTCGGCGCGCAGACTGCCCTTCTCCATGTCGCCGTCGCATGTGCCGAGGTAGCGCAGGATGGTGCGAAGTTTCGTGACGTAGGCGCGGGCCTCCTCCGCCGAGCGAAGGTCCGGACGCGACACAATTTCCATCAGCGCCACGCCGGAGCGATTGAGATCGACGAAGCTTGAGGTAGGCGACTGGTCATGGAGCGACTTGCCAGCGTCCTGCTCCAGATGAAGGCGTTCGATGCCAACCCGGATTTGCTCCGTGGGCGTGACATCCACCACCACTTCCCCCTCGCCGACGATGGGGTGCTTGTACTGGCTGATCTGATAACCCTGCGGCAGGTCGGGATAGAAGTAGTTCTTACGATCGAACACCGACCGCAAGTTGATCTGCGCCTTGAGCCCAAGCCCCGTGCGCACCGCCTGCCTGACGCACTCCTCGTTGATGACGGGCAACATGCCGGGCATGGCCGCATCGACGAGCGAAACATGGGAGTTCGGATCGCCGCCGAACGCGGTGGAGGCGCCGGAGAACAGCTTCGAACGGGATGTGACCTGCGCATGGATCTCCATGCCGATCACGACCTCCCAGTCGCCGGTCGCGCCCTTGATGAACTTCGTTCTGTTCGCCGCAGCCGTCATGTCCCGCCTCTTCTTTCGGGGGGCCAGAGACCCCCGCGATGCGGGGGCCTGCCTATCCGGTCCAGATGCGTGCATCAAGACGAGGCGGCCCATCAGATGTTCCAGTGCGACGCCGGCTCGTGAAGCAAGGCAGCGGCGCCATTCAAGACGTGCGCGCGGTCAGCGCGCGCTCACGCCCACCAGCTCGCCGGCAGTTGCACGCGACCAGCCGACTGCTCGATCACATGAGCCGCGGAGAACAGCGTCTCCTCGTCGAACGGACGCCCGATCAGCTGCAGGCCAAGCGGAAGCCCATCGCGCGACAGCCCGCCGGGAACGGCGAGCCCTGGCAAACCGGCCATGTTCACGGTCACCGTGAACACGTCGTTCAGGTACATCTCGACGGGGTCGGCGCTGGTCTTCTCACCGATTCCAAACGCCGCAGACGGCGTAGCGGGGGTGAGGATCGCGTCAACGCCCGCATGGAACGCTGTCTCGAAGTCACGGCGGATCAACGTGCGGATCTTCTGCGCCCGCACGTAATAAGCATCGTAATAGCCGGCTGAAAGCACGTAGGTGCCGATCAGCACGCGCCGCCGCACTTCGGGGCCGAAGCCCTTCGCCCGCGTCTTTTCGTACATCTCAACGATGTCGCGGCCCTGCTCGCGCAGGCCATAACGCACGCCGTCATAGCGCGCGAGGTTCGACGAAGCTTCCGCTGGGGCCACGATGTAATAGGCCGGCAACGCGTACTTGGTATGCGGCAGCGAGATATCCACGATCTCGGCGCCGGCGTCGCGCATGAAGTCGATTCCCTTGCGCCAGAGCGCGTCGATTTCCTCGGACATCCCATCGACGCGATATTCTTTGGGAATGCCGATGCGACGGCCCTTGAGCGAGGCGCCGAGCGCCTTCTCATAATCGGGCGTCGGCATGTCGACGCAGGTGGCGTCCTTCGGGTCGTATCCCGCCATGGAGCGCAGCATGATGGCGCAGTCGCGCACGGTGCGCGCAATGGGGCCAGCCTGATCGAGCGACGAGGCGAACGCCACCATGCCCCAGCGCGAGCAGCGCCCGTACGTTGGCTTGATGCCGACTGTGCCGGTGAACGCGGCGGGCTGGCGGATGGAGCCGCCGGTGTCGGACGCAGTGGCGCCCAGGCACAGATGCGCGGCAACCGCTGCGGCGGACCCGCCCGACGATCCGCCCGGAACAAGCAGACCTTTCTTGTCGCCGGCGCCCGCCGCACGCGCCTGCTCCTGCGACCAGCCCGGCGGCAACCAGGGCGAGGCGACAGGGCCGTAGCACGACGTCTCGTTGGACGAGCCCATGGCGAACTCGTCCATGTTCAGCTTGCCGAGCATCACCGCGCCGTCGCGCCACAGATTGGCGGTGACGGTGCTCTCGTAGACCGGCTTGAACCCTTCGAGGATACGGCTGCACGCCTGCGTATGGGCGCCATTGGTCGCGTACAGATCCTTCACGCCGAGGGGCAGGCCTTCCAGCGGGCCAGCCTCACCGCGCGCGATCCGCTCGTCAGATTGGCGAGCCATCGTGATCGCGTGGTCCGGAGTCTCGGCGATGTAAGCGTTGAGCGCGCGTGCCTTCTCGATCGCGTCAATGTGCGCGCGCGTGAGTTCGGTCGCGGAAATCTCACGCGCGGCAAGCTTGTCGCGCGCTTCGGCCAGAGTGAGTTCGTTGAGAGCGGTCATGGGAGTTTCCGGAAGACTTGATGGCGCGGGCGCGATTACTCGACGACTTTCGGCACCGTGAAGAAACTGTCTTCGTGCAGAGGCGCATTCGCCACCACGGCCTGCGCGCCGGCATGGTCTGTGACCTCGTCGCGGCGCATCTTCATCTGCATGGGAACAACGGACGTCATCGGTTCGACATCGCTGACATCGACGCTGTTGAGCTCCTCCACGAAAGCAAGGATAGCGTTCAGCTCCCCTTGCAGATGCGGTACGTCTTCATCCTTGACCGCGATCCGCGCAAGATGCGCGATGCGCCGGACAGTCGCCTGATCGACCGACATTTTGTCTCCGGACCCCTGATTGGTGTGGCGCGCTCTATAACACCGCGGGCTGGAGGGGCGCAAATGCTCGCGCCGGTGACTTGCGGGCCGGTGACTTGCGGACCAATGCGTGTTACCCGGCGCCATGTCATCCAATGTCATTACGCTCGACGAACTTCCCGCACGTCTCACGCGCTTTTCGCGGCTGATGGGTCTCGACCTCGGCACGAAGACCATCGGCCTGGGGCTGTCAGATGTGGAGCGAAGGCTCGCCTCGCCGCTTGAAACGATCCAGCGCAAGAAATTCAGCGAGGACGTGCGCAAGATGATGGCCGCCGCCGACAAGTACGAAGTGGCTGCTTATGTCATCGGGTTGCCGCTCAACATGGACGGCTCGGAAGGCCCGCGCTGCCAGGCGACACGCGCATTCGTGCGCAACATGGCAGCGCTCGACCAGCGGCCATTCGTGTTCTGGGACGAGCGGCTGTCCACCGCTGCGGTCACGCGCTCACTGATCGATCAGGACGCCTCGCGGGCGCGGCGCGCCGAAGTGGTCGACCGCATGGCCGCAGCGTACATCCTGCAAGGCGCGCTTGACCGGCTTCAGGCGATCGCGCGCGACGCCGCGCCAGATGACGCCTGACGATTGGCGGCGCAGCGGAAAGCGGTCCCGGAGCGTCCTGAAATGACCTTAGGTGAAGGTGTTTTTTTCGCCGCCGCAGAGTTTTGCTTTTGCCCTTGGAGCATCGCTCGCTTATGCTTTGGGTCAAGATGCGATCAGCGATTGCTGATGGAGGCGGTGCATGGCGAAAAGGTCGGCCGGGTTGAGCAACGCGCGCCAGCAGGCGCAGGAGCCGGAACCCTACACCTTTCCCGACGATGAACCCGTCGTCACCCCTGAGAACGCGGTGGAAACTGCGCGATACATCTCGGAGATGACCATGGAGCTTGCGCGCATGGCCTCGTCAGCCGGACTTGAAACGACCTGCTATCTCCTGACCATGGCGCGCGTGGAGGCGGAGGCGGCCATTCGCGGCCGCGCGCCCGGCCTCGACGCGGACTGAGCGTCGGAGATCAACGGTCGCCGGCGCGGCCAACCATGTTGGCGCCATGGCGCGCCAGCTTGCCTTCAAGCTCAAGGTCGAACAGGGCCGCCTGCACCTCTCCCGCGCTGGCGCCCGCGGCGCGCACCAGATCGTCGATGCTCACCGGCGAGGGGCCGAGCAGCTCCTCAACCGCGCTGCGCAAGTCACGCGGAGCCGCTGGCGCCTGAATGAAATCAACCTTGCCCGGAGGCTCGGAATCTCGCCCGCCGTCGTCGTCGAACTCCAGCAGCGGGTCGGCCAATGGCGGCGAGTGCTCGCCGAACAGGTCCGTTTCGTCCCAAAGCGTCTCGGCCCGGTTGGCGGCGTAAGCAGTGTCCTCATCGAAGTCGCGCCGCTCTGGCAGGCCGCCCTGAACCAGCGGGGCGAGCGCCGAGATCACATCGCTCCCGGACACGCACAGGGTCGCGCCCTGCCGCAAAAGATCGTTCGCGCCCTCGGATCTTGGATCCAGCGGCGACCCGGGCACGGCGAACACCTCCCTGCCCTGCTCGTTGGCGAACCGGGCCGTGATCAGCGAACCGGAGCGACGCGCCGCCTCCACCACCACGACGCCCAGCGACAGACCGGACACAATGCGATTGCGCCGCGGGAAATCGCGACCGCGCGGCTCCCAGCCCAGCGGCATCTCGGACACCACAACGCCGCGCTCGGCAATCTCGTCCGCAAGATCGATGTGCTCGTGCGGGTAAATCCGGTCGAGCCCGCCGGCGAGAACAGCAATGGTTCCGGTCGCCAACGAGGCCCGGTGCGCCCGCTGGTCAACACCGCGCGCGAGGCCGGAGGCGACGACGAAATCCGCTTGAGCCAGTTCCCGGGCAAGCCGGTCGGCAAACGCGAGCCCCGCCGCTGAAGCGTTTCGGGAGCCGACAATGGCCACGATCGGGCGCGTGAACGCAGAGAGGTCGCCGCGCACGCAGATCAGCGGCGGGCTGTCATCGATCATGCGCAGCGCGGGAGGGTATTCAGGCTCGCCGCCCGCGACGAGACGCGCGCCCAGGCGGTCCACGCGTTCCAGCTCGCGCCGGCAATCATCCCGGCTGGCGATGACCACACGACGCCCGCCCCCATGACGCGCCATGAGTTCGGGCAACGCCTCGAGCGCCGCGCGGGCTCCGCCGAACCGATTGACCAATGTACGAAATGTTCGTGGTCCGATGTTTTCGGACCGGATCAGTTGCAGCCAGTCCAGTCGCTGTTCGTCGGTGAGACGAGCGGCGGGACCGGCCCGGGTCATGTCTTAGCCCCGATCTTGCCTTCAGTACCCGCCATCAGGCGCTCGATGTTGGCGCGGTGCTTGAACCACAGCAGCACTGCCAGCGCGACGAAAAGCTCGGCCGCGTCCTGACGCCCCATCGCCCACATCGCAAGAGGCGTCGCGACGCTCGCCGCCAGCGCGGCCGCAGACGAATAGCGTGTGGCGAAAGCCACCCCGAGCCAGACGACCGCGAAAACAAGCGCGCTGGGCCACGCCACCCCCAGCGCCACGCCGAGAAACGTGGCGACGCCCTTGCCGCCCTGGCCTCGCAGCCAGATCGGATAGAGGTGCCCGAGGAACGCGCCAAGGCCTGCAAGGATGGCGTAGTACTCACCGAAACGCATGGCGATCAGCACGGCGACCGTGCCCTTCAAGGCGTCGAGGAGCAAGGTCGCGGCGGCCAGCTTCTTGTTTCCGGTCCGCAGCACGTTGGTGGCGCCGATGTTCTGCGAACCAATGGTGCGCGGATCGACGCCGCCCGCGAGCTTCGACAGGACCAGCCCGAACGGAATGGACCCAAGCAGATAGCCAAGGGCGAGCGCGGCGAGATTTGCGGGCAGATCGGGAAACATGGAAACAATCACTCCGCCATGAGGCGCAGACGAAGCCTAGACTGGCGCGAGGCGCCCCGCAACCATGGTGGTCTTCACCACCCCGGCGAGCCGGGCCGCGTCGAACGGCGTGTTCTTGGCGCGAGAACGCAGCTTCGCTGCATCCACCACGAACGGCTCGTCGGGATCGAAGCGGATGAGATCGGCGGGCGCGCCCGGGGTAAGCCGGCCTTGCGGCAGCCCGACGATCTGGGCGGGGCGGATGGTCATCGCCGCGATCAGCCGCGGCAGGCTCACCTGCCCGGCGTTCACAAGCCGCAAGCCCGCCGCCAGCATGGTTTCGAGCCCTACGGCGCCGTATTCGGCCTCCGAGAACGGCACGCGCTTGGCCTCGACGTCTTGCGGATTGTGATCGGATACGATCACGTCGATCAGCCCGCTGGCGAGCGCCTCCACCAGCGCGACGCGCTCATCCTCAGCGCGCAGCGGCGGCGCGATCTTGAGAAAGGTGCGGTAATCGCCGACGTCCGTCTCGTTCAACGTGAGATGGTTGATCGACGCGCCACACGTGACCGGAAGGCCCGCCGCCTTCGCCCGCGCGATAATGTCGAGGGACAGGCGCGTGCTCACCAGCGGGGAATGGTAGCGAGCGCCATTTTCATTGCCCGCCAGCGTCAGCGCCACCAGGCGCATGTCGCGATCGAGCACGATCGCCTCCGCCTCGGCCGGAACGCCCGGCAGCCCAAGCCGGCTGGCGAACTCGCCCTCGTTCATCACGCCCGCACGGGCCAGCTCCAGATCTTCCGCATGGTGAATCACAAGCGCGCCGAAATCCCGCGCGTAGGTCAGCGCGCGCCGCATCACCTGCGAGGAGCCCACGGAATGCGGGCCATTCGAGAACGCCACCGCGCCTGCGTCATGCAAGGAGCCAATCTCGGCGATTTCCTTGCCATGCAGTCCGCGGGTGAGCGCAGCAACCGGCAGAACGCGCACCACCGCCTTGTCGCGAGCGCGACGCATCAGATAGTCGACCGCCGCCGCGCCATCCACCGGCGGATTGGTGTCCGGTCGAGCGAGCAGAGTTGTGACGCCACCAGCCGCGGCCGCCATGCTGGCGGTGGCGATGGTCTCGCGATGGGTCGCGCCGGGCTCGCCCACGAACGCGCTCATGTCGATGAGGCCGGGGCACACAATGTCGCCAGCGCAATCGATCACCTGCGTGCGAGCGCCCACGTTGGCGCCGGTGACGCGGGCGCCCGCCTCAACGATCACGCCGTCTTCGACAAGGACACCGCCGTCGAGAATGACGCCGGCCTCGGGATCGACGAGGCGCGCATTAATGAAGGCAGTCGCCGGGCTGAAAGAGGCGTTCATGGCGCTCACCCGTTTGGAAGGTTGTAGGACAGCGCCTCAAGCACCGCCATGCGAACAGCGACGCCCATCTCCACCTGCTGCGTGATGAGCGAGCGCGGCCCGTCCGCGACCGCCGTGTCGATCTCCACGCCCCGGTTCATGGGGCCGGGATGCATCACCAGCGCGTCGGGCTTGGCGTACGCGAGCTTCGCCTCATCGAGACCAAAGAAGCGCGCATATTCTTTCAGGGACGGGACGAACGCGCCATCCATCCGCTCCCGCTGCAGGCGCAGCATCATCACGATGTCGGCGTCGCGCAGGCCGCTCTCCATGGTGCGATGAACCTCGACGCCCATGCGATCAATGCCCGGCGGCAAAAGCGTTGACGGCGCGACCACGCGCACACGAGCGCCCATCTGCGTCAGCAGGATAATGTTGGAGCGCGCCACCCGCGAGTGGAGCACGTCGCCACAGATCGCGACTACCAGTCCGCTGATATGGCCCTTGTTGCGGCGGATCGTCAGCGCATCGAGGAGCGCCTGGGTTGGATGCTCGTGACTGCCGTCCCCGGCGTTGACGACTGAGCAGGACACCTTGCGGGCCAGCAAATGCACCGCGCCGGAATGTTGGTGGCGGACAACGATCACATCCGGGCGCATGGCGTTGAGCGTCACCGCAGTGTCAATGAGCGTCTCGCCCTTGCTGACCGAGGAGGTGGCCACCGACATGTTCATGACGTCAGCGCCCAGCCGCTTGCCCGCCAGCTCGAACGAGGCCTGCGTACGAGTTGACGCTTCGAAGAACAGGTTGATCTGGGTGCGCCCGCTCAGAATGGAGCGCTTCTTATCGACCCTGCGGGACACCTCGACCGCCTCCTCCGCCATATCGAGGAGCGCTTCGATCTCGGGACGGGTCAGGCCGTCGATGCCGAGCAGGTGCCGGTGAGGAAATGCCGTTTGCATGGAAGCCTCATAGCCACCGGCCCCCGGCCCTGCAAGGCGGCCGTGCGAAAACGCACTGAAAAGCCGCCCGACCCAATGGCGCCCACGGGGTCTTTTCTGGCCCCTGAAGCAGTGCCCGGCGCCCCTCCGCACGGCGTCTGGAACGGGCGACCCGGCGCCCCGCCCGGGGGCCTCATTTGACATTTGCCCCCGGCGTCCACCATCTTCCCGGCCGAAACGACAAGCTCGATCCGGGCCTGCGCGGGCTTTCGAGACCCTGCCGCCGGAGGAAGATGTCTCGCTTTTTCAGGCCGCGGGCCTGGAGGATTTTCGCCTCATGAACGCAGTCGTCATCGTCGAATCTCCGGCCAAGGCCAAGACAATCAACAAGTACCTCGGCAGGGACTACGAGGTTCTGGCCTCTTTCGGCCACGTGCGCGACCTGCTGGCCAAGGACGGCGCGGTGGATCCCGAGCAGGACTTCGCCATGCAGTGGGAGGTGGACGGCAAGGCCGCCAAACGCCTCGCTGACATCGCCCGCGCCGTGAAGGACGCCGACCGCGTCATTCTGGCGACCGACCCGGACCGCGAGGGGGAGGCCATATCGTGGCACGTGCTGGAAGTCCTTCGCGGCAAGAAGGTGCTGAAGGATAAATCCGTCCAGCGCGTGGTGTTCAACGCCATCACCAAGAGCGCCGTGCTCGACGCCATGCGCAACCCGCGCGACATCGACGCGGCGCTGGTGGACGCCTATCTCGCCCGCCGCGCCCTCGACTATCTGGTGGGCTTCACACTCTCCCCGGTTCTATGGCGCAAGTTGCCGGGCGCGAAATCCGCCGGCCGCGTCCAGTCCGTGGCGCTTCGCCTCGTGTGCGACCGCGAACTCGAGATCGAGAAGTTCGTCGCCCGCGAATACTGGTCGGTGGCCGCACAACTGAAAACCAAGGACGACGCCCCGTTCATCGCCCGGCTCGTGGGCGCCGACGGCAAGCGCATCCAGCGCCTCGACGTGGGTTCCGGCGAGGAGGCGAGCGCCTTCAAGGCCGCGCTGGAGGCGGCGAAGTTCTCCGTGCTCTCCGTGGAGGCCAAGCCGGCCAAGCGTCACCCGGCCTCGCCCTTCACCACCTCCACCCTGCAGCAGGAAGCCTCGCGCAAGCTTGGCTTTGCTCCAGCCCACACCATGCGCGTGGCCCAGCGTCTCTACGAGGGCGTGGACCTTGGCGGCGAGACGGTCGGCCTCATTACATATATGCGTACCGACGGCGTGGACGTGGCGCCCGAAGCCATCGCCTCGGCGCGGCGCGTGATCGAAAAGGAATACGGGCCGAAGTACGTGCCCCAGGTTCCGCGCAAGTACACGACCAAGCACAAGAATGCGCAGGAGGCCCACGAGGCCATCCGCCCTACCGACCTGACCCGCCTGCCCCGCCAGCTCTCGCGTGTGCTGGATAAGGATCAGCTGCGGCTCTACGAGCTGATCTGGACGCGCACCATCGCGAGCCAGATGGAGTCGGCGGAACTAGAGCGCACGACGGTCGATATCGCTGCGGACGTGACCGGCGGGAAGTACAAGCGCGTAGACCTGCGCGCCACCGGCCAGGTGGTGCGCTTCGACGGCTTCCTCGCGCTCTATCAGGAAGGCCGCGACGACGAGGAGGACGACGAAAGCGGTCGCCTGCCGCCCATGGCCGCCGGCGACGCCCTCAAGCGCGAGAAGATCGACATCGCCCAGCATTTCACCGAGCCGCCGCCGCGGTTCACCGAGGCGACGCTGGTCAAGCGCATGGAAGAGCTGGGCATAGGTCGCCCGTCCACCTACGCTTCGACGCTGGCTGTGCTGCGCGACCGCGAGTACGTGCGGCTCGACAAGAAGCGCCTCATCCCCGAGGACAAGGGCCGCCTCGTGGTGGCGTTCCTCGAAAGCTTCTTCCGCCGCTATGTGGAGTACGACTTCACGGCGGCGCTCGAGGAGAAGCTCGATCTCGTCGCCAACAACGAGATCGACTGGAAGCAGGTGCTGCGTGACTTCTGGAAGGATTTCTCCCACTCCGTCGGCGAAACCAAGGATCTGCGCACCACAGAGGTGCTCGACAATCTCAACGAGCTGCTGGGTCCGCACATCTTCCCGCGCAAGGCGGATGGCGGCGACCCGCGCGCCTGCCCCTCGTGCAGCGCCGGCCAACTCTCGCTGAAGCTTGGCAAGTTCGGCGCGTTTGTCGGCTGCTCCAACTATCCCGAATGCCGCTACACCCGCACCCTGTCGCAGCAGGCCACCGGCGAAACCGGTGGGACCGAGGGTGATCGCCCGGGCGTGCGCGTGCTGGGAACAGATCCGGACACTGGCCTCGAAGTGACGCTGCGCGACGGGCGTTTCGGGCCGTACGTGCAATTGGGCGAGGGCGAAAAGCCCAAGCGCTCGTCGCTGGCCAAAGGCATGGCCAAGGAAGACATCACGCTTGAAAAAGCGCTGGCTCTCCTGTCGCTTCCCCGCGAGGTGGCGCGCCATCCCACATCTGGCGAGCCCATTCTGGCGGGTATCGGCCGTTTCGGCTCTTACGTGCAGCACGCCAAGACCTACGCCAATCTCGGCCGCGACGACGATGTGCTTGAAATCGGCGCGAACCGCGCGATCGATCTCATCGTTACGAAGGAACAGGGCGGCGGCGGCGCGAGCCGCTTTGGAGCGTCCGCCGGCCGTGCGCTTGGCGATCACCCGGAAGGCGGCGCGATCAGCGTGAAATCCGGCCGCTACGGCCCGTATGTGAACTGGAAGAAGGTCAACGCGAACCTGCCGAAGGGCCGCAACCCGGACGAAGTGACGCTTGAGGAAGCCATTGCGCTCATCAAGGCCAAGGCTTCGGGCGAAGGCGGCGGCGACGAAAGCGGCACGGTGCTCGGCGAGCATCCCGCGGGCGGCAAGATCACTGTCCGGCAAGGTCGTTACGGACCTTACGTTGCGCTCGGCAAAGTCTATGCGAACGTGCCGAAGTCGATGTCGCCGGAGGAAGTGACCCTCGCCGACGCCATCGAGTGGATCGACGCCAAGGGCGGTCCCGCCAAGGGCGCAGCCAAGAAGACTTCCGCAAAGAAGGCGGGCGCAACCAAAACAAGCGCGGCCAAGAAAACTGCGCCTGCGAAAAAAGCGGCTGCGGTCAAGAAGGCCCCTGCGAAGAAAGCAGCCGCAACGAAGAAGGCTGCCTCAACGAAGAAGGCTCCTGCAAAAAAAGCGGCGAAGACGTAGTCGCTGCTTTGATTTGAGGCTCCACATTCGAGGGGCGGGCGAAGCCCGAATCCGGGACCCAGCGCTGAAGCACGGCCTCTAGGCCCCGGATCGCCTTCGGCGTCCGGGGATGTGGCGCGCGGTCCGGTTCAGATGCGGTCCAACCTTGCCGCCCGCGATCCGCCATGGACGAAGCGGCTGCGGCGTTGTACCCGTTTGGCTAACGCTACACGAGCGGGCCAAAATCAAACAGAGACGCAAACAGGGACGGAAATGGCTGCGGACAGCACTTTCGACTACATCATCGTCGGCGCGGGTTCTGCGGGCTGCGTGCTCGCCAATCGCCTCACCGAAGACCCAGAAGTGAAGGTCTTGCTGCTGGAGGCAGGCCCCAGCGACTGGCACCCGCTCATCCACATCCCGCTCGGCATGGGCAAAATGCACGACTGGATGCTGTTCGACTGGGGCTACCACACGGAGCCCGAACCCGCCCTGAATGGGCGCAGCATCGAAGCCATGCGCGGAAAGGTGCTCGGCGGCTCCTCCTCCGTCAACGTCATGGCCTACACGCGCGGCCACCGGGGCGATTACGACCGCTGGGCCAGCAACGGCGCGACCGGTTGGGCCTACGGCGATTGCCTGCCCTACTTCCGCCGCTGCGAGACGTGGGAAGGCGGCGCCAGCGAGTTCCGCGGCGGCGACGGACCGCTGGGCACCGAGTTCGCAAAGACCGACGACCCGCTGTTCCCGGCCTGGATCGAAGCGGCCCGGCAGGCCGGCCTGCCGGTGAGCAAGGACTATAACGGCGCCGACGGCGAAGGTTTTGGCCGCAGCCAGTACACCATCCGCAACGGACGGCGCTCGTCCACATCGAACGCGTTCCTGAAGCCCGCGAAGAAGCGGCCCAATCTGCGGGTCGAGACGCGCGCCAACGTCGCCCGCGTGGTGCTTGAGGGCAAGCGCGCGCGCGGCGTGGATTACACGCACCATGGCATGCAGGTGCGCGCCCTCGCCGAGCGCGAGGTAATCCTGGCCGGGGGCACGTTCAACTCGCCGCAGCTGCTCATGCTGTCGGGCATCGGGCCGGCCGACCACCTGAAGAGCGTGGGCGTCGATCCGGTGGTCGATCTGCCCGTGGGCAAGAACCTGCAGGATCATCTGGCCGCGATGATCATGTTCACGCGGCCGACGAACCCCTCGCCGTTCCGCGACACGCTGCGGGCGGACCGCATCGTCCGCGCGATGATCCAAGCCTACCTCTTCGGCACGGGGCCGGGAACAGTGGTGCCAGGCGGCCTGCACGCCTTCATCAAGACGAGCCCGGACCAGCCTGTGCCGGACATCGAGTTCATGTTCCGGGGCCTCCCGGGCGCGGCCGGCATGTGGTTCCCGGGCATCAAGAAGGCGTATCTCGACGGCTACGGCATTCGCCCTTGCCTGCTGCATCCCGAAAGCCGCGGCGAAGTGCTGCTGCGCTCGGCCGACCCCACCGCCGCGCCGCGCATCGTCTACAATTTCTTCTCGTCGCCCAACGATCTGCCGAAGCTGCGCGAAGGCTTCAAGATCGCCCGCGACGTCGCCCACCAGAAGGCGATGGATCCCTATCGCGGCGAAGAGACCGCGACCACCGCCAAGGCGCGCACGGACGCCGAGATCGAGGCGTATCTGAAGCGCGCGGCGATCACGGCCCACCACCCCGCCGGCACCTGCAAGATGGGCACGGACGCGCAATCGGTGCTTGATCCGCAGCTTCGCGTGCGCGGCGTCGAAGGTCTGCGCGTGGTGGACGCCTCCGCCATGCCGGACATGGTGGGCGCCCACATCAACGCCTGCGTCATCATGATGGCCGACAAGGCGTCGGACATGATCCGCGGCCGCGATCCCCTGCCCGCGGCAAACGTGTAAGGGCGCGCGCTGCGCCCCTACTTCGTCGCTGTGTAATGCGCGAGCGCCGCAAGGTCCGCGTCGCTCGCGCCATAAACGACCGCCGTCATGGCGGTGTCGGCGCCGGGGCGCTTGTCGTCGCGGTACGCTTTCAACGCGTCGATCATGTAGTCGATCCGCTGGCCCGACAGGCGCGGCATCTGCTCGCTGCCTTCATAGCCCGGCATGTGGCACGACGCGCAGCGCATCTTTACCGCCAGCTCCGCGCCGCGCTTGACGAGCGCAGGATCGGCCGTCTCGTCGCTGCGCACGATGGGCGTCGATGAGAAGCGTTCCGCCAGCGCCACAGCCTCCTCATCCTTCAGCCCCTTGAGCACATCGGCCATGGCGGCCACAGGCCGAACGCCTTCGCGCATCAGAATGAGCTGATTGATGATGAAGAACTGCGGCTGCCCGGAGATGGAGGGCACGCCGGGCGTCGATGAAGAACCCCCGGGGCCGTGGCACGCGACGCACTCGGCGGCGCGCTCTTCAAGCGGGCGGGACTCCGCATATCCCGTCGCGAAAACGAGCAGCGGCGCCAGAAGCGCCGCCACCGATGCACGTTTCACAACGCTCATTTCGCGCCCGTGTAGGAGATGCGATACGTCGCGCCGTTCTGCTCATCCGAGACGAGCATGGCGCCGTCCGACATCTGCAGCACATAGGTCGGGCGCCCGAAGAACGCATTCGCCTTCTCGTCGAGCAGCCCAGTCATGAACGGCTCGATCTTCGCGCTGCCATCCGCCTGCGGACGCGCGATCACCACATCGTAGCCGAACTTCTGCGCACGGTTCCATGAGCCGCGGCGGGCCACAAACGCGATGTTCTGGTACTCGGCCGGAAACATCTTGCCCGTGTAGAACTTGATGCCAAGCCCCGCTGAGTGCGGCCCCGTGAGCGCCGCCGGCAGCACGACGCCAGCGCAGGCGTCCGGCTTGCGGATGTCGGGATCCACCACGCCGTTCGCGTGGCAATACGGGAAGCCAAAGTTGGCGCCCTCCATACCCTTGGGCAGGCGGTTCAGCTCATCCTCGGGGCCCTCCTCGCCGGCCCAATCGCGGCCGTTGTCGGTGAACCAGAGCTCGCCCGTCGCGGGGTGCCAGTCGAAGCCCACCGTGTTGCGCACGCCGCGCGCGACGATTTCCATGCCGGTGCCGTCCGCGTTGTAGCGGCGGATCTGCGCATGGATGCCGGGGTTGACCTCGCACACGTTGCAGTTCGCGCCAACCTGAACGTAGAGCTTCCCGTCCGGCCCGAAGTCCACATACTTCCAGTTGTGATGCACCTCGGGGGGCAAGTTGAACGCCTGGGTCAGTTCCACGGGATCGCCCGGGTTGTCGAGCTTGCTCTCGATATTGTCGTAGCGGAACACGCGATTGATGGCGAAGACGTAGAGCGCGCCATCGCGGAACGCGAGGCCGTTGGGCTGGGTCAACCCCTGCAGCAGCGTCTTCGTTTCGCGCTTGCCATCCTTCTCGACGATTGCATACACGCGCCCGATGGTGCGCGAGCCCATGAAAATCGTGCCCTTGTCGCCGCGCACCATGGAGCGCGCGCCCGGATGGCCCGAGGACCACAGCTCCGCCTTGAAGCCCGCCGGCAGTTTGATCTTGTCGAGCGGCAGCTTCTCAGCGGGTGTTGCGACCGGGGGCGTGGCGTGCGGCCGAAGGCCGGGATCCTGCTTGCTGGCCGCCTGATTGGTGCGATCAATCTGGCTCATGCCGGAGGGCTGCTGCGCATACGCCGCACCAGCGGCGAACGCCCAGAGAAACACGCCGCCCAATGCGGCCTTTCGTGTGAAACGCATGCCTTCCTCCCTTAATGTCAGCGCTTCTTGGGAGCGCGACGCGAGCAGGATAATGCGCGCGCAGCAAAGCGCAAAGGGGCATAACCTTGTTTTGAAGGCGCCGACGACCCATCATGCGCCGCAGCAGTCCCACGCAGCAGAGGCGACATGATCGAGCTTCACTATTGGCCGACTCCCAACGGGCACAAGATCACGATTTTTCTGGAAGAAGCCGGGCTGGAGTATCGGATCGTTCCTGTGAACATCGGCAAGGGCGAACAGTTCCGCCCGGAATTCCTGAAGATTGCGCCCAACAATCGCATGCCGGCAATCATCGACCACGCGCCTGCGGATGGCGGCGAGCCTGTGAGCGTGTTCGAATCCGGCGCAATACTGGTTTATCTGGCGGAGAAGACGGGCAAGTTCCTGCCAGCTGATCTGCGCGGCCGCATGAAGACGCTTGAATGGCTGTTCTGGCAGATGGGCGGCCTCGGACCCATGGCCGGGCAGAACCACCATTTCTCGCAGTATGCGCCGGAGAAGATTCCCTACGCCATCGACCGCTATGTGAAGGAAACGAACCGGCTCTACGGCGTGCTTGACCGCCAGCTTGCGGGCCGCGAGTTCATTGCCGGCGACTACACCATCGCCGACATGGCCTGCTATCCTTGGATCGTCTCCCACGAGAAGCAGGGACAGAAGCTGGAAGACTTTCCCAACATTCACGCATGGTTCGAGCGGATCAAGGCGCGGCCGGCCACCGCAAAGGCCTACGCGTGGGAAAAGCTGCGCGAGAACGCGACGATGACCGAGGACGAAAAGAAGGTTCTCTTCGGGCAGACCGCAACCAGCGTGCGCGCCGGCTGACGCCAGTCACAACGCTTCGGCGCACTGGCGCCGAAGCCTGCGTTACGCAGCGCGCGCCATGTAGCCGAGCAGATACGCAGCTTCGAACGCCAGTGCGCCGGCGATGAGCAGCGGGAACGGGTGCATTTTGCGCTTCCACGTGAGCACGCCGGCGACGCCAACCATCACCGCGCCGGTGAGAAGATCCCCGCCGCTCAACTGGAACAGAGCCAGCACACCCGCCATGATGAGGCCTGCTGCGATAGGCGTGAGCCCCTTCTCCACCGCCGTATGCCACGGCTTGCCCTTGTGCGTGCTCCAGATGCGCCCCACCGCGTAGCACAGCGCCGATGAGGGCAGATACAGCGCCACCATGGCGACCAGAGCGCCAAGAATGCCCGCCACCTTGAACGCGATGAGCGCGCCCAGCAGCGAACTCGGCCCCGGCGTGAAGCGACAAATGGCGAATAGGTCGAGAAACTCGCGGCCGGTGATCCACTGGCGCAGATCAACCACCTCATATTGCAACGGCGCGTAGATCGCAGTGGCGCCGCCGATCGAGGCGATGGACAGCGGCGCAAGGATGACCGCAATGGTCAGAAGCAGGCCGAAGGAGACTTCCTCACGCATCGCCCTGCTCCTTCTTTCCCCGTGGCCACGCGGCGAGCACGCTGAGCGGCGTCGCCACAAGCACCACGGGAACAAGCGGCCACTTGAGCACGCCAATGGCGACGAACACAGCCACCATAACCGCGATGGGAAGCACGCCCTTGCTCGTCGTGCGAACTGCCGAAACGCCCATGCGCAGCAACATGCCAATGGCGGCGGCCGCCACGCCCGCCATGGCCGCGTGCAACGCCGGCACGCCCAGAATGGCCTTGTAGGAGTAGGCTGCAATCAGCATAGCTGCGAACGGGCCAGTGAGCATGCCAATCAATGCGACAGCAGCGCCAGAAACGCCAAGCAGATGCCGGCCCACGTAAACCGCCATGTTGGTGGAGTTGACGCCCGGCAGAACCTGCGCAAGCGCAACGCCGGGCAAGAAATCCTCATCCCGCATCCACCCGCGCTTGATGACGATCTCGCGCTGGATCCACGGCATGAGGCCGCCGCCGAAACTGAACAGGCCGATCCAGAAAAACACGCTGTACAGCGCGCCATAGGTGACTGGGGTAGTCTGCGATTGCTCTGCGCTGGATTGGCCCATTCGCCCCCCTATTCCGCCGCGGCGCGCGCGGCCTGCTCTTCCGCACGCAGCGGCGCGATGACTTCACGCGCGTACAGTTCAATATTCTTGCGCGTCAGGTCCGCAGGCAAGGTGCCGAACTGAAGCATGGAGAGCACCTGCCCGAAACCGATCTCCTGCTGATGCCGCTTCAGCTGGTCGCGGATCGTCTTTGGACTGCCGCACAGGAACATGCCGCTGGCCATCACCGCGTCGATGTCGCGCGCGCCCACCGCAACCTGCTGCTTGGCGGCCATCACGCCCTGCATGGACTTGAGCGACAGATAGCCCGGCGGCAGAAGCATCTCGAGCGGCATCTTGAGGAACTTTTGATAAAAGTTCTCGATATGCGGCTTGGCCTCGCGATAGGCGATTTCGTCCGTCTCACCCACATAGATCGGCGTCGCCCAACCAAGGTTGGCGGGGCCTGCCTCCCAGCCGTAACTTTCGGCGCTGTCCTTGTACTGCTTCATGTACTTTTGCAGCGCCGACAGCGGCGAGAACGTTTGCAGATATGTGTAGCGCCGGTCCGGATGGCTCGCCCACTCAATGGTTTCCGTCGAACCTTGTGAGGGAATCCAGATCGGCGGATGGGGATCCTGATACGGCCGCGGCCACAGGTTCACATAGTCGAAATTGAAGTGCTTGCCTTCAAAAGCAAAGGGCCCTGTGCGAGTCCATGCCTGAATGATGAGGTCGTGCGCCTCCATGAAGCGCTCGTGGGAAAAAGCCGGGTTCGCGTTCCACGAAAAGTATTCAGCGCCGATGCCGCGCACGAACCCTGCGATGAAGCGGCCACCGGTGATGTTGTCGAGAATCGCGAATTCTTCCGCGATGGTGATGGGGTTGTTGACCAGCGGCAACGCGCGTCCGAGAAGCGCTATCTTCACATTCTTGGTGCGTCGGGCGAGCGCGCCGGCAAGCACGCCGGGCTGGGGCATCATGCCATAGGCGTTGGCGTGATGTTCATTGACGCATACGCCGTCAAAGCCGAGCTCGTCTCCAAGCTCCAGCTCATCGAGATAACGATTATAGAGAAGATGCCCTTTCTTGGGATCATAGTAGGAGTTGGGCAGCGTCACCCACGACGAGTTGTACTTGTCCGGCGCGGAGAGATCGAGGTCCGCATAGGGCATGAGGTGAAAGAGGAAAAACTTCATGGCCGTGCGCCTTCCGAAAACGCGATAATCTCGCTCACGTACTCGTCCGTCTTCTCTACGTGGGGCAGGTGCCCGCACGAATCGAACACCCGCACGCGGGCGTGCGGGATCATCTCGCGGAAGCGCTCTGCGTAGGCACAAGGAATGAGTTTGTCCTCGCGCCCCCACAGGACGAGCGTGGGCGTTGCGATGCGATGCAGCCACTTTTCAAGTTCGGGATCATAAAGGCGCGGGCTCCACGCCAGACGCGCCGTCATCAGCCGGTTCTTGAGGCCGATGTTGCGGTCTTCCTCGGTCACGGGCGCAGACAGCATCCTCTCCGCTAGGGCGGGATCGTGCACCAGATTGCGCGTCAGCTCCTCCTGCGACCAGAGGAACAGGTCGCCCTTGCGAACGCCCTTCACACGCACGCCGCCAGCAGCGACCAGAACCAGGGCGCGCAAACGCGCAGCGTTGCGCAGAGTTGTTTCGGCGGCGATCCATCCGCCGAGCGACGTGCCCACCAGAGTCACGTCGGAGAGCCCCAGCTTCTCCATGAACGCCTGATAGAAATGGCCTAGGTCGCGCACCGAATCGAGCCAGTCCGGCGTGTCCGAGCGCCCGAAACCCGGATGCTCGGGCGCGATCACCTCGAAGCGCTCGGCGAGCTTGTCCATGAACGGGAGCCAGCGCCCGCCATTCGCGCCGTGCAGAAACAGCAGCGGCGGCCCATCCCCGCCTCGCAGCACATGGGTGCGCACGCCCTCGACAACCTCGAACCCCGCGGTCGGCCCCGCCATTCGCCTCTTCCTCCCGGATCGCCCGTCGCGCGGGCGGCTGCGATTGACATCGTTCTTAGGCGACGAAGATAATGGGCGGCAAGGGGCGCTACGAAATAGCGCCCGAGAGGAAATGCCAATGGAGATGATCGCCGCCGCAAGCCGGCGCATGTTGGACGTCCGCGGCATCGAGCAGGAGTTGTTCGAGGCGGGGGACGGCGCGCCGGTGCTGTTTCTGCACCCCGGACGCGGCCTGATCGGGTCGTGGCCATTCATAGAGGCGCTGGCGGGCAAGGCGCGGGTGATCGCCCCCTCGCACCCGGGCTTCGGCAAAACGTCCCTGCCGCGCTGGATGAATACGGTCGAAGACCTCGCCCACCACTACCTCGACCTGATGGACGCGCTCGACCTGCGCGACTTGACGGTGGTGGGCTCGTCCTTTGGCGGCTGGATAGCCGCCGCCCTCGCCATCAAGCCGACAAGCCGGATCACGCGCCTTGTGCTGATGGATCCGGTTGGCGTGAAATTCGGCGGGCGCGACGACCGCGATATCGTCGACATCTGGGCGCAGAAACGCACGGATCTCGCCGCGATGATGTTCCACGATCCCGCGAAAGCTCACATCGACCACGCATCTCTTCCTGAGGAAGAGTTGCTCGCGCTGGCGCGCAATCGCGAATCTGAAGCGTGGTTTGGCTGGTCGCCGTACATGCATGACCCGAAGCTAATCCACCGCCTGCATCGTATCGCCGCCCCCACGACGGTGATTTGGGGCGCCTCCGACGGGATCGTCACCCCTGATTACGGCCGCGCGTACGCAGCCGCCATCCCCGGCGCGCGCTTCCAGATTATCGCTGAAGCCGGCCATTTCCCGCACATCGAACAGCCCGAGACCTGCGCCCGCATTGTGGGCGACTTGATCGGCCAAGGTCGCTGAGAGGACATCATGCGCGTCTTTCACTTCACGGAAGAGCCCTACCCCGACGCCTGGGATCCCAGCCGGGATTCCTATCGCGTCACGCTGCCCAACAGCGAATGCGATCCGCAAACCGCATCTTCCCTCTACCATCGCTATCTTGACGAATGGGCGCTGGCCGATGAACTCGGCCTCGACATTATGGTCAATGAGCACCATTCGACGGCGACCTGCCTCACGGCCTCCTGCCACGTGATCCTCTCGATCCTCGCGCGCATCACCAAGCGCGCGCGACTGCTGGCGCTCGGCGTGCCGCTCGCCAACCGCGCTGATCCACAGCGTATCGCCGAAGAACTGTCGATGATCGACGTGATCTCGCGCGGGCGCCTTGAAATGGGGTTTGTGAAGGGCGTCCCCTACGAGCCGCCGGTCGCGAACATCAGCCCCGTGCGGATGATGGACCGCGTCTGGGAGGCGCACGACTTCATTCTCAAGGCGATGACGACGCGCACCGGGCCATTCAACTTCGAGGGTGAATATTTTCACTATCGCAATGTGAACATCTGGCCGCGGCCGTGGCAGCAGCCCCACCCGCCGGTATGGATCACTGCATCGAGCCTCGGCAGCGCTGCGGCTGTGGCGCAGCGTGGACATGTGCTCGCCACGTTCCTGCTCGGCTACAAGACGCGTGATCTGTTCGACCGATATCGAGAGCACTATCGCGCGACGCATGGCCGCGAACCCGGACCCGACCGCTTCGGTTATCTGGCGCTGTGCGCCATCGCCGACACCCGCGACAAAGCGTTTGAACGCGCGGAGGAAGTGCGTCGCTACATCACCACTACGTCGGTGGTTTACGAGCCGTTCCGCAGTCCGCCAGGCTACATGCCGGCGACTGATTACGCGCGCGTGCTCAAGAACGCCGGCGCAAAAGTACCGCGCATGGTGCCGACCTACGACGGCCGGATGAAGGATGTGAACAGCCCGCTTGAGGTGCAGGAACTGATTGATCTGGGGCTTATGTTCTGCGGCACGCCGGACGAGGTGTTCCAGCAGATTGTCGCATTCGAAAGCTATGCCGGGGGCATCGGCAATCTGCTGCTGATGATGCAAGGCGGCGCGCTGACCCACGACGACACGTGCGATAGCCTCCGCCTGTTCGGCGAGCAGGTTCTGCCGCGCCTGAAGGCCTACGCGGCGGAAAAGTATGGCGCGGCGCTGGCTGCCGCCTGATATGCTGGAAGCGACGCCGCCGTTCGCAAGAATGGCGGCGGTCACAAAAAATACTCGAGGGGAGGAAACATGATTGCGAGATTCGCATACGCGCTGGTGTGCGCGCTTGGCATGACCACAGCGGCGCTGGCGCAGAAGCCCGAGGTCGTGAAGGTTGGCCTGACCAACGTGGCCACTGACATTGGCCTCTTCGTCGCCCACAAGCGCGGCTACTTCAAGGATGAGGGACTGGATGTCCAGTTCACCACCTTCGACTCCGCCGCGCGCATGATGGCGCCCTTCGCCGCCGGCGATCTCGACGTGTCCGCCGGCGCGCCGTCCGCCGGTTTCTTCAACGCGGTCGGTCGCGGCATCGACATGCGCATCGTCGCCGACAAGGTATCGACGCCGCTGGGCCGGCCCAGCCAGACTCTTGTGGTGCGCAAGGCGCTCGTGGATTCTGGCCGCTTCAAGACGCTGGCGGATCTCAAGGGCCTCAAGTTCGCCAACACCGCGCCTGGCACGGCCGCATGGGGAACCATGTACCGCATTCTTGAGAAGGCGGGTTTGAAGCCGTCGGATGTGGATCTCGTGTCGCTCGGCTTCCCCCAGCAAGTCATCGCGCTCGCAAACGGGGCCATCGACGTGGCGCTGCCTGCCGAGCCGATGACCACCGAGGCCGTCAACAAGGGCTACGGGGTGAAGATCATCACGGACGACGAGGTGTTCCCCGGCCACCAGATCGCGGTGATCTTCTATTCCGGCAAGTTCTCCAAGGATCGGCCCGATGCGGCGCGTCGCTTCATGAAGGCCTTCATCCGGGGCGTGCGCGACCACAATGACGCGCTCGACGACAAGGGTATGTTTGTTGGCGAAAGAGGCGAAGCCATCATCGCAATCCTGAACGAGTACACCTCGGTAAAGGATCCCGCGTTCTACCGCTCATTCCCGCTCGCCTACTGCAACCCGGACGGCACGCTGAACATAGACAGCATCAAACAGGATTACGCTGCGTTCAAGACAGCGAGCTTCATCACAAACGACGTGGACCCGGTAAAGGCCATCGACACGTCGTTCCTGGAGTGGGCGCTGAAAGAGCTGGGACCGTATAAGAAAAGGTAAGCGCTCAAGCGCGGGACGCGAGGCCGGGCGGTTTGCCCGGCCTCTTCATTTTCAATTCGCGAGTTTCACGTTCGCGCTGCGGATCACGTCGCCCCACAGCTTCGTTTCCTCAAGGATGAACTTCGCCGCATCCGCCGGCGAATTCGCCACAGGCGTCGCGGCCTGCTCGAGGTACTTGCGACGCACCTCCGGATGGTTCAGCGCAGCCACGATATCCTTGTTGATCTTCGCGATCACATCGTCCGGCGTGCCGTCGGGCGCCACCACGGCGAACCATGCGGTGGCGGAAAAGTCAGGAATGCCGGCCTCGGCGACGGTCGGCACGTCAGGAATCTGGCTCGCGCGCTGCTTCTGGGCCACAGCGAGAATCTTGAGATTGCCGCCAAGGTGCTGGGGCAACGACGACGAAATGTTGTCGAACAAGACATCGACGTGGCCCGCCACAAGGTCGTTCAGCGCAGGCGCAGTGCCGCGATACGGCACATGATTGAACTTCACGCCCGTGCGCCACTCGAACATGGCGGCGGTGAGATGCGACGTGGAGCCGTTGCCCTGATTGGCTGCGTTCAGCTTGCCGGGATTGGCCTTCGCCTTCTCGATCAGCTCCTTAACGCTGGAGACGCCGAGCTTGTTGCTGACGCCGACCACGTTGGGCGAGGTGGCGAGGATCGTGATCGGCTTGAACTTCGTCGGATCGAAGTTGAGTTTGGGATAGAGATTCTGATTCACCGCGAGCGGCGGCGCCGGCGTGGACATGAGCGTATAGCCATCGGGCTTGGCCTGCGCCACATGTTCAGCGCCGATGTTTCCGCCTGCGCCCGCGCGGTTATCGATGATGATCGGCTGCTTCCACACCGGCCCGAGAACCTCGGCGACGATGCGTGGCAGCACGTCCGCCGATCCCCCGGCGGGAAACGGCACCACGATGCGAACCGCCTGGTTCGGCCACGCGCCCTGCGCAAACGCATCAAGCGAACCAACAAGTGGCGCGCCCGCGGCGGCGCCAAGACCCATGATGACTGTGCGTCTGTCCATCTTCCCCTCCAGAATGCTCGCGTCTGGGCGCGAGATCTTTTCTCCGTTCACACTCACACGAGTTGCACGACAGAGCCGGCCTTCGTGCGGCCTTGCGCGCGATACTGCCCGATTTTCTCAATCATGGGCGCATCGGTCATGGTGTAGAGCACGGCGTCTTTCGAGCCGGTGTTGAGATGCCGGCGCCACAGGAAGTTTGGCACGACGAAGATGTCGTTCTCCTCCCAGTCGAACGTGCGGTCGGCAAGTTCGGTTTGCCCCCTGCCCTGCATCACGACGAACACGGTGCTGGCGGTTTCGCGCTTGTGCAGCGTCTCCTCGCCCGCACGGATCATCTGTGCGCCGAAGCCGATGGTGGGAAACAACGATGCGCCGTTCACCGGATTGACGAGATCCAGCGTCACGCCCTCGTGCGGATCGCCTGCCTCCCCGCGCAGCGCCTGCAGCGCAGCCATAATGTCGACGCCGCGAAAATGAATGTGCGGCGAGGTGTCACGACTGATGCCGCGGGCCTGCGGCGCAAACCGCGGACGGATGCCGCCACGGCCATAAAGCGCGTGCGTGTAGCCATCTGGATGAACGCTGCCCTGCCGACGCACATTGCCCGTGGCGCCGGGCATATCCTCGTCGAGCCAGATGAGATCCAGAAACTCCAGCACAGGCCAGTCGAGTGTGTCGATCCACATCACAGGCTCGCCGCCATCGTTGCCGTGGTCGTGCCACGTGCCGTTCGGCGTCAGGATGACGTCGCCGCGCCCTGCGGGGCAGCGCTCGCCTTCCACGTTGGTGTAGCCGCCCTTCTCTGACAGGATCGTGCGGCTGGCGTTGGGGCTGTGCAGATGCGCCGGCGCAACGTCGCCCGGGTTGTAGATTGAAACAGCGCAGCGAAGCGCCGCCGCGATCTGAAGACGTCCGCCGAGGCCCGGATTGGTGAGCAGAAACTGCTGGCGATCCGCAAACTCGATGGGCGGAACATCGGCGCTTGCGGCGATGCCGGCGATCTTTTCCAGATAGGGCGAAATCTCGCGCCACTTCCAAAGATGCGGCTTCGCCTTCATCTGCGCAGCAGCGACGCGCCCTGCCGCAAGCTCTCCAGCGGCGCCAAGCTCGGTTTCCTTGAGCCAAGGTCGCTGTGCGGGCGCATTGGCCTGCGTGCGCAGCCAGATGTTGAGGTGCGCCGCCTCGACGTTGAGCGATTCCATCTTCTCACGCGCGGCCGAGGCCAGCGGCGCGCGTGCGTGCGGAGCCTGCGTCATGCGCCTCTCCCTTCGTCTTCAACCACGTTGCGCAACACGCCAACGCCTTCCACCTCGACCTCAACCACGTCGCCCGCTTTCAGCCACTTCGGCGGATCGAAGCGCGTGCCCGCGCCCGTGGGCGTGCCGGTGGCGATCACATCGCCCGGCTCCAGCGTGATAAACGTGGAGATATAGGCCACCAGTTCCTCAAACGGGAAGATCATGTTCGCCGTCGTATCCTGCTGGCGCACTTCGCCGTTGATGCGCGTGACGATGCGCATGTCATGAGGATCGCGGATCTCGTCGGGCGTTGCGATCCAGGGGCCGAACGCGCCCGAGCGCTCAAAATTCTTGCCGGCCGTCACGTTGTAGACGCCGTGTTTCATCCAGTCGCGGACGGACCCTTCATTGAAGCACGAATACCCGGCGATGTGCGACAGCCCCTGCGAGGCGGGAATGCGCCGACCGCCGCGACCAATCACAATGGCGATCTCGCCCTCGTAATCGAACTGCTCGGACTCCGGCGGACGCAAGAGCGCTTGCCCGTGCGCGGACTGCGCCAGCGGCGTGCGGTAGAACAGGCTGGGATACTTCGGCCGCGCCACCTCATGCTCGCCGGGGCGCGAGGCGTAGTTGATTCCCACGCACAGGATTTTGCCCGGTCTGGTGATCGGCTGCAGAAAACGAACGTCGGCCTCGGCGATCTCTGGCCGCGCCTCGCGCGCAAGCGTATCAACGCGATCCCGCGCGGGCCCGGCCAGCGCATCGATGATAGTCGCCCCGTCAAGCCTGCTTCCAAGGTCGAAGAAGCCACCTTCAAGGGAAATGCCAAAGCTTTCCCGGCCGGCGTGAACGTAACTGGCAAGCCTCATTCCAGCGATCCTCCCACGGCGCCCTGCGGCGCTCCTTCTGCTGCGCTCAATGAGCCGGGAAGACTCGGGCTTGTCAACTGGCCTGCCGCACGCGCAGCGCATTGACTTTTCACTGGCGCGCGCCGTTAACTGCGCCCGAAAGCGGCCTGCGCCGCGCACCAAGTCAAGGGACGAGAGGGCTCCATGACCCCACCCGATTCCGCCCTCGCGCCAGGGCGAACCGCAGCCGATGCGGAATGGCCCATTCACGAGTGGCCGGAAAGCCTCACGCGCGTGCCCTACTGGGCTTTCCAGCGCGAGGATGTCTACGCTGCGGAACAGGCGCGCATCTTCCGCGGACCTGCATGGCACTACCTGTGCCTTGAAGCGGATGTGCCCGAAGCTGGCGACTGGCGCACTACGTCGGTCGGCGACGCTTCGGTTGTGGTGACACGGGATTCAGACGGCGCGATCCACGCCTTCGAAAACCGCTGCGCGCACCGCGGCGCGCTCATCTGCCTGGACGAGAAGGGCAAGGGCAAGAAGGACTTCAGTTGCGTCTACCACGCGTGGACCTACGACCTGAAGGGCAACCTGACCGGAGTCGCGTTCCAGAAGGGCGTCAAAGGCAAAGGCGGCATGGGCCCCGACTTCAGGCTCGCGGACCATGGCCCGCGCAAGCTGCGCGTGGCGCGCCTGCATGGCGTGATTTTCGGAACATTCGCCCATGACGGCCCAGAGCTTGAAACCTACCTGGGCGAGGAGATCACGCGGCGCATCGCGCGCGTGCTTGAAGGCCGCAAGCCGGTTGTTCTCGCCCGCTACACGCAGGCGCTGCCCAACAACTGGAAGCTCTATGTGGAGAACGTGAAGGACTCCTACCATGCGAGCATTCTTCACCTTTTCTTCACCACGTTCGAACTGAACCGCCTGTCGCAGAAGGGCGCGATCATCGTCGACGAAAGCGGCGGCCATCACGTCAGCTACTCGGCCATCGACCGTAAGGAGCGCACCGCCGGCGCTGAGTACGCCGAGCAGAAGATCCGCTCCGACAGTCAGTATCGGCTCGCGGACCCGTCGCTGCTCGCAGGCTTTGAGGAGTTCGGCGACGACGTGACGCTGCAAATTCTCACTGTCTTTCCGACGTTCGTGCTGCAGCAGATCCAGAACTGCGTGGCGATCCGCCAGGTCGTGCCAAAGAGCGTAGACGAGACGGATCTCAACTGGATTATTTTGGGCTTTGAGGACGATACGCCCGAGCAGCGCCTTGCGCGTCTCAAGCAGGCGAACCTCGTTGGACCCGCCGGCTTCATCTCCATGGAGGATGGCTGCGTCGGCGGGTTCGTCCAGCGCGGCGCCGCAGGCGCGCCGGACAAGCGCGCCGTCATCGAAATGGGCGGCGCAACGGCTGAAAGCAGCGAAAGCCGCGTGACGGAAGCCTCTATCCGCGGCTTCTGGAAAGCTTGGCGCGCGCATATGGGGATCGCCAATCCATGACGGACCTGCAGACAATCTATTTCCGCATCGCGCGCACGCAGGCCGATTACGCACGCTGCATCGACGATGATCGGCTTGAAGAGTGGCCGGCGTTCTTCACCGCTGATTGCCTTTACAAGGTGACGACCGCCGACAACCACCGCGACGGCATGGAAGCAGGCGTTATCTTCGCGAACTCTCGCGGCATGTTGACTGATCGCATCTCGGCGCTGCGCGAGGCGAACATCTACGAACGGCAAGCGTATCGCCACCTCCTCGGTCAACCATCCATTCTGGTTCATGACAATCAATGCGTGCGCACCGAGACGTCATTCATGGTGGCGCGCATCATGCGTGATGGCTCAACCATGCTCTATGCAACAGGCCGCTATCTCGACGTTTGGCGCCTCGAGGGCGACGCCACGCTGCTCGCAGAACGCATCGTCATCTGCGACTCCTCACGCATCGACACGCTTATGGCGCTACCGCTGTGAGCGAGGCGCGCAAGACCATCGCGGTCGCCATCGGCGATCCCAACGGCATCGGGCCGGAGATTGCGGTGAAGGCCGCCGCGACGCTCGCCGCTGGTGATGGGCCGCGCCCGCTACTCATCGGCGACCCGAAGGTGATCCGCCACTATGCGAGCCTGGTCGCGCCGCAGCTACCGCTGCTTGAGGGCGATGCCACGCAGGACGGCGCGATCACGTTCCTGCCAGTCGAGAACCTCCCGGCCGACGCGTTTGCTCCGGGGCGCATTGAGGCAGCGGCGGGCCGCGCCATGACGGAGTATGTGGACGCGGCGATGAAGCTCGTTCACGCCGGCAAGGCTTATGCGATTGTCGGCTGTCCGCACAACGAAACCGCCGTGCACAAGGCGGGCATTCCGTTTTCCGGCTACCCGAGCCTGATTGCGCGCCTCTCCGGCGTTCCGGAAGAAACCGTGTTCATGATGTTCATCGGCGGCGGCCTGCGCATCGTGCATGCGACGTTGCATGAACGGCTGGCGGACGGGCTCGCGCGGCTCTCAACGGATCTCGTCATCGCAGCCGCCAGCGCCGCCAATCACGCGCTGCGACGCATGGGCGTTGCGCGCCCGAAAATCGGCCTGTTCGGCATTAATCCCCACGCGGGCGAAAACGGGCTGTTCGGCGATGACGACGAGCGTATCACCGCGCCCGCGGCGGTTCGCCTGCGCGATATGGGGCTCGATGTGGAAGGCCCGCAAGGCGCGGACCTGATGATCGGCCGGCGCGAGTTCGATGCGTTTGTCGCGATGTATCACGATCAGGGGCATATCCCGGTAAAACTCATGGCCGGGCGGCTTGCGTCTGCGCTGTCCATTGGCGGCGGCGTAATTTTCTCATCCACCGGGCATGGCAGCGCGTTCGACATCGCCGGTCAGGGCGTCGCGGACCCTGAAGCGACGCTGCGTGCGATACGGCTGGTGGCCGGGGCGTCGTGATGCGCCGCAGCCGCAGCTCAATACACAGCAAGAAACACGGGAGGCTAATGTGATTGTAGACTTTCATCATCATTTCACGCCGCGCGAGCTCATCAAGGAGCATCCAGGCGATCGCCTTATTCTCAACTATGATGAGAATGGCGCCCCGAGTTACACTGTTCATCGCATGCTGTTCGAGATGGATACGCACATCCAGATGATGGATGCGTGCGGCATCGACATGGCGGTGCTCTCCAGCGCCGCCGGCATGTCCGCGGACATCGAGCGCTCGCGCCTTGTGAACAATAACGCGAAGCAGGCGGAGAAGGATTATCCAAACCGCTTCCTCGGGTTTGCCCACGCCAACCCACTCGGCGGCAAGGAAGCTCTCGCAGAACTCGCGCGTTGCGCCGACGAGCTGGGCTTCCCCGGCGTCACCATCACGTCCGAGCAGGACGGGCTGTATCTCGACGCGCCGGAGTTCGAACCCTTCTGGGCCGAGTGCGCGCGTCGCGACATGTTCGTGTTCGTCCACCCTGCCCTGAAGCTCAACGAGTCGCGCCAGTTCGACGGGTACGATCTCGCCCGCTCCGTCGGCCGCGAGTTCTCGCTGATTATGGTGATTATCCGCCTTATCAACTCAGGCGTGTTCGACCGTCACCCGAACCTGATCGTGCACATGTCCCATCTGGGCGGTGGCATATCGTCGATGCTGGGCCGCATCCGCAGCTATCAGGACAAGGTGTTCTGGGGCACGAAGGGCAACGCCCGCCACGGCGCGCTGCCGGAGAAGGACTTCGACCACTACATCAACAACAATCTGATGTTTGACTCCGGCGGCTTCTGCGGCGCCATCGGCTCTGTGAAGACGGCGCTCGTCGAAATCCCGGCCGACCGGCTGGTGTTCGGCACGGATTATCCGCAGGAAATCCGCACGATCGACGTCACGAAAACTTTCGTCGAAGAGATCGGCAAGCTCGGCGCCGACGGCGAGAAGATCCTGCGCGGCAACGTGAAAAAGCTCATCGGCAAGCGTCTCTAACAGAGGCAGGCGCGCCGGTCCGGCGCGCCATTCGCCTCACCCGCGACGAAACTGCGGCTTTCGCTTTTCAACAAAAGCCGCCATGCCTTCCTTCTGGTCGGGGGTGGCGAACAGCGCGTGGAACGCGCGACGCTCGAACAGCAAGCCCTGCGATAGCGCAGCTTCCTGCGCGTAGTTGACAGATTCCTTTGCGAGCATGGCCGCCGTGAGCGGCATCGCCGCAATCGTCCGCGCGGTCGCCATCGCCTCCTCAAGCAGGCGTTCTGTCGGCACAACACGCGCCACAAGGCGGATGCGCTCGGCCTCCTGCGCGTCGATGCGCTGGCCCGTGAGGCACATCTCCATCGCCTTCGCCTTGCCCACCGCGCGCGTCAGGCGCTGCGTGCCGCCGATGCCAGGAATAATGCCGAGCGTGATTTCCGGCTGGCCGAACTGGGCGTTTTCCGCCGCGATAATGAAGTCGCACATCATCGCAAGTTCGCAGCCGCCGCCGAGCGCAAAGCCCGACACTGCTGCAATGACAGGCTTGCGCACGCGCTTCATGGCTTCCCAACCGCCGAAACCATCGGCGGCGAACATGTCCTCGAAGGACTGGTTCTGCATTTCCTTGATATCGGCGCCGGCGGCGAACGCCTTCTGCGAGCCGGTGATGACGACGCAGCCCACGTCCGGGTTCGCGTCGAACGCGGCAAGCGCGTCGAGCACGTCGCGCATCATCTGTTGGTTGAGCGCGTTCAACGCCTGCGGACGATTGAGGGTGAGCAACCCCACGCCGTCCGTGACCTCGACCAGGATCGTTTCGTACTGCGTGCCCGACATGTCCCGCCTCCGGTGCGGCCTCGCCATGGAGCCGGCATAGTGTGACCGGCGGCGCAACGCAATCCGGCGGAAGGCGAACGCCTCAGTAGCGGGCGCGCAAGCCAAGTCGCTTCGGCTTCACAACGGCCCTGGCGTCGATCACCTTGCCGCCGCCGCGCAAGGCTAGACAGATGCCCCACCCTTCCACGTCTCGATAAATGCGGCTCATGCTGTTGCGCCAAGCGCGACATTCTGCGCCGCTCGTGAAGCAGGCGTAGTCATCGCGCCAGTCGATGAGGTGCGGCGTCATCTTGCGGCCGCCCGTGAAATGGCCGAGCCATAGCTCGCCGGGCAGGTGCGCCATGGGCCGGCACGCGGCTGCCGGCAGATTTCCAGCCTGCGCTGTCCCGCCCCACCCTGCGCACATCAGAACGGCGGCGATGAGCAAGAGGCGAGCGTGCGAACTCATAGGGCGGCTCCGGCGTCAGGACTGCGGCGCCAGACCTGCGCCGCAGTTGAAAACGCCAACGCCCAGCCGAAGTTCCTCAAACAGAACCCGGTCGCAGACTGCGTTATAGGCCGGAGAGCTTGCGGGCGTTTTCGATGACTTCCGCGGGGCTCGCCATCACCTCCTGCACCACCTTCTGGATATCCTCGCCAGCCACCGGCGCGATGCCGAGTTGCAGTTGCTTCGCCTCCGCCAGCAGCGTCGGGTCGGCCAGCGCCGCGATGTACGCTTTGCGCAGCGTGGCGATTGTTTCGGCTGGAACGCCGGGAGGCGCCACCAGCGGCCACGCAACGTAGGAGTCGAGCACGAGGAGTTGCATCGCCGCCTTGTCGCGCTCGGTCTTCAGCACGTCGAAGATGAGCGGCACGTGGGGCAGATCAGGATGCTTTTCGCGGGCGAACTGCAGCAGGATGTTGATCTTGTCGTCCTTCAGCCAATCGGGCTTCTGGCTGAAGATGGAGGAGTAGCCCCAGCCGCATACCGCGTCGAGCTCGCGGCGCTCCATGGCGAGATGAATATCGTTCATCCCACGATAACCCTGCACCAGCTTGATCTTCGTGCCGAGCAACTCGTTGAGGGCGGCGCCGTAGGTGTTGGTGCGCGAGCCGCGCCCGGTAGAGCCCGCATTCAGCGGCCGCTCGATCATGTCCTGCAGCTTCGTGACGCCAGTCTCCTTCCAGACCACGCAGGTGTAGGTCTCCGAAGAGGTGCTGCCGATCCAGTTGAGCTTCGCGGGATCGAACTTCGCCTCGGCGTTTCGGAACAGCGGCTCGAGGATCGTGCCGCCGCCGATCACGGCGAGCATGGATCCATCCTTGGGCGCCACATTAGCAATGTGGTTCGCGGCGAGAATACTGCCCGCGCCCGGCATCGTGCGCACGACGATTGTCGGGTTGCCCGGCAGATAGCGGCCCATGTGCCGCGACAGCGTCATCGCCATGGTGTGATAGACGCCGCCGGCGCCAAACCCGACGTTGATGGCGATCTCGCGCGGCTGCGATTGCGCCTGCGCGGGCGCTGCAACCGCTAACGCCATGCAGCCGGCGGCGAGCGTCTGTCCCAGAACCTTCAACATCGTCATTCGCTCCCTCCTGATGGCTTTTGTTGCGCGGGTTCGGCCGCGTTCGATGGGCATGATTTCTGCCGATATTCTCGGCGTGCGCAAGCGCCAAACGGAAACGGCCGGGCGCTTGGCCCGGCCGCTCATCTCGAAGCATCCGTCCTCAGATGGAGGGGATGAACTCCTTGAGCCACGGCATCGCCGTGCCAAGGTACGTCGGCGGCCACGGGATCGTGAGCAACTGGTCGAACACAAACCAGATGAACACGGTCAGGCAGATGGCCTGCGGCACCACGAGCTTCCACGGCTCCGGCCCTTCGAGGCGCATATAGAGCACCACGAACAGCGGCACCGTCGGGATGATGCCGACCACCGCCATGGAGCCCATGAACGCCAGCAGCCACCCGAAGAAGATCAAGCCGCGCACCAGGACCACGTGCAACGCAAGATGGCCGGTGTCGGACTCAAGATCCATGTGGATCTTGTCGTCCGGCTTCGCCACGCGATCCGCAGAGAGCGCCGGCCGCCGCGAAACCTCGTTCAGGAACGAGATCGAGCAGAACGCCAGACCAAGCGAACCGACGATCATCGGCACGATCTTGGCGCTGAAGTTCCAGGTGGACGCTTCCCACAGCAGGTAACCGAAC
Organism: Hyphomicrobiales bacterium; assembly: GCA_027484655.1. Classification (GTDB taxonomy): domain Bacteria; phylum Pseudomonadota; class Alphaproteobacteria; order Rhizobiales; family Beijerinckiaceae; genus Terripilifer. The sequence goes on along the minus strand of JAIXSM010000039.1, from coordinate 60,844 downwards.
ACGCAGATCAGGAACACGTTCATCAGATTTTCGCGCTGGAAGTGCGGCTTGCCGTACCCCGAGAGCATGCCCATGACGCCGCCTTCCTTGCGCACGTCCTGCAGCAGCGGACGGAGCAAGCCGAAGAGCGAGATCGCGAAGATGCCCATCACGATGGGACGGGCGAACCAGTCCACGCCGTAACGCTGGATCGAGATGAAGAGATAACGCTCGATGATCTCACCCAGCACGAGGCCGAGCACCAGCGGCGGACGCGGCCACTTGAGCTGCTTCATGGTCCAGCCAAGCAGGCCGAAAATGAGCAGGGTCCACATGTCGCCCCAGTTGCGCGAGCCCTGGAAGGCGCCAATGTAGATGATGCCCAGCACGCTCGGCATGATGAGCGTGTAGCGCAGCGTAGCAAGACGCGCGAACTGCTCGGAGAAAATGTAGCAGAGACCCGCGCCAACGATGTTGGCGAGCGCCACCGACCACACCATCGAGTAGGTGATGTGCAGGTTCTTCGACAGCATGTCCGGGCCCGGAACGAGGCCGTGGATCATGAACGCGCCGAGCAGGATCGCCATGCCGGCGGAGCCTGGCACGCCGAACGCCACGGTCGGAACAAGCGCGCCGCCTTCACGGGCGTTGTTGGCTGACTCCGAGGCGATGACGCCACGCACGTCGCCGGTGCCGAAGGTCTGCGCCGCGCCCTTCTCGGTGCGCACCGCGTGGCCGTAGGCCAACCAATCGACAACCGCGCCGCCGATGCCGGGCACCGCGCCCAACGCCGCGCCGAGCCACGAGCAGCGCACGATCAGCCACCAGTGCTTGAAGCAATCCTTCGCGCCCTGGAGCATGCCGTGGCTATCGGTCTTCGCCATATTGCCGGCGATGGCCGTGCGCGCGATGGCGAGGTCGGCCAGTTCCGGCAGAGCGAAGAAGCCCAGCACGATGGAGGTGAGCGGCGCGCCTTCCCACAGATACAGGGTATCGAAGGTGTAGCGCAGCGTGCCCGTCTGCGGGTCGGAGCCCGTCATGGCGATCATGATGCCGAGCGCCGCAGCGGTGAGGCCGCGCAGCGGCGCCTTGCCGGAGAGCGTCGCCACGAACGAGATGCCCAGCACCGAGAACGCCAATAGTTCCGGCGAGCCGATGTAGAGCATGATCGGACGCAGGATCGGGATGGTGAGACCCATCAGGATCGCGCCAAACACGCCGCCCATGAGGGAGGACATATAGGCCGCCGACAAAGCGCGGCTGGCTTCGCCACGCTTGGCCATCGGCAGACCGTCGAGCACCGTCGCCGCGGATCCCGCGCCGCCCGGCACACCGAACAGAATCGCGGGGATCGGATCGCCCGTCGCGGTGGTTGCGCCCAGCCCCAGCAGCAGCGCCATGGCTGCGACCGGATCAAGGCCGAATGTGAACGGCAACAGCAGAGCCGTGCCGGCGAGGCCGCCAATGCCCGGCAGAATGCCAAGCACGAGGCCCATGATAACGCCGCTGAACAACAAGAACATCCGCCAAGGATCGAACATCATGGCGAATGCCGAAGTTGCGGCTTCGAGCATACCCTGTTCCATAGTTTCCCCATCCCTTTCCCGACTGCGCGGCGCTGAAGACGTTTCGCCGTGGCGCAGTGCGGGCCAAAATCGTGTGCAGGTTCCCGCCCAGCCCCTTCCTTGGGTGACCGGGCGTTATCGTCACGAAACGGACGCGTCTGCGCCGGGGGGCCCGCGCGCGTCGAAAGCACAGGTTGGGTGGGGCGTGGAAATCTCGTTGATGGCGCGGTGGAGCGAGCGCGGCCGCTCGAAGGTGTCGCAGGCGCGCGCTGATGCGATGGCGAGGTCTGAGCCGTCCGGACTTGAGTCCGACGTGGGAGACGCATGCTCATGGAGGGAGATGACGACGGAGTTGCGCCGGTCATCAGTCTGCCGCTCGGGATCGTAAGCCGCCATCATCGACAGCAGCGAGGCCAGCAGGAACACCACGAGGCTCAGCGCCGTGACGTTCACGGGCTTGTCACTGATGGTGGGGATCTGACGAGTCAGCTGCATGCGACGATGTCGCCGAGGGGTTCACCGGTTTGCCGGGCGCAACGCAGCGGACATAACCGCCCACGGACGTCGCACCGACGTTCACGCTGGTCCTCTGCGACCCTCCCGATGCGCGCACCTGAGCTGACACGCTTGGCCGCCCGCCACTTAATGACAGGCTCCCTACTACTGACGAAAGTTCGCCGCTAAATCAATCGGAAATGTGAAGACCACCACCAAATAAATACGGTGAGTTCTATCGGTGTAAGCGCTGCAGCTTCTTCACGGTATCCCAGAAACGCAAACGGCCGGGCTAAAGCCCGGCCGCCGCATTGTTGCTGAACCAGTCGTCAAACCGACGGGACGAACGCCTTCAGCCAGGGGAACCAGCCGCCAAGGTACGTCGGCGGCCACGGGATCGTGAGCAACTGGTCGAACACGAACCAGATGAACACGGTCAAGCCGACCGCCTGCGGAATCACGAGCTTCCACGGCTCCGGCCCCTCGAGGCGCATGTAGAGCACCACGAACAGCGGCACCGTCGGGATGAGGCCGATGGTCGCCATGGAGCCCATGAACGCGAGCAGCCAGCCGAAGAAGAGAACGCCACGGAAGATGACGGTCCTCGGCGACAGGTGCCCCGTGTCGGACTCGAGATCCATGTGGATCTTGTCCGTTTCGCTATTGCTGCCAGAACCGGACGCATCGCCCCCGGCCCCCGCACCTGCCGACGCCCCGGCCCCGGCCATGGCCGGCTTGCGAGACACTTCGTTCAGGAACGAAACGAACAGGAACGCGAGGCCGAGCGTGCCGACGATGGTCGGAACGATCTTGGCGCTGAAGTTCCACTTCGACGCTTCCCACAGCATGACGCTGAAGAGGCCGATCAGGAACAGATGCATCAGGTGCGTCGCATTGAACTTCGGCACACTGTAGCCGCTCAGCATTCCACGGATGCCGCCTTCACGACGGATGTCCTGGATGAACGGACGCAGCAGACCAAACAGCGCAATCGCGAAGATACCGATCACGATCGGACGCGAGAACCACTGGATGCCGTAACGCTGGATCGAGATGAAGAGATAACGCTCGATGATTTCACCCAGCACGAGGCCGAGCACCAGCGGCGGACGCGGCCACTTGAGCTGCTTCATCGTCCAGCCAAGGATGCCGAACGCCAGCAGCGTCCAGAGGTCGCCCCAGTTACGGGAGCCCTGGAATGCGCCGATGTAGATGATGCCAAGAACGCTCGGCATGATCAGCGTGTAGCGCAGCGTCGCCAGACGGGCGAACTGCTCGGAGAACAGGTAGCAGAGGCCAGCGCCAAGAATGTTGGCGAGAGCGATCGACCACACCATCGAGTAGGTGACGTGGAGGTTCTTCGACAGCATGTCCGGGCCCGGAACGAGGCCGTGGATCATGAACGCGCCGAGCAGAATCGCCATGCCTGCCGAGCCGGGAACGCCGAACGCAATGGTCGGGACGAGCGCGCCGCCCTCCTTCGCGTTGTTCGCGGACTCAGAAGCGATAACGCCACGCACGTCGCCGCGACCAAAGCTCTGCGCCGCGCCCTTTTCGGTGCGCACCGCATGGCCGTAGGCGATCCAGTCGATGATCGCGCCGCCGATGCCGGGAACCGCGCCAAGCGCCGCGCCGATCCACGAGCAGCGGACGATCAGCCACCAGTTCTTGAAGCAATCCTTCGCGCCCTGGATCATGCCATGGCGATCAGTCTTCGCCATGTTGCCGGAAATCGCGGTGCGGGAAATCGCCAGGTCAGCGAGTTCAGGCAGCGCGAAGATGCCGAGGATGATCGGAACGAGCGGAGCGCCTTCCCACAGATACAGCGTATCGAGGGTGTAGCGCAGGGTGCCTGTCTGCGGGTCGGAACCGACCATGGCGATCATGATGCCGAGCGCAGCAGCCGTCAGACCACGCAGGGGAGCGTTGCCCGAGAGGGTCGCCACGAACGAGATGCCCAAGACCGAGAACGCCAATAGTTCTGGCGATCCTATGTATAGCATCACTGGTCGCAGGATCGGGATACACAGCGCCATCAGCGCCGCGCCGAACAGGCCGCCCAGCAGTGACGACATGTACGCCGCCGAGAGAGCGCGGCTCGCCTCGCCGCGACGGGCCATCGGAAGGCCGTCGAGCACGGTGGCCGCTGAACCTGCGCCGCCCGGCACGCCGAACAGAATCGCAGGGATTGGATCGCCCGTTGCGGTTGTCGCGCCCAGACCCAGCAGCAGCGCCATGGCCGCGACGGGATCCATGCTGAACGTGAAGGGCAGCAACAGCGCCGTCCCCGCGAGGCCGCCGATGCCCGGCAGAATGCCAAGCACGAGCCCCATCAACACACCCATGGCCAGCAACATCATTCGCCACGGGTCAAAAATCATACCTAGGGCCGTTCCGGCCGCATCGATCATACTTACATCCATGAGGTTTCCCCCTCGCCGACCCACAGCCCGCACGCGAATGTCATGTCGCGGGAGCGGAGGTCGTCTTCTTCGAACACTTTCATGACGTCGCCGCCGAAGCGGCAGGCGCACTCATGCGCTCAAACAGGACAGGGAGGCCCTCGGGCGTCGAAACTTGCGGTGACGCAGAACGTGGGAAGCCGGCGATCAACCACCAACGGCGCGGAATCCGCGAGTGAGATAAGTGGCGCGCGCGGAGCTTTCGGGAGATGGAACGCCTCAGTGTCATCCCCACCTGACTTGGTGGGCGACTGTTGGCCGGATTGCAAGCTATGGACGATGGAGTTGCGAACGTCTTCGTTCGCCTTAGCGCCTTCGTAAAACGACATCATCGAGAGCAGCGACACGAGCAGATACAGCGCGAGGCTAAGGCTCGCGATGTTCGGCTGTTCGTGTTTTTGGTGCGCTCTGATGTTCATGCGTTTGACGCGAGGTTTAACGTTAAACGCCAATGCGCCAACCGCAGCCGAGAAGCCACGGACCCTGCGCCCCGACGCTTTCGATACCCCGCAGACCTCCCCGTCCGCCGCCAGCCGATGCGTTTTCGCCCATTCCCCTCAATGGCTGGCGGCTTAGCATTGACCAAAGTCGAACGAAGAATCAATGGCCGAAGAAGGCGTTCGCTAAATTTGTTGAGTGGTGAACTTTGTGCAGCGCAACAACATTCGGCATTCGGGGTCAATCATAAGCATGAGCCGCGCAACGCCCACCTTGGCGGACAAGCGGAAGAACCCAGGACACGGCCAAAACCGACCGGCCGCCGCCTCAGCGTCGCAGCTTCGATTTCGCGTCGCGACACAGCGGACAACGGTTGCACAACCCCATCGACCGCCGCTATACCGTATGCAGAAATGATCAAAGCTTCATACGGGAGGCAGTCGGGATGGCTTGGGTTCGGGGGCTCGCGTTCGGAACCGTCGCGTTGTTGTGGGCTGTGGCGGCGCAGGCGCATTTTCAGCAGATCATCCCCTCGGCGGACGTGAGCAAGATTGGCGAGACGGTCACAATCGACCTCTCGTTCACCCATCCCATGGAGCGCGGCCCTGTCATGGAAATGGCGCGCCCGAAGCGCTTTGGAGCCGTTGTGGACGGCAAGTTCCGGGATCTCTCCCCTGCCCTCAGGGCCGGCAAGCGTCAGGGCAAGACAATCTGGACAGCTCCATTTCCGGCGGCTGAACCAGGCGCCGCGGTCTTCTTCGTGGAGCCCGAGCCTTACTGGGAGCCCGCGGAGGGCAAGTTCATCGTCCACTACGCCAAGGTGGTGGTGGATGTGGACGCCTCAGGGAAGGGTTGGGACGCGATGGTGGGCGCCCCGGTTGAGATCGAGCCGCTTGTTCGCCCCACGGGCCTGTGGGTCGGCAACCTGTTTCGCGGCATCGTCAAGCGGGATGGCCAGCCCGTTCCCTTCGCGGAGATCGAGGTTGAGTTCGTCAACGACGGCTCGGTGACGCCGCCCAACGACGCGTTCGTGACGCAGGTCATCAAGACGGACGCGCATGGCGTGTTCGCATATGCGATACCGCGAGCCGGCTGGTGGGGTTTCGCGGCGCTGGTGGAGTCAGAGCAGAAAATGAAAAACCCGAAGGGTGAGGACGCCCCCGTGGAGCTCGGCGGCTTGATGTGGGTGAAGGCGACCGCCTTTCCCCCCGCCCCGCGCCGCTGACCACAGAAGAGGCGAAAAGGTTGGCCCATATCCCCGACGGCGTTCTTTCCTTTCCTGTGCTCGTAACCGGCGCCGTTGTCGCCGTGGGCGCCGTTGCGGTTGGCCTGCGGCGCCTCGATGAACAACAAATACCGCGCGTCGCGATCCTCGCGGCGGCGTTCTTCGCCCTCTCCCTGTTCTCGATCCCCATCGGGCCGTCGGGCGTCCACCTGATGCTCGGCGGCATGATGGGGTTGATTCTTGGGCTTTCGGTCTTCCCGGCTGTCGCCGCGGCCCTGTTGCTTCAGGCTGTCATGTTCGGGTTCGGTGGCTTGACGAGCCTGGGCGTGAACATCGTCAACATCGCGCTCCCGGCGGCCATCGTGGGCGGCGCGCTGGCGCCGGCGGTCGCGCGCGCGACCCCTGCCCGCGCGGCTTTTCTCGGCGGCGCCGGCGCGGCGGTCTCAGCGCTCGGGACCGGACTGATGGTCTCGGCCTCGCTTTATCTGTCCTCAAGTGACTTCGCCGCATCGAGCCGCTTCGTGGCCTTCTCTTACGCGCCGCTCATCATCGTCGAGGCGCTCGTGACAGGGTTCTGCGTCTCCTTCGTGAAGCGGGTGAAGCCGGAGTTGCTGGCTGCAAGAGCAAAAAGGCTCACGATATGAGGTTGTTGGCGTCTGTTCTTCTTGCTGCTTATACGCTCGTCGCGTCCATGGCGCCGGCACACGCCCACCGCTTGCGCGTGTTCGCGACGGTGGAGAACGGCGCCGTCAGCGGCTACGCCTATTTCGTTGGCGGCGCCCGCGCGCAAGGCGCGACCGTCCTGTTCCGGGACGGCGCCGGCCGCACCCTGCACCGCGACGCAACCGACGCCCAGGGCGTGTTCCGATGGACGCCTCCGAAACCGCAGACGATCCGAATCACGGTGGACGCCGGTGAAGGACACGCCGCCACAATCACGCTGGGAGCCGAGCGCTTCTCCGGCGCCGACGACTTCAACCCCGGGGAGGCCGCCGCGCGGGTCGCGGACGCGGCGGAACCGGACGGCGCGGAGCTGACAGACGACGTTCTCGCCCACATTGAGAAGCACGTGGAGGCGGCGGTCGCCCGTCAGGTGCGCCCACTGCTCGAAGCGTACGAGGCGGCCGAGGCCCGATTGCGGTTCAACGACATCGTGGGCGGCGTCGGCATGATCGTCGGCGTGGCGGGAGCCGCCATGTGGGCCGCGGCACGAAGGAAAACGAAAGGGACCGAGGCATGAGCCTGTCCCAGGCCGGCGCCCATCGGGAGGCTGGCGTCCCGCTCATCGAGGCGCTGGACCCGCGCACCCGGCTGATCGCCGCGGTGTTCCTTGCGGTGGCCATCGTTTCCCTCAACGGGTTTGCGGCGAAGGCTGGCGCCCTCGCGTTCGCTGTTGCGCTGATCTTCATGGCGCGCATCGACCCACAGCTGCTCATGCGCAGGCTCGCGCACATCGAGGGCTTCATGGCGGTGCTGCTCGTGCTGCTGCCGCTGACGGTCGAGGGGCGCGCCCTCGCCTCGCTCGGCCCTTTGAGCATCAGCGACCGGGGCCTTGAGCGCGCGATCCACATCGTGCTGACGGTGAACGCCGCGGCGATGACCGCGCTTGCCCTGCTCGGAGCGCTGGAGCCCATCCGCCTTGGGCGGGCCATGGCCGCGCTCGGCGTCTCCGAGCGGTTCGTGCGCCTGGTGATGTTCATCGCCCGCTACCAGGGCATTTTCAGTTCGGAAATCCGCCGTCAGTTCGATTCCATGCGCGCGCGCGGTTTTCGCTCCAGCCTCAGGCGGCAGGCTTTCCGCGCCTACGGCAATCTGGCGGGGATGATTCTTGTGCGTTCGATCGAGCGCGCCGAGCGGGTGGACGAAGCGATGCGCTGCCGCGGCTTCTCCGGTCGCTTTCCGCTGCGCAGGGTGCGCCCCATGACGGGCGCGGACGCACGCTTCGCGCTGCTGGCCACCATCGCCGCGATCGCACTGCACGCGCTGGACCGGCTCGCATGAGCGCGCCTCTGATCGCGTTTGAGAACGTTTGCGTCGAACGCGAGGGCGCGCATGTTCTCAAGGATGTCTCGTTCAGCCTCGCGCCCGGCGAGCGGCTGGCGATTGTTGGCGCGAACGGCGCCGGCAAGACGACGCTGCTGCGGGCCATGGTCGGCTTGCAGCCGGTGACGGCGGGGCGGATCGTGGCCTTCGGCCGCGAGCGCGCGCTGGAATCGGATTTTCACGAGGTCCGCCTCCGGGCGGCCTACATGTTCCAGGACGCGGACGATCAGCTCTTCTGCCCTACGGTTGTGGAAGATGTGGCGTTCGGCCCCCTCAACATGGGACTGTCCGACGACGAGGCGCTGGCCCGGGCGCGGGTGACGTTGACGAGCCTTGATCTCGCCCATCTGGCTGACCGCCTCGTGCGCCGGCTTTCCGGCGGCGAGAAGCGCATGGTCTGTCTGGCCGGGGTGCTGGCCATGAACCCGGACGTGCTGCTTCTGGACGAACCCACCAACAGCCTCGACGCCGCCCACGTGGAGAGGCTCGTGGACGCGCTTATGCGTCTCGACAAGGCCATGGTGATCGTTTCCCATGATCGACCAGTCCTCGATACGCTGGCCACCCGCGCATTGGCCATGCGCGACGGAGCCCTCCACCCGGTCGTGCTCCACCGCCACGCACATACCCACGAACACGGCCACATTCATCTTTGACCACACCGGCCCGCGCCGACCCTCGGCGAATGCGCCCCACATTTGCTAAGCTGCCGCATCGACCGCCGGGGGATTCCAATGACCATCGCCTTTCTCGCCGCTCTGCTCGATCCCGTCGTGCTGGCGGCGGCCGGGATCGGTGTGTTCTTCGCGCGCAGCGCCATGCAGCTGCGTATCGGCGTCATGTCGGTCGCGGCGGCCATGAGCCTGTCCGAGCTGATCGGCGGCATGGAGGATCCGTTGCCAACGGTGGCGGCCAACGCGGCCGGCGCAGCCGCTGGCGGCCTGCTGCTGGCGGAGGCCGCCCGGCTGGTGATCGCGCCCGTCGCCGCCGGCGTTCTGGGCGTGGCGCTTCGCGCATTGAGCTGGTTTCATCGCAAATAATTGCCCTGAAACGCAAAACGGGGGCCGCGAGGCCCCCGTCCCTGAATTATGCGCCCTGACGGATCAGGAGTGCGCGGAACCATTGCCCGACTTTGCCGGGCCGGCGGTCTTGTACAGCGAGTACACCACGCCAATCGCCAAGATTGCGAACGTCACGCCGAGCGAGATAGACGGCGGAACCTTGGCCAGGCCCAGCATGTCGGCGACGAAAATCTTCGAGCCGATGAACACCAGAACCAGGGCGAGCGCATACTTGAGGTACTTGAACCGCTCCACCATGGCCGCCAGCGCGAAGTAGAGGGCGCGCAGGCCGAGAATGGCGAAGATGTTGGAGGTGTAGACGATGAACGTGTCGGTGGTGATGGCGAAGATCGCCGGCACCGAGTCGACCGCGAAGATCACGTCCGCGACGTTCACCATGATGAGCACCACGAACAGCGGCGTCATGTAGGTGAGCATCTTACCCGTCTCAGGATGAGGCAGGCGGACGAAGAACTTCTCGCCCTGAAGTTCGGACGTCATGCGGAACCGCGACCGCATGAACTTGTAGATCGCGTTGTTCTCGACGTCGTAGTGCTCATCGCCCGCAAACAGCATCTTTATGCCGGTGAAGACGAGGAACGCCGCGAAGATGTAAAGCACCCAGCCGAAGTTCTCGACGAGAGCCGCGCCGACGCCGATCATGAGGCCACGGAGCAGGATGACCGCGAGAATACCCCAGAACAGAACCCGGTACTGCGACCGCCGCGGGATGGCGAAGTAGCCGAAGATCATTGCGATCACGAAAACGTTGTCCATGGACAACGACTTCTCGATCACGAACCCGGTGAGATACTCGAGACCGGACTGCGGCGACACGTACCACCACACCCAACCGCCGAAGAGCAAGCCCAGCGTGATGTAAAACGCGGAGAGCATAAGGCTCTCCTTAACACCAAGGTCGCCGGTCTTTTTCTGGAGAACGCCGAGGTCAAACGCGAGAAGGACCGCGACAATGACGTGGAAACCAATCCACATCCAAACAGGCTTGCCGAGCCAGTCGGCAAATAGGAATTCCATAGGGTCAGGCTCCATTCTGAACGATGGTTGCCGACATCACGGACTGGAAATCCGCCAGAGGGGCCCGGCCAACCGAGGGTCTGATCTAAACAGTGACCGCCCGGGTTCAAGCGACCAGAAGTCTAATGTACATGCAACATAGCGTTTACACGGATGTAGCATCCGGCTGCCTACGTGGGCGGTGGCGCGGTAATCCAGAGGGGCGTCGGCACGGCCCGGGCTCGTGATCGAGACAGCCGGACCGGGCGCCTCCGGCCTCACGGCTGCCTGAATCCGAGCGCTTTGGCGAATCGCGCACGCACACCCAAGGCTCCGGCAGACCACGTGCGGCGCTGCAGCGGCTTGCTTTTCCCCGGACCCGCGGGTACGCATCTCCTAGGGCTAGTGGCCGGTCCAGCGCAGGGTGGCGCCTGGCTTTCGCGGCCTCATCTGACGTTCGGTTTCGGAGTGACCATATGGCCAATGCGGCAGGCGTGATGCGGACTGGCTCAACCGGGACGTCGCGCAGAAACGGGCGGAAGGGGCTTGGCCTTGCCGGGGCGCTCGCGTGCGCCCTCGCCCTCGGTGGTTGCATCGGCTTCGACGGCACTCATCATCGCGGCTACGTGATCGACGTGAAGGCGCAGGAGCAGGTGCGCGTCGGCGCATCGGCTGAGCAGGTGCTGGTCGTTATGGGCACCCCCTCCACGACATCGACGGTGGGCGGCGACGCCTGGTACTACATCAGCCAGAAGACAGAACGCGCGGCCGCGTTCATGCAGCCCAAGGTCACCGACCAGCGCGTGTTCGCGGTCTACTTCGACCGGAGCAAGCGCGTTCAGCGCGTGGCGAACTACGGCATCGAGGACGGACGGCTCATCGACTTCGTGACCCGCACGACGCCGACCGCGGGGCCGGAAGCTTCCTTCCTGCGCAACATGTTCACGGGCCTGCTGCGGTTCGATTGATCCGCGGACGGCGCCCGCACGTTCCAAAGGCGGCCTTCGGGTCGCCTTTTTTGTGTCTGTGCCTCAATCGTCAGGGTCGGTAGCGTTGGGAACGTCGTGGACCTTTGCCCTCGACATCTGCCACCGTTGGCCCACTCGCTCCAGATCGCCGGTTACAATAAGCGGGGTCTTGTCTCGAATTGCGTGGGTCGCCTTGTCGAAGTCATGGGGATCGAAGCGGACGCCGACCGAGCATAATTTTTCGTCGATTACCGCCTTGAGCGTTGCAGCGCCATGCTCCTCGTGATGGTCCCGGCTCAACTTATGGACTGTAGCGTGGAGCGTGACGTCGGGCCTTGGCTCCCGCTGGCGGAATGTCCTCGCAGCCTCACTCAGAATTCCAGAATCCGAGGTAGAGAAGGTAATCCGCGTATGTCTTTCGGGCGCGGGTCGCGTCCGCGCCCACGTGATTCCGATAGTCAGGTCGCCCGCCCGCTTGATCAACTCGGCGACCGCTTCGCAAAGATTTGCGCTGACGCCGGATAGCACCGCCTCGTCAAATGCAGACGACTCGCCTGAACCAACTGCCTCAAGCGCAACTCTCGACGCGTTCAATGAGTTGGCCAACCTGCGTGTCACCATTCTTTCAAGCGGCTCATCATCGAAAGGATCCCATTGCGCGCCGGGAATCGATGGTTGGTGACTGATAAGCGGCGGCACCGGAGCCAGCAGCGTAATCACGAAGCTGCCATGCTCGGTTTGCCCAAGCTTGACCCGCCTCATGTACTCCGTCGCCTCCCTGTTTGCTCCCGCCCGATAAAGGGCCTTGGGATTGCGCGCAGCGCACGCGGCGGCCAGGAGCATCTCCTTTGCGTGAGTTACGATCGCGACGCCGTCTTCCAACTCAACCGCGCCATCGTCGTCACCCTCCGCGCGAACCCGGATGACGTCACGGTCGGCCACAATGAGATCACGATAAATCGCGAGTTCGTCTCGACTTGAGACATCGGCAAAGACGCCGATCAACCGCGACATCAGGGCAGCGTAGTCGCCAACCTGCTCGGTGCGTGGCAAGATGATCTCAGGCAAACCGTCGCCGGCATAAACGTCGGCATGGTCTCCGAAGGCGTCGATCTTGGACCATCCTTCGGAGCGCGCAAACCCGGAAAGCGCAGCTGGGCTCACTGCCCGAAGGGCCGCCACATCAAAGATGTGCGCTCGCATCAGACTGCTCCGTTTGTGTTTCTTGCCCCATCCATCAGGCGCCGGAGCGCCGCCACGTCAAACCGATTCTGTTCTGGGATCGTGATCGTAACACTGGTTGTATTATCGGTCTCGCGATACCCCTGCAAGCTCACCCAATAGGCGCACTTGCGGATGACTAACTCCTCCGGTGTGACGCTCATCCACTGGCTTTCGTCCGGAGGCAACGACAGCAGAACAAGGATCCGCGGCACGACGGTGGGCAGCCTGAGCAAGTCGTAATTACGACGCTGCAGCGGGTAACGGTAGACACCCTGCGAGGCTGACCCAAGATTAATCGTTGCCTTTAACTGAAGATCGAGACTTGGGCGCATTAGCCCCCCAGCATTGATCTGAAGATCAACACCATCCCGGTCCAAGTTTCGAACGGCGGTCGTATAGCCGGCCGACGCCGCAATGGCTTCGACGTAAGCGCGCGACAGAGCCTCCTCTTTGTCCGCCGCTGTCAAAAGGTGATCCGTCATATCGCGGCTCGTCAGGGCAAATGGAACGAAAACACAAATCGGAAAATTTAACACTCAATGTATAGCTCAAGTTAGAGGCGCCGGAAACAAAAAAACCCCGCGGTTTCCCGCGGGGTTCTGCGTTTCACGTTGCGGGCTGGCTTAGTGCGCGAGGACCGCCAGCAGCAGCAAGGCCACGATGTTCGTGATCTTGATGGCCGGGTTCACGGCCGGGCCGGCGGTGTCCTTGTAGGGGTCGCCGACGGTGTCGCCGGTCACAGACGCCTTGTGCGCGTCCGAGCCCTTGAGGTGCTTCACGCCGTCCTTGTCCACGAAGCCATCCTCGAAGGACTTCTTCGCGTTGTCCCACGCGCCGCCGCCCGAGGTCATCGAGATGGCGACGAACAGGCCGTTGACGATCACGCCCAGCAGCATGGCGCCCAGCGCCGCGAAGGCGTGGGCCTTCGAGCCGGAGATGAGCAGCACGCCAAAGTAGGCGACGAGCGGCGCCAGAACCGGCAGCAGCGAGGGAACGATCATCTCCTTGATCGCCGAGCGGGTCAGCATGTCCACCGCGCGGCCGTAGTCGGGACGCTGCGTGCCCTGCATGATGCCCGGCATCTCGCGGAACTGACGACGAACTTCCTCGACCACGGAACCGGCAGCGCGACCCACCGCCGTCATGGCGATGCCGCCGAACAGGTACGGGATCAGGCCGCCGAAGATGAGGCCAGCAACCACGTAGGGGTTCGACAGATCGAAGGAGACCTGCTCGACGCCCTTGAAGTACGGCGCAACCGTAGACCCTGCTTTATTCGCTTCCGTAATAAAGTAGTTGAGGTCGTACGAGTACGCCGCGAACAGCACGAGCGCGCCGAGACCGGCGGAGCCGATCGCGTAGCCCTTCGTCACCGCCTTCGTGGTGTTGCCAACCGCGTCGAGCGCGTCGGTCGACTGGCGAACCTCCTTGGGAAGACCCGCCATCTCCGCGATGCCGCCCGCGTTGTCCGTCACGGGGCCGAACGCGTCGAGCGCCACGATCATGCCGGCGAGGCCGAGCATGGTGGTGACGGCGATGGCCGTGCCGTAAAGGCCTGCGAGCTGGAAGGTGGAGATGATGCCGCCCACGATCACCAGCGCCGGAAGCGCGGTGGACTCAAGCGACACGGCGAGACCCTGGATCACGTTCGTGCCATGGCCGGTGACCGACGCCTGCGCGATGGACACCACCGGGCGCTTGCCCGTGCCGGTGTAGTACTCGGTGATCCACACAATCGCGGCGGTGACCGCAAGGCCGATGAGACCGCAGACGAACAGGGCAGAGCCGGTGATGGCGACGCCGTTCGCTGTGCCCATCACGCCCCAGCCGTTGGGCAGGAAGTGCGTGGCGAGGGCGAGACCGCCGACCGACAGCACGCCCGTCACGATGAGGCCCTTGTAGAGCGCGCCCATGATCGAGTTGTTGGCGCCCAGCTTCACGAAGTACGTGCCGGCGATTGAGGTGACGATGCACGCCGCGCAGATCGCCAGCGGATACACCATCGAGGCGACCAGAGCGGACTGACCAGCGAAGAAGATCGCGCCCAGCACCATCGTCGCGACCACGGTCACGGCGTAGGTCTCGAACAGGTCCGCCGCCATGCCGGCGCAATCGCCCACGTTGTCGCCCACGTTGTCGGCGATCGTGGCGGGGTTGCGCGGGTCGTCCTCGGGGATGCCGGCCTCAACCTTGCCCACCAGATCCGCGCCCACGTCGGCGCCCTTGGTGAAGATGCCGCCGCCGAGGCGCGCGAAGATCGAGATCAGCGACGCGCCAAAGCCGAGCGCCACCAGGGCGTCGATGACGGTGCGGCTGTTGGGCGCGAGCCCGCCCGGGCCGGTGAGGAGCCAGAAGTAAACAGCGACGCCGAGAAGCGCGAGGCCAGCGACCAGAAGGCCGGTGATGGCGCCCGCCTTGAAGGCGATGTCGAGACCGCCAGCGAGAGACTGGGTGGCGGCCTGCGCCGTGCGGACGTTGGCGCGAACCGAAACGTTCATGCCAATGAAGCCCGCGGCGCCGGAGAGCACCGCGCCGACGAGGAAGCCGATGGCGACGGTCCAGCCGAGCAGGAAGCCGACCGCAACGAAGATGACCGCGCCCACGATGCCGATCGTGACATACTGGCGCTTGAGATACGCCTGCGCGCCCTCGGCGATGGCCGCCGCGATCTCTTGCATACGCGCGTTTCCGGCGTCCGCCTTCATCAGGGACGCGACCGTCACCGCGCCATATACGACCGACAATAAGCCGGCCAAAACTATCAGTAACATGGCCATTTGTTCTTCCGCCCTTCTCTATCCTGCCTTTGTGTTTTGACGCCGCGAGCCTCGACTCAGCGAATGTGTCGGATTCTTGGCGAGGACCGGCGGTTTTCATGCCAGAATCCGCGCCCTCCCGCAACGTGAGAAGGCGCAGCCCAAGCGCAGCGATGCAATTGCCGCGCTCAGGAGGCCGACGCCGGACCGTGGGCGCGCTCGGCCGCGTCACTTGCCCGAGCGCGTCCAAGCCCCCCATAATGCCGGCGAAAAACAACGGGGAGGAAAGGCGATGAGCCCGGATCTGGAACACGCTCCCGGCCGCGGCCGGCTGGCGGGCAAGGTTGCCCTCGTGGTCGGCGGCGGCTCGATCGGGCCCGGCTGGGGAAACGGCAAGGCGGCGGCGGTGGTTTACGCCCGCGAGGGCGCGCGGGTCGCCGTGGTCGATTGGCGCGAGGCGGCGGCCCAGGAGACCGTCGGGATCATCAAGGCGGCGGGCGGCGAGGCTATCGCGCTGTCCGGCGACATGACGAACGAGGCGGACGTCGCGCGCGTGGTGGCGCAGACCATCGGCGCCTGGGGGCGCATCGACGTGCTGCACAACAACGTGGGCGGCTCGGGAACCGGCAAGAGCCTCAGCAACATCACGCTGGATGACTGGAACCAGACGCTCGCCCGCAATCTCACCAGCGCCATGCTCACATGCCGGGCCGTCGCGCCGCACATGGAGCGGGCCGGCGGAGGCTCCATCATCAACATCTCCTCCGTGTCGTCGATCCGGCACCTGGGCACGCCCACGGCGGTCTATTCGGCGGCCAAAGGCGCCCTCAACGAACTGACGAAGAACATCGCGGTGGAGTATGCGCGCAGGCAGATCCGGGCGAACTGCGTGCTGCCGGGCTACATCGACACGCCCTTCATCAGACGCGACGTGGGCGGCGTGCCGAGCTACAAGCGCAAAGGGTTCGAGAGCGCCGAGGTGTATGCAGCCACGCGCAACGATATCGTGCCCATGGGGCGCATGGGAACCGGCTGGGACGTGGCTTACGCCGCGCTGTTCTTCGCCAGCGACGACAGCGCCTATGTGACCGGCCAGATGCTTGTCGTGGACGGCGGCGTAACCTCCACCTGCCCCGGCGTGTGATGCATGGGGGCCCAGGGTCGGATCAATCCTCCAGGCCGGCCGCTTCGAGGGTTCGTTTCAATGTATGGCTCACGTTATCTTGACGCCTGCATTGTCTGCGCATAGCATTAGGAGATTATGACCCCTCGGCGATCCACCTGCTCGTCAGGCGAGGTGAACCGAGAATAACGACCCCGGGGACGCTCCGCGTCCCCGTATTCTTTTTTGAATTGAATTGCTGCGCCACTTCATTACCATTCGGGTTTCAAATGATCGCCGAAACTGGTCCAGAAGCGCCTCGGCTCCGAGTGCGTGTTTTTGTCGATTTCTGGAATTTTTCCCTCGCCCTGCGCGGTATTGACGCTGACTTCAGGGTCGACTGGCAGAAGATTGGCCCAGTTCTGGCGCAAAGTTCTGGCCAGCTTATCGACGCCGGCGCGCCGGTCGCCTACGAGGGAATGACGGTCTACGGATCGTATGATCCCGGCAAGCCGCAGGACGCGAAACTCCGAAGCTGGTTCTCAAACACGCTCGACAAAATGGCCGGTGTGAGCGTTGTGCTTCAGGCACGGCAGAGGAAGAAGGGCTATCCAAAATGCCCGGCTTGCCAAGCGGAAGTTGCCGTCTGCGCAGTTTGCAGCGCCGATATGCGCGGCACCGAGGAGAAAGGCGTCGACACAAGAATCGCGACTGACATGGTCAGTCTGGCTTGGGCGAACGCATTCAACTGTGCGGTGCTGCTCTCGTCCGACAAGGACTTCGTACCGGTGGCGGAGTTTCTGCAAACCCGCGGGATCAAGGTGATCCACGGCGCCTTCCCTCCGCTTGGTAGCGCCTTGACGCAAAAGTGCTGGGGGCATCTGCACCTTGGCGCAATGAGAGATTTGTTCCGTCGGATTTGAGCCAGGATAACGAGCGAACGCTATCGGCGCGCTTGCGCAGTTCCAAAAACGGCCAAGCTTGCGGAAGACGCCCTGAGCCGCGCATGATGGCGTGGCGAAAGGACGAATCGTGACCCCTGAAACCCCGGCGCCAACGCCGCCATCTTTCCTCGCGCGGCTGCGCGCGCCCATCGACGCCTGGTGGGGCGCCCTGCCAATGGGCGCCCGCGGCGCCTTTCTGGTCTCCATGGGGTCCATCGCGCTGGTGCTGATGGCGGCGCTGGCCAAGTACCTCGGCAACCGGCTGCCTCCCTTTGAAATCCTGTTCTTTCGGTCCGCGGTGGGGTTCGTCTGCGCGCTTTGGGTGTTCCGCAGCGACCTTTTCGAACCGCTGCGAACAAAGCGGCAGGGAGCCCACTTCCTGCGCGGACTCGTCGGCGCGGGCGGCAACGCCTGTTTCTTCTGGACGATCACGCACATGATGCTGGCGGATTCGCTGGCTCTCCAGTTCTCGCGCCCGTTGTGGATGATCCCGCTGGCGTTGTGCTTCCTCTCCGAAGTGGTCGGCTTCCGCCGCGTCGCCGTAGCAGCCGTGGGCTTTGCAGGCGTGATGCTCTACGCGAAGCCATTCACCGAAGGGTTCGACCCCAACGCCATCGTCGGCGCGTTCGGAGGGCTGTTCGCGGCGCTGGTGGTGGTGGCGATCAAAAACCTCCAGACGACTGAGCCCACCCGCATCATTATGTTTTACTACGCGTTCTGGAATGCCTTTTTCGCCGCCCTGCCCGCAGCGTTCACCTGGCTGACGCCGACCGGATATGAGTTCGTGCTGCTTATCCTGATCGGCGTCATGGGAATGGGAGGCCAGGCGCTCATCACCCACGGCCTGAGCATGGGCGACGCCACCGCTCTCGTTCCACTGGACTACCTGCGGGTGATCTATGCGGCCGCGCTTGGTTTCCTGCTCTTTGGCGAGGTTCCCGGCTGGGCCAGCCTTGCGGGCATGGCGCTCATCATGGCGGCCTCGCTCTACCTTGTCCTGACCGAGAGACGCGCGCGCAAAGGCTGAGCTTGCGCCGCGTACACGCCCTGTTCTTTCGTTGTGGCGGCGAGGTTTACGATAAGTCGTTCAAGGTTCGTGCCGGCTCGGTCTTGAGAATGAGCCCCTCCTCTGGCCTGCCGCGAGCCGGTCCGATGTTCGCTAGAGCGGAAACCGACCTGATTGGATCAGGTCGTCCGCTCTAGATTATTGTTTTTACGCATTTTCTTACGTCCAACCGGCATCCACTTGGACGGAAAATGCTCTAGCTCTCGCGGACGAGCGCGATAAGCGTCTGGATTGGATAGAGCATCTTTGGGCTCTCAAGTCCTTGCGAGTACGGGGTAAACCCGAGTTCGGAATAAAAGGAGGTCGACTCCGCGTCCAGAGACTGCAGCGTCAGGGCGTAGAAACCAGCATAATCAGCGATTTTACAAACGTTTGTGAATGCATCCATAAGCATATGCTTGCCGAGGCCGTTTGCCTGATAATCCTCGTGAACGCCAAGATAACTCAGGTGAACTGC
Source organism: Hyphomicrobiales bacterium (assembly GCA_027484655.1). GTDB lineage: Bacteria > Pseudomonadota > Alphaproteobacteria > Rhizobiales > Beijerinckiaceae > Terripilifer. The sequence continues at coordinate 42,042 of JAIXSM010000039.1, read as the reverse complement.
CGGAAAAGCCACGTAGTTCGCGACATAGTTGCTCTGATTTGCTGGCAGTTCACGAACGCTGTCGGAACCCAGTTGCAAGGCATAATAGCCAATGACATTGAAGGAGGCGGGCAGATACGCGCAAAAGATCTGAAATTCACGGCGCCGAACGGCTTTTTGGCTTTGTTTTTCAGAAACTGATCTATCGGCCGCCTGCCGGAACTAAACCGGTTTACGACGGTCCGATCATCAAACGGCAGTATGTCCACTTCCTCGAGGCTGATTTTGATCCTTGGCCTTCTTGGTCTGTATGACATCGTTGTATCGCTTGCGTAACGCTATGATTTTCGCGTTGGGGCCGCCTTGCTCGTTATGAATGCGCCGAACATAATCCGCTGCCTCGCGCGACGAACGGAACTTGACGCGTCCATTCCCCGAAGCCAGCGAGTTCAACCAGCACATAAACCCCTGAGTGAAAACCATCTGAGCCTCACTACGACGGAAGCGACGGCGCCATCCACACCTTAGGCCAAGTTTTAACACTGGTCAAAACCCACCGCCGGCCAACCCCACGAGGCAACAACGCCCCCAGCAATCCGTTTGGCGGTGTCTCTTGCATCCCCGCCCGATCCGCGTATAAAGCGCGCTTCGCAGCTTCCGGCCGGGGGCTGAACGGAAGGCTATTGTCTGTTTCAGCAGGCAATTGCAGGGGGTTCGCCTTCGTCTTCCCGTGTCTCCGCCTTCGAATGCAGTTTCCGTCGGGCCTTTCTCCGGGCTCGAAGGGCTCCGCGCCGAAAGTTTCGAGCAACAGAGAAAGGCAGATCAATGGCTCTTTACGAGCACATCTATCTCGCCCGTCAGGATGTCACCGCCCAGCAGGTGGAAGCCATGACGGAGCAGTTCAAGTCGGTGATCGAAGCCGGCGGCGGCAAGATCGGCAAGGTGGAGTACTGGGGCGTCAAGACGCTCGCGTACCGCATCAAGAAGAACCGCAAGGCGCACTTCACGCTCATCAACATCGACGCGCCGGCGGCTGCTGTCGCCGAGATGGAACGTCAGATGGGCATCAACGAAGACATTCTCCGCTTCATGACCATCCGCGTCGAGGAGCTGGAGGAAGGTCCGTCCGCCATGATGCGCAAGCGCGAGGATTCGGATCGTGACGGCGAGCGCGGCGAGCGCCGCGGGCCGCGCCCCGATCGTCCGCGTCGCACCGAATCCGCTGAGGGAGCAATCTGATGGCCGCCGCGCCCCGTCGTCCGTTCTTCCGTCGCCGGAAGACCTGCCCGTTCTCCGGCGCCAGCGCGCCCAAGATCGATTACAAGGACACGCGTCTGCTGTCGCGCTACATCTCCGAGCGCGGCAAGATCGTTCCGTCCCGCATCACGGCCGTGTCGGCCAAGAAGCAGCGCGAACTCGCCCAGGCGATCAAGCGCGCCCGCTTCATGGGCCTGCTGCCCTACGTGATCCGCTGATTGCGTCGCTCTCCGCATTGCGGAGAGCGTTTACGACACCTCAAGCCGACCGGCGCATGCCGGCCGGCGTGGCTGGGCGGATCACTCGGCCCTAACCGCAGGCTTCGTTCACGAAACGGAGCCGTCACCCGCGGGACACCCGGACACCATGGCCCAGCAGCTTCTCATCAGCCTCGGATCAGGCTTCGCCGCCGCCCTTTTGTTCTTCATTCCGGTGAAGGGCACGGCGTTCGCGATGACGATCGCCATGTTCGCGGCGCTCCCCCTGATGATCGCCGGGCTCGCGTTCTCCCCGGCCGCCGCCCTGATCGGCGCCATCGCCGGAACGCTCGGGCTGTTTTTCGGCCTCGTCACTTTCGCTGACGTCAGCTCCGGCCCCGCTTTCATCTTCAGCGTGTTCTTCGCCACCACAGCCGCCCTGCCCGCCTGGTGGCTCACGCGGCTCGCGTGGCTGGCGCGGCCGGCGGAAGCCGGCGAGACCGCGAGCGCAGACAATCTGGTCTGGTATCCGCTTGGGCGCCTCGCCGCGTGGATCGCCGGGCTCTCCGCCGCCGCCGCCGCTGTGGGCCTGATCGCGGCGACCGCGCGCGCGGGCTCGTTCGACGCATTCGTGACAGACGCCGCGGCGCGGGTCCAGCCGGTCATCGAGCAGCTGTTCGGCGGTAGCGCCCAATTGCCCGGCGGGCTGAACGCTGGCGAACTCGCCCGCACGTTCATCATGGCGACGGCCCCGCTCATGGCGGCGTGGACCGCGGCGGGCCTCGCGCTCAACCTGTGGCTGGCGGGCAGAATATCGCTGGTCTCCGGCCAGATGCGCCGCCCCTGGCTCGATCTGCCCGAAAACTTCGATCCGCCGCGCCAGCTGCTTCCGGCGCTGCTCATCGCGCTTGTTTTCACGCTGTTGGGAGGTCTCCCCCGCGCGCTCGCGGCCGTGGTCATCGCCGCAATCGTAGTGATCCTGGTGTTCAAGGGGCTTGCGAGCCTCCACGCATCCACCCGCCAATCAAGCGCTCGTGGCGCGATTCTCGCCGCGATCTACGGGCTGCTGTTCTTTCTTTTTCCGCTGCCCCTGCCGCTTTTTGCAGGGCTGGGACTGGCGGCGATTTTGACAAAACCCGGTCGACGCCCCCCCGCGCCGCCCGCCGCCAACGATCAGTGACAATAGACAGGAGAGTACGATGGAAGTCATTTTGCTGCAGCGCGTTCCCAAACTCGGCCAGATGGGCGAGATCGTGCGTGTGAAGGATGGTTACGCGCGTAACTTCCTCTTGCCGCGTGGCAAGGCCCTTCGCGCCAATGAGGGCAACAAGAAGCGCTTCGAGACCCAGCGCGCCCATCTCGAGGCCCGCAACCTCGAACTGAAGACGGAAGCCGAAAGCGTGTTCGGCAAGCTCGACGGCCAGACCTACGTCATCATCCGCCAGGCGGGCGAAACGGGTCAGCTCTACGGCTCCGTGTCTTCCCGCGACATTGCCGACGCGGTGACCGCCGGCGGCGTCAGCGTGAACCGCAACCAGGTTCCTATCATGCTCCCGATCAAGACGATCGGCCTTCACAAGGTGCCGGTGCAGCTCCACCCCGAGGTTGAGGCGACTGTGACGATCAACGTCGCGCGCTCGCCGGAAGAGGCGGATCGTCAGGCCCGGGGCGAGGAGCTGAACGCCCGCGAGGAGACGAACATGGACGACCTCGGCCTTGAGGTCGGCGCGGCTCTTGCGGAGGCCGGCGGCGACGACCGCTAAGGGCTGGCCGCTTACGCGCTATGAGACTGGAAGCCCGCGCACCGCGCGGGCTTCATTCGTTTGGGGGCTTGCTTCCCCCGGCGGGGGTCTTGCTGCTCAGGTGAAGCCGTCATACCGCAGTCAAGAGCATTGTTTCGGACCCTGTGAATCCATGTGGGATGCAAGGATTCGTTAAGGTCGCCCCTCGCGCCGCAGGCGCCTTCGTGTAAGAACGATCCGGCGCGCCGAGTTGGGCCATGCCCGTCGTATGGCGCCGCGAGTCGCGTTCCGGCAGCCACAATAACTCTGGTAAAAGATGTCCGCAGTCGAACCGATCGCGGGGCGTTTCGCCCTGCTCGCCAACACACACGAACAGCAAACTTACCGCCTCGCGCCCCACAACATCGAGGCGGAGCAAGCGCTGCTGGGCGCAATTCTCGTCAATAATGACGCTTTTGACCGCGTGTCGGACTTCCTCAAGGCGGAGCACTTCCACGAGGAGACGCACCGTCGCGTTTTCGAGATCACACAACAGCTGATCCGCGCCGGAAAGGTGGCGTCGCCCGTCACGCTCAAGACGTTCCTTGGCGATCATGACCTGGGCGGCATGACGATTCCGCAGTACCTCGCGCGCCTCGCCGCCGAGGCGACCACCATCATCAACGCAGAGGATTACGGCCGCACGATCTATGATCTGGCCATTCGCCGCAACCTGATCGCCATCGGCGAGGATGTGGTGAATACCGCCTACGATTCGCCGGTTGACCTGTCGCCGCGCACGCAGATCGAGGAGGCAGAGCGCCGGCTGTATGAAATCGCCGAACAGGGTCGCTACGACGGCGGCTTCCAGAGCTTCAGCGACGCGCTGCGCACCGCCATTGACACCGCCGCCAAGGCCTATGAGCGCGACGGCAAGCTTTCAGGCGTTTCAACGGGTTTGACCGATCTGGACCAGAAGATGGGCGGCCTCCAGTCGTCCGACCTTATCATCGTGGCGGGGCGTCCCGGCATGGGCAAGACGGCGCTGGCCACCAACATCGCGTTCAACATCGCGAAGGCCTACGAATACGAGGTTCGGCCAGACGGCGCCAAGATCGCCAAGAACGGCGGCATCGTCGCATTCTTCTCGCTGGAAATGTCGGCCGAACAGCTCGCCACGCGTGTTATCGCCGAGCAGTCGGGCGTGCCCTCCTACAAGATCCGTCGCGGCGACATTCAGGATCAAGAGTTTCATCGCATATCGGAAGCCGCGCGCGACATGCAAAGCATTCCGTTCTACATCGACCAGACCGGCGGCATCTCGATCGCCCAGCTCGTTGCGCGCGCGCGCCGGCTGAAGCGCCAGAAGGGGCTGGACGTGCTGGTGGTGGACTATCTCCAGCTTCTCACCGGCTCGAAATCCCGCGGCGAGAACCGCGTGCAGGAGCTGACCGAAATCACCACAGGGCTCAAGGCGTTGGCCAAGGAGCTGAACGTGCCTGTGATTGCGCTCTCCCAGCTCTCGCGTCAGGTGGAATCGCGCGACGACAAGCGCCCGCAGCTCTCCGACCTGCGCGAATCCGGCTCCATTGAGCAGGACGCAGACGTGGTGATGTTCGTGTTCCGCGAAGAGTACTACATCAAGAACAAGCAGCCGCGCGAAGGCACGGAAGAGTTCACCAACTGGCTTGCGGAAATGGAGCGCGCCCACGGCAAGGCCGAGGTCATCATCGGCAAGCAGCGTCACGGCCCCACAGGCACCGTCGAACTGCAGTTCGATGCGGAGGTAACGCGCTTCTCCAACCTCGCACGCGAGGACTCGCTTCCGGAGCCAATATGAGCGCGAGCGCCGCATCAGGGAAATTCGCCACGGCCCAGGCTGTGCTCACGATAGACCTTGCGGCGCTCGTCGCGAACTGGCGCGCGATGGCCGCCGCGTGCGCGCCCGCGGAGTGCGGTGCGGTGGTGAAGGCGAACGCGTACGGCACAGGCCTCGAACCCGCTGTGCGCGCGCTCTCGGCCGCCGGCTGCGCGACGTTCTTCGTCGCAAACCCGGGCGAGGCTGCCCGCGCGCGCGCCGCGCTCGGCCCCTCCCCCGGCCGCATCTACGCGCTGAACGGGCTCGCCAGCCCCGACGCCGCGCTGGCGCTCGCCGCCTGCGACGCGCACGCCGTGATCGGGTCGCTGGAGGAATGGCGCACATGGCTTGCGCAGGCGCCGGGCAAGCCGTGCGCCGCGCACATCGACACGGGTATGAACCGGCTTGGGATGAGCGCGCAAGAGGCCCAGGCGGTGGCCGCGGATCCGCAGGCGGGCGTGATCGACCTTGTCATGAGCCACTTCGTAGCGTCCGAGGAAGGCGGGAACGCGCTCAATGACGCGCAGATCGCAGCCTTCGACGCCGTGCGGCCGCTCTTTCCCCACGCGCGCGCGAGCATGGCCAACTCGTCAGGCGTGCTTCTGGCGCAGCGTCCCCATTACGATCTCACCCGGCCCGGTTATGCGCTCTATGGCGGTAACCCGCTGCCGGGCCTGCCCAATCCCATGCGCGCCGTGGTGCGGCTGGAAGCGCCGATGCTGCGCGTGCGCCATGCGCCTGCGGGGGCCACGGTCGGCTACAACGCCACCTGGACCGCACAGCGCGACAGCGTGCTTGCCGTTATTGGCGTGGGATACGCGGATGGGCTGCTACGCAGCGCCTCGGGCTCCCATAGCCACGCGGGTGGCGAGGCGATTGTTGGCGGCGTGCGGTGTCCCATTGTCGGGCGCGTCTCAATGGACCTCACCGTGATTGACGCCACCGATGCGCCCCAAGGTTTCGTGCATCCCGGCGCAATGGTCGAGATTCTGGGCGAGACGATCACCGTTGATGATCTCGCGGCGCGCGCCGGGACCATCGGCTATGAAATCCTCACCAGCCTCGGCGCGCGGTATCATCGGGTTTATGTGGGGTAAGCCCCCTGCCTCAAAGCCCCGTGATGCGCGGCATGACCTCGCTGCGGAACAGGTTCAGCGAGCGGTGCGCGTCGGCCGCGCTCATGGAGCCGAAGAACAAGTACGTGATGAGGTAGTTGATCCCCGTCACGCCCACCTGCCGCTCGATCTCGCGCACCACGGTGTCCGGCGTGCCCGCGATCACCATGCCCATGTCGCGCCATTCCTCAAAGCTTTCGCCACGATGGACATTGGCGCGGTTGGCGAACTCGCTCACGCCGTGGCGCTTGCGAATCCAGTTCAGCGAGCCTGCATGATGCTCCAGCGCAGGCTTTGCGATGCGCTCGGCCTCCGCAACCGTGTCCGCCACCACGATATGGCGCATCATGCCGATGGCCGCGCCGCCTGCAAACTCCGCCTTCGGCTGCGCGGGGCCGCCGCGTTGCGCGAGCGCCTTCAAATATGTGTCGATATTGGCCTTCGCGCGCTCCGGGGCGCCGTTGGTGGTGAAATGCAGGCCGTGCTCGCCGGCCCACGTGGAGCCCTCCTCGTTCGAGGAGGCGTACCAGAAAGCGGGCCACGGCTGCTGCAACGGGCGCAGCGGCATCGGCACGTCCTTGTATTGGTAACGCCCGCTCTCGTAGCTGAACACTTCTGACCCGAGCGCCGCCTTCAGGCACTCGTACGCATCCTTGAAGATGTCGCGCGATTCCTCGTGGCGGATCTTGTGATAGGCGAGTTCGTACGGCGACACGCCGCGCCCAACGCCCGGCTCGAAACGTCCCTTGCTCAGGTGATCGAGCATGCAGATTTCTTCCGCCAGCCGCAGCGGCGAATAGAGCGGCAGCAGGTACACAAGAGGCCCGAACCGTAGCCTCTTCGTGGCCCGCGCGATGGCCGCAAGCCACAGGCCGGGCACGGGAATCATGTTCAGAGGCGAGCAATGGTGCTCCGCCACATGCAGCGCGTAAAAACCCGCCTCGTCCGCCGCGACCGCAAACTCGAGCCGCTCGTCGAACTGGGTCGCGAGCGAGCGGTCGCCCGTGCGCTCAAGGTGGTCGAACAATCCAATCTGCATCACGCCCTCGCGTTCGCCTCCAGCCCGGTCTGGCGCCGGGGTTTCTTTGTGTAGCGCGAAAGTCGCCGCTCGCGCAAAGCGATAGAGGCGAAACGCGTCGAGCGCTTGCCAGACGGGATTGTTCCTGTATTGTTCTCTCCATGGAATCGCCTCGGAGGGGCTCCCGTCCATGTCCACGCCAGTTTTGAACGCGTCCGCGCGCGACGCCTCTATGCGCCTCGCCTTCACGCCACCGCCCGCCTTTACGGAAACGGCGGCCTCCATTCGTCGCGCGTTTGACGAACTGCGCGCGGCCGAGGACGCGCTGGAGCGCCAGCTCACGGACATTCGCGCGCAAATCGATGCGTGCGCCGGTCCGCGGCGCCGGCAAAAGGGTTCCTGATGGCCAAGGCGCGCGCGTCGTTCGTTTGCCAGAGTTGCGGCGCCCTCGCCCAGCGGTGGCAGGGTCGCTGCGAATCCTGCGGCGAATGGAACACCATGACGGAAGAGGCAGCCTCCTCCGGCATCGCCGCGCGCGCCGTCGCTGGAGCCGGCAAGGGGCGCGTGTTTCCGCTGGAGAGCTTGCAGGGCGCGAGCCGCGAGGCGCCGCGCATCCATTCCGGCATTGGCGAACTCGACCGGGTGACGGGCGGCGGATTCGTGCCGGGCTCGGTCCTGCTGATCGGCGGGGAGCCCGGAATCGGCAAATCGACGCTGCTTATTCAGGCTTGCGCACGGTTGGCCATGCTCGGTCGCCGGGTGGTCTACATTTCCGGCGAAGAGGCGGTGGCGCAGGTTCGCCTGCGGGCCGCGCGCCTCGGGCTGTCGGATGCGCCAGTGGAGCTTGCGGCGGAGACCAGCGTCGAGGACATCGTCGCGACCCTTCGCAAGGGCGAATGTCCGGCCCTCGTGGTGATCGATTCAATCCAGACCATGTGGACCGACGCGGCGGAAGCCTCGCCCGGCACGGTGACGCAGGTGCGCTCGTCGGCGCAGGCGCTGATCCGTTACGCCAAGACCAGCGGCGCGTGCGTCATCATGGTCGGCCACGTGACCAAGGACGGCCAGATCGCCGGCCCCCGCGTGGTGGAGCACATGGTCGATGCGGTCGTCTCCTTCGAGGGCGAGGGCGGGCGCCAGTTCCGCATCCTTCGCGCTGTGAAGAACCGCTTCGGGCCTACGGACGAGATTGGCGTGTTCGAGATGACCGGCCTGGGTCTGAGCGAAGTCGCAAATCCCTCCGCGCTGTTTCTCGCCGGCCGGGATGCATCCGCGCCCGGCGCCGCGGTGCTTGCGGGCATGGAGGGCACGCGGCCGGTCCTTGTGGAGGTTCAGGCCCTTGTGGCGCCCACCTCGCTGGGCACGCCGCGCCGCGCCGTGGTCGGCTGGGATCCGGCCCGCCTCTCCATGGTGCTCGCCGTTCTGGAGGCCCACGGGGGGCTGCGCCTTGGCCAGCACGACGTTTACCTGAACGTCGCCGGCGGTTTGCGGATTGACGAGCCCGCCGCTGATCTGGCTGCGGCCGCCGCGCTCGTCTCATCGCTCACAGGGGCGCCCCTGCCCGCCGACGGGGTGTACTTCGGCGAAATCGCCCTGTCCGGGGCTGTGCGGCCGGTCTCGCACGCGGGGCACCGGCTCAAGGAAGCGGCCAAGCTTGGCTTCCAGTCTGCTGTCGGGCCGCCGGGCGCGCTGGAGGGGCAGGAAAAGCTGTCCATGGCGCTGAAGCCCTGTGGCCACATCAGCGCTCTGGTCGCCGATATCGCGGCGTCAGGGCCGCGCCGGGAGCGTGCGCCCGCGCGGGGGCAGTCGCCTGCACACGCGTGACGCATTCCGTTCGGGAGCGGCCGCTTCGTCGGGGTGACGGTGGTGGTCTTGTTCTGTATAAGGCGGGCGAGCTGTACACGTCGCTGCGCGAGTCGCGCCTTCCCGCGCCGCATGAACGGAATGCCGATTGATGCCGTCTTATCTTGACCTGGGACTTGTCGGAGTCGTTCTGGTTTCTGCGATTCTGTCGTTGATGCGCGGCTTCACCCGAGAGGTGCTGGCCATCGCTTCGTGGGCTGCGGCCGCCGTCGCGGCGTATTACCTCCATCCGATGGTTGTGCCCTACGTAAAGCCTTACATCGCCAAGGACACCATCGCGCTCGCCGTCTCGGTCGGCACGGTGTTCCTTCTCACGCTGATCGTCGTTTCGCTCATCACCGTCCGCATCTCCGACGCGATCCTTGATTCGAAAGTCGGCGCCCTCGATCGCTCCTTGGGCTTCGTGTTTGGCGCGGCGCGCGGCGTGCTCCTGTGCGTCGTGGCGTTTCTGTTCTTCAACTGGCTGGTTCCGGAAAAGACCCAGCCCCAGTGGGTGCGCGACGCCAAGACCCGGCCGTTCCTGCAATCGACGGGGGATCAGCTTTTGGCGATGCTGCCAGAGGATCCGCTCAACGCGCTTCAGCAGCGTGTGAACCGCCGTCTGCGCGAAGGCGAACCGCCGCCTGAGGCCGAGCCCGCGCCGACGCCGCCCCCGCCGCCCTCGCGGCGCTTGTAAAAGGCGCGTCTGAGGCGTCGCACGCCTGTCACACTAACGTGATCCGCGCGTTTTTGCGGGATGGAATGTCCTGACAAACGCGCGCAGAGTCACTATGCTTGAGGCATGCGGGCGCCAACGCCGGCGCGCCGCCCCTTCCTTTTGCAGCATCACGACCCCGGGGGACCTGCCATGGCGCGCGCAACGGAAACCTTGGCTTTTGGCGCTCGGGACGCCAGCGCGTTCGACATGGATGGCGACACGCTGCGCGAGGAATGCGGCGTCTTCGGCATTTTCGGCCATCCGGACGCCGCAGCAGTCACCGCTCTCGGCCTTCACGCGCTTCAGCATCGCGGTCAGGAAGCGGCCGGCATCGTCGCCTTCGACGGTCGCCGCTACTCTTCTGAACGGCGCATGGGCCTCGTGGGCGAGAACTTCTCAAGCCAGTCGATCATTGATCGCCTGCCCGGCTCCGCGGCCGTGGGGCATGTGCGCTATTCAACGACGGGCGAAACCATCCTGCGCAATGTCCAGCCGCTGTTCGCGGAGCTCGACACCGGCGGCTTCGCCCTTGCGCACAACGGCAATCTGACGAACGCCCTCTCCCTGCGCCGCGACCTGATCCGGGACGGCGCGATCTATCAATCCACCTCCGACACCGAGGTGATCCTGCACCTGGTCGCCCGCAGCCGCCGGCCGCGAATCCTTGAACGCTTCATTGAGGCGCTGCGCCAGATCGAGGGCGCCTACTCGCTCGTCGCGCTCACCAACAAGAAGCTCATTGGCGCGCGTGATCCGCTCGGCATTCGCCCGCTGGTGCTGGGCGAACTGGACGGCCACTACATGCTGGCGTCGGAGACCTGCGCGCTCGACATCATCGGCGCGCGCTTTGTCCGCGACATCGAGAACGGCGAGATTGTCGTCATTTCCGATGAGGGCGTCGAAAGCCACAAGCCCTTTCCGCCGCAAACCATGCGCCCCTGCATCTTCGAGTACATCTACTTCGCGCGGCCCGATTCCATCGTGCACGGTCGCCCGGTGTATGACGTGCGCAAGCGTATGGGCGCGCAGCTCGCGCTTGAGGCGTATGTGGACGCCGATGTTGTTGTCCCGGTGCCGGATTCCGGCGTTCCGGCTGCGATCGGCTACGCCCAGCAATCGGGTACGCCGTTCGAACTCGGCATCATCCGCAACCATTACGTGGGCCGCACCTTCATTCAGCCGACGCAGTCCATTCGCGAGCTTGGGGTTCGTCTCAAGCACAGCGCGAACCGCGGCGTGGTGAAAGACAAGCGCATCGTCCTCATCGACGATTCGATTGTGCGTGGCACCACGTCTGTAAAGATCGTGCAGATGATGCGCGAGGCCGGCGCGAAAGAGGTCCATTTCCGCATCTCGTCGCCCCCGATCACGCACCCCGACTACTACGGCATCGACACGCCGCAGCAGAACAAGCTGCTGGCCGCCCAGATGACGAAGAACGGCAAAATCGACATCGAGGGCATGTGCAAGTACGTGGGCGCCGACTCGCTGGCGTTCCTCTCAGTAGACGGCATCTACCGGGCCATGGGCTACGAGGGGCGCGACCCGCTGCGCCCGCAATTCACCGACCACTGCTTCACGGGCGACTACCCGACCTCACTCACGGATATTTCCGGCGATCCTGGCCGCAACCAGTTGTCCCTGCTGGCCGAGGCGGGCTAAGGGACGGTCAGCGGCCACGGCCGCAGGCCGGAGTCTCTCATGTCGCTTGCTCTCGAGAATCGCATTGCCCTTGTCACCGGCGCCTCACGCGGCATTGGCCGCGCTGTCGCGGTGGAGCTTGCCCGCCAGGGCGCGCACGTGATTGCGCTGGCGCGCACCCAGGGCGGTCTTGAGGCGCTCGACGACGAGATCCGCGGGCTTGGCCGCGAGGCGACCCTCGTGCCCTGCGACATCACCGATTTCGACGCCCTCGACCGGCTGGGCGCGGCGATCTACGAGCGCTGGAAGAAGCTCGACATCTTCGTCGGCAACGCAGGCATGCTTGGCGCCATATCGCCGCTGCCCCACCTCGATCCGAAGGAGTGGGACAAGGTCATGGCGGTCAACGTCACCGCCAACTACCGGCTCATCCGCTCGCTCGATCCGCTGCTTCGCGCCTCTGACGCCGGCCGCGTCGTGCTGCTGACCTCCGGCGCCGGGCACAAGGCGGATCTGTCGCCCTACCGCGGCCTCTACGCCACCTCGAAGGCGGCGCTGGACGCCATCGGCCGGACCTATGCGGCGGAGACGAAGACCACGTCCAACGTGCGCGTGACGCTGGTGACGCCCGGCTACGTACGCACGCGGATGCGCGCGCAGGTCATGCCGGGCGAGGATCCGATGACGCTGCCGACGCCCGAAGACATCGCGCCGCAGATCGTTAAACTCTGCGCGCCGTCGTGGACGGAGACGGGCGTGCTCTACGATCTGCCCGCTGACGCCGTGCGCAGGTTCCAGGGGCCGGTGTAACGCGGGCGCTGCTCATCAGAGCGCCCCCATATCTCAGCGCCCCATATCGAACAGCAGCGCCTCGGCGCCGCCCGCAGCGCCGGTTAGGGTGATCGCAGCAACGTCGGCGATGGCGAGCCCGTCGCCCTCCTCGAGCAGCATGTCGTTGACCTGCACCGCGCCGCGCGCGACCTGCACCCAGCCGAGGCGCCCGGCGGCGAACGTGTGGTGCACGGTCTCCGCGTCCTTCAGGATCGTGGCGTACAGGTCGGCGCCCGTGTGGATGGTCACGGATCCGTCACGCCCGTCGGGCGAGGCCACCAGACGCAGGCGCCCGTCGCGGTCGGCGAAGCTCTTCTGCTCGTAAGAGGGCGCGATACCGGCGCGCGCGGGAAGCAGCCAGATTTGCAGGAAATGGACTGGCTCCGTCTGCGAGCCGTTGAACTCACTGTGCTGGATGCCTGTGCCGGCGCTCATGCGCTGGACGTCGCCGGGGACGATCATCGAGCCCGTGCCCAGCGAATCCTTGTGCGCGAGCGAGCCGGACAGCACGTAGGAGACGATCTCCATGTCCCGGTGCCCATGCGTGCCGAAACCGCCACCTGGCGCTACGCGATCGTCGTTGATGACACGCAGCGGGCCGAAACCCATGAAGTTGGGATCGTGATACTGGCCGAACGAAAACGTGTGGCGGCTATCGAGCCAGCCGAAGTCTGCGCGGCCCCGTGCATCCGCCTTGCGATGATACAACATGATCAAAACTCCGACGCCGCGGCCCAAGCCGCGTTTCCGGGGGATATTGGAGCGCCATAGCGCGGGCGCAACGCCGCCGCCCGCAAGCGAGGCTTGTCAGCGCTTCCTCGCCTTTCCGGCGTAAGGGTTCTCGCTCGTGCGCTTTGAAATGCGGATCGGCACGCCGGGCAGCTCGAAGGTCTCGCGCAAACCGTTGATGAGGAAGCGCTCATAGCTCGTCGGCAGCGCCGTCAACTGGTTGCCGAAGAGCACGAAATAGGGCGGCCGCGCCTTGGGCTGCGTCATGTAGCGGATCTTGATCCGCCGCCCGGACACCGCCGGCGGCGGCGTGCGCTCCAGAACGCCCCCGAGCCAGCGATTGAGTTTGCCCGTGGCGATGCGGCGATTCCAGACCTCGTGGATACGCACGATGGCGCCCATGAGCTTGTCGAGGCCGACGGCCGTGAGGCCCGAGACGGGAATGACAGGCGCGCCGCGCACCTGCGGCAGCAGCCGGTCAGCTTCTTCCCGCAGTTCCTTAAGCTTGCTCTGGGGATCCTCGACGAGATCCCATTTGTTCAGCCCGAACACCAGCGCCCTGCCCTCGCGCTCCACGAGGTCCGCGATGGTGAGATCCTGCTTTTCGAATGGGATCGTCGCGTCGAGGAGAACGACGACGACCTCAGCGAAGCGCACCGCGCGGATCGCGTCGGCAGCGGCGAGTTTCTCCAGCTTGTCCTGCACGTTGGCGCGCCGGCGAAGGCCTGCGGTGTCCCACAGCTTCATGGCGCGGGCGCCCTTGGGGCCAGACCATGTGAAATCCACGCCGATGGAATCGCGCGTGATGCCTGCCTCCGGCCCCGTGAGCAGCCGGTCCTCGCCGAGAAACCGGTTGATGAGCGTGGACTTGCCAGCGTTCGGACGTCCCACCACGGCGATGCGCAGCGGCTTGGTCTCGTCGAGTTCGGAGCCATCCTCCTCCTCGCCGAAGACGGGGCGTTCAGCGTCGTCCGCCTCCTGCTCCGAGGGGATCGCCGTGGCCTCCGGCAGCGCCGTCAGCAGCGCCTCGTACAGGCCGCCGAAGCCGTCGCCGTGCTCGGCTGACAGGGGCACCGGCTCGCCCAGACCCAGCTCCCACGCGTCCAGCGCGCCCGCCTCGCCCTGCTTTCCCTCCGCCTTGTTGGCGATGAGGATGATCGGCTTGTCGGCGCGGCGCACGAGTTCGGCGAAGTGCTGGTCGGTCGGCGTTACGCCGGCGCGGGCGTCGATCACGAAAAACACAGCGTCCGACGCCTCGATGGCGGCTTCGGTCTGGGCGCGCATGCGCCCGGTCAGCGATGCGGACTCGCTCTGCTCAAGGCCCGCCGTGTCGATGATGGTGAAGTTGAGATCGCCAAGGCGCGCGTCGCCCTCGCGGCGGTCACGGGTGACGCCGGGCTGATCGTCGACGAGAGCGAGCTTCTTGCCCACCAGCCGGTTGAACAGCGTCGACTTGCCGACGTTGGGCCGACCGATGATGGCGATTGAAAACGACATAAAAACCTTCCGGCGGCGCGAGCCGCCACGTTACGCTTCGGCTTACTTGCCGATGGGGCCCGCCGCCACGATGCCCAGCATCGTTCCGGCGCGCTCACGCAGGCCCTGCGGCGCCTGCGGGTCGGCGACGATCATCTCGAACCAGCGCCCCGCGCCCTCGAAATCGTCGGCCTTGAGCGCGGCCAGACCCAGCAGCTCGCGGGCCGAATGGCGGAAGGCGGAACCCGGCGCAGCCAGCGCCTCGATGCGGCGCTTCATTTCCTCAGGGCCGGCCTCGTCTACGCGCAGGAAGGCGGCGCGCAGGCGCGCAACATTCTGCAGAACCGGGTTGAGCGCGGCGTCGGCCGCCAGCGCATCATAGATGGTGACGGCCTCGGCCCCGTTGCGACCGGCGATTTCGTGGGCGGCGCGGAAACGGGCCAGCGCGACGTAACCGGGCGGGCCGGAACGCGCAATCTCAAGGAATGCCGCTTCGGCCTCCTGCGGCTTGCCCTCGCGGGCGAGCTGGATAGCCGTCTCAAACCGGGCGCCGGCGGCTTCCGCCGCCTGCTTCTGCCGCGTCTCCCAGAAACGCCAGGCGCCGACCGCCAGGACAATGAGGATCGCTGCGGCGATGATCCAGTTCTGATACCGGTTCCAGGCTTCTATGGCTTTGTCGCGGCGGTATTCTTCCTCGACCTCGCGGATGAAGTCAGTCATGGCGATCCAGTTGGTGGGTGGCGGCGCGTGGGCCCTTCGCCTTGCGGTTACCACGGGAGCCCCACGATTGCGAGGGCGGAGTGACGGCGAGCCCGCGCCCAGTTGCACCGCGCGCCAGCAGGACCGCGCGCCACCTCCCCGGACGCCGAAGGCGATCCGGGGCCCCGCGCGCTCGTTTTCTGCGGGCGAGGACGCCCGCGGTCGGCATTTTCGCAGCGTCATGCCGACGAAGGCAAGAAGCGCCCCTTGCATCCACGACAGGCCAACGCTTGCGTCCTGCGGCCTGTCGTGGATCCCGGCCTTCGCCGGGATGACGGCGAGGTTGGAGCCAAATTGACCGCGCGCCAGCTGGACCGCGCGCGTCCCCGTTGGCGCCGCCGTGATGAAGGCATATCGTCTCTGCCAGGGAGACGACTCGGGTTGAGCAGCGCGGACAAGAAGATCCCATGGCGCATTCAGGGGCCGGTGTACGGCTCAGGGATGTTCGCCAGCACGGTGACCGACGTGGTGTCGATCATCCTCCCCGTTTGGCTCGCCGGCGCCGGGTACTCCGCGGCCACCATTGGCCTCGTCATCGGCGCCAAGCACATCCTGCCGATCATCTTCGCGATCCATGGCGGCGCCCTCATGGACAGGTTCGGCGCGCGCGGGGTGATGATCGCCTGCCTCATGCTGTGCGTGGTCGGGATGCCGCTGTTCCCGGTGGTGGGGTGGCTTCCTGCGATTGTCGCCCTCCAGATGGTGGTCGGGTTTGGTTCGTCCATGGGGTGGCTGGGGGCGCAAACCCTGTTCGGCCAGACGCTGCGGCGCGACCACGTTTATGCGGGCAGGTTCGCGTTCGCGCTGCGTGTGGGCGGCTTCACCGGGCCGCCTGTCGCGGGTCTCGTCTGGGACAATCTGGGCGTGGGCAGCGGCTTCCTGTTCATCGGCCTTTGGGCGGCGGGCGCCGTCGTCATGGCTCTCATGCTGCCAGGGGGTGCGGCGGCCCCCGGCGCCTCGAAGCGCAAGGCGCGCCTTGCGGACGTTGTCCCGCGCGTGAGCGACTACGTCGCCGCGTTCCGTCTCGCCACCATCCCGGCGATGTCGGTGGTGCTCATGATCACGGTGGTGCGGATCGCGGCCTCCAGCGTGCAGGACTCGTTCTACCCGCTCTATCTCGCCACCATCGGCTACTCGGCGACGCAGATCGGCCTGCTCGTGACGATCTCCGCCATGACCGCCGCCGCAAGCTCGCTCACCATCGGCTGGATCACCCGCTACGCCTCGCCCATGTGGGTGCTGATCGTCAGCGCGGGGCTCTCGGTGGTCAGTGTCGCCGTCACGCCGCTGCTGCCCTCGTTCACGCTGCTGGCGGTCGTCGCGGCGTTTCGCGGCCTCACCATGGGCGTCAGTCAACCGCTGATGATGTCCATGCTGATCGGCGCCGCCGGCCCGGGATCCCAGGGCAAGGGCGCCGCCCTGCGCACCACCGCCAATCGGGTCGCCGCCGCCGTCACGCCCATCGCCATGGGCGCCGTGGCCGTGGGAACCGGGCTCGCGTGGAGCTTCTACATCATTGGCGCCGCCCTGCTGCTCGCGACAGCGCTGGTGGCGATCCACGTGGCGCGACGTCCCGAACTCGCCCGCGAGTAACCCTGCGTCGCATTAACTTGATCTTGACCTATCGACTCCGGCGTCCCGTCGGGGCATGGTGGAGCAGATGCGGTCGTTTCATCGGGATCATTTCACCATGCGTCCATTTCTGATTCTCAGTGTCGCCGGCCTTGGCGCGTTGGCGTCGCCGGATGCGGCGCAGGCGTCCGGCTCCATTTACTACAACGGCCCCGGCGCGCATCGTCACTACGGCGTCGCTGGTCCCGTGGTCCATCAGTGGGCGCCAGCGCCCCGCAGGCACGCGCGACGGGACCAACGCCGCGCCCTGGTCGCCGGCGCGGTTGCGGGCGCAGTCGTCGGCGGCGTGGTGGCTGCGGCCGTCAGCCGCCCCCGCGTGCACCACAGCTACCAGCATGTGGATCACTCGTACTGGGGCCACGCGCGTCCGGCGCCGGTCTATGCAGGGTCGGGCTACTATCCCGCGTCCGCCGGGTATCACCGGCAGCCCTACTGCTTCCAGACGTCCGAGCGCCTGTTCAACAGCCAGGGCGTCTATCGGGGCGTGTTTCCTGTCCAGGTTTGCCGCTGAGGCGCTCCAGAGCGCAATCCACACGGGAAGGATCGGCCTGATCCATTCAGGCTGATCCCTCCGGAAGCTGACCAGCGGCGTGCGGAACATTTGCTCCCGATCCGCGCGTTGACCCCTGGCGCCTGCGGAGCTTGGAGCCGAAGGCGCTCCGGTTCTATTATGAGCCGGCTAGGCGATATGGAGCACAAGTTTATGGCGACGCAGCCGGAGTGGCGGATTCCGCCGGGCCTTCAGCCCAAGGCGGAGGATTATGCTTTCGATCTCGAAACAGCGCTCTCCTCCGTGCTCACGCTGACCTCCCATGTCCCGGAGGACGCCTTCACCGCGGAGACGCTGGGGTCGGATCGCTCCGGCAACGGCGTGCTGATCCGTGAGGACGGGCTGGTTCTCACCATCGGCTACCTCATCACCGAGGCGGAGGAGATCTGGCTGCGCGCCAACGACGGGCGGACCTTCCCCGGCCATATGCTCGCCTACGACCAGGAGACGGGTTTCGGCCTTGTGCAGGCGCTGGCCCGTCTTGACCTGCCGGCCCTGCGGATTGGCTCATCCGCCAGCGCGCGGGTGGGAGACCCTGTCGTGGTGGCGGGCGCAGGGGGCCGCGAGAAGTCGGTCGCCGCGCGGATCGTGGCCAAGCAGGAATTCGCCGGCTATTGGGAGTACGTGCTCGACGAGGCGATCTACACCCTCCCCGCCCATCCAAACTGGGGCGGCACGGCGGTGATCGATCAGAAGGGCGAGTTGATCGGCATCGGCTCCCTGCATCTGGAACAGGGGGAGGATGAGGACACCGGCCACCTCAACATGGTCGTGCCAATCGATCTCCTCAAGCCCATTCTGGACGAGCTGACCACGCTGGGACGACGCCAGCAGGCGCCAAGGCCATGGCTCGGCGTCTACGCCTCGGAAATGGAGGACCGGGTGGTCGTGGTGGGACGAAGCCAGCGTGGCCCCGCCCGCAAGGCCGACATTCGCAACGGCGACATCATCGTCTGCGTGGCGGGAGAGCCTGTGTCTTCGCTCGCCTCTTTCTACCGGCTGATCCGCGCGCAGGGCGATGCGGGGGTTGAGATACCGCTCACCATCCACCGCGAAGGACGCACGTTTGAGACGCGCGTCGCATCCACGGACCGCTCGCGCATGTTCAAGGCGCCACGCCTGCACTGACGGCGCGCAGGGCGCTCACGGTCTCCGGAGCGCCCTCATATCCGACTATGCGCCAAACGCCTTGGCGTAGATCTCCGGCTTGAAACCGACGATGATCTCGCCGCCGCGCTCCAGCACCGGCCGCTTCACCATGGACGGCTGCGCGAGCATCAGGTCGATGGCCTTGCGCGCATCGACGTTCGCCTTGTCAGCGTCGGGCAGCTTGCGGAATGTGGTTCCAGCCCGGTTCAGCACCGTCTCCCAGCCTTTCGCCTGCACCCAGCGCTCCAGATGCGCGCGGGTGATCCCTTGCGACTTGTAATCATGTAAGACGTACGCGATCCCGCTCCCGTCGAGCCAGTCGCGAGCCTTCTTCATCGTGTCGCACGCCTTGATGCCGTA
Source organism: Hyphomicrobiales bacterium (assembly GCA_027484655.1). Taxonomy (GTDB): domain Bacteria; phylum Pseudomonadota; class Alphaproteobacteria; order Rhizobiales; family Beijerinckiaceae; genus Terripilifer. The sequence goes on along the minus strand of JAIXSM010000039.1, from coordinate 23,210 downwards.
GATCGTGGTCAACGCCGCCGCCTCCGCTCGGTTGATGTCATCACGCGGTGAACCAGTCCTCGCAACGCAGTCCCTCCACGCGCAGGAACTCGCCGAGTTTGGATGTAACCACCACCAGCCCGCGACTGCGGGCGTGGCCTGCGATCTGCGTGTCGTATGCGCCGATCACCTGTCCCCGCCGCTCCAACGCCGCGCGAATATCAGCGGCGTGGGCTGCGGCCTCCCCATCGAACGCGAGAACCTCCAGCCGTGCAGCGAACCTCTCCACCTCGCGGCGATTCTCCACAGGACGCGCAGAGCGCGCCGCCCCATGGAGAAGCTCCATCAACACAACGGTGGAAATGCACAGCCCGTCCGCCTCCGCGTTGAACCGGGCCCGCAAATGCGGCGGGCGGTCGCGCAGCACGCGAATGCAGACGTTCGTGTCCAGCATGGAGCGCAGCATCACAGGCGCTCGCGCATCTCGGGCTCAGGCTGTTCGCGTGCCGGAAGGTCGATCCCCGGCGCGTCGAAGAAATCGTCCCACAACGTCCCCACCGGCACGATGACGCGCTTCTTGCCGTCCTCGAAAACCTCGACCTCCCTCACGCCCTCGGGAAAGGCGACGTCCTTGGGCAGCCGGACGGCCTGCGAGCGATTGGACTTGAAAAGCGAGGTGCGGACCATGCCCGCAACATAAGCGCGGGCATGGGATATGTCAATGGGATATACGCTCGTGACGCCGCTCAATCGTGCTTCTTCAGAAACTCCAGCACCCGCGCTTCCGCGGCCTCGCGGGTCTGCTGCTCAAGCGAAGCGTCCCAGTACTCCGACTTCGGCAGGCACTCCTGCAGGTAACGCGCGGCCGACGTGCCATGGAACGAGTCATAGCCCGGTACGACAAGCGCCGGCGTATCAAGCTGCATCATGTCTTCCGGCTCGGCGCCAGCCGCCGTGTCGCGGTCGAACATGGTGCGCAGCACGCCATCGACGAGGATCTTGTACTTCTCCACGTCCATCGCCGCGTAGCGCGCAGCGAACTCGGGATCGGCCTTGATGACCGCCGCCCACGGCCCGCCGCGCGGATCGGCGTTGAAGGGTTTGCCCTCCCGCTGCACCAGCTCGACGACGCCCTTCAGCCCTTCGCGCTGCACAAAGCCCAGATGATCGGCGAAGCGCATGTGGCTTGAGATGCGGTACTTCGGCCCGCCCGTCGGCCACCACAGCACCATGGCGTTGACGCGATGGGGCAGAGCGGTCGCAAACGCGGCCACGGGCGAGCAGCCCATGCAGCCGCCCATGAGGTGCGCGCGCTCGATCTGCAAATGATCGAGCAGGCCCGCCGCCTGGCGCACATAGTGCTGGAAGGTGACGCGCTCCACGCGCCCACCCGACTGGCCGCACTCGCGCCGATCAAACGCAATGCACGTGTAGTGCTGCGACAGCCACTCCAGCGGCTTCACCTTCGCGTACACGCCAAGGCCCGACCATTGCTCCACCACGGCGTTGAAGCCGCCGGGTGAGAACAGAAGCAGCGGCGGGCCGGAGCCCGTCACCTCGTAGCGCGTGCGGATGCCGTCGATCTCGACGAAAGCCATCGCGTGTCTCCCCGTCAGCCCTTGATCTGCTTGCCGGCGCGGCAATCGGCGACCAGCGCCTTGAAGGCGTCGATCTGGCCCTGCGCGGTGTTGAAGTAGGTGTCGGTCTTCGAGTTGATCCACTTCTCGCCGATGCCGAGCACCGTCTGGGCGAGGCGCACGCGGCCATCGAGCCATGGGCCGCCGCCGAAACCGCCGATGCAGGGGATTTTCACGGCCTTCGTCACCGCCTCGCCCGCCACGGGCCCGGAGTTGGTGAAGTCGAGCGCCACGGCGCCGCATTCCTCCAGCATCTGCGCTTCTTCCACGAGACGGGCGGCGGCCTGCTCCATGGCGACGGCGGCGGATGAGTTCTGCGCGGAGTACGGGATGCCATACTTCAGCGCCGTCTGCGGGGTGAGGCCGAACTGCGCGAACACCGGGATGCCCGCCTGCGCCATCGCCTTCACCACGTCCGGGTGGTTCGCCGCGGCGTCCACCTTGATCATGTCGGCGCCGCCTTCCTTGATGATGCGCACGGCCGCCTTCATGGCGCTGGAAAGCCCCTCCTGCACGGGGCCGTAGGGCATGTCGCAAGAGACGACCATGCGCTCGGTGGCGCGGCGCACCGCCTTGCAGCAGATGAGAATCTCATCGAGCGTCACTTCCAGCGGCGTCGCATGGCCCCACAGGTTCACGCCGACGGAATCGCCCACCACGATGAAATCGGCGCCTGCGAGGTCCGCGAAGCGCGTCGTGGGATAATCCCAGGCGACGACGCCGATGCTCTTCTTGCCTTCCCGCTTCCTCTGCTGGATCAGGGGAATGGTGATGGTTTCGTAAGCCTCGGACATGTCGCTCCTCGCTTGTTTCCCGCCGCTTGTGGGCGCCTCTCGCCTTATGGGCCGGGCGGCGTGGAGGCGTCAATCTTGGCGCATTGCTTGCCGCACTGCTTGCCGGATTGCTTGCCGGATTGCGCGGGGCTCCCGCGCCAGCTAGGTAAGGCAAAGCTAATACGGAGGAAATCGCTTTGGATGACGCCATAAGACGGGCGCTTGCGCCCACCGACGCCGAAATCCGCGCCCTGCCGCTGGGCGCCAACACGAAGTTTGCCCGCGAACTGCTGGGGGACGGCCGCCAGCGCGCGCTCGACATCGGCTGCGGCGAAGGCAAGTTCACCCGTGGGCTGACTGCGTTCATCGGCGAGGTCTCCGGGATCGACGTGAAGGAAAAGTCGATCCTCAAGGCGCGCGCAGCCGCGCAGGCGGAGGGCGCGAAGGTGGACTTCCACGTGGGCTCCGCCGACGCCCTGCCCTGGCCGGACGCCCATTTCGACGTGGTGATCTTCTCGAACTCGCTGCACCACATGCCCGACGCCGCCCGCGCCATCGCCGAGGCGATGCGGGTGCTGACGCCCGGCGGCGTTCTCTATGTGATGGAGCCGGTGGCGGCGGGCCATTATCACGAAGCGACGAAGTTCGTGAACGACGAGACCGTGGTGCGCACGGACGCGTGGGTCGCGCTCAACGGATCGCTTGGCGCGGGGCTCTCGCGCGTGCGCGAAATTCTCTACCGCTCGCGTCGCGCTTTCGACTCTTTCGACGCATGGAAAGAGGACCAGCTCGATCGCGACGCCCGCCGGGCCGCGAAGTTCGAGGCGGACCCGGAAGGCGTGAAGCGCACCTTTGAGACGCTGGCCGACAAGGAGGACGGGAAGCTCGCGTTCGACCAGGTTTTTAGGGTGGACCTGCTGCGCAAAGCGTGAGCGCGCGCTCTCAATCGAGCACCTCAAAAACATCGGCGGCGGCGGACTCCTCGTCCGCCGGCGCGAACGTCGGCTCCGGCGCGCGGGGCCGCGCTGGCGCTGGCGACCAAGGCCGGTCGGTTCCCGGCGTGCGCGCCGTCTCCAGCCGCAATTCGCCGCCCGTAGCGAACACGCGGGCTGCCCCGCGCGCTGCGAAGAACGCCTGATCCATCACAAGCGCCGGGCCAGGGCAGGCATCGCCAACGGCGAGCCGTGTAACGACGATGGCGGCGCGGGCGCAATCCTCCGCCAGCGCGCGCCGGTCGAGAACCAGCGCGATGCGACGCCCGTCGTGCAGGCGACCCACGCAGCCCAAGCGGTCGCAGCGGCCATCAAGCGGCGCGCCCCGCCGCTCGGCCGTGCGGGGATCGGCGTCGCCAGCGAGCCACTGGGCCACGGCGAACGCGTCGCCGCGCGGCGCAAGCGCGTGCAGGCGCCCATCCTCGCCGCGATAGGCGAGCGCCTGCCCGCGCGGGTCCGTCACCAGATCGGGCTGCGGCGCGCGGACGGCCAGCGCCAGCCCCGCGACAGCGAAGACGATCCCGAGCCACCGGATCGCGCTCTGCCAGAGCGTGAGCCATACGAGCCCGAGGGTCATCAGCAGCAGCGCTCCGCCGCCGAAGGAATGCACCATCCGCACCGCGCCCGGCAGCGCAGCGACCCAGTCTGCGACCTGGAGCATGAAGGCCACGCCCCAGCCCATGACGCTCCACACCGGCCCATCGAGACCGAACAGGTTGGCCACAACGCCGATCAACGCGGCCGGCATGACCACGAACTCGACGAGCGGCAACGCCAGCGCGTTGCCAATCAGCCCGTAGAGCGCGATGCGGTTGAAGTGGAACGCGCCAAACGGATCGGTCGCGAGGGAGGCGACGAGCGTCGTCGCCACCATGGCGCCGAGGAACACCCGCGCCCTGTCGAACACGCCCGGGGGCGCCTCGCGCCTATCCGCGGGCTCAAGGCCGGGGCGCCGTTCGTAAAGCGCGGTCATCGCCGCCACCGCCGCAAACGACATCTGGAACGATGGACCCAGGATCGCTGAGGGCTCCCGCACCAGCACGATGAGCGCCGCCACAGCGAGATTGCGCATGGAGACCGCTGGCCGGTCTACGAGGATAGCGCCGAGCATGACGAGCACCATGATCATGGCGCGCTCGGTGGCGACCTCGGAGCCTGAGAACAGGTTGTAGGCCACGGCGCCGGCCATGGCGAAGGCGGCCGCCCATTTCTTGATGGGTCTGCGCAGCGCAACGGCTGGAAACAGCGCCAGCAGCGCCCGCAGGCTCCACAGAAAGAGGCCGGCGGCCAGCATCATGTGCAGGCCGGAAATCGAGACGACGTGGTAGATGCCGGCGGCGCGCAGCGCCTCGTTCGTCTCTTCGGGAATGAGCCCGCGCTTGCCGGTGACGAGGGCCGCCGCCACGGCCCCTTGCGGCCCGCCGATCACCGTCGCGATGCGCTCGGTCAAGGCGTTGCGCGCGCGATCGATGCCGGCTTTGAGGCTGGTCGCGGCGCCCACCGGAATCGCCGCGACGATTTCCGGCCGCGACGACACGCTGCCAACGGCGCCGATGCGCCGGAAGTAGGCCTCACGGGCGAAGTCATATCCGCCGGGAACCGAACTCGCCGGCGGCGGCGACAAACGCATGGCGGCGGCGATGCTCGCGCCGGCCTCAAACGTGGGGCGCCCGCGCATGTTCACCCGCACCCGCGCCGGCGTACGGTCCGCGGCCAGCCCTTCGATGGCGGCGACGCTGAGCATGAGCCGCGCGCCGCCGGGTCGCAGATCCACGGACTCCACATACGCCGTCACGCGGGCGACCATGGTGCGCTCGATCACCGGCGTGGCGACCATCATGGTGCGCACGGCGCCGGCAGCAAAGCCGGCGAAGAGGAACGCAAGCGCAAGGCAAGCGCGCGCGGACGCCGCCCGCTCCATCGCCGCCGCCCGCCAGCACAGGACCGCGAACCCGAGCGCAACGAGAAGCGCAGGCCAGAGGGGCGGCTCCCGTTCCGCCGTAAAGTAGCCTATAGCGCCCGCGCCGAAGAAAACCGGCAGCCAGAGAAACAGGCGCCGGGCGTGCGCCTCGCCAGCCCACATGGCCGCGAGCGCCGCGCGGGCGCGGTCAAGCCACGGATCCGGTCGCGCAGACACCCCCTGCCCGGCCCCAAGCCAGGCGGGCCGCGCTTGCGCCAACGCCCTGATCGCCGAAAACTCCCGGCCCATAAGTCCGCCTGAAAAGAATACGCGCTCAAAAATCCGGTCGGGCGGCGCGCCGCGCTACCCAAGGCACTCCCCCAATGCTACACGACCCGCGCGCCCGGGGAAGCCTTTCCGCCTCCGGCGCTTCTCATGCCTTCATCTTCAACCGTCCCAGGGCGCTGTCCCGAGACGCTGCCGAGAGCCCCATCGATGTCCGACGCCGTCGTCACGCGGTTCGCTCCCTCACCCACCGGTTTCCTCCACATCGGCGGCGCCCGCACCGCGCTGTTCAACTGGCTCTACGCGAAACGCTTCGGCGGCAAGATGCTGCTGCGCATCGAGGACACCGACCGGGAGCGCTCCACGGAGGCCGCCATCGCGGCGATTATCGACGGGCTCGACTGGCTGGGCCTGAAATGGGACGGCGAGGCGATCCACCAGTTCTCCCGCGCCGCCCGCCACGCCGAGGTCGCCCACGAGATGCTGGCCGCCGGCAAGGCCTACAAGTGTTTCGCCACCCAGCAGGAGCTGGAGGAGATGCGCGAGAAGGCGCGCGCCGAGAAGCGCCCGCCCCGTTACGACGGCCGCTGGCGCGAACGCAGCGACGCCGACATCGCCGCCGCGGAAGCCTCCGGCCTGAAGTACGTTGTGCGCCTCAAGGCGCCCCAGGAGGGCGAGACTGTAGTGGACGACCGCGTGCAGGGCCGCGTGGTGTTCCCCAACAAGGATCTCGACGACACCGTTCTGCTGCGCTCCGATGGCACGCCGACCTACATGCTGGCCGTGGTGGTGGACGACCACGACATGAGCGTAACGCACATCGTACGCGGCGACGATCATCTCACCAACGCGGCGCGCCAGACCCACATCTACGAGGCCATGGGCTGGCGCGTGCCGGTGATGGCGCACATTCCGCTCATTCACGGCTCGGACGGAGCCAAGCTGTCGAAGCGCCACGGCGCGCTCGGCGTCGACGCCTATCGGGCGCTCGGCTACCTGCCCGCCGCCCTGCGCAATTATCTCGTGCGTCTGGGCTGGAGCGCCGGCGACAAGGAGTTCTTCACAACGCAGGAAATGATCGACGCGTTCGATCTGCCCCAGATCGGCCGCTCGCCCGCGCGGTTCGATTTCGCCAAGCTCGAGAACATGAACGGGCACTACATGCGCGCGACGCCCGACGCGGAGCTGCTTGCCGCGCTGGAGGCCACGCTTCCCTATCTCGATGGCGGCGACATGCTGGCGCGCAAGCTCGACGACGCCATGCGCGCCAAGCTGCTCGGCGCCATGCCGGGCCTCAAGGAGCGCGCCAAGACGCTCGTTGAACTGCTCGACGGCGCGCGCTTCCTCTTCGCGGACCGCCCGCTGCCGCTCGAGCCCAAGGCTGCCGACATTCTCGCGCAAGGTCGCCAGCATCTTGTGGCGCTCACGCCGCGGTTCTCGGCGCTCGCCGATTGGACCGCAGCCTCCACCGAAGCCGCAGTGCGCGCCTACAGCGAGGAAACAGGCGCAAAGCTCGGACAAGTGGCGCAGCCGCTGCGCGCAGCGCTGACAGGACGCGCCACCTCGCCCGGCATCTTCGACGTGCTGGAGGCGCTTGGACGCGACGAAAGTATGGCGCGCATCGCGGATCAGGCGAAAGTCTGATCCCTGGCGGTGATTACGCACGCCGCCCGGGCGCCCTGCCGCCCTGCGCGGCGGGTTCGCGCACGCTCAGGCGCAAAACTGCATAAATCGGGCGCACACAAACGCGGATTCCACCTTCGCTGGGCCTTGTTCGCCGACCCGCCCGTCACCATGGACAGGCTTGAACCGGCCTCGCTGATCGGATAGCAAAACACAGCGTCCCGACGTTCACATAATCAGCCGAGGCAAGAGCCTCAGGCGGCGCCAAGCCGCCCGAAACGAAGGCATGTGTCATGACGAAGCCCGCATCCATCACGATCGGCGACAAGTCGGTCGATCTGCCCGTCAAATCCGGCACGATCGGTCCCGATGTCGTCGATATCGGCAAGCTGTACGCGCAGACCGGCGCCTTCACCTACGACCCCGGCTTCATGTCTACGGCGAGCTGCGAGTCCGGGATCACCTACATCGACGGCGACGCCGGCGTTCTTTTGTATCGCGGCTATCCGATTGAGCAGCTCGCAGAGCACGGCGACTTCCTTGAGACCTGCTACCTGCTGCTCGAAGGCGATCTGCCGAACGCGGCGCAGAAGGCCGACTTCGACTACCGCATCACGCGCCACACCATGGTGCACGAGCAGATGGCCCGCTTCTACCAGGGCTTCCGCCGCGATGCGCACCCGATGGCCGTCATGGTGGGCTGCGTCGGCGCCATGGCCGCGTTCTACCACGACTCGACCGACATCACCGATCCCTACCAGCGCATGGTCGCCTCCATGCGCATGATCGCGAAGATGCCGACGATTGCGGCGATGGCCTACAAGTACAACGTCGGCCAGCCGTTCGTGTACCCGAAGAACGACCTCGACTACACGTCGAACTTCCTGCGCATGTGCTACGCGGTGCCCTGCGAGGATTACAAGGTCAACCCGATCATCTCCCGCGCGCTCGACCGCATCTTCATCCTGCACGCCGACCACGAGCAGAACGCATCGACCTCCACCGTGCGTCTCGCCGGCTCCTCGGGCGCGAACCCGTTCGCGTGCATCGCCGCCGGCATCGCCTGCCTGTGGGGCCCCGCACACGGCGGCGCCAACGAGGCGGCGCTCGCCATGCTGGCTGAAATCGGCGATGTGAAGAACATCCCCGCGTTCATCAGCCGCGTGAAGGACAAGAAGGATCACACGCGCCTCATGGGCTTCGGCCACCGCGTGTACAAGAACTACGATCCGCGCGCGAAGCTGATGCAGAAGACCTGCCATCAGGTGCTCTCGGAGCTGGGCGTCAAGGACGACCCGATGCTCGAAGTGGCGATGGAGCTGGAGCGCATCGCGCTTTCGGATGAGTACTTCATCGAGCGCAAGCTGTACCCGAACGTGGACTTCTACTCGGGCATCACCCTGAAGGCGATGGGCTTCCCGGTGTCGATGTTCACGGTGCTGTTCGCCGTGGCGCGCACTGTCGGCTGGATTTCGCAGTGGAAGGAAATGATCGAGGATCCGTCCTACAAGATCGGCCGTCCCCGCCAGCTCTACACGGGCGCCCCGCGCCGCGACTACGTGCCTGTCAGCAAGCGCTGAGCCGCACGCATTGAAAGCAAAGGCCGCCTCACCGGGCGGCCTTTTTTGTTTTGGTGGGCGTTTGACCGGACCGCGCGCGTCCTCGCGCGCAACTCTGGACGAGGCGCGTACTCGCGCGCAACTCTGGACCGGGCGCGTACGCTCACCACCACATCCCCGGACGCTTCCAAGATACGTCCAGAAGGAGCCCGTCATCCCACAGCGTCATGGCCGGACTTGATCCGGCCACCCAAACGAGCGGCTGTGGGGTTGGATCAGCGGGTCAATCCCCGGATCAATCCCCGGGTCAAGCCCGGGGACGGGGACGCGGATGACGCTAATCTGGGCGCCCGCTGGACCGGGCTGTCTCCAGCACGACGCGCGCGGCGCGCGCGCTAGGGGCCTCGCCACCGGCAAGCGTCATCAACCCATCGAGGCGGGCGAGCGCCGCGAGTTGCCCCTCGCGCGCCTCCCCGCCAGCAATCAGCGGCGCCAACGCATCCGCCAGCGCAGCCGGCGTGCAGGCTTCCTGCAGGATTTCCGGAATATCGCGCCCGCCCAGAATGAGATTGGGCAGCACGATGGACGGCGCGGTGATGAGGAACCGCGCCAGCGACTCCAGCCCCGACACCTTATAGGCGACCACCATGGGAACCTGCGCGAGCGCCAGTTCCAGCGTCACCGTGCCCGAAGCAGCCAGCGCCGCGCGGGCCGTACGGAAGGCCGCGAATTTCTCAGCCTCCCCCAGCACAATGCGCGGCGGCGCAGCCCAGCCGGCAGCCTTCTGGCGGATGAGCGGCTCAAGATGGGCGACCGCTGGCAAAACCACGTCGAGTTCGCCCACGCGGGCGCGCACCTGCGCCACGGCAGCGCCGAACACATCCATGAGGCGTTCGATTTCAGCACGCCGCGACCCCGGCAGCACCAGCAGCGTCAGCGGCTGGCCCGCGCGGCGCTCCGCCTCCTGCGCGTTCGGGCGCAACTGGTCGAGACGCTCGATCAGCGGATGGCCCACATACGTGCAGCTGGGCCCGCCCAGCCGCGCGTGGGCGGCGGGCTCGAACGGCAACAGCGCCAGCACATGGTCCACATACGCACGCATCTTGCGCGCGCGCCCCGGCCGCCACGCCCAAACGGATGGGCTCACGTAATCCACCACGGGCAGGTCCGGCAGCTTCGCCCGCACCCGCCGCGCCACGCGGTGCGTGAAATCGGGGCTATCTATGATGAGCAGCAGATCGGGCGGGCGGGCAATCGCCGCATCAGCCGTTTCACGAATGCGCGCAAGGAGTTGGGGCAATCGTTTGATGACCGGCGCAAAGCCCATCACGGCGATGTCAGCCATGGGGAACAGGCTTCTCAGCCCCTCCGCCTCCATGGCGTGGCCGCCGACGCCTCGAAACGTGACCGCGCCGCCAGTCGCCTCGCGCAGGGCGCGCATCACCTTGAAGCCAAGCTGATCGCCGGATTCCTCCCCGGCGACCACAAACACATCGAGCGGACGCTGCCCGCCGGAGATCACGCGCGCGTTTCCGCCGCCGGCGTGCAGATGGACCGGTCGCCGCCGTCGCGGATGAAATCAAGGATCTCATGCACCTGCGGGTGCTCGGCGAACTCGGCGGCCACGTCCTCGACGCGCTCCTTCAGAGTGCCTTCGGCGGCGAACAGCAGGCGATAGGCCCGACGCACGTCATGGATCGCCTCGCGCGAGAATCCGCGCCGGCGCAGGCCCACGAGGTTGAGGCCGGCAAGATGCGCCCGGTTGCCCATGGCCAGCCCGTAGGGAATGAGATCGTTCTCTAGTCCGCTCAAGCCCCCGACAAAAGCGTGCGAGCCGACCCGCGCGAACTGGATCACCGCCGCGCCGCCGCCGCAGATCACGTAGTCGCCAAGTGTCACGTGGCCCGCAATCATCACGTTGTTCGACAACACCACGTGATCGCCGATCTTGGCGTCGTGGCCCACATGGGAGTTGGCCAGAAACGCGCAATGGTTCCCGACGATGGTCGCCATCGTGCCCCCGGCCGTGCCGGGGTTCATAGTGACGCCCTCGCGCAACAGGCAATCCGTACCGACGACGAGCGTCGACGGCTCGCCGCGATACTTCAGATCCTGTGGCTGGTGGCCGATGGACGCGAAGGGGAAAATGCGGGTGCGCGCGCCAATCGTCGTGCGCCCGTAAACGGCAACATGAGAGACAAGCTCCACCTCGTCGCCCAGCACAACATCCGGGCCCACATGGCAGAACGGCCCGATACGCACGCCCTCGCCGAGCCGCGCGCCGTCCTCAATCACCGCAGAGGGATGGATCAGCTTGCTCACGACGCCGCCTTCGGCTTGTCCTCGACGAGCATGGCGCTGAGTTCGGCCTCGCACACCAGCGCGCCGTCCACCATCGCCTCGCCGCGATACCACCACATGTTCCGCCGGCGGTTGAGACGCTTCATATGGAACTCCACGCGGTCGCCCGGGACCACGGGCTTACGGAACTTCACCTTGTCAATGGTCATGAAGTAGACGATGTTCGGGCGGCCCGAGCGCGCCGCATGAACGCAAAGCGCTCCCGCCGTCTGCGCCATACCCTCGATGAGCAGCACACCGGGCATGATCGGCTGCCCCGGAAAGTGCCCCATGAACTGCGGCTCATTGGCGGTCACGTTCTTGATGCCGATGCAGCTTTCATCGCCGACACACTTGATGATCCGGTCCACCAGAAGAAACGGGTACCGGTGCGGCAAATATTCAAGCAGCTTCTGAATATCGACGCTGTCGAGCGCCGTGACGCCATTGTCGTTCATGATCTTCCCTGCCCCGCCCCGCTTGCGCAGGGCTCGAAATCAATCCTTGTCCTGACGCCCATCGCTTTTGCGCGCCAGCTTCACGAGCGTCGCGACCTCGCGCATGTGCTCGCGCATGGGCTTTGCGGGACTGCCGCCCCAGCGGGCGCCCGGAGGCACATCGTTCATCACCCCCGACTGCGCGCCGATCTGCGCCCCGGCGCCGATCTTCAGGTGGCCGGTGAGGCCAACCTGGCCGGCAAGCACAACGAAATCGCCGATCTCGGTGGAGCCGGCGACGCCAACCTGCGAGACGATCACACAATGGCGACCGATGGTCACGTTATGGGCGATCTGCACGAGGTTGTCGATCTTGGTCCCCTCGCCGATCACCGTGTCGCGATTGGCGCCGCGATCAATGCTTGTGTTGGCGCCAATTTCCACATCGTTCTGAATCACCACCCGGCCGAGTTGCGGGACTTTCATGTGCCCCGCAGCGCTCATGGCGAACCCGAAACCATCCTGCCCAATGCGCACGCCCGGGTGCAGATACACCCGGTCGCCGATGAGCGCGTGAAGCACCGTGGCGTTCGCGCCGACCGCGCAATCGCGGCCGATGCAAACATCCGGCCCGATCACGGCGTTCGCAGCAATCAGCGTACCTGCGCCGATCTGGGCGCGCGGCCCGATCACCGCGCCGGGATCCACCACCACCCCGGCTTCAAGACGGGCTTCCGGATGCACGAACGAACCGGGAGAGACGCCCGATGCTCCGAACGCCGACTGCGGACGCAGACCCGACGGGTACATGCGCCCGGACACCAGCGCGAAGGCCTTGTAGGGCTCTGCAACAACGAGAGGCGCCACATGGGCGGGCGCCCGCGCCGCATGGCGGGCGGACAGCAGACACGCAGACGCGCGCGTCTGCTCAAGCGCGCCGGCGTACTTGGGATTGTCGAGGAAAACGAGACTGCCCGGAGCGCCCTGCTCAAGGGGGCGGAGATCGGTGATTGCGGTGGTGAGATCAAAGCCCTCGGGCGCCTTCGCTCCCGTCCAGGCGATGATATCAGCCAGGGTCGGGGTGACCTCACGCCGGAAAAACACCGGATCGCTCATGCGCTGCACACCTCTTGAGCCCGCCACACCGAGGGGAGCCCTTGAACAAAGCGCGCCTTCGCATGAAGCGAGGCGCGCTGCAAGTTTGATGATGATGGGGAGCGGGCCGTGGCCCGCGCCAGATCAGAAGCTGGAGCCGCCAGAGAAGCGGAACGCCTGGGTGACGTCACCGCCGCGGCGAATACCATCAGTCCCGACCACACCCTCCACCTTCGAAAGCGCGAAGGCGTAGTCGAAGCGGATCGGGCCAAGCGGCGACGCCCACAGCAAGCTGGCGCCGACAGACGAGCGGATCTTGTTCTCGTCCTTAACAGTAAGCGTGCCCGACTGGGGGTTTACGCCACCAATGCAAGGCGGCGTAGAACCGCTACAGGCAGCCACAAGCCCGGAAAAGTCTGTCCGCCCATTGTATCCAAACAGCGAACCCGCATCGGCAAAGATGGCGCCACGCAGACCAACCTCACGTGGCAGACCGAAGATCGGGAACTGCAGTTCAAGGGATGCGCCGTAATAAGACGTGCCGCCGAGAGCAGCCGTGCGGTTACCGATACCGACCGACGCATCACGCGGGCCGATACCGCCGGGAGCGAAGCCACGAACCAGCGAAGGACCAAGGTTGAAGTTGTCAACGATGCGCAACTCGCCGTCGCCGTACGCTGCGATATGACCACCCTGTGCGCGCGCAATCAGCGTCACGTTCTCCCACACAGGATAGTAGTACCGGAGATCACCGGTGCCGCGCACCCACTTGGCGTCGCCGCCAGCGCCCGCAACGTCCGTGCGAAGTTCGGCATAGAGACCAGATGTCGGGTTGCGGGCGTTGTCGAGGGTCGAGAACGAGAACGTGGAGCCGACTGCCGACGTCAGCCATGCGCCCTCCGCCTGCTTGACCGCGAGCGAGGCTTCACCGTTGGTCATACAGTTATTTCCGGCCACGCCGGGGCTGGTAGCAACCGCAGCCGACGCACCGGTAGTCCCCGGCGTCACGCCCGTGATCGGATCCGTACAGTCATTGTAAGGACGACGGCTGTCGTTCGGGATCGTGATATCGGTCTGGTAGATCGAGTAGCGCAGACCCATCGAGAACTGCTCGGTGAGCGGGATGCCCACGCGCGCCGTCGCGCCGATGCTCGCCGTGTCGTACAGCGCGTACTGGGAGTTGATGCTCTCGCGCCAGAAAAGATCCAAACCGCCGGCCATGCGATAGCCGAGGAAATAAGGCTCAGTGAACGACAGGTTCGCGCCGCGGGTGCGCTGACCAATCGTCGCCGAAGCGCGAACGAACTGACCGCGACCGAGGAAGTTCGACTCAGAGATCGAAACTTCGCCGATGATGCCATCCTGCGTCGAGTAGCCGCCCGAGACGCCGAACGAACCGGTGGGCTGATCCTCGACATCCACCACGACGACAACGCGATCCGGCGCGGAGCCGGGCTCGTTGACGATGCGAACCTTCTTGAAGAAGCCAAGGCCGTTCAGGCGGCGCTCGGCGCGATCGACCAGCACGCGGTTGTAGGCATCGCCCTCGCCCAGCTCGAACTCGCGACGAATAACGTACTCGCGGGTGCGGGTGTTGCCCTTGATGACAATGCGCTCGACATAAACGCGCGGACCCTCTTCAACCACGAAGGAGAGCGAGACGCTCTGGGTCGACGGATTACGGTCGCCACGGGGGCGAACGGACGCGAAAGCGTAGCCACGGCGCGCCACCTCACGCTGGATCGCCTCGACGGAGCGCTCAACCAGATCGCCGTTGTACCAGTCGCCGGCGCGCAGACGCACAGCGGCCTGCAGCACAGCGGAGTCTACATCCGCAATGCGGGAGTCGACACTGACAGAGCCGATGCGGTAGGGAGCCCCCTCCTCGACGGAGATGGACACAACCCAACCCTGACGCGAGTCGTCATAACGGGCATCCGAACCCACAACACGGAAGTCAGCGTAGCCGTTCCTCAGGTAGAAACGGCGAATGGCCTCAAGGTCCGCGGAGATACGGTCGGGATCGTAGACGTCGGTGGTCTTGACCCACGACAGGAAATTCATCTCCGTCGTCTGCATGATGCCGCGCAGGCGGTAGGCTGAATACGCCTCGTTGCCGACGAACTCGATGGCGCGAACGCCAGTCTTGCCACCCTCGTTGATGGTGAAGACCACATCAATCCGGCCGTTCGGCAGATCAACGGTACGGGCGGTCACGTTCGCGGCGCCGCGGCCGGCACGGCGATACACGTCGCGGATACGCTCCACGTCCGCCTGTACGGTCGGGGGGCTGTAGGCGCCACGCGAGCGGGTCTGCAGCTCGGCGAGCAGGATGTCGCTCTTGACCTTGCTGTTACCCTCGAAAGCGACGCGGTTAATGACGCCATTCTCGACGACCTGAACGATGATCCGACCGCCGTCACGGCGCACGCGGACATCGGAGAAAAGCCCCGTCGAGTAGAGGTCGCGAACGGCCTGGTTGATGCGGGCCTGATCCGTGCCCGCGAAGTAGGAGCGGATCGTCTCCGCGTCTACACGCTGGCTGCCCTGCACCACGATGGTCTGCGCAGCCGCGGGACCAGCAAGACCGCCAGCAGCCCCCAGAATGACGGCGAGAGCGAGCCCTTTGCGATTACGACCTGGAAACTGCATTGGAAACCGATCCCCATCAATCCTGTCGGTAGCGACCCTCGTCGCCAAACCGCTCTTGCATCGCGAATCTCACGTCAGGCTTTAGTTTTAGCCCACGCTGCTCACTTTACCAGCATTATCTCTAACCTGTTTAGTCGGCGCTGCAAACTCGGCCGCGAGCGCCGCCGCATCTTTTTTCTGTGTCAGTGGCCATGTGGACACGATTCTCATGAAAACGCGGTTAACCGAACAGGCGCATGAGCTTAGGGGCCACATGCAAGATGTCGTTGAAGGTGGCGAACAACATCAGCGCCATCACCAGACCGAGCCCGACGCGAAACCCAAGCTCCTGATTTCGCTCGCTTAAGGGCCGACCTTTCAAAGCCTCGATGGCGTAGAAGAGCAGGTGTCCGCCATCGAGCATCGGGATCGGCATAAGGTTAAGCAGGCCGATGGAAACCGATAGCACCGCAGCCAGATGCAGCAGAGCGGTCAGCCCTGCCTTCGCGAATTCGCCCGAAATTTCCGCGATGCGGATCGGTCCCGAGATCTGGTCGGTGGTTTCGCGCCCGGCGAACACGCCCACGATGTAGGCGACGGTGCGATCAACGATAAAGCCCGTCTCCTGAAAGCCCTTGCCCACGGACTGGGTCAGGGTGAAGGTTTCTTTCACCCAGGCGCCCTCCCCCGTGGCGGGCTCAACGCCGATCAGCCCCACGCGGTGCATCCCGAACGGCGTGTTCACATCGCGGCGCTGCGGCGTCACCTCAACCGTCACATCCCGTGATCCGCGCTGCACCACGAAGGTCAGGCGCAGGTCCGCTGAGGACTGAACGATCCGTTGCATGGCGTTCCAGGTGCGGATGGGCTGCCCGTCGATGGAGACGATCACGTCACCCTTGCGCAGCCCTGCCTGCTCCGCCGCATAACCGGGCCGGACATTCTCGATCACGGGCGCAAGGGAGCTGCGCCCAAGGGTATAGAAGGAGGCCGCGAAAATCAGGATTCCGAGAAGGAAGCTCGCGCCCGGTCCAGCCGCCACGATCGCCGCCCGTTTCCAGACGGGCTGGGTGAAGAAACTCACCCGCTGCTCGGCCGGCGTCAGTCCGTTGCCGGCATTCGCGTCCACGGGGCCGCCAGCCACCGTCGGCTCACCGAAGAACTTGACGTAGCCGCCGAGCGGAATCCACGAGAGCCGCCAACGGGTTCCGTGGCGGTCGTTGAAGCCGACGATCTCCTTGCCGAAGCCAATGGAGAACGCCTCCACCTTGACCCCGCACCAGCGGCCGACGAGAAAGTGTCCGAGTTCGTGAAAAAAGACCACGATCGTCAACACGAAAACGAACGGCGCGAGGTAGCCCAAGAGCCCCCAAGCATACTCGAAGAATTGCATACGCGCCTCCAGGCCGGTCTCCCCAGGTCAGGAGAGCGCCGGCGCCACTATCGCACAAATCAGGAACTCAAGCCAGACAAGCCCGCGCACGGTCCCGCGCCAGACCATCCAGAATGAGCGCTTCCGCCACCGAGTCCGGCTCGCGGGCGTCGCCCGCCCGCACGGCGTCCTCGCAGACGGTCCGGGCGCAGCGGGCGATGTCGCGGAAGCCACACTCCCCGGCGAGGAAGGCTGCGACCGCGATCTCGTTGGCTGCATTCAGAATTGTGGGGAGCCCCCGCCCCTCGCGCAAGGCGTCGAGCGCAACACCGAGGGCGGGAAAGCGATCCATGTCCGGCGCCTCGAAGGTCAGGGAGCCGATAGCCGCGAGATCAAGGCGGCGGGCCCGCGTCGGCGCGCGGTCCGGATAGGCGAGACAGTGGGCGATGGGCACCCGCATATCCGGCTGCGCCATACCCGCGGTGACAGCGCCGTCCTCGAAAGCCACCAGCCCGTGAACGATGGACTGGGGATGCACCAGCACGTCGAGACGCTCCGGATCGACGCCGAAAAGATAATGCGCCTCAATGACTTCGAGGCCCTTGTTCATCAGGCTTGCGGAGTCGATCGTAACCTTCGGGCCCATGGACCAGTTGGGGTGGGCCAACGCTTGCGCCGGGGTGGCCGCGTCAATCGCCTCCCGCGTCCACGTGCGGAACGGACCGCCCGACGCCGTCAGGATCATACGCTCCACAGAGCGGGGATCGGCGCCGCCAAGCGCCTGAAAAATCGCGTTGTGCTCGCTGTCCATGGGCAGGATCGTGGCGCCATGGCGCGCCGCCGCCCGCATCACCGCGGGGCCGGCGCAAACAAGACATTCCTTGTTGGCGAGGGCCACGGTGCGCCCAGCCGCAATCGCGGCGTAGGTGGGCTCAACCCCGGCCGCGCCAGCGATGGCGCCCACCACAACGTCGGCCGGGCGCAGCGCCGCCTCGATGGCGGCCTCCCGCCCCGCGCCGCAGGCGATCCCCGACCCCGCGAGGGCGGCGGAAAGGGCCTTGTGCGCCGTCGGATCAGCGACGACAGCGAAGCGGGCGCGCAGAGTGCGCGCAACCTCCGCCAGCGCCTCGACGTCCCGCCCGCCCACGACGGCCTCAACCTCGAACAGGCCGGGCGCGCCGAGAATCACGTCAGCGGTGGATTTTCCAATCGAGCCGGTGGCGCCGAGAATGACGACCTTGCGCGGAGTGGGAGCGGCGGGAACCGCCGCGGAAAGAGGGGAAGCGACATCCATAAAAGCTACGCTACCACACCAGGAGGCCATGCGCCGCAGCAACCGCGCCTTTATGCGCAGTCCCGATCAGCGCGGCGAATGCGGCGGCGAAGATGAACCCGTCCAGACGATCCATCACCCCGCCATGCCCGGGGATCACCCGGCCGGAGTCCTTGGCGCCGAACCGTCGCTTGATCGCGGACTCGAACAGATCGCCGCCTTGGGAGACCATGGCCGCCAGCAAGCCCAGCACGACAAGCGGGAGCAGACTGAGTTCGCCCGGGGTGGTGGCGTACAGCGCTACAGCGCAGCCCGCCGCCGCGCCTGATACGACCCCGACGCAGAAGCCTGACCATGTCTTGCCCGGCGAGACGCGCGGCCAAAGCTTCGGCCCTCCGATCAGCCGCCCGCCAAAGTAGGCCATGATGTCCGTGCCCCAAACGACAGCGAACAGCCAGAGAATCGCCGCC
Source organism: Hyphomicrobiales bacterium (assembly GCA_027484655.1). Taxonomy (GTDB): domain Bacteria; phylum Pseudomonadota; class Alphaproteobacteria; order Rhizobiales; family Beijerinckiaceae; genus Terripilifer. The sequence continues at coordinate 4,844 of JAIXSM010000039.1, read as the reverse complement.
GCTCCGTGAAACAGCGAGTTGCGCAGCAGGCAGACGGAAACGACCAGAGCCCCTGCGTAGAACACGCCGGCGCCCGACCAGAGCGCTTTATCTCGTCCCGCGAGCCATGCGCAGAGCAGGCTGCCGGCCATGACGAGCGCCAGACCGACCTCGCCCTGACCCAATGAGGCAAGCCCCGCTGAAACGGCGATGGTGGCGGCGCCCACGACAAGCCGCAGGTTAAGCGCCTGGCCACCCACCAGATGCTGCCATTCCCAGACAATCGCCACGCCGGCGACAAGCCAGAACGCGGCGAAAAGCCATCCGCCAGCCCAAAGGGCGCCAAGGGCGAGCGCCGCAAGCACAACCGCTGAGACGAGCCGCAGGCCAAGGTCCATGAGGCCGCCGCTGCGCCCGGGCCCGGGGCCCGCGAGAGGTTGGTCGCCCGCGCTCATGAGCCAGTCATCGCATTGCCGGCGGTCGCGGCGGGGCCAAGGCCGCCAAACCGCCGCTGGCGGTTCATGTAGATCGACAGCGCCTCGGCGAGCGCCGATGCGTCGAAATCCGGCCAGTGAACCGGCAGAAACACGAACTCGGAGTAAGCCGCCTGCCAGAGCAGAAAATTGGAGAGTCGCTCCTCGCCGGACGTGCGGATGATGAGGTCTGGATCGGGCGCGCCGGCGGTGTAGAGCCGCGCCTCAAGCGCCTTCTCGTCGATCTCCGCAGGGTCGATGCGCCCGGCCACGACATCTTCCGCCAGACGGCGGGCGGCGACGGCGATTTCCTGCCGGGAGCCGTAATTGAAGGCCACATGCAGGGTCATGTTGGTGTTGGCGCGGGTCAGCTCCTCCGCCTCCACAAGCAGGGTGCGGATATCGGAGCTGAGATCGTCGCGCGAACCGATCACCCGCACGCGCACGCCGTTTCGATGCAGATCGGCAAGGTCGTTGCGGATGAAACGCTTGAGCAGCCCCATCAGGTCGGCGACCTCCTGCGCGGGGCGCCGCCAGTTCTCGGACGAGAACGAGTAGACCGTCAGATGCTCGATGCCCAGATCGCCGGCGGCGCGAACGGTGCGACGCAGGGCTTCCAGCCCACGCCGGTGACCCTCGATGCGAGGCAGGCCACGGGTCGCAGCCCAGCGGCCGTTGCCATCCATGATGACGCCAACATGCCGAGGAGGCGCATGGCCCCCGTGGGCGCCGGCCGGCGGGCTTCTTTGTTCACGCATCGTCCGCTCCGCCGTCCCGCGGCCTCAGGGTTGAGATGTGACGCGTAACGCGTCACACCTGCATGATCTCTTTTTCCTTGGCCGCAAGCGTCTGGTCGACCTCCGCCACAAACTTGTCGGTGGCCTTCTGGACGTCGGCCTCGAGGCGCTTCTCCTCGTCCTCACTGATGGACTTGTCCTTCAGCGCCTTCTTGATGGCGTCGATCCCGTCGCGACGCACGTGGCGCACCGCCACGCGGGTCTCCTCGGCGTACCGGTGCGCGACCTTGACCAGCTCCTTGCGGCGCTGCTCGTTCAGCTCCGGAATACGGATACGGAGCACCTGCCCCTCGATGGTGGGGCTGAGGCCCAGGTTCGAGTCGCGGATCGCACGGTCCGCGGCGCCGACCATGCCCTTGTCCCACACCTGCACCGAGATGAGGCGCGGCTCGGGAACGCTGACGGTGGCCACCTGATTCAGCGGCATCCGCTGGCCATAGGCCTCCACCTGCACGGGATCGAGCAGGGTCGCGGAGGCGCGCCCGGTGCGCAGGCCGCCAAACTCATGCTTGAGGGAGTCGATAGCCCCCTGCATACGACGCTGGATGTCAGCGAGATCGAACTGTCCACTCATGTTCTGTTCCGTATCAACATCGTCACCGAACGCGCCGCTGTCTGGCCGCCGCAGGTCGGGCGCCCGCCCGTCAGGGCATGACGACCGTCTGGCGACCGCGCCCCGCGAGAGCGTGGGTGATAGCCTCGGGCTCGGCGATAGAAAACACAATTATCGGAATAGCATTTTCGCGGGCGATTGCGAAAGCCGCCGTATCCATGACCCCGAGGTTCTTTTCGATCGCCTCGCCATGGGTCAGTGTGTCGTAGCGGGTTGCAGTCGGATCCTTCTTGGGGTCGGCGCTGTACACCCCGTCCACCTGCGTGGCCTTTAGAACGGCGTCGGCAGACAGCTCCGCCGCGCGCAAAACCGCGCCCGTATCGGTTGTGAAGAACGGGTTGCCCGTACCGCCCGCCAGCACCACCACACGCCCCTTGGCCAGATGGTTGAGAGCCGCCTGCCGGGAGTAAGGCTGGCACACATAAGGCATGGGCACCGCCGACAGCGCCCGCGCAGGCTGGCCCTTTTTCTCGATGGCGTGCTCCAGGGCGAGCGCGTTCATCACCGTCGCCAGCATCCCGATGGAATCGGCGCGCGCGCGGTCGATTCCCTTGTCAGCCCCCTGGATGCCCCGAAAGAAGTTTCCGCCCCCGACCACAATGCCGATCTCGGCGCCGGCGCGGGCGGCGTTGGCGATGTCACCTGCGATGCGGTCGAGCGTACCCTGATCGAGCCCGTGGGTTTGTCCGCCCATCAGCGCCTCGCCCGAAAGCTTCAGAACCACCCGCTTCCAGGACCTCGACATTCCACAAGCTCCACCCATGCCGGACCATTCGGCCCGGCGACCCTACCGCCGAGTCGTGGTCCTAACGCGATTCGTCCCCCAGTAACAGCAAGGACGCGCTTCAGTTCAGCCACGCAATCGCAAAATTGAGGATAGCCGCGAACGACACCCACGCGAGGTAAGGCGCGAAGATCCAGCCAGCGATCCGGTCAATGCGCAGGAAGGCCCACATATTGAGGACAATGGACAGCCAGAGCAGCACAACCACCACCTGCGCAGCATCAGGCGAGCGAAGCCCGAAAAACACCACGGACCAGAAGGCGTTCAGCGAGATCTGGACGACGAACAAGGCGATTGCCCTGCCCCGCTCCGGGGATCCGCCCTGAAGCACTCGCCAGAACGCGTAAGCGAGCATGGTGTAGAGCACCGTCCACACCGGCCCGAAAACCCAGTTGGGCGGGTTGAACGAAGGCTTCACGATGCCTGCGTACCAGGTGGGGATGTTCGGCCCCGTGGCCAGACCTCCGATCAGGCTGGCTGAGAAGACGAGGACCACCGCGATGACTGCATGACGCAGGCCGCGACGGAAGGAGGAAGGGGCGCCCCCACGCACTGACGTATCGCTCATGGAGCTTATGTGGAGCCGCCCTGCTCCCGATCAAGCCGCAGCGCGGCGACGCATGTCCGGCAGGAACCAGCACAGAAGCCCAAGCGCCGGCAACCAGCCGCACAGGGTGAAGACAAACGGCAGGCTGGTGAGATCGGCCACATGGCCGAGAACGGCCGCGCCGAGCCCGCCCATGCCAAAGCTGAAACCAAAGAAGAGCCCGGCCATCATGCCGACCCTGCGCGGCGCCAGCTCCAGCGCGTAAACGAGGATCTGCGACATGGACGCCGACATGATGAGGCCGATGATGACCGTCAGCACCACCGCGCCGGCGAGATTCGCGTACGGCAGCGCCAGCGTGAACGGAAGGGCGCCGAGGATCGAGAACCAGATGACGTTCTTGCCGCCGATGCGGTCGCCGAGCGGCCCGCCGAAGTACACGCCCGCGGCGACAGCGGCCATGTACACGAACAGATACACCTGCGCCTCACGCAGGCTGACGCTGAACGTCTCCATGAGATAGAAAGTATAGAATGTGCTCAGCGCCGAGCCATACACGGCCTTCGAGAACATGAGCACCAGCAACACGCCGATGATGAACGCCACGCGGCGCGAGGTGAACCCGGCGTCCGCGGCGGCCTTCGCCTCGCGTTTGGTGCGCGCCGCCGCCTCGTGCATGTTCGCCTTGTACCAGCGCCCCACCTGCGTCAGCACGGCGATGGCGAAAAGGGCCACGAGCGCGAACCAGATGATGCCGCGCTGACCCAGCGGCACAATGATGAACGCCGCCAGCAGCGGCCCCGCCGCCTGCCCGAAGTTGCCGCCCACCTGGAAGATGGACTGCGCCAGCCCGTGCTTGCCGCCCGACGCCATGCGCGTGACGCGCGAGCCCTCCGGATGGAAGATGGACGAGCCGGTTCCCACCATCGCCGCGGCGATGAGCAACGCCGCGTAGTTCGATGCGTAGGCAAGCATCACCAGGCCCACCAGCGTGGACGCCATGCCCACCGCAAGGCCAAACGGCATGGGCCGCTTGTCGGTGAACAGGCCAACCATCGGCTGCAACAGCGAGGCCGTGAGCTGAAACGCGAGCACGATGTAGCCGATCTGCGCGAAATCGAGGCTGTATGTTTCCTTCAGCAGCGGAAAAATCGCGAACAGGAGCGATTGCAGCAGATCATTGAGGAAGTGCGCGAGGCACATCGTCCACAGGATCACATGGACCGGGCGCATATCAACGGCGGGCGCCGCGACGCCAACCGGGGCACCCACCGGCGCGGCAGCCGCTGAATCCACCTTCGCTTCTGCGTTCATGCCCGCGCCTTTCACATGTCCCGCGCCGCCCACTAGCGAAACGAGAAGTCGCCTCAGATAGACGCGCCACAGACGAAGAAGCAAGCGCGGCGCGGCATTCGAGCCATGCGCCCGGAGCAAGGCTGCTGTAGCACGCAAAAGCCCGCCGGAAAAAACAACGACGGAGCGCGCCACGTCGAACATTGAACCTGCGCGCCGGACGCAGACGCCTCATCTTGGCGCACAAGCGGGGATCGCATAAGCTCGCGTTCAATACCACGGGCGCCGCATGTCGCCTGCACACGAGGAGAGAAACCCCATGGATCGTTCCCGCAGCCGCGCCGTCGCCCTGGGCTTG
>JAIXSM010000064.1 GCA_027484655.1 Hyphomicrobiales bacterium | reverse complement strand
GAAATTTGGTTTCAGTAATAAAGTAGTCGTGCGCCGTGCTCTTGGGAGCGAGGTCCTTTGGCAGAGCGCTCCACTGACACCCTGTCGCCAAGACGTAAAAATCGAATTGAGGACTTCGCGGACATTCACATGCCGTTTGCGTCCTCCGTGCCGAGCGGGCGGGATGAACGGCTCAGCGTCGTTCACGTCCTCGTAGCTGTTGCGCGCGAGTGTTCACAGCAACGCCCCCACATTTTCTTGCAGAGCCCACTCACCATCATCCGGCGGTGGGCCTGCGGCGGTCAGCCTGTACAGGTTAAAGCCCCGAACCTGTTTGCCCGTCAGCCAAACCCATGGGCTGTCCACGCCTATCAACCGCCAGTTCTGGAACTGATCGAGCGCCCGCCTTCGCCCGCCTGATAGACCACGCCGCCGCGCAGCGTCTTGCGCCCAAAGTACTCAACCCCGCGCGCGATCGACAGCGCCATATCGATTGCGACGAATGACTTTCCTGACTGCGACGGCCCCACCATCATCGAGCGCTCGCCCCGGGTCAGCATCCCCTTGACGAGCCATTCATGCTCAGGCCCCGAGGCATCGAGCTCGTCCCATGGGATCGCCTGGAATTTGGAGACAAACGGCGGCTCGAATGGCCACGCGCGCGCCTCGCGTTCCACAAGATCGTAGAGCGCGTCGGCTGTTCCGCCTTGCTGCGCCCAATCGTAGGCGTCCTCCTTGCGCTGGCGCTTGAACAGTTCGAGCACCCGCACGCTGGCGGCAACGCCCTGCAGCTCACTGGCCACCATGCAGGCGTGATCCCAGCCCGGAAGCATAGGGCGACCATCGGCGTGGAAGCGCAGCGAGCCGTCGCTCGTGTTGCGCGCCTGCGGATCATCATCGGGCAGGATGACCACGTGTGCGCCGCGAAAATGCTCAACGAGGGCGTCAGAAAACTTGCCCGCCCCGCCGCTGTTGCAGGTCGCCGGAACGCCCATCTCGCGCAGCGCCTCAACCGCCTTCTCACCCTCGGCGATGAACACCATAGAGCCCTGCGCTATCGCCTCCTGCAACTCGGGCAGCCGGTAGGGCAGCGGACGTAGCCCTTGCACCTTCCACGACCACCCGCCCGGCTCGTTGGGGTCTGGCCGGCGTTGGGCAAAGCGCTTCTCGCGCTTGCCGTCCCCCGTGACCTGATCGCTTTCGTATCGACAGACCTGATAGACCAGAGCGCCAAATTCGTCGGTGTAGTCGTAAGTCGCGATCAGGCGTTCGCGCGCTTGCGGTGCGCGCCTTTGCTGGGGCTGGCCCCCATTGGCGGCGCGGGCAACTTCATCTTCAACCTGGACCCCACGCTCGCGCAGGAAGTCGATCGCGGCCCTGCCCTTGAGGCCGCACCAGCGTCGGTTCGCGACTGTACATTCAGCCCCGCACGCGACGGCGCCAGCGTCTTGCGGCAGAGGCAGTCCTGCCCCCAGTGGCAGCGGGTTCAGTCCAATCCAACCCTGCGCAACCATGGGGGCCTTGTGCGCCAGGCGCCGCGACAGTGCGCATCCTCGGCGTGGAACTGGTCGCGCGCGCACTCCTCCACACGCACGCTTGATGCTCCCAGCCACGAGAGTTCGGGTTTTGTCGGGAGCAAGCGATGAACGCGGCAGAGTTCCAGATGTCGTTCATCCGAAGTGATGCTGCGCACCTATCGCAGCGAATTGCTGCCGTTATCGAGCCAAGACGCAAGCAATGGCCGTAGCGGCGGCAGCGACGCCGACGGCGGCGCGCCCATAGACGACGACATCCCGTTCTAGCGCGCGAGGAGCGGCCGCATGCATTATCAGGTTTTGACACAATGGGCGAAGGCAGAGGCAGCGAGCCGCACCACCATCCATGACGAGTTGTCGTCACAGCCCAAGCTGTCGGACGGCTTCGAGAGCATCGACGTGCTCGGCGAGATCGAGTGCGCCATCCAGTCTGGGCTGGCCCTACCACTCGACCAGAAGATCTTCTCCGATGCGGTGTCGATTTCATCGCGCCGCTGCGGTTCACCGTGGATGTAAAGACCGCGTGCAAGGCCGTTAACCTGATCCTGGAGGTTGGGAAGGTCACAGCCGACATCTACGTACTGGCCGAGTTCAATTGGGAGGGTGAGCGCGCACGGCTCGTCGGCTAGGAATGGGGCGCAGCACTGCGCCAGGCGCCCACCCGCGACTTCGGCCACGGCATTGTCAGCCACTTCATCCCAGCATCCCGCCTCCGCCCAATGGCTGAGTTGTTCGACCGCATCGTGCGCTTGAGGTGATCCATGACCATGCAAACAGCAATGCAGCGCCTGATCGACGTCCAGGAGGTAATGCGTGTCACCAACTTGTCGCGGGCGACCATCTACCGCCGCGTCGAGCGGGAGGGCGACGATTTCCCGAGGCCGCTTAAGCTCAACGGCAGTCGGTGGATCGTGTGGGTGGAAGCGGAGGTCCAAGACTGGATCGCCGCGCAGATCGAAGGCGCCCGGCCGGCCTGCTAGTTTGGGGGAGGCCAATGTCACGGAAACGGCGGCGAGATCGTTGGGAAGGCACCCCGCTGACTTTATGATCCCAGGATGCACCCAACAGCCCGAGTGGCCCCTTAGAGCCCTCTCGGGCCTTTCTATTCCGCAGCATTTTCAGGGGTTTAAGTGGTGAGCGCGCTGGGACTCGAACCCAGGACCCTCTGATTAAAAGTCAGATGCTCTACCGGCTGAGCTACGCGCTCCCGTGCCGGACGCAAGCGACCGGGCGGGCCGCCCGGAGGCGGTGTGCGGCTTGAGTACCCCCACCACGCACGGGGGTCAAGAAGCCTTTCAGGCGTTCTCCGCAATCAGCCATACGATCGCGAAAACCACTGTGCTCACCACTGTGGTCCAGCACGCCTTCATCAGCAGCCGGGGATTGACCGGAGCCCCAGGCTCAGCACCCGGCGTCGCCACGCCTTCTTCGTGCAGCGACTTCACGCCGAAGGGGAGCACTGCAAAGAGAACGGTCCACCAGATCGTGAAAAAAACGGCGATGGCGAGGGGTGTGCTCATGACGGGATTGGATCCTGCTGGGCGACGTCCGCCCGGAAACGCTGACCATGTGAGCCCGGGCGCGACGCGGCGTCAACCGCGCGACGGAATAGGCTGCAAGCGCTGTCCATATAGGCGTTCAGTGGCTCGACCGCCCATGCGGTAAAGGCGCACAGCGCCCGCCTTCAGAAGACCGGTGGAGTTGAACCCGGGGTTGGCTGGGGGCATGCTTGCAACGCATGGCGCGCCAGCGGTCTCTGGCCCCATCAAGGCTTGCAAACCCCACCAAACTCGGGTCCAAAAGCATACGAAAATCATTCACGGGAGGCACAAGGATGGCGGCGCGTCAGGTGGTCGGAGGGGTAGCGGCAGTCGAGTATTTCGTCCGGCCCAAGTCGGTCGCGATCATTGGTTTTTCGTCAAAGCCGTCGTCGCCTGGCCGCAACATGCTGGCGAACCTCACACTGAACGGTTACGCGGCCGACATACATCTGGTCGGGCGCAGCGGCGGCGAGGCGGACGGACGTCCGATCCTCACCGAAATCGACGAATTGCCCGAAGGGGTGGAGCTTGCGATTTTCTGCCTGCCGGCCGCCGGCGTCGCGGAGGCCATGGCCGCCTGCGCCCGGCGCAAGGTGAAAGCGGCGATTGTTTTCGCCTCGGGCTTCGCCGAAATGGGAGAGCGCGACAAGCAGGACGAGTTGGCCCAAATTGCTGCTGAGGGCGGCATCGCCCTGCTCGGCCCCAACTGCCTCGGCTACACGAATTTCGTCGACGGCCTGCATGTCGGCTTCGTCTCGGGCATCAAGATCCAGCGCATGCAGGCGGGAACCGATCCTGCGCTGGCTATCATCTCCCACAGCGGCGGGCTCATGTCCCACATCCGCATGGGTCTGGAGCAGCGCGACCTGCCGGTGGGCTACACCATCAGCACCGGCAACGAGGCTGGCGTCGGCCTGCACGACTTCGTCGACTTCCTGGCGCAGGATCCGCTGACGAAGACGATCATCGTTTACGTCGAGGAAGTGCGCGATCCCCAAGCCTTTCTCGCCGCCGCGCGGCGCGCGCGCGACGCGGGCAAGCCGGTGCTGATGATGCACCCCGGCCGCAGCGCCAAGGCGCAGGAAGCCACCATGTCCCACACGGGCGCGCTCGCCGGCGACCACGCGGCCATGCGCGCCATTGTCGGGCGCAACGGGATTCTGTTCGTGGATTCCATCGACGAACTGATCGACGCGGCAGAAATTCTCGCCCGCTTCCCCCAGGCGCCGACCAAGGGGACGGGCATCGTCACGTTCTCGGGCGCGTTCTGCGCCATTGCCCATGACTTCTGCGACGAGATCGGCCTCGATCTGCCGCCGTTGTCGCCCGCCTCCGAAGCGACCTTGCGGGCCGCCCTGCCAGCCTTCACCACGCCGCGCAATCCGCTGGATCTGACCACCCAGCCCGTGTGGCAGCCGGACCTCATGCGCATCGGCCCCAAGGCGCTGCTGGATGACCCCAATATCGGCAGCATGGTGATCTCGATCACGCTCGGCACGCCTGTGCAGGGCATGAACTACCTCAACGCGCTGCTGCAGGCGCTGGAAGGCAACACCAAGCCGGTCGTGTTCTCCATTCTCGGCGACCGCTCGCCGCTGGCGCCGGAGTTCGTGGCGAAGGCCCGCGAGCATCGCGTCATCATCTCGCGCTCGGCGGAACGCTCCCTGCGCGCCGTGCGCCGCGTGACCGAGTATGGCCGCACGCTTGCGCAGAACGAGGCGAAGGCCCCCGCGCAGGCGTTCTCAGGCCTGCCTGCGTTCAGCGCCGGCCCGCAGCCCGAATGGCTCGGCAAGCAGGCCATGCGCGCCATCGGCGTGTCTGTTCCTGACGGCGCGCTTGCGCGCTCTGCGGACGATGCGATGGAGACGGCGAAGCGCATTGGCTTCCCTGTCGCCATGAAGGCCCAGGCCGCCGCGCTCGCCCACAAGACGGAAGCCGGCGGCGTGCTGCTCAACATCGCCGACGAGGACGCCGCGCGGCACGCGTTTGCGACGCTGGAGGCCAACGTGGCCCGCGCCCAGCCGGGCCTCGCGCTCGACGGCGTGCTGGTGGAGAAGATGTCGTCGAAGGGGCTTGAACTTCTCGTCGGCGCCCGGCGCGATCCGCGCTGGGGGCCTGTGCTCCTGATCGGTCTTGGCGGGACGCTGATCGAGGCCATCGGCGACGTGCGCCTGCTGCCGCCCGATCTGCCGGAAGCGGAAATCGCGTCTGAGTTCCGCAAGCTGAAGACCGCGCGTCTGCTTGAAGGTTTCCGCGGCGCGCCGGCGGTCGATGTGGAAGCGGCGGCCGCGGTCGCGGCCAAAATCGGCGCGCTGATGCTGAGCGAGGCGGCCATCGAGGAGATCGACGTTAACCCGCTCATGGCCCACCCGCGCGGACAGGGCGTGACCGCTCTGGACGCCCTTATCGTCACGCGCAAGGACTGACCATGAGCGAGGAACTCGTCACTTACGAGCGCGATGAAGACATCGCGATCATCGGCCTCAACCGGCCCGACAAGCGCAACGCCGTCAACGACGAGTTGATGCGCCAGTTGCGCGCCGCAGTGGAGCGCGCGGTGGACGAAGCCCGCGTCGGCGTGCTGTTCGGCCACGGGCAGCACTTCTCCGCCGGCCTCGACCTCGCCGAAGCCATGACCTGGCTCGGCGCCGATCAGGAGGCGCGCCGTCGCCGCCGCGGGCGCTGGCACCCTGTCCTCGACATGGTGGCGCGCGGGCACATTCCGTGGGTTGCGGCGCTGCATGGCGCCTGCATCGGCGGCGGGCTTGAGATCGCCTCCGCAGCCCACATCCGCGTGGCGGACGAGACCACGTTCTTCGCCCTGCCGGAGGGCCAGCGCGGCATTTTCGTGGGCGGCGGCGGCTCGGTGCGCATCCAGCGGCTGCTGGGCTATGCGCGCATGGCCGATCTGATGCTCACCGGCCGCGTGCTCACCGCTGCGGAGGGCGAGCGCTACAACCTGTGCCAGTATGTGGAGCCCGCCGGCAAATCGCTGGAGCGCGCGCGCACGCTCGCCAAGCGCATCGCGAAAAACGCGCCACTCAGCAACTGGGCCGTTGCGGCCTGCCTGCCACGCGTGAACGACGCATCCCATGACGACGGGCTGTTCATGGAGACGCTCATCAGCACGGCGGTGAGCAGCGACCAGAGCCTCACACGACTGAAAGACTTCGTGGAAAAACGCGCCGACCGGCTGCCGGAACCCGGCAAATCGGGCGACCAGACCTGACAACAGAGGGGAAACGCCATGGCGCTGCATGACGCGGCCATCGTGGGATATGCGGAAACGAAAATCGTTCCGAAAAGCGACCGGGACGTGTGGGAACTCGGCGCCGAGATCCTCGAAAACGTGCTCGACCGCACAGGCTTCGAGAAAGGCGAGATTGACGGGCTCATCCTGTCGTCTTCCATGACAGGATCCGGCAACTGCTTCTGGTCCCAGACCACGGCGGACCAACTCGCCCTTGAGGTGGACTTCTGCCAGACCGTGGACATCGGCGGCTGCTCGCCCGTCGGCGCGCTTGCGCGGGCGGCGGCGGCCATCGACGCTGGGCTCTGCACCACCGTTCTCTGCCTTTACGCGGACACGCAGTCGGCCGAGACCAACCAGCGCCAGCGCCATTTCCAGGGGGAATGGACTGTGCCTGTGGGCCTCATGGGACCGCCAGCGGCGTTCGGCTTCATAACCAACCGCTACGAGCACCAGTTCGGGCTTGATTATGCGATGCTTGGCAAGCTCGCGGTCGCGCAGCGCGACCACGCGGTGCTCAATGACAATGCGTGCGAGAAGCTGCGCAAGCCCATCACCATCGATGATTACGTGAACTCGCGCATGATCGCCGATCCCGTGCGCCTGCTCGACAGCGTGATGGTGTGCGACGGCGCAAGCGGCCTGCTCGTCACCAGCCGCAAGAACGCCGAACGCAAGGGGCTGACGAAAATCGTCACGCCCGTGGGCTACGGCGAGCGCACCACATACCGCGCATCAGAAGCCATCGTCGATGTCACCGAATCCGGCCACATGGTCGCCGGCCAGCGCGCCTTCGCGCAGGCGGGCATGAAGCCTGCGGAGATCGCCTCGTTCCATCCGTATGACGACTTCATCATCGCAATGATGATCCAGATGGAGATGCTGGGCTTCTGCGGCCATGGACAGGGCTGCGACTTCATCCGCGAGCGCGATTTCACGTTCCGGGGCGATCTGCCGCTGAACACTGGCGGCGGCCAGATTTCCGCTGGCCAGTGCGGACTTGCCGGTGGCGGCACGAACCTCATCGAGGCCGTGCGCCAGCTGTTTGGCGAGGGCGGGCCGCGACAGGTCGCCAACACGCGCAACGCGCTCGTCACCGGGATCGGCGGCATCCCCTACGCGCGCAACTGGAACTCAAGCGTCGTCATGATCCTGACGCCGAACGGGTGAACCATGACCACGATCAACGATACGCTAGACATACCCCGCGAAGCGCCAAAATTCCGCTCGTTCTCGAAGCCATTCTGGGACGGGACGCGTGAGAAGAAGCTGCTGCTGCAGTTCGATCCCGCTGTGGGCAAGTTTCAGTTCTACCCGCGCGCAACCAGCATCTACACAGGCCGCCGCAATCTCGAATGGCGCGAGGCGAGCGGCTGCGGCGCCGTGCATTCTTTCACTATCGCGCGGCGCGGGCGTCCGCCGTTTCAGGGCAAGGAGCCCTTCTTCATCGCTGTCGTCACCCTCGATGAGGGCGTCAACGTGATGGGCAACATGGTCGATTGTTCCATGGAGGACATGAAGATCGGCCTGCGGGTCAAGCCTTACTGGCATGCCCTGCCCGATGGCTATCACATACTGATATTCACGCCCGAGCGCTGACGCGCGACAAAAGCCATTGCGGGAGCAGGATCAAACCTGCTCCAGCTCCACAAGCGTGCCGCAAAAATCCTTGGGGTGCAGGAACAGCACGGGCTTTCCATGCGCGCCGATCTTCGGCTGACCGTCGCCCAGCACTCGCGCGCCGTTCGCTGTGAGTTGATCGCGCGCGGCGATGATGTCGTCCACCTCGTAGCAGACGTGGTGCATACCCCCATCCGCGTTCTTCTCAAGAAACTTCGCGATGGGCGAATTGGCGCCGAGCGGCTCAAGCAGCTCCACTTTGGTGTTCGGCAGCTCGATGAACACAACGGTTACGCCGTGCTCGGGCTGCGGCAGGGGCGCCGACACCTTGGCGCCCAGCACATCGCGATAGGTCGCCGTCGCACCGGCGAGATCCTTCACCGCGATGGCGATGTGGTTGAGCCGTCCGATCATCAAAGCCCCCTGCCCTGAGTTTAAACTTGCATGACCAGCACATGGACCTGCGGGCGCTTGCCCCACACGCCGCGCACCGTGTTGCGCACCGCCCGCTCGATGGCGGTGGCCACGTCATCGGGATCCCGACGACGGGCGCGCGGCAGCGTGTCGATGGTCTCGAACACCGCCTTGTCGATAATCTCGTCCATGGACCGCCCATCGCGCGCGCGCGACGGAATGCCGGCTATCAGCACATCCGGGTCGCCAGCAAGTTCACCCTTCGACGTAAGCGCGAGGCCCACAGAGATAACGCCAGAGAACGCCAGCTTGCGACGCATGCGCAGGCCCTCGTCGTCCTCGCGCACCAGCACGTTGCCGTCGAGATAGAGCCGCCCATGGGGCGCCTCATCGACGATCGCCGGAACGCCTGGCGCCAGCGCGACGACGTCGCCGTTCATGGCCACAAGCGCCTTCTCCACCCCCTGGGCGCGGGCGAAATCTGCATGCTCATAAAGATGCATCGCTTCGCCGTGGGCGGGGATGGCGACGCGCGGACGCAGCCATTCATACAGGCGGCGCACCTCATCGCGACGAGGATGGCCCGACACGTGCACCAGCGCGTCGCGATCGGTCAGCACATGGACGCCGTGGCGCACCAGCTTGTTGATGATGCCGCCAATGGAGCGCTCGTTACCGGGAATGGGGCGGGCGGAAAAGATCACCGTGTCGCCCTTGGCGAGCTTCACGGCAGGATGGTCCTCATCCGCGATGCGGGCCATGGCGCCGCGCGGCTCGCCCTGACTGCCTGTCGCCAGCAGCACCACCTTGTCGCGCGGCAGATTGGCGAACGCATCCGCGGGGAGAAAGTCGGGCAGCCCGTTGAGATAGCCGTTCTGGCGCGCAACCTGCGACACTCGATCCATGGCGCGGCCCACAACCACGACCACACGGCCCGCCGCCGCCGCCGCTTCGGCAACGGAGCGCATACGCGCCACGTTCGACGCAAACGTGGTGACGACCACGCGGCCGCTGGCCTGCGCGATGATCTTGGCCAACTCCTCGCCCACCTGCGTCTCAGACGGGCTCTCGCCCGGGCGCAGGATGTTGGTGGAGTCAGAAATCAGCGCCAGCACGCCTTCATCGCCGATCTGCCGAAGCCGAGCCTCATCCGTGCTCCAGCCGGCCACTGGCGTGGGATCAATCTTCCAGTCGCCGGAATGAACAACCACGCCGAGCGGCGTGCGGATGGCGAGCGCAACGCTTTCGGGAATCGAGTGCGCCATGCGCACCGGCTCGATGGCGAACGGGCCGAGGTTGAGCTGATCGCCGGGCGCGTACACGCGCATCTCAACCTCAGGCGCGCCCGCCTCGCCAAGCCGCCGCGTTTCGAGCAAATCAGCGGCGAATTGCGTCGCGTACACCGGACAGCGCAGGCGCGGCCACAGTTCAGCGATGGCCCCCACGTGATCCTCATGGGCGTGGGTGACGATCATCGCCAACAAGTCCTGCCGCACATTCTCGATGAACGCGAGGTCGGGCATGATGAGATCGACGCCCGGAACATCCGGCCCCGCAAAGGACAGCCCGCAATCGACGAGAATCCATTTGCGCCGCCGAGGGGGGCCAAACCCGTAGAGCGCGGCGTTCATGCCGATCTCGCCCAAGCCTCCCAGTGGCAAGAAGATCAGTTCGTCGTCGTGGCGGGTCATCTTTTGTCCTCTGCCGGATGCATAGCGCGGGCGTCGTGAGCCGGGAACACGTCCGCCGCTTCGATGACGACGCGACCGCCGGGAGCGGCGATCACAAGTCGTCCTTCATCGTCAATCGTCTCAAATACGCCCCGCACCACATCCTTGTGGGTGCGCGCTTCAATGGGCCTGCCAAGCCCCGCAGCGCGCGCGAGCCAGGCGTTGCGGATTGCGGGAAAACCTGCCCCCGCCCGCCAGAGTTCCAGATTGCAGCACACCGCGTCGCTCAGCGCCCCCAGCAGATCGTCGGGTTCGCGCGCCCAACCAAGAGCGCGCAGACTGGTTGCAGGATAGGGCAAACCTTCCGGGCTCGCCGCGCAATCGACGCCAAAACCCAGGACGCACGCAAAACGCCCTTCGGGCAGCGTCGCGCCCTCTACTAACACGCCCGCGAGTTTGGCGCCCTCGCTCAAAACGTCGTTCGGCCACTTGAGGCCGACCGGGGCGCCGGGCGCCGCCGCGCGCAACGCGTCCACCAGCGCGACGCCAGCGACGAACCCGAGTTGCGCAGCATATCGCGGGCTGCAAGCGTCAACGAGAAGGAGCGAAGCATGAAGATTGCCGCGGGGCGATACCCACACGCGGCCCTGCCGGCCCCGGCCCGCGGTCTGTTCGCGCGCCATGATCCAGAGCGCGCCCGGCGCGCCGGCGCGGGCGCGCGCCATGGCTTCATCGTTGGTGGAGCCGAGCGCGTCGAACTGCAGCGCCCGGTAGCCTCGTGACGTGGCGACTTCCCCGAGCCGCACGCGATCAGAACAACGACTTCGCGGCCGCAGCCGCCGCCTGCACGACGGCCGGTCCCGGGAAGAACGAGAAAATGACCACGAAGAGCCCCATCACAGCCATGACGGCGGTCACCTCCACGTTGGCGCGCTCGAACGGGCGCGCGCTTTCGTCAAAATACATAATCTTGACGATACGCAGGTAGTAGAACGCCGCGACCACGCTGGCGAGCATGCCGATGACCGCAAGGCCATACAAATTGCCATTGATGGCCGCGAGGAACACGTACCACTTGGCGAAGAAGCCCGCGAGCGGCGGAATGCCAGCAAGCGAAAACATCATCATCGCGATGACGAACGCCATAAGCCCGTTGGTGCGCGAAAGCCCTGCGAGGTCGGCGATATCCTCCACATAGCGGTCGCCTACCCGCATCGACAGAATGGCGGCAAACGTGCCGAGCGTCATGAGCACATAAATCGCCATGTAGATCATGACGCCTGCCACGCCCTGCTCCGTCCCAGCCGCAAGCCCGACAAGCGCGAAGCCCATGTGGCCAATGGACGAGTACGCCATCAGGCGCTTGATGTTCGTCTGGCCGATGGCCGCGAACGACCCGAGCGCCATGGAAAGTATGGCGACGAACACCACGATCTGGCGCCACTCGTGCTGCAAACCAGGGAACGCAGTGATGATGATGCGCACCGTGACCGCGACCGCCGCGACTTTCGCAGCGGTTGCGAAGAATGCGGTGACCGGCGTCGGCGCGCCTTCATAGACGTCCGGCGTCCACATGTGGAACGGCACTATGGACATCTTGAACGAGAGGCCCGCGAGCACGAACACGAGGCCGAAGATCACGCCGAGCGAGGGCGACCCCTGCAACGCCTGCGCGATGCCCGTAAACGACACCGTGCCCGCGAAGCCATACAGCAGCGACGCGCCATACAGCAGCATGCCCGACGACAGCGAGCCAAGCACAAAGTACTTGAGGCCCGCTTCCGACGCGCGGCCGTTGTCGCGATGGAACGCTGCGATCACATAGAGCGCAAGGCTCATCAGCTCCAAGCCGAGATACAGCGCGATCAGGCTCTGCGCCGAGATCAGCATCGACATGCCGAGCGTCGCGAGCAACACCAGCACCGGAAACTCGAACTGGTCGATACCGTTGCGCGCCATGAACTCGCGCGACAGCAGCAAACTGACGAGCGCCCCGCCAATGGCAAGCGCTTTCATGAAACGCGCGAAGGCGTCGTCCACGAACGCGCCGTCCCAGATGATCGCCTTGTCGCCCAGTTGGAAGAACATCGACAGCAACGCGAGACCCAACACGACGATGGCCGCCTCGCTGATGATCCAGTCGCCCTTTCCGGCGCGGAAGGCGCCGAGCATAAGAAGGCCGAGAGCGCCAACAGCCAGAATGATTTCCGGCAGCGAGTGGGCGATGGCGTAGGAGAGCGGCGTCATATGCCCTTACCTCACTGGATCGCGAGCACGGCGGATTTTGTCACCGCCAGAGCCGCGTCATAATTCTTGATGAGTAGTTCGATCGAGGCGGCGCTTGCGTTCAGGATCGCGCCGGGCTGCACGCCGTACCAGATCACAAGCACCGCGAGCGGCGCCAGCAGCGCGATCTCGCGAGGAGACAGATCGGTCATGCCGGCAAGCGCTGGCTTTTCGAGCGGGCCGAAAACGACGCGCCGGTAGAGGTAAAGCGCATAGGCCGCGGAAAGAATAACGCCGAGCGTTGCGAACAACGCCACCCACGGACTTGCCCGGAAGGCGCCAAGCAGCGACAGGAACTCGCCGACAAAACCGGATGTGCCCGGGAGGCCTACATTCGCCATGGTGAAGACCATGAAGGCGACCGCGTACATCGGCATCACGCGCACGAGGCCGCCGTAGGCCGCGATATCGCGCGTGTGCAGGCGGTCATAAACAACGCCCACACAGAGGAAGAGAGCGCCGGAGACCAGCCCGTGGCTGATCATCTGGAACACCGCGCCCTGCACGCCCTGCGTGTTCATGGCGAACAGTCCCATGGTGACGAAGCCCATGTGCGCCACAGATGAGTAGGCGATGAGCTTTTTCATGTCCTCCTGCACCATCGCAACCAGCGAGGTGTAGACGATGGCGATCACAGAGAGCGTCCACACCAGCGGCGCGAAGTACTGCGAGGCTTCAGGGAACATGGGCAGGGAGAAGCGCAGGAAGCCGTAGCCGCCCATCTTCAGCAAAATGCCCGCGAGGATGACGGAGCCAGCGGTGGGCGCCTCCACGTGCGCATCTGGCAGCCACGTGTGCACCGGCCACATGGGCATCTTCACCGCGAAGGACGCGAAGAAGGCAAGCCACAGCCACTTCTGCATCGACGGGGGGAACGACGTCGCGAGCAGCTTGGTGATATCAGTCGTGCCGGCCACGCCCCACATCGCCATCATGGCGAGCAGCATCAGCAGCGAGCCAAGCAGTGTGTAGAGGAAGAACTTGAAGCTCGCGTAGATGCGACGCTTGCCGCCCCACACGCCGATGATGAGGAACATCGGGATGAGGCCAGCCTCGAAGAAGATATAAAACAGCACCATGTCCAGCGCGCTGAAGACGCCGATCATGAACGTCTCGAGCACGAGGAAGGCCACCATGTACTCCTTCACGCGGTGCGTGATGGAGTCCCACGAGGCGGCGATGCAGAAGGGCATCAGAAACGTTGTCAGCAGCACGAACGGCATCGAGATGCCATCCACACCCATCTTGTAGACGAGGCCGGCGCCCAGCCACGGCCGCTCCTCGACGAGCTGGAAGCCAGGGTTCGCTGTGTCAAACAGCGCCCACGCATACAGCGACAACAGGAAGGTGACGACCGTCGTCAGAAGCGCCGCCCAACGGATGTTGCGCAGCCCCGCAGCATTATCGCCGCGCTGCAAGAGGATAAACGCCGCGCCCACCAACGGCAGAACGACAAGGCCCGTAAGAATGCCGAAGCCGAACATCAGCGAACCCCGCCGAGCAGATACCAGGTAATGATCGCGGCCAGCCCGAGAAGCATGGCGAACGCGTAGTGATAGACGTAACCCGTCTGAAGGCGCACGACCCGGCCGGCTGCATCCATGACGCGTGCGGACACACCATCTGGCCCAAGCCCGTCAATGATCTTGCCGTCGCCGCCCTTCCAGAACAGGCGGCCCAGCCAGAATGAGGGGCGCACGAAGATGAGGTTATAGAGCTCGTCGAAGTACCACTTGTTGAGGAAGAAACGGTACAGCAGCGAATGGCGTTTCGCGAGCTGGTCAGCCGAGCCCGGACGCACGATGTACATCCACCCGGAGACGAGGAACCCGATCAGCATCATCACCGTGGCGACGAACGGAACGGCGGCGGGCACGTAATGGAAGTCCTTCAGGATGGTGTTCTGCGGCCCGTAGAACAGCGAGTCTTTCCAGAAGGCTGACCCGGCGTCCCCGATGAACACATCCTTGAACGCAAGGCCGGCGAAGATCGCGCCGAATGCGAGCACGAAAAGCGGGATCAGCATGACGGCGGGCGATTCATGAGGCTCAACATGGTGACCGTGACCATGCCCGTGAGCGCCATGCGCGTGATCGTCGTGACCATGCCCTGCATGGGCGTGCGCCTCACCGTGGGCTGCTCCATGACTTGCTCCATGCCCTGCCCCATGCCCCGCCCATCTGGGCTCACCGAAGAACGTGAGGAACACGAGGCGCCAGGAGTAGAACGACGTGAGGCCCGCCGCGATTGCGGTGAGGATGAATGCATACACCGCGCCGGGACGCTGCGAGGCGAACGCCGCCTCGATGATCGCGTCCTTCGAGAAAAAGCCTGCGGTGAGCGGCAGACCCGTCAGGGCAAACGTGCCGATGGTCATCATCCAGAACGTGATCGGGATCTTCTTTGCGAGCCCGCCCATGTTACGCATGTCCTGCTCGTGGTGCATCGCGTGGATGACCGAGCCAGCGCCCAGGAACAGCAGCGCCTTGAAGAACGCGTGCGTAAACAGGTGGAACACCGCGAGGCTGTAGCCGCCGACGCCCAGCGCAACAAACATGTAGCCGAGCTGCGAGCACGTCGAATACGCGATCACGCGCTTGATGTCGTTCTGCACGAGGCCGACAGTCGCCGCGAAGAAAGCGGTCGTCGCCCCAATGACGACGATGACGGACATCGCCGCCGGCGCCTGCTCAAACAGCGGCGACAGGCGCGCCACCATGAACACGCCGGCGGTGACCATGGTCGCCGCGTGAATTAGCGCGGAAACCGGCGTGGGGCCTTCCATGGCGTCCGGCAGCCAGGTGTGCAGCAGGAACTGCGCCGACTTGCCCATAGCGCCCATGAACAGCAGGAGGCACACCAGCGTCATCGCGTCGATGTTCATGCCGAAAATATGCAACGGCTTGTTGGCGAGGCCCGACGCAGCAGCAAACACCTGATCGAAGGCCACCGAACCCGTGAGCACGAACACAAGGAAAATACCAAGCGCGAAGCCGAAGTCGCCGACGCGGTTCACCACGAACGCTTTGATGGCGGCGGCGTTGGCCGACGGCTTCTCGTACCAGAAGCCGATGAGCAGATAGGAGGCAAGGCCCACGCCTTCCCAGCCAAAGAACATCTGGACCAGGTTGTCCGACGTCACCAACATCAGCATGGCGAAGGTGAAGAGCGACAGATAGGCGAAGAACCGCGGGCGATGCGGATCTTCATGCATGTAGCCAATGGAGTAGAGATGAACGAGGGCTGACACCGAGTTCACCACGACCAGCATGACCACGGTCAGCGTGTCGATGCGCAGCGCCCAGTCGATGCGCAGCCCGCCGGAGACAATCCACTCTCCGAGCACCGGCACGAGCATCTTCGTCTGGCCATAGCCAACCTGGAAGAACGCCACCCACGACAGCGCTGCGGCAATAAAAAGCAGCGTCGTTGTGATGATCTCAGCAGGCCTGGCGCCAATCTGACGGCCGAAGACGCCCGCGATCAGAAAGCCAAGGAGGGGCAGAAAAACAATAGCGGTGTACATGAGCCCCTCAGCCCTTCATCAGATTGATGTCTTCAACCGCGATGGTGCCGCGGTTGCGGTAGTAGGTAACGAGGATTGCAAGGCCTATGGCCGCCTCTGCCGCCGCAACCGTAAGGATAAACAGCGAGAAGATCTGCCCCGTGAGATCGCCGAGGAAGCTGGAGAACGCCACGAGGTTGATGTTCACCGCGAGCAGGATCAATTCGACCGACATCAGGATGACGATGATGTTCTTGCGGTTGAGGATGATGCCGCAGACGCCGATCGTGAACAGGATCGCCGCAACGATGAGGTAGTGGGTGAGTTCGATCATCTCGCTCTCCTCAAACGCCGGTGCGCGACGGGACTTTGCGGATCTCGACCGCCTCATCCCGCGTGCGCGCGTTCTGTTCTGAAATGTCCTGACGCTTGATGTCCGGTCGATGCCGCAACGTAAGGACGATGGCGCCGATCATGGCGGTGAGCAGGATAAGGCCGGCCGCCTGAAAGAAGTAAACATGCTTGGTGTAGAGCACGAGGCCGATGGCCATGGTGTTCGAGACATCGGCAGGCGCCGGAGAGCGGGGTGCGCCGAGCGCCGCCTGCGAGGGCGCGAAACCGCCCACCACCAGCACAAGCTCAAGAGCCACAATGAGGCCGATCAACGCGCCTACGGGCAGATATTGCAAGAAGCCCTGCTTCAACTCGGCGAAGTCAACGTCGAGCATCATGACAACGAAGAGGAACAGCACCGCGACCGCGCCCACGTAGACGACGATCAGGATCATCGCCAGAAACTCGGCGCCCAGCAGGATGAACAGCCCCGAAGCGTTCACAAAAGCAAGAATCAGGAACAAAACCGAGTGCACAGGGTTGCGCGCTGCGATCACCATGAACGCCGAAGCGATCATGACGCCTGAGAAGAGATAGAAAAAGGCGGCTGCCACACTCATCGTCGTCCCCATCCGCCGCTTGCGCGACGGTCGCTGATTACCTGTACTGCGCGTCGGCCGCGATATTGCGCGCGATTTCGCGCTCCCAACGCGCGCCGTTATCCAGCAAGCGCTGCTTGTCGTAGAGAAGCTCCTCGCGGGTCTCCACCGCGAACTCGGCGTTCGGCCCTTCCACGATGGCGTCCACCGGGCAGGCTTCCTGGCAGAAGCCGCAGTAGATGCACTTCACCATGTCGATGTCGTAGCGCGTGGTGCGGCGCGTGCCGTCGTTGCCGCGCGGCCCCGCCTCGATGGTGATGGCCTGCGCCGGGCAGATCGCCTCGCACAGCTTGCAGGCGATGCAGCGCTCCTCGCCGTTCGGGTAGCGCCGCAGCGCGTGCTCGCCGCGATAGCGCGGCGACTGCGGGTTCTTCTCGTGCGGATAGTTGATCGTCGCCTTCGGCTTGAAGAAGTAGCGCATCGACAAAACGAATGCGCCCACGAATTCCCTCAGGAAGAGCGACCTTGCGGCCTGGTCCAGGCTCATCGGGCTTCTCCTTGCGTCAACATTGCGCCGGCCACATAGCCAACGAGCGGAAAGATGAGAAACGATGCGGCCAGCAGCGCGAGCTTGATGGGCCGCAGGCGCCGCTCCACGAGCTGAAGGCCCGGAAGCTCTTCGCCAGAGGCTACTTCGCGCGTGGCGACCTTGCCCATCACGGCAAGCGTGACCACGTAATGAAATCCGCCCACAACGAGGCCGATGAGCGCGCCAGTGGTTGCGGCCGTGGACATCACCGCCACCCCATCGCCATCATGATCTGCAACACGCCGGCGACGAGCACCACCATGAACAGCGAGATCGGCAAGAAAACCTTCCAGCCCAGGCGCATCAGCTGGTCGTAGCGGTAGCGCGGCACGAACGCCTTCACCATGGCGAACATGAAGAAGACAAGCGTCATCTTCAGTACAAACCAGACAACGCCCGGGACCAAGGTGAAAGGCGCGTACGGGATCGGCGACAGCCAGCCGCCCAGGAACAGAATCGTCGTCAGCGCGCACATGGTCACGATCGCCACATACTCGCCGAGCATGAACATCATATACGGCACGGACGAATACTCGACCATGAAGCCTGCAACGAGTTCGGACTCCGCTTCCACCAGATCGAACGGCGGCCGGTTCGTCTCGGCCAGCGCCGAAATGAAGAAGATCACGAACATCGGGAACAGCGGCAGCCAGTACCAACCGAGCAGGCCGTAGCCTGTATCCTGCGCGCGCACGATCTCCGAGAGGTTTAGTGATCCGGCGACGAGCAGAACCGTAATGATGACGAAGCCGATCGAGACTTCGTAGCTCACCATCTGCGCAGCCGAGCGCAGCGCGGAAAGGAACGGATACTTCGAGTTGGACGCCCATCCGCCCATGATGACGCCGTAAACGCCGAGCGACGACACCGCGAAGATGTACAGGATGCCGACGTTAAGATCCGCTATGGCCCAGCCGTCTGCGACCGGAATGACAGCCCACGCGGCCAGCGCGAGCGTGCCCATGACAAAGGGGGCCAGCAGGAACACGCCCTTGTTCGCTCCATCCGGAATGACCGGCTCTTTAAAGACGAACTTCAGCATGTCCGCGAAGGACTGGAACAGCCCCCACGGACCAACCACGTTGGGGCCGCGACGCAACTGCACCGCCGCCCAGATCTTGCGGTCGGCGTAGAGAATGTAGGCGATGTAGAGCAGCAGGGCCGCGATCAGCAGCAGGCTCTTGCCCAGGATGATGAGGACAGGGAGCACCCAATCCATAGCCAGTTACTCCGCTGCCTGCAGCCGACGCTGCTGCGCCAGGGCCGAGCACTCGGCCATGACCGCGGAGGCGCGGGCGATGGGGTTCGTAAGGTAGAAATTGCGCACCGCCGGCGCGAATGCGCCAGCGCCGATGGCGCCCTGCGGCAGCGCCGCAAGCGAGCCCGCGTTTGCCGGCGCAATCTCATCGAGCGCCGCGAAGTGCGGATGCGCCTGATAAAGCGCAGCCCGCAACTGCTGCAGCGAGTCGAAAGGCAGACGCTGGCCAAGATGATCGGACAGCGCGCGCAGGATCGCCCAGTCCTCACGGGCTTCGCCCGGCGGGAAGTTGGCGCGCAGGCTCATCTGCACACGGCCTTCCGTGTTCACGAACGTTCCCGACTTCTCGGTGTAAGCCGCGCCCGGCAGGATCACGTCTGCGCGATGCGCGCCGCGATCACCATGGGAGCCGATGTAGACGACGAAGGCGCCCGGCGCGATGTCGTTCTCATCCGCGCCGAGGTTGAGTACGAGCTCGGCGCCACCAACCGCAATCGCGTTGAAGTCAAGGCCGCCCTGCCCCGGCGTGAAGCCGAGATCGAGGCCGCCCACGCGCGAGGCTGCGGTGTGCAGCACGCTCAGGCCGTTCCATTCAGCGCTGGGCCGCGCGATCTTCGCTGCAAGCGCGAGGATCGCTAGGCCATCGGCGCGCGAAAGCGCGCCCTGCCCCACGATCACCAACGGACGCTGCGCCTTTGCCAGAACCTCGCCAAAGCCCGCGCCATTGGCGATTTCGCTGAGCGTGTCGCCGCCCGCGCCGAGATATTTATAGTCGTAAGTAAGGTCGACGCGTTCACCTACGACGCCAATCGGAAAACCGCCCATGCGCCAGCGCTTGCGGATGCGCGCGTTGAGCACCGGCGCTTCCTTGCGCGGATCCGAGCCGATGATGAGCAGCGCGTCAGCGTCCTCAATCGCGGCGATGGTCGCGTTGAACACGTAGGATGCGCGACCGAACTTGGGATCAAGCTTCGTTCCATCCTGACGGCAGTCGAGGTTCGGCGAACCGAGCTTCTCCATGAGCAGCTTCAGCGCGAACATTTCTTCAACGCTCGCAAGATCTCCGGCCAGCGCGGCGATGCGCGCGGGCGCAACGCCCTGCGTCTTCGCTGCAACGGCGCCGAAAGCCTCTGTCCACGAGGCCGGACGCAGGCGGCCGTTCTCGCGCACATACGGGCGGTCGAGCCGCTGGGTCTTCAGGCCGTCCCATACGTAACGGGTCTTGTCGGAAATCCATTCCTCGTTCACGGCCTCGTTCACGCGCGGCAGAATGCGCATGACCTCGCGACCGCGCACGTCCACACGGATGGCGGAGCCGAGCGCGTCCATCACGTCGATGGATTCGATCTTGCCCAACTCCCACGGCCGCGCCTTGAAAGAATACGGCTTGTGCAGCAACGCGCCCACGGGGCAGAGGTCCGCCACGTTGCCTTGCATCTCGGAAGCCATCGCCGTCTCGAGATACGTGGTGATCTCCATGTCCTCGCCGCGACCGATGGCGCCCATGTCCGCTGTGCCGGCCACTTCCGCCGTGAAGCGAACGCAGCGCGTGCAGTGAATGCAGCGGTTCATGGACGTCTTGACGAGCGGGCCGATGTCCTTGTCTTCCACAGCGCGCTTGTTTTCGGCAAAGCGCGAGCTGTCGACGCCGAACGCCATCGCCTGATCTTGCAGATCGCACTCGCCGCCCTGATCGCAGATCGGGCAATCCAGCGGGTGGTTGATGAGCAGGAACTCCATCACCCCTTCGCGCGCCTTCTTCACCAGCGGCGACTTCGTCACCACCGTCGGCGGTTCGCCATTGGGGCCCGGGCGGCAATCGCGCACGCCCCAAGCGCAGGACGCAACCGGCTTGGGCGCGCCTTTCAGCTCGACGAGACACATGCGGCAGTTGCCGGCGATCGACAGGCGTTCGTGGAAGCAGAAGCGCGGAATCTCCGCGCCCGCAGCTTCGCAAGCCTGCAGGAGCGTGTACTCCGCAGGAACATCCACTTCCGTGCCGTCGACGATGATCTTGGTCATCGCAGGTTCCTTTGCGCCTTTATTCCGCCGCCACGCGAACGGGTTCGCTGTGCGGGTTCGCCGCGTAATCGTCGATCCGCTTCTCGATCTCATGCCGGAAGTGCCGGATGAGACCCTGCACAGGCCACGCCGCTGCATCGCCGAGCGCGCAGATGGTGTGACCCTCGATCTGTGTTGAGACTTCCAGCAGCATGTCGATCTCGCGCTTCTGCGCGCGTCCTTCCGACATGCGGCTCAGTACGCGCCACATCCAGCCCGTGCCTTCGCGGCACGGCGTGCACTGGCCGCAGCTTTCGTGCTTGTAAAAGTAAGAAATGCGCGTGATGGCGCGCACGATGTCGGTGGACTTGTCCATCACGATCACCGCAGCCGTGCCGAGACCCGACTTGAGGCCACGCAGCGTGTCAAAGTCCATCGGCGCATCGATGATTTCGTGCGCAGGCACAACCGGCACCGAAGAGCCGCCGGGAATGACGGCAAGCAGGTTGTCCCAGCCGCCGCGAACGCCGCCGCAGTGGCGGTCGAT
>JAIXSM010000058.1 GCA_027484655.1 Hyphomicrobiales bacterium | reverse complement strand
TCACCCCCTCCCCGGCGCCATCCGGCGCCGACCCTCCCCCGCTAAAGCGGGAGAGGGAAGCTAACGATCAGTATTGAGTCTTTGTAATTAAGTACAAAAATACGTGCGCGACTCCCTCTCCCACAACGTGGGGGAGGGTGGTTTGCGGAGCAAACCGGGAGGGGGATTTTATAATTTCGGTCTCAATTATGCGCGCCGGAGCGCGCGGTCCGTCAGCGTGTGCCTTCGTCGATCCACTGCAGGTAACGCGGATCGCCATCTGTGATGGGCGTGCGCAGGATCTCCGGCGTGTCATAGGGATGCGTCTCGCGGATGAGGTGCGCGAGCGCGTTCCAGCAGGCGTCGCGCGTCTTCATCTGGAGCAGCAACTCCGTCTCCTTGCGTCGCGCGCCGTCCCACACATAGTGGCTCGTGACAGGAAACACCTGCACGCAGGCTGCGAGCCGCATCTCCAGCACCCGCGCGGCCATACGGTCGGCGGCTTCCTCGCTGTCGACCGTCGTCACCACCATGCAGTACCCGGAGGACATGATCGCTCCTAGATCCAGCCCTGCAACTCGCGACGCACCACGGCGCCGATCACCGCCATGCCATCCTCGTCGTCGTTGAGGCAATCGAGCCGGGCGAACTTCTCGCCTCCATGCTCCAGGAAGATATCGCGGTTCTCGACGCCGATCTCCTCGATGGTCTCGAGGCAATCCGCCGCGAAACCCGGCGTCGTCACCGCGATGCGTTTAACGCCCTTCTCGGCGAGTGTTTTGATGGTCTCGTCGGTGTAGGGTTTGATCCACTCCGCCGGCCCGAACCGCGACTGGAAAGTCATCACGAGCCGCTCGCGCGACAGGCCGAGCGCTTCCCGCAGCATCCGCGTCGTCTTCGCACAGTGGCAGTGATAGGGGTCGCCTCGGTCGAAATACTCCTGCGGGATGCCGTGGAACGAGGCGATGATGACCTCCGGTTCGAAGTCCAGGGCCTCGAGCTGCCGGCGCGTGGAGCTGGCCAGCGCCGCGATATAGGTTTCATCGTCATGCCAGGGAGGGGCGATGCGCACAGCCGGCTGCCAGCGCATGGCCTTGAGCGCGTCGAACGCCTTGTCGGCCACGGTGGCGCTGGTGGCGGCGGCGTACTGGGGATAGAGCGGGACGATGAGGATGCGTTCGCACCCTTGTTTCTGAAGCGCTTCGAGCCGCGAGGCGATGGAGGGGTTGCCGTACCGCATCGCCCAGTCGACCACCACGGGGCGCGCTGTAGCGCCGAGGCCGCCGCCCTCGACCCATGCGGCCAGCTTGTCGGACTGGGAGCGGGTGATGGTGCGCAAGGGGCCCTCGTCCCGCTCGCGGTTCCAGATCGTGTCGTAATCTTTCCCCTTGCGGCCCGGGCGTGTGGTGAGAATCACAAGGTTCAGAAGCGGCCACCAGATCAGCCGCGGCGTCTCGATCACGCGCCGGTCCGACAGGAACTCTTTCAGGTACCGGCGCATGGACCAGTAGTCCGTTCCGTCCGGCGTCCCCAGGTTGACCAGGAGGACGCCAACGCGGCCGAAGGCCACCGGCGGGTGGTCCGCCGGGAGGAGCGCGGGAGCGCTCGCCTTGCTGATCGTTGCATGCTCGTTCATCTGCCGCCCCTTCTGGTCTGGCGGGGTTGTAGTGCGGTGGGCCGCCCATGGGAACCATCAGGCTTGCGAACCCGCGAAATTCCGTAAAGATGCAGCCGGGGGAAACGGGGGACGGCGGATGACGGAAGCTTTCGAGCGCGCCTTGCGGCGGGTGGTCGAGGCGAAGCCTGAAGAGCTTCGGGCGTTGCTCTGGTCCTTCGCGTACTTTTTCTTTCTCCTCGCCTCGTATTTCATCCTGCGCCCGCTGCGCGACGAGATGGGCGCCGCCGCCGGGCGCGATGTGCTCCAGTGGCTGTTCACCGGAACCTTTTTCGCCATGCTCGTGGCGGCTCCCCTGTTCGCGGCCCTCGTGGCGCGCCTGCCGCGACGCCGGTTCATCCCGTTCGTCTACCGCTTTTTCATCCTCAACATTGTCGCCTTTTGGGCGCTCCTTCAGATGGACGCGTGGCGTGTCGAGACCGCCCGGGTTTTCTTCATCTGGGTGAGCGTGTTCAATCTGTTCGCGGTGTCGGTGTTCTGGTCCTTCATGGCGGACCTCTACCGCACGGAGCAGAGCAAGCGCCTGTTCGGGTTCATCGCCGCCGGCGGCACTGCGGGAACGCTGCTGGGCTCCACGGTGACGGTGGGGCTCGCGGGCGCCATCGGTCCGGTCAATCTGCTTCTGGTCGCCGGCATTCTGCTTGAGGTCGCGGTGTTCTGCGCCATTCGCCTTGAAAGGGTGGCTGGGGGCTCGTCGCAGGCGCCCGCCGGGCCATCCCGGGCGGCGGAAGGCGAAGTCGTCGGCGGGGGCATGTTCGACGGCTTCCGCCTGATCCTGCGCTCGCCATACCTCGCCGGCATCGCCGCCTGGGTGGCGCTGCTCTCTCTCGCCGGCACGTTCCTGTATTTTATCCAGATTGACGTGGTGCGCGCGGCCTCGCCGGATCCAGCCACCCGCACGCGCATCTTCGCCGGCATGGACCTCGCTGCGAACCTGATGACGATTGCGCTGCAATTCGTCGCCACGGGGCGCCTCGTGCGCCGCATCGGCGCGGGGCCTGCGGCGGCGATCCTGCCGGCCGTCTTCGCGCTGGGCTTTGTCACCCTAGCGCTCGCCCCGGGGCTCGCGGTGATTGTTGTGTTTCAGGCGATCCAGCGCACGGCGAATTTCGCGTTTTCGAACCCGGCGCGCGAAATTCTGTTCACGTCTGTCGAGCGCGACGAGAAATACAAGGCCAAGAGCCTCATCGACACCGCAGTGTTGCGCGCCGGCGATGTGGTGTGGGGATGGGGGTTCGCCGGCTTGCGGGCGCTGGGCTTCGGCGTGAGCGGCATCGCGGCTGTGGCTATTCCCATCATGCTGGGCTGGCTGGCCATCGCCCTGGCGCTCGGCCGGGCCCAGGAGCGCCGCCAGAACGAATTGCAGACGCGACCCTGAACGGGGCGCACGACATCAGGAAGGGGAACAGGATGACGCACGCTTTCGCAGACCTCACGCGCCGTCAGGCGCTCGCGCTGGCGGGCTCCGCCGCTGCCTCGGCCATGGCGCCCGCCATGCCGGCGTTCGCGCAGGC
Organism: Hyphomicrobiales bacterium; assembly: GCA_027484655.1. Taxonomy (GTDB): domain Bacteria; phylum Pseudomonadota; class Alphaproteobacteria; order Rhizobiales; family Beijerinckiaceae; genus Terripilifer. The sequence continues at coordinate 17,593 of JAIXSM010000058.1, read as the reverse complement.
GGCGGCGCTGGCGCGCCGGATTCCGAGCACCGGGGAGATGCTGCCCTCAGTCGGCATCGGCACCGCCATCATCTTCGACTTCGAGAACGATAAGGAAAAGTTCGACATGCGCGCGGATGTGCTCCGCACGCTGGTGGCCGGCGGCGGTCGCCTCATCGACACGGCGCCCTCGTATGGGCAGGCGGAAGCGCGTCTCGGCGATCTCTTCGCCGCCACCGGCCTGCGCGACAAGATCTTCCTCGCGACCAAGGTGCGTGTAGCCGACCGCGAGGCGACGATCGCTGAGATGAAGGGCTCGTTCGCTCGGCTGAAGACGAACAGCGTCGAGCTGATGCAGTTGCACAATCCCCGCGACGCTAACCAGGATCTCGGCCTCATCCGCGAATGGAAAGCGCAGGGGCTCTGCAAATACTTCGGGATCAGTTCGTCCTTTGATCGCGATTACGAGGCGGTCGAAGCCATCCTGCGCAAGCAGAAGCCCGATTTCCTCCAGATCGACTTCTCGCTGGTTGACCGCAATTCCGAGGAGCGCGTAATCCCCGCCGCGGCGGACGCCGGCTGCGCGATCCTCACGAACCTGCCGTTCGGCCGCGGCCGCTTCTTCAAGGCCACCGCCGGCAAGCCGCTGCCTGAAATGGCGAAAGAGATCGACGCCACGAGCTGGGCGCAGTTCGCGCTGAAGTGGCTGCTCGGCAATCCCGCGATCACCGCCGTGATCCCGGGCACCGACCGGCCCGAGTACATGACCGACAACCTGAAGGCCGGCATCGGTCGCCTGCCGGATCAGGCCATGCGCAAGAAAATGGTCGAAATTTTCGAGAGCCTCTGAGAGCCGGCTGCCCCGTTCCTGGTCGGGAGCGGGGCGCGCGGTTGACGTTGTGTGCGCGAGATCACAAGCTCAGCTCAGGCTGGGCTTGATTTTTGTATATCTATTTTGTATATACACGGAGCTCGACATGTTCGAGTGGGATCCGCATAAGCGGGAACAGAACGTTTTTAGACACGGGCTGGACTTCGGCCTTACGAAGGAATTGTTCGACGGACGCGAGATGTTAACGCGTCCATCGGGGCGCGGTGGCGAATTGCGCTTCGCTTCCACATGCGTCTGGGACAACCGGTACGTTACCGTGGTTTGGACGTGGCGAGGCGAAAACCGCAGGATCATCTCGTTAAGGAGCGCGCGACATGGCGAACGACGAGCGTACGGTGAGATTCTCCGCGGAAGAAATGAAGCTTGAGCTTGAAAAAGCTCGGGCGCTCACGCGGCCCCAGCCCACCGACGAGGAAATCGAGCGCGCCGTCCGCGACGATCCCGACGAGGATCTTTCCGACGACTGGTCGGAGGTCATGATCACCGTGCCCCGCAACAAGGCCGGCGTTTACATCAGGTTCGATCCTGAGGTGCTGGAGTATTTCCGCGAGAGCGGGCCCGGCTACCAGACCCGCATCAACGCGGTGCTGCGCGCCTACGTAGATGCGCAGACCAAGCGCAAGCGGGCGGGTTGAGATATCCGCGCCCCAAGCCCTCGCCCCAAGCCCTCGCCTCTAGCCCTCACGTTCACAGATTGTGGAAGTGGTGCACCGGGCCGTGGCCGGCTCCTGAGCCGACGCTGAGTTCGCTGGAAGCTGCGAGCGCCCCCGTCAGGTAGGCTTTCGCCGCCGCGACCGCATCACGCAAGGTGAGGCCGCGCGCCAGATGCGCCGCGATGGCCGACGAGAGCGTGCACCCGGTGCCGTGGGTGTTGCGCGTGTCGATCCGTGCGGCTGTAAACGTCGAGACGCGGGCGCCGTCGAACAGCACGTCAGGCGCCAGGTCGCCGGCGAGGTGGCCGCCTTTCACCAGCACCGCCCGCGCGCGCAGGCCATGGAGCGTGCGCGCCAGCGCCTCAAGCGCTTCGGCGTCGGCAGGATCCTCGTGCGAGTCCGCCAGTCGCATGGCCTCGGGGACATTCGGCGTGACGACCTCCGCAAGCGGGATCAGGTGGCGCTTCATGGCGTCCACCACGTCAGGCGCGCCGAGCGAGTCGCCGCTGGTGGCCACGAGCACGGGGTCGAGCACGATGTTGCGCGCATGATGCGCCCGCAGGCGCGACGCCACTGCCTCCACGATCTCGCCGGAGGCGAGCATGCCGATTTTCACCGCATCCACGCGCACGTCGGCGAAAATCGAGTCGATCTGCGCCGCTGCGAACGCGGCGGGCGGCACATGCACGCCGCTCACGCCCTGCGTGTTCTGCGCGGTGAGGGCCGTGATCACGGCCATTCCGTAGCAGCCCAGCGCGCCGAAAGTCTTCAGGTCCGCCTGGATCCCCGCGCCGCCGGAGGGATCAGATCCGGCGATGGAGAGAACATTCGGGATCACAGGCTGCCCCTCCGCTGCGCACGCAGGGCGCGCCGCCGGCGCATGGGCCATGCCAGAAACTGAACCAGCGCGAAGCCGGTGAGGAACCCGGCCCCCGCCATGACCGCGCCCTCCATGGTGACGGGCGCCGCCGGCTCGAAACTTTCCCACGTGCGCCCGGCGATCGCCGGATCGGCGTCACGCGCGAGCACTGCGATGCGAACGAACGGCCCTGCGGTTTGGAAGTCACTGAGTTGCCGCTGCAAACGGGCGAGGCGGGCGCTGTCCTCGCGCAGCCGTACGCCGCGGTCGCTCACGAAAACGTCCGCATTCTGGATCAGACGCGTGATGCCCTGATCGCGACTCATGCCGTAACGGGCTGCATCCGCGTCAAATTCCGCAAGCACTCTGGCAAGTTCGTCCACAGCGCCGCCGAGGCGCTGGCGATACTGCTGGGCGTACTCAGGCGCCTGCGACATGGAAATGGCGGCAGCGAATCCGCAGGCTACCGCAAGGGTGCGCGCGATCATGGAATCACCTGAACGAAACGTCTGGGACGGGCTCTATCACTGCCATGAACGAACGTGCGGCCCAAGCGAATTCAAGCAGCGCCCTTACTCCCGGGGGCGCAGCTCGCTCACCATCAGGGCGCCAGCGGACAGGCCGAACATCAACTCGCGGGCTTCCCGCCGCGCCGCCGCGCGCAGGGGCGCGATGGTCGAACCGAGCGCGCTCGCCGGCGGCGTTGACTCGATGCTCTCGGGCGAGATCATCGCCAGGAAGTTCGAGCGGTCGAGCCGAGCCGGGGACAGCTCCACCACGTTTCGGCCCCGGTTGGCGCGCGGCGCCGCCTGCGCCTGGATTGGAACCGGGCGGGGCGGACGCAGCGCGCTTACCGGTCCGTCCGCAGGGGCGTAAGCGAGGATGACCGCGCCGACCGGGCCCGCGCCTTCGGTGATGACGGCGGGAAGGCCCGGGGTCGCCAGCACGCGCCCGGGGGCGCCGCCAATCAGGCTCGCCACGTCCTCTGCGGGACGCGCGCCACTGGCGGGAATCGATGCGACCGGTGTCCGATCCACCATGGGCCGCTGGGGCGGCGGAGGCGCATCCAGGGCGGCCAGCGGAGAAAGGGACGCCACCACAGCGTCGGGTCTGCGAGGCGGGGCAGGCGCTTCCGTGAACGCGGCGATCAGGCGCTGGTCAACGGCTGGCGCTGCGCCCGGGCGGCTTGGCGGCGGCGGCGCGTCGAGGGAGCCGAAGGCCTCCGCCCGGCTGCGCGCGGCGGCCCGCTCGGTGGCCGGGGAGCGCCGCTCTTCCGGCGCGTACGCCGCCACAGTGGCGGGCTCGGTTTGCGGGGCGGGGGCGCGTCGGGTTGCGCCCGTCGCACGCGCTGGCGGATCGTCTGGCTCCTCGTTCCAGCCGAACAGTGTGGCGAACAGGCCCCGCGATTGCACCTGCGCGAGGGCGGGAGCGCTCACGCCGCTGCGGGTCGCGAGCTCCACCCGGGCGTCCTCGTAGCCGGGCAGCGTGCGCCCGTCTGTGGCGATGTGGACGGACTTGCCGTCCGGGAAAAGGCGCGCGAGCTGGTCGTAGCGCATGCGCGGCCATGCCCGCACGTTGCCGACGTCCAGATGCACGAAACCGGATGAGGGATAGTAGCCAACACCGCCGCGCTGCATCCGGATGGCGGTCTCGCGCAGGCGGTCGGTGCTCACATCGCCCACGTGAATGTCCATGGCCTTGCCCTGCGTGTGCAGGGAGAACTCCGCGACCCCTCGGGAGCGGCGGCGCAGCATGGCGTTCGTCTCGGGGGAACGGTAGGCGGAGTTGATGCGGATCGGGGCAGTCGAGCCGGAGCCGCGGTGGGCTTCCCACACCACGTCGAACAGGCGGGGGTCTATCTTGATCATGGCGTCGTTGCGCCAGTCCCGGAGGAACCAGTTCAGCCGGTCGAGCGTGGCCCGGTCATAGCTGCCGTTCACCCTGTAGGTTGCGGTGATGGTCTCGCCCGTATGGGCGTGATGGAGCGTGATGGTGCGCGTGTCGCCGTTGGCGACGGCGGTTTGCGTGGAACTGGGCGCGAGAGCCAACAGCAGCGCGGCGGCGGCCGCAGGGATCCATGCGCGCACGCCCGCCCGCACCATGTCGGGATGCGCCGCGCTGGGGGCGTCTTCGCCGGCGACGTCCTGCCCCGGCGCGCAGGGGCAAGGTTGACTTTGGCCGACTTGATCCTGGCGCGCGTGTCGCAACTCGAACTCACCTTTGCCAGAGGGCCTTTTGGGCGCTCGTTGGGTTCCCGGCGAGCCATACGCGCCCGGCGATTAACCTGAGCGGACTGTTACCGAGAAGCGTTAAGAGGTCGTAACTGCGCCCTGAGTTCGTCGTCGGTGATGCCGATTCGCTACCTCAAGCCACAGGGTAGACGTCTGATCGTGGCGACTTTGTGTCCGTTGTTCAGAGGCCTAGCGCAGCCTGGACCTTGCGCGAGTGGCCGTAGATGTCGTCGCGCAGCTGCATCTTGCCTTCGTCATCCACGAAAGCGGTGAAGTAATGCAGATGCACCGGCAGGCCCGTCGTCAGCCGGATGGTCCGCTCACCCTTGCCGACCAGAGCGCGCAGGCGCTGCTCGTTCCAATCCTGGGGCGCGAGAAGCGCCTCTGCGAGCCGGAACGGCTGATCGACGCGGACGCACCCGGCGCTGTAGGCGCGGCGCTGCGCGTTGAACAAATTGCGGTTCGGTGTGTCATGCAGGTACACGGCGTGATCGTTCGGGAACATGAACTTGATGTGTCCCAGCGCATTGCGTTCGCCCGGCGGCTGCCGCACGAACACATTGCCGCCCTTGCGCACGACCTCGAAGCCGTTGCGGGCGTAGTAGTTTGGATCCTGCGCCAATTGCTTGCGGATGATCGACTGGGGCACGTGCCATGACGGGTTCACCACCATGAACTCCATGGTGTCGGAGAACACCGGCGTCTGGGTTTCCGGCTTGCCGACGATGGCGCGGGCGCGGTGCGCGACCTCGCCGTCGCGAACGAACTTCACCTGAAAGTCCGGAATGTTAACCTCGATGCGGGTCGCCCCGAGATCCCGCGGAACCCAACGCCAGCGCTCCATGTTGGCGATGATCTCGGCCTCAAGCCGCGACGCATCGCCGCCCGAAAGCGCGGCGATGGTCCGCGCGGTGAGAACGCCGGTTGCAGGGATGCCGTTGGCGCGCTGGAAGTCCGCGACGGCGCTGGCGACGCGCGTATCGTAGACCAGTTCGCCGGAGGCGGCGTCCCGCGCGGCGTCGATGCCGAAGCGGGCGCGGACCAGGGGAACGCGGGGATCGCTCATGCCCACCTTCAGGGCGGGGCCGGGCTCGATCTTCTGGCGGGCGACTGCGGGGCGCTCGCGCCGAACCTGGGCGAGGCTTTCGCGCAGAGCCCGATAGCCCGGATGAGGCGGGTTGAAGGCGCTGATCGTTTCCGCCGGATCGGCCGAGGCGGCGGCGCGCGCCAGCGCGTCCGCAGGGTCGACTGTCTCTGGCTTCGCAGTGATGAGGCGGCCAATCGAGCGTGGGTCGAGCCGTCCGCCGCTCGCCTGGCGGGCGTAGCCGACAACCGCCTGCGACAGCGCTATCTCGGCTGCGGCCATGGCCTCCGTTCCCGTCGCCACGGTGGCCGTGGGCAAGGGGTACTGGGCGATGTCCAGTCCGTCGTCGCGCGCGCGCTCAAGCCTCGCGATCGCCGCGCGGGCGGCGCTGCGAAAGCCCTCGCCGTCGATCCAGAGCGGAGCGTAGGCGCGGGCCTCGTAGAAGGCCGCGATGGCCTCCCGCTCCCGGCGCACGCCCGCGGCCGGCGTCTGCCCCGCAGCGGCCCGTGCAATGGGGGCCGCCAGCATCCGCCGCACTTCTTCCCGAAGGGCGACCTGAACAGGGGAAGGCGCAGGGGCGGCGACGGCGGCGTCGGTCTCTGAGGGCTGCGCCGAGGGTGACGCAGCCATCGCAGGGGCAGGGGCAAGAGCAGGAGCAGGGGCAGGGTTAGGGGCAAGGGTTTGCGACTGAGCCGCCGGCGCTGGCGCGTCAGCGACCGATGCGCTTTCGCTCGCCGCTGGCTCGGCGACGGCGTCCTGCCCGGCGGCGGCCGCGCTGCTCTCTATCCCCTGCGGCTGGTCTGTCTGGGGCGTCAGCGCATCCACAACGCTCGCCGCCGGCGCTTCGACCTGTGCAGGCGCTTCAATCTGGGCCGCGGCCTCCGCAGGGACCGCTGCGGCCTCTGAAGGCTCCTCGCGGGCTGGTGTGCGGGCCAGTGGGCTTGCTTCGTCCTGGGCTGGGGCGGCGCGCTCTACGACAGGAGCGACGGCCGCCGCCGGAGCGTTGGCGGGCGTTTCGTCCGGGACGACGATCGCCGTCCCCTCCTGGGCGCGCGGCGGCGTTTGCGCATGCGCGAATATGGCGACGGCTGCGAGACTTGCTGCGGCAGCGACGGTGAGCGTTTTGCGTTTCATCGCCCTGGAGTTTCCCGGTGCCTTTGCGCCGCGCGGAGGGCGCAATCTGAATCACGATCTTGCGGGACGTAGTTGAACTGACAAAAGCCAAGCCTGCAACCGCAATTGCGCTGCTCACGCAACGGCGCTGTCGGCGCCTGCTTCGCCCAGGCCATAATCCTTCATCTTCCGGTACAGGGTGGAGCGCCCGATCCCGAGCCGCCGGGCGGCTTCCGACATCTGCCCGCGGTAGTGGGCAAGGGTGAAGCGGATGATATCCGCCTCCATGGCGTCGAGGCGACGCACGTTGCCGTTTTCGTCAAGCAGCTTCAGCGTGTTCGGGTCGCGCATCTCCACGCGCACGATCTCGCGTTGCGGCGCGCTCGCTTGGGGGGTCTGCGACACCGGAGCGGGGGCGCTGGGCACGCGCACGTCGAAGCCCTCGGTCTGGGCGGCGATTTGCGGAAATTCCGCGACGGTGAGTTCGTCCGCTTCCGCCAGCACGACGGCGCGGAAAATCGTGTTTTCGAGCTGGCGCACGTTGCCGGGCCAGTCGTACGTCATCAGCAGGCTGATCGCCTCGGCAGACAGGCCGCGCACGCGCCGGTGCTCCTCCGCCCCGAAGCGGGCGGCGAACCGGCGGGCGAGATCGGGAATGTCCTCCCGGCGCGCGCGCAGCGGCGGCACGCAGATCGGGAACACGTTGAGCCGATAGTACAGATCCTCACGGAACGCGCCGCGCTTCACGAGGTCGATGAGGTTCTTGTTGGTGGCCGAAATGATGCGGATGTCGACTTTCACCGGGCGGCGTGCGCCCACGGGGTCGATCTCCCCCTCCTGAATGGCCCGGAGGAGCTTCACCTGCGTGTCGAGGGGCAGTTCTCCAACCTCGTCCAGAAAGAGCGTGCCGCCGTTGGCCTCAAGAAACTTGCCTGCGTGCTTTTCGGTCGCGCCGGTGAATGCGCCCTTCTCGTGCCCGAACAGGATGGATTCGACCAGCGTTTCGGGAAGCGCGCCGCAGTTGACCGTGACGAACGGGCGCCCGCGCCGGTCCGATGCGCCCTGGATCGCGCGTGCGATCACCTCCTTGCCGACCCCTGACTCGCCCTCGATCAAGACCGGGATGCTCGACTTGGCCGCGCGCTCCCCCAGGCGAAGAGCGCGCGCCATCTCCGGCGCGCTTGTGGCGATGTCCTGAAGCCCCAGCACGCCGCCGGACCGCCGCGCGGCGTGGCGCAACTCGCTCTCGAGCGCGCCGGTCTTCAGCGCGTTCTTGATCGAAACCATGAGGCGCTCGGCGCCCACGGGCTTGACCACGAAGTCCAGCGCTCCGGCGCGCATGGCGGAGACCACGACTTCGATCGATCCAATCGCGGTTTGCACGATGGTGGGCGTGTTCAGGCCCTTGCGGCGCATCTTGGTGAGGACGCCCATGCCGTCGAGATCCGGCATCACAAGATCAAGGATGAGAAGCGCCACAGTCGGCTGCGACTCGTCTTCAAGGCGGCTCAGAGCCGCCTCGCCGCCGTCCACCGTTTCGGCCTCATAGCCGAATCGCCGCACCATGGTTTCAAGCAACCGACGTTGAACCGGGTCGTCGTCAGCGATCAGGACAATGGAATTCATCTGGGCCCTTGGGGGCTGGCAATCATCTGCGCAGCCACGCCAATCTGGGGGCGTAAGGTAAACGGCGCGTTAAACGGCCTCGTTATCGGCGTTTTTCGCGACGCCGCCGTCGGGTGCGGCGCCATCCGCGACGACCCGTTCAAGCAGGGCGATGAGCTCTGCGCGGTCCTTCGCAGGCAGCGCGAGAAGGGTGCTGTCCTCCGCCTGCCGCGCGCGCTCGGGCAATTGGTCGGCGATGTCCCTGGCGGCGGTCGTCAGCGTTAACTGCTTGCGCCGCGGATCGCGCGGGTCCGTTGCGACTTCGACCAGTCCCTTGCGCTCCAGTCGTGAGATGAGCGCATGGACGTTTGGCGCGTCCATGCCGATACGTTCCCCCAGTTCCCGTTGCGACAGGGGCCCCAAGACGTGAATCTCCCACAGCGCGCCCGCTTGCCGGGGCGTGATCCCCAGATCGTCGAAAGCGCGCCCGGAGTTCTCCAGCGCAAACTGGTAGGCTCGCCGCAGCAGGTGTCCCACGCGGGACGTGGGGCCGCGCAAGCCGGCTCCGGGCGTCAGGTTCTCTGACGCCGGACGGGCGGCCGTATCATCGTCATCAGAGCGACGGGAAATGATGCGTCCTCCAGTTTGGCGGCGCCGCGGCGCCAGCGCCGTGGATCGCAGGTGGGCTGCGCTCACTCCGCCGCGAACGCGACGGCCTGGGCGTAGTCGCCGACGCCGGTCTTTTCAGCCGGGAAAATCCCGCGCTCCTCAACCCAGCGCTTGGTCTCTTCATACATCTCCTGCGTGTACGGCTCAAAGACGATTCGTTCTCCCGGGCCGAACCGGCGAACGTCCACGAGCTTTGCGTGCCGTTCGGGCAACTCGTTGAGGTAGAAGTGCGTGAAGGCCTGATGCATGCGGTCGATGTCCGCCTGGGCCCGCCGCAACGCCTTGAAGTATTTGCTCACGTCATCCAGATCGACGCCGGGCGGCACCATGGCCGCGATCATGAAGGTGCAGTCGAGAATCTTCCGGAATCCGAGCTGCTCCATGATGTAATACTGCATGCCGAACACGGTCGCCGCCGGCGCTATGCCGTTCAGCAGTTGATCCACCCGGTCCGACGGGCCGCCGCCGAACTTCAGCTTGATCTGGTCGGTCGGCATGAACGGCTCAAGCGCCTGAATCGTGGTGTAGTGGCTGCCAGACTGGTAACCGACGTGGACGTCAACGCCCGCGAGGTCTTCCGGCCTGCGGATCGTGGACGCCTCCGGCACGAAGATCGCGCAGGGGCTGACCGTGTAAGCCTCGCCCCACAGGCGTCCATGGTTCGCGGACGCGGCCATGTTCACAGTCCAGTGGCAGGCGCAGGAGATCGAGGCGTCCCGGCCCTCCTCGTAGGTCTGATAGGCGCCTTGCAGGTTGTCCGCGACGATGTTCGCCCCCGCGGCGAAGGTCGCCGGCGCGGCCTTGGCGAGCAGCTTGTGCTGCGTCAGCTCGTAGTCGAGCCCCTCCGCTGCGAAGTATCCCTTTTCGTGGGCGATCCATTCCTGAAGACGCCCATGGGTGTTGACGGTGAACCTGGCCATTTTGCTCCCTCCCCGGATACAGATCGCTCCAACGCTAGATACTTATCATGATAACTGTCTGGCAACCAGCGCCATGGCGCAGCGCCTTGCCAAACCCGCGGCCCACGCGTTATCGCCTGACTCCCAGCCGCGCCGCTCAGTTGATGGTTTCGCCCATGACTTTTTCCCAGGATCGTTTTTTGCCCGCACCTGCCGCTGCGTCCGCGTCGGCCGACTCTGATCTCGGCGCCTTGCCCGAGTGGAACCTTGCGGACCTTTATCCCGCCATGGATTCGGCTGTCTACGCGGCTGATCTTGTGCGCGCCGAAAGTGAGTGCCGGGCTTTTGCGCAGGCATGGCGCGGCAAGCTCGCCGAGATTGTCGCTGCGCCTGACGCAAGCGCCCGGCTCGCCGAGGCGGTGGCTGCTTACGAGAGGCTGGAAGACCTTCTTGGCCGCATCATCTCCTACGCGGGATTGATCTACGCCGGCGAGACGACGGACCCCGTGCGGGCCAAGTTCTATGGCGATGCGCAGGAGCGCATCACCAACGCGTCATCGGATTTGTTGTTCTTCACCCTCGAGCTGAACCGCATGGATGACGCCGCCCTCGACGCCGTCATGTCGCAAGGCCCGCTCGCGCGCTATCGCCCGTGGGTGGAGGATGTCCGGCGCGAGAAGCCTCATCAGCTTGAGGACAAGCTGGAGCAACTGTTCCACGAGAAGTCGGTCACTGGACGCGGCGCCTGGAACAGGCTGTTTGACGAGACCATCGCCTCGCTGCGCTTCGACGTGCAGGGCCGCGAGCTGACGCTGGAGCCCACCCTCAACCTCATGCAGGATCCCACCGAGGACGTGCGCAAGGCCGCCGCCGACGCGCTCGCCGCCTCGCTGGGCAAGAACCTGCGCACCTTCGCGCTCATCACCAACACGCTGGCCAAGGACAAGGAGATTTCCGACCGCTGGCGCGGCTTTGAGGATGTGGCGGATTCCCGCCATCTCTCGAACCGCGTCGAGCGCGAGGTGGTGGACGCGCTGGTCGAGGCGGTGCGCGACGCCTATCCGCGTCTCTCGCACCGCTATTACAAGCTCAAGGCGAAGTGGTTCGGGCGCGACGCGCTCGACCACTGGAACCGCAACGCCCCGTTGCCCAACGTGCCCACCCGCACCTACCGCTGGGAGGAGGCGCGCGACCTCGTGCTCACCGCCTATGGCCAGTTTTCGCCGAAGCTCGCGGACATTGCGCGACGCTTCTTCGACGAGCGCTGGATCGATGCGCCCGTGCGGCCGGGCAAGGCGCCGGGCGCCTTCGCGCATCCCACCGTGCCCTCCGCGCATCCGTATGTGCTGCTCAACTATCAGGGCAAGCCGCGCGACGTGATGACGCTCGCCCACGAGCTGGGGCACGGCGTGCATCAGGTACTGGCGGCGCCCAACGGCGCGCTGATGGCGCCCACGCCTCTGACGCTTGCGGAAACGGCGTCCGTATTCGGCGAGATGCTCACGTTCCGCTCTGTCTTGTCGAGCACCACCGATCCCGCCCAGCGCCGCGCCATGCTCGCGGGCAAGGTCGAAGACATGCTCAACACTGTGGTGCGGCAGATTGCGTTCTACTCGTTCGAGCGCAAGCTGCACACGCAACGGCGCGAGGGCGAACTCACCGCCGAGCAGATCTCGGAACTCTGGATGAGCGTGCAGGCCGAAAGCCTGGGGCCTGCAATCCGCTTCGGGCCCGGTTATGAAACGTATTGGGCGTACATTCCGCACTTCGTGCATTCGCCGTTCTACGTCTACGCGTACGCGTTCGGCGATTGCCTCGTGAACTCGCTGTACGGCGTCTATCAGAACGCGGCCGAAGGCTTTCAGGACAAGTACTTTGCGCTGCTCTCCGCTGGCGGCTCGAAGCATTACGGCGAGCTGCTGGCCCCCTTCGGGCTCGATGCGCGCGACCCCGGCTTCTGGCAGATCGGCCTGTCGATGATCGAGGGCATGATCGCCGAGTTGGAAAAGCTGGAGGGATAGGCGCTCCCCGCCTATCCCGTTTTGTGACGGTTACCGGCGCGGCGGAACGGGGGGCAGGGTGAGAAGCCCGGCCTCGCCGTTCTGGAGCCCGAACAGCAGGCGCCGGCCGTTCTTGTCCCACGACAGCGCGCTCACGATCGGCTTGTCGCGCGGCGGCGTTTCGCCCTCGGCGAGGCCTTTGCGGACAAGCAGTTCTGCGCCGTCGTCCAGGCGCACCATCAGCACCCAGCCATCCTCGTAGCCCACCGCCAGCACCAGCGCGCGGGGATGGAACGCCACCTGCGACACCTTCACGGGCCGCACGCCGCATTCGCGCGGCGGCTTGCCCATGGGCCCGTCCTTCGACTGGAACGGCCACACCACGCACGCGTCGGCGCCGGACGTGGCGAGCCACTGTCCATCGTGGGAGAACGAGAACGAGCGCGTCTTGCCGGGATACCCGGTCATGCGCATGTCCTTCTTGTCGGCGATGCGCCAGCCATGCAGCGCATTTTCCTGCATCGCGGTGATGCAGAAATTGCCATCCGGCGAGAGGGTGAGATCGAGGTGCGAACCCTGCCACTTGAGCAGATCCGGCTCGCCCTCGATGTTGGGGAACCACAGGCTCACGCCGTTGTAGTGCGACACGGCGAGCCGATAGCCCTTCGGCAGAAAGCCGAGGCCGCGGGCGGAGGAGGGCGCGGTGAATGTCTTCACGGCGCCCTTGGCTTCGCGCGCACGCACGGTTTTGCCCGCAGACCATGCGGTCGCGCCGTCATCGCGCAGGGCGATGGCGTCGATCCACTTGCCGTCCTCGTCGCCGAGGAGGGTTGTTTTACCCTCGCTCGCAATCTCGATCACCTTGCCGTCGTCGCCGCCGGCAACGATGCGCTTGGCGTCAGCGCGGGCCAGCAGAATGTTCGCGTCCTCGAACGCGCGCACCCGCTCGCCGGTGTCGGCGAACAGGATCGTTCCGTCGCCCAGCGCCAGCGTCGGGCGCTCGCCGGGAAAACCCGCGACCACCGCGTCGGAGCCCGTCGCCAGCACCTGCACGTGCGGCGTGAGGGAGTCGTCGTAATCGTCCATCATCGGCGCGGCTTATTGCTTCGCCGCATCGACTGCGCAGGCAAGGAACCCGGAGCGCAGATCCTCTTCGTTGAGGTCGCGGCCGATGAACACCACCTTGCACTCGCGCTTTTCGTCTTCGCGCCACTCGCGCTGCAGGTCGCCGTCCAGGATCATGTGCACGCCCTGGAAGACGAAGCGCTTCGGCTCATCCTTGAACGCGAGGATGCCCTTGGAGCGCAGGATTTTTGGCCCCTCGCGCTGGGCGATGAGGTTGATCCACGGCATGAAGCGGTTCGGGTCCACCTCGCCGTCGAGACGGATCGCGACCGACTGCATCTCCTCGTCGTGGTAATGCTTCAGGCCGTGATCGTGGTGATGGTGATCGTGGCCATGCGCATGGTCGTGATCGTGGTCATGATCGTGGTCGTCCACCTCGAGGAACGCCGGCTCGATTTCGAGAATACGGTCGAGATCGAAGGCGTTCTTGCCCAGCACCGCGTCCAGCGGCACCTGGCACTTCGAAGTTTTGTGGAGGGTCGCGTAGGGATTGATGGCGCGGATGCGCGCCTCGACCTCGCGCAGCTCTTCTGGCGACACGAGATCCATCTTGTTGAGGATGATGACGTCTGCGAAGGCGATCTGGTTCTTGGCCTCCGGCGCGTCCTTGAGGCGGGCGGCGAGCCACTTGGCGTCGGCCACCGTCACCACCGCGTCGAGGCGAGCCTCGTCCTGCACGTCCTGATCGACGAAAAACGTCTGCGCCACGGGCGCCGGATCGGCCAGGCCCGTGGTCTCGACGATGATCGCGTCGAACTTGCCCTTGCGCTTCATCAGGCCTTCGATGATGCGGATCAGGTCGCCGCGCACGGTGCAGCAGATGCAGCCGTTGTTCATCTCGAACACTTCCTCGTCGGCGCCCACGACGAGGTCGTTGTCGATGCCGATCTCGCCGAACTCGTTGACGATCACCGCGAAGCGATGGCCGTGGTCCTCGGAGAGAATGCGGTTGAGCAGGGTCGTCTTGCCCGCGCCCAGATAGCCGGTGAGCACGGTGACGGGAATCTTGTCGGACATACGCTACCTCTGTTGGCGAAGAACGGACGGCGCAGGGCGTTCCGTCCGTTGGCCCGCCCGCAGCGTTATCCGCCGAGCGCGGCCGTCAACACCCTTATATTGTGCCGGACCATGTCGATGTAAGTCCCCGCGGGGCCATCAGCGGTCGAAAGCTGGTCCGAGTACAGGGAGCCGCCAAGCTTCGCGCCGCCCTCCTGCGCGATGCGTTCGGCAAGCCGGGGGTCGGCCACGTTTTCCAGAAAAACCGCCGGAATCTTCTCCTGCCGGATTTGCCGGATGATGCGCGCGACCGCCTGGGCGCTGGGCGCGGCGTCGGTTGAAATGCCCTGCGGGGCGATGAAGCGCAGCCCATAGGCGGCGCCAAAATAGCTGAAGGCATCGTGGTTCGTGATGACCTTGCGCCGCTCCTGCGGGATGGTCGCGAGCGCGGCGCGGGCCTCCGCGTCCAGCGCATCGAGGCGCTTGATGTAGGCGTCCGCGTTCGCCGTGTAGGTCTCGCGCCCGGCTGGATCGACGGCGATCAGGCCATCGCGGATGTTGGCCACGTAAACCTTGGCGTTTGCGACTGACTGCCACGCGTGGGGATCATTTTGGTCCCCGTGCGAATGCCCGTGCGCGTGGCCATGGCCATGCCCCTGGCCTTTGATCGGCTTCACCCCCCGCGTGGCGACAACGATGCGCGCTTTCGTGTTCGACGCCTTCACGAGGCGGTCGATCCAGCCTTCGAAACCCATGCCGTTCTGCACCACGAGGCCGGCGGCTGCGACTTTCTTCGCATCGCCCGGCGCCGGCGCATACACGTGCGCGTCAGAGCCGGGGCCGACCAGCACGGTGAGCTCGATGCGCTCCCCGCCAACCTCGCGGACGAAATCGCCGAGGATCGAGAACGTCGCCACCACCGGCAGCTTGCCGGCCTGGGCGAACGCGGGCGCGGCGACGAGAGCGAGTGTCGATGTTATAAAGTAACGACGATTTAGCATGGCGGATGGTCTCCCGGACATGGAAAAGCGAAGGAAAAGGGCTAGGCCTCCAGATGGACTTTGCCAGGCAGGCGCCGCAGCCAGCCGCCGGCGCGACCGAACAGCATCGAGGCGACATGGAAGACGCCTGCGACGAGAATGATGACCGGCCCCGGCGGCAGGTTCTCATGGTAGGAGACAACGAGCCCGACCCAACTGGAGACGAGACCCACGGCGACGGCGATGCCTGTCATGCGGGTGATGTCTGCGGTCCAGAGGCGCGCGGAGGCAGCCGGCAGGATCATCAGGCCCACGGCGAGAAGGGTGCCCAGGGCATGGAAGCCCGCCACAAGATTGAGGACGATGAGCCCCATGAAGAGCGCCTGCGTGTAGCCGCCGGCCTTGCTCACGGACGCCACGAAGCCGGGGTCGAGCGTCTCCAGCGCCAGCGCCCGGTAAAACAGGGCGAGCGCGAGGATCGTCATCGATGCAACCCCGGCGATGAGGAGCAGTCCGCCATCGTCCAGCGCCAGAACGTTGCCGAACAGCACGTGCAGCAGGTCGACGCTTGAGCCGCGCAAGGACACGATGGTGACGCCGAGCGCCAGCGAAATCAGGTAGAAGCCGGCAAGGGACGCGTCCTCCCGCAGGGCGGTGACGCGGGCGACCAGTCCCGCCAGCAGGGCGACCGACAGCCCCGCCGCCAGCCCGCCGATGGTCATGGCCGGCAGCGACAGGCCCGCAACCAGGTAGCCGAGCGCCGCGCCGGGCAGGATCGCGTGGGCCATGGCGTCGCCGGTCAGGCTCATGCGGCGCAGCAGCAGGAACACGCCCAGCGGCGCGCCCGCGAGCGCAATGGCCGAGGCGCCCACCAGCGCGCGGCGCATGAACTCGAACTCGGTGAACGGGGCGATGAGCAGATCATGGATCATGGCGTGATGGCCAGCAGGCCCCCGACGATGCTGATTGAAGCTGCATGAAGCCGCGCGACTCCCTCTCCCATGAAATGGGGGAGGGTGGGCGCCGGATGGCGCCCGGGAGGGGGCGTATGCGCCCTCACGCGACACGCGCGCATTCGTGCGCCTCGCGGTCGAACGCCTCCACCATGCGCCGGGCCGCCAGCAGGTTCTCGGCGCGCAGTACGTCCGACGTCTCGCCCCACGCGATGGTTTCGCGCGCCAGCAAAAGGGTTTGCGGGAAGGTGCGTCGTACGAGGTCGAGGTCGTGCAGCACGGCGATGACGGTGCGCCCCTCGTCGCGCCAGCGCTTCACGAGATCGAGCAGCTCGGTGGTGGTGCGCTGGTCGATGGCGTTGAAGGGTTCGTCGAGGAGAATGATCGGCGCGTCCTGCAGCAGCAGGCGGGCGAACAGCACCCGCTGCATCTGCCCCCCGGAGAGCGTGCCGATGGCGCGGTCCTCGAAGCCGGTCAGCCCGACTGCAGCAATCGCCTCGTAGGTTTTCTCCCGGTCCGCGCGGGACAGGCCGCCGAACCATCCGGCGCGCCGGAAATGGCCCATGGCCACCATGTCGAACACGTTCACGGGAAACGAGCGATCAATATCGGCCGCCTGCGGCAGATAGGCGATCTGGTTCGCTGCGCAGGTCACGCGCTCAACGGCTCCGCCCAGCGGGGGCAGGGCGCCGACGATGCCTTTCAGCAGGGTGGACTTGCCCCCGCCGTTCGGGCCGCACACCGCGAGCAGCGAGCCCTGCTCAACCACGCCGTCGAGATGATGGACAGCCGGATGCCGGTCGTAGCCGAGCGTCAGGTCGCGGAATCGCAGCGCGGCGGTCATGGCGTCCCTCACGTCAGCGCCCAGAGCACGCCGCCCCAGAGGAGCGCGAGCACGACAGCCGCCCCGCCCAGGCGTTGCGCTGCGGACATACGCAGCAGCGACAGGCCGGGTTCCGCCCGGCGAGGGCCCGGCGCGTGGTCATGCGGGTGAGCGTGGTCGTGCCCATGCGCATGGTCGTGGGTGTGGCCGTGCGCATGGTCGTGCGCGTCATGTTGGTGAGCGTGCGGGGGCGATGCCGTAGTCATAAGTGTTATGATATTACATATGCACCGCCAGCGCTAGAGGCCGGCGCCGAGCTGGATCGCGCGCCACATCCCCGGACGCCGAAGGCGATACGGGGCTCCGCGCGCATTGGCACGGTTGCGGGCGAGGACGCCCGCGGTCCAGTGAGGCGGGCGAGGACGCCCGCGGTCCAGAAAGCGCGTATCTATCAGCAGCGTCATGGCCGGACTTGATCCGGCCACCCAGACGAGGAGCTGCGAGTTTGGATCCGCGGGTCAATCCCCGGGTCAAGCCCGGGGACGCGGATGACGGCCAAATGGGCGCCCATCTCGCCACAGCGTCAGGCCGACGAAGGCAACAAGCGTCCCTTGCATCCACGATAGGCAAACGCTTCGGCCCTGCGGCCTGTCGCGGATTCCTGGCGTGGTCGGAGTGACGGACGCGTGTGCGCCAGTTAAGCGGGCGAGGACGCCCGCGGTCCGGTGAGGC
>JAIXSM010000036.1 GCA_027484655.1 Hyphomicrobiales bacterium | reverse complement strand
TTCTACTTCATCAACCCGGCGGCCTGCGATGAAATCACGCGCGGCTTCGGGCAGTTTCTCGGTCCACTTGGACATGTGTAATCTCTTGTTTTGCGGTTGCCCGCGCGCCCATCCGTCAGGCGCGCGGTTCCTTGAAGAAGGCGGCGATACGCCCCGCCATGGTCTTGTCTTGGATCGGCAGGTCCATTCGGGCCGTGGCTTCTGCCATGACCTCGTCCGGAACCAGCCCCTTGCCCCTTGTCCTTATCAAGCCGTCGATGAAATCGGGGCGAAACTCCGGATGGGCCTGCACCGTCAGCGCGCGGTCGTCATAGAGAAGCGCGGCATTGGCGCAGAATTCATTGGTGGCAATCACCTGCGCCCCCTCTGGCACGCGGATCACCTGATCGCGGTGCCAGGCGTTCAGGCGCAGTGTTTCGCCGCCGAAATCATATTCGGTCGCGCCCACCGCCCAGCCACCATTGTAGCGTTCGACCTTGCCGCCCATGGCCTGCGCCACGATCTGATGACCAAAGCAGATGCCCACAACCGGCACCCGCGCGGCAAAGGCCGCCCTGATGAAATCCTCCAGTGGTGGGATCCAGGGATGGTCTTCATAAACCCCGTGCCGCGACCCCGTGATCAGCCAGCCATCGGCATCCTGGACAGAGGCGGGAAATTCCCCTTCCACAACTTTCCAAGTCTGGAAGGTGAAGCCATGACCGTCCAACAGGCGGGCGAACATGTCGGGGTAATCCCCCATCTCGGGGGCAAGGGCCTCGGGGGCGAGGCCGGTCTGAAGAATGCCGATCCGCATGCTGTTCGCCTGTTCTGCCGTGATCAAAGGTAGTGCCTGACAATCGCATTCGGCAAGGGGGCTGATCTTTCGCAGAAAGATCGTTGCCCCCTATGCCGGACGAGGCCAACGAATTTTCTGCGAAAATTCAGGCCTCGTCACACTCAGACAGTGTCGAGATAGAGTTCGACCCTTTCACTTTCGCTCAACTCGCCGATGTAGTGCAGTTCCTGCCGCTTCGTCTGGATCAGGTTCTTGATCAGTTCCGGATGAATGAAGCGCGGGACGATGCTGCTGTGCTCCAGCGCCTCGATCGCGGCCTCCCAGGTGGCCGGGATCTGCGGCAAGTCTTCGACGGCATAGGCGTTGCCGGTGATCGGCGCGGGCGGTTCCATCGCCTGTGTGATCCCGTCCAGTGCCGCGCCAAGGATGGCCGCCAACATCAGATAGGGGTTCACGTCTCCGCCCGCGACGCGGTGTTCCACCCGCCGTGCGCTGGGATTGCCGGCCGGGATGCGGATCGCGCTGGTCCGGTTTTCATACCCCCAACAGATCGCGGTGGGTGCATGCTTGCCCGGCACCAGCCGTTCATAGCTGTTCTGGTGCGGCGCAAAGATCAGCGTGGAATCGTGCATTGCGTTCAGGCAGCCCGCCACGGCCGAGCGCAGCGTCGCAGTGCCCTTGGGACCGCCCGAGTCAAACACGTTGCGGCCATCTTCGTCGATCAGGCTGAAATGCGTGTGCAGGCCGGATCCGGAATATTCCGGATAGGGTTTGGCCATGAAACTGGCGGCAAAGCCGTGCCGCCGTGCCAGACCTTTGACCAGCATCTTGAACAGCCAGGCATCATCGGCGGCCCGTAGGGGATCGTCGCAATGCATCAGGTTCACTTCGAACTGGCCGAGGCCGGTTTCCGACGTGGTCGTGTCGGCGGGAATGTCCATCGCCTCGCAGGCGTCGTAGAGATCGGTGAAGAAGGTATCAAAGGCATCCAGCGCCCGGATCGACAGCGTCTCTGCGGCCTTCCTGCGCTTGCCCGACCGGGGCGAGGCCGGCACCTGCATCGTCTTGCCGCTGTCGTCGATCAGGAAGAATTCCAACTCCATCGCGACAACCGGCGTCAGGCCGCGTTCCTTGAACTTTTCGACCACCGACCGCAGCGCATGGCGGGGGTCGCCCTCATAAGGCGTGCCGTTTTCGCGGAACATCCAGATGGGCAGCAGCGCCGTCGGCGCCTCCAGCCAGGGCATCGGCATGAAGCCGCGTTCAGTAGGTTTCAGAACCCCGTCCTGATCGCCCTGTTCAAAGACCAGCGGGCTGTCGTCGATGTCTTCGCCCCAGATATCGAGGTTCAGCACCGAAAAGGGGAACCGTGTCCCGTTCTTGGTGACATTCTCCGCAAAGCGGGCCGGAACGCGTTTGCCGCGCGCCTGCCCGTTCAGATCCACTGCCGCAACACGAATGGTGCGGACATCGGGATGCTTTCTCAGCCAATCCTTCATCATCTTTTTTCAGGCGGGGGAGCATATGCCCGGCCCCGATCCTTCCCCTGTGTTCGACCCCATATCCGCCCGGCCCCATGCCCTGCGCCGCTGTTATCGCGGACCCGGGCTGCGCCCGGGGAATTTGATCAAATCAAGGTTACTATCGGATCACCTGCGCACGCAAGCGGATTCTGCCCGTCAGGTTCGAGGGCAGATGGCGGTTCAGATGGCGGTTGATGCGGTTGAAGACCCAGATCAGCAGCAGCGTCAGGATGATGAAATAGAACCCCACGATGGGATAGGGGATGAAGGGGTTGAACGTCTTGTCGGCGAAAAAATTGGCGTAGTAGAGCGCGTCGCCCTTCTGCTGAAACGCGGGAAAGCCTGAGAAGAAGACCAGCGTCGTTGCGTGGAACAGAAAGATCGCCTCATTCGT
>JAIXSM010000008.1 GCA_027484655.1 Hyphomicrobiales bacterium | reverse complement strand
CTGAAGGTCGTCAGTTCAAATCTGGCCCCCGCAACCAACCGTCCGCTGCGTCATTCGCAGTCTTTACAAAAGCCCCGATCTCAGGATCGGGGCTTTTTTCGTTTCCCCGCCCGGTTGGGAGCGGACAAAGGAGGCGCTTGCCGGGACTGTCTCTGGACGCCCGTCCCCGCAAGCACTGGTCGCGCGGGTGTTGGTCAGGAGGTTGCAATAGGCCTCCTGTCCGTTGATCGCGAACTGGTAGGCGCGGCAGCGCTCGATGAGCATGCGCCAAGCCCGCTCGGCCTGTTTGCTGAGGTGGCTCGGGCGCCTTGGGCATGCGGACGCGCCGCGCGGATGATTGCGCTGAGCCTGCGGATCTTTGGGGCGCGGGCTTCGACGTGAAGAGGATGAGCGGCTTGTCCTACTCGCGGGCGGGATCCAGAAGCAGGCCGGCCTTGCGGCGCCGCGACGCCTGCACCGGCGCGAGGCGCTGACGATTACCGACCCATTCAGCCGCCACCTGATTGGCTTGCAGGCAGCGGCGACCACGCGATCAGGGTGCGTGGCCGGTGCTTGAGCGGCCGTTTCGTGAGTACGGGCCGCCTGGCGCGATCCGCTCAGACAACGGCCCCCCGTTCGCCTCGACCGGCGGACGGAGTTTTGCTCCCCCATGGGCTTGGCGTCCCTAAGGGTAACCGCTCTCCCGTCCGCCATCGCAAAATCGGGTATGCCAGACTTTGCTGATGCAAGCTCACAAGGGTGGCTGGCGGAGCCAGCCGGTTGGGGGCTTGTCGCTGTTTGTTTGCGCGCGACGAGCCCGCGCGCAGACATCTAACCGATCAGCCGACGATCTCGTTGCCCGAGAACCACTGGGCGATCTCGATAGCCGCTGTCTCCGGCGCGTCGGAGCCGTGCACGGAGTTCTCGCCAACCGAGAGGGCGAATTCCTTGCGAATGGTGCCCGCGTCGGCGTTGGCCGGGTTCGTGGCGCCCATGATCTCGCGATAGGTCTTGATGGCGTTCTCGCCCTCGAGCACCTGCACAACGACCGGACCGGCGGTCATGGTGTCGACCAGCTCGCCGAAGAAGGGACGCTCGCGGTGAACGCCGTAGAACGTCTCGGCCTGGGCGCGGGTCATGTGCACGCGCTTCTGCGCGATGATGCGCAGGTCGGCCTGCTCGATCTTCGCGTTGATGGCGCCGGTGAGGTTGCGGCGGGTCGCGTCGGGCTTGATGATGGAGAAGGTGCGTTCGAGCGCCATGGGTGTGAAACTCTGCAAATCGATGGAGGAGCGCGCTTATACCTACCGGAACGGCGCCGCACAAGAAGGCTTGGCCTATCGCCGTCATTGTTCTGACCTATCGACGGATGGTAAGAAGCGCCTCCAATCGAGCAGGCCCTGCCCATGAATCTCCGTGATCTCCAATACATCGTCGCCGTCGCCGATCACGCGCATTTCGGGAACGCAGCCCAGGCCTGCAATGTCAGCCAACCGACGCTCAGCGGGCAGATCGGCAAGCTTGAGCAAGAGCTTGGTGTGGAAATCTTCAGCAGGGTCGGGCGCACGGTGCGCCCCACCGAGGCGGGCGAGCAGATCATCGCCCACGCGCGCCGGGCTATTGCGGCCGCCGCTGACATCGTGGACGCCGCCCGGGCGAACCGCGATCCCTTGAGCGGCCGGCTGCGGCTTGGCGTCATTCCCACCATCGCGCCGTATCTGATGCCTTATGTGCTTCCCCTGACGGCAGAAAAGCTGCCGAACGCGCCATTGGTCCTCGTAGAGGAGACGACCGCCCACATTGTGCCGCAGGTCATCGAGGGCAAGCTGGACGCGGCCATCGTCGCCACCCAGGAGGATGCGCCGGAACTCGTCTCCATCGACCTCTACGACGAGCCCTTCTTCGTCGCTATGCCGTCGAACCATCCGCTCGCGGCCTCGAAGACTGTCGCCATGGAGGACATTGATCCCCGCACCCTCCTGCTGCTGACTGACGGGCACTGCCTGCGCAACCAGTTGCTTGATCTGTGCAGCAACCCGCAGGTCGGCGGCGGGGTGATGGCCGACATGCGCGCGACCAGCCTCGAAACCCTGCTGCATCTCGCCGCAGCCGGGCAGGGGGTGACCTTCCTGCCGCGCCTCGCCATCGAGTGTGGCCGGGGCGAGGGCGAGCGCCTCGCCACCCGTCCGCTGGCGGGGGACAGCGCCTACCGTCGCGTGCGCCTTGTCCATCGCCGCCGCAGCCCGCGCACGAAGGCGCTGATCGAACTTGCGCGCGTCGTCCGGGCGGCGATCCCCGCAAGCGTGCGCAGCCTCAAGGGCTGATCCGGGCCGCCTATCGGTGGCCCCTATGGGCCTCATCGCCGCCGCCGATGAGGGCTTGCCAGCGAGCCGCAGTTTAGATCGAAAATAAACTAACTGCTCCCTCCGATCATTGACAAAGCGGATCCGCGCTCTTTCTTCCCACGTATCGGCGGCACGTCCCGGATGGATGTGTCGATCGATCCTAGACGTCTTTCAGGAGGTGAGCGATGGCTCTCAAGGGCAGCAAGACCGAAGACAACCTGAAGTACGCGTTCGCTGGCGAGTCCCAGGCGAACCGTCGTTACCTGTATTTCGCCCAGAAGGCCGACGTTGAGGGCTTCAACGACGTTGCGTCCGTGTTCCGCTCCACCGCGGAAGGCGAGACCGGCCACGCCCACGGCCACCTCGAGTACCTCGAGGAGTGCGGCGATCCGGCGACCGGCCTGCCCATGGGCAAGACCGAGCTGAACCTGCAGGCTTCCATCGCCGGCGAGACGCACGAGTACACCGACATGTACCCGGGCATGGCTCGCACCGCGCGCGAAGAGGGCTTCGAGGAAATCGCCGACTGGTTCGAGACGCTGGCGAAGGCCGAGCGTTCGCACGCCGGCCGTTTCCAGCGCGCTCTGGACGACATGAAGGCCTGATAGGCTTTTGATGTTCCGGCCGGCGCGGCTTCGGTCGTCGCCGGCCATTTCTTTCCCACCATCGTTAAACATAAAGAGGGCGGCATGAGAGAGGGCAGTCTCGAAGCTCCGATCCGGCATCCGTTGGATTGGCAGAACCCCGAGTTCTACGACGAAGCGAAGCTCGACGACGAGCTGCGTCGCGTATTCGACATCTGTCACGGCTGCCGCCGCTGCTTCAATCTGTGCGATTCCTTCCCGCGGCTGTTCGATCTCATCGACGAGTCGAAGACGGGCGAACTCGACTCCGTGGGGAGCGAGGGTTTCAAGCCGGTCGTCGATGCCTGCACCCTGTGCGACCTGTGCTTCATGACGAAGTGCCCCTACGTGCCGCCGCACGAGTTCAACCTCGACTTCCCGCATCTGATGCTGCGCTATCGCGCCGTCGAGGCGAAGAAGAACGAGACCAGCTTCGTTGACCGCCAGCTTGCGAAGACCGACCGCAACGCCAAGTTCATCCAGCCGGTGGCGCCCATCGCCAACTGGGCGACGAGCACGTCGAACACGTTCGCGCGTGGGCTTCTGGAGAAGGTGACTGGCCTCGACGCTCGCGCCGAACTGCCGACCTATGCGCCCTCGCCGCTGACCAGCCAGGCCCGCGCGACGACGCCTGAGATCAACAAGGACGCGCCCGGTTACGGCCGCAAGGCGGTGATCTACGCGACCTGCTTCAACAACTACAACGATCCCGACGTGGGCCTCGCCGCGCGCGCGGTGCTGGCGAAGAATGGCGTCGAGACCGAAGTCGTGCATCCCGCCTGCTGCGGCATGCCTATGCTCGAGCAGGGCAAGATCGCCGAGGTCGCCAAGGCTGCGAAGACTGTAGCCGACGCGCTTCTGCCGTGGATCGAGAAGGGCTACGACGTCATCGCGCTCGTGCCGTCATGCTCGCTCATGATGAAGTTCGAGTGGCCGCTGATCGTGCCCGAGGACAAGAACGTGAAGACGCTGGCGCAGGCCACGTTCGACATCAGCGAGTACATCGTCGACATCGCCAAGAAGAACGGCCTTGCGCCGGGCATGCAGCCGGTGGGCGGCGGCGTGACGCTGCACATCGCGTGTCACTCGCGCGCCCAGAACATGGGCCAGAAGGCGACCGAGATGCTGAAGCTTCTTCCCGAAGCCGACGTCAACGTGGTCGAGCGCTGCTCGGGCCACGGCGGCGCGTGGGGCTTCAAGAAGGGCAACTTCGACATCGCGATGAAGGTTGGCAAGCCGGTGGCGCGCCAGACCGCGCAGGCGGGCAAGGCTTTCGTTACGTCTGAGTGTCCGCTGGCCGGCGTTCATATCGCGCAGGGCGTTGACGCGCTCGGCGGCGACAAGCCGAAGCCGCAGTTGGTGAAGCATCCAATCCAGATCTTCGCCCGCAGCTACGGCATCGAAGTCTGAAACAAGAAACGGGAATGACGATGATGGCCAACAAGCACGAAGTTACAGCAGCCGACATCCTGCCGCTCCCCGAGTACATGAAGGTGCGCAACGAAATGCGTCGCAAGATGGCCGCTATCAAGCGCGACCGTCGCGTGGACGTGGGTCCGCACGTCACCTTCTATTTCGAGAGCTGGGACACCATGTGGGCCCAGGTCCAGGAAATGCTCTACATCGAGAAGGGTGGCGAGGAGCAGATCAAGGATGAGCTGGCGGCCTACAATCCGCTCGTTCCGAAGGGTTCCGAACTCTGCGCCACCTTCATGATCGAGATCGACGATCCCGACCGCCGCAAGCGCATCCTCGGCCGCCTCGGCGCTATCGAGGAGACCGCGTTCATGTCAGTGAACGGCGAGAAGGTTGTCGGCGCTGCGGAAGAGGATCAGGACCGCACCACCACCGAGGGCAAAGCCTCGTCGGTGCAGTTCGTCCACTTCAAGTTCACGCCTGCCCAGATCGCCGCGTTCAAGATGCCTGGCGCCCAGGTCATCGTCGGCTTCTCGCACGCGAACTACTCGCACATGTCGGTTCTGCCCGAGAACGTGCGCGCCGCGCTCGCAAGCGACTTCGACTAATCGACCGCCACTGCGCGCGGCGACTTTGTCGCGCGATTTTGGCTGGGCCCAAATGAACTGACCCCCGAAAGTTGGACATCCAACTTCGGGGGTTTTCCATATCCAGGCATAGCGTTTCTTTCAAACAGCGTGTCGTTGAGCATTGTGGCGGCGGCGAGCGTAGCGCGGAGGAGGCGCCGTCCCATCTTGGCCTCGACCATGGGGCGGTGCGCAAATGGGTGGCGGCCCATTCGGCGCATGGGTTTGCCGGACTTTCGAAGAAGTTCAGCCACTACGATGGGCGCTTCCGGCTATCTGTCCTTCAGCGAATGTGGAAAAATGCCTTGTCTCGTCGATAGACGGCGGCGATTTTCAACATTCGCAACGCTTCGTGTCTTTCGGTCTGGGAGAAGCTCTACCTACTTTGCCACCAAGTTTTATCCAGTTTCGGGTTCGTTTCCGGGGTTGGATTTGCTTTGATGGGCGGTTGAAGCGGCGGAGGTCGGTGCTGACCGAGAGAATCGCGCTGGCGACCACATACGAAATAAGGTCCCTAAGATCGGGCAGCTTCATCGGGATTGACCAAAATAGCGGAAACGTCCACGGTAAATACAGTCGAGTTTTTGTATTCGGCAGATCCGCTAAAAAAGGGATGGTGGTTATGAAAGTATCGGTAGATGTGTACACCAAGGATGTAGATGCGGCTTTGGTCGCGTTTAAAGCCGCAATCGAAAGTGGCGCTACGGATGTAAGGCTGAACTCTTCAGAAGATTATGACACTAAAGAATTTCAATACGTGAACCTGATGTTTGAGGCGGACCATACGTCAGAGGCGATATCGAACTTGGACAATGGTCCTTTCAGCAGGACTGCTGACGGCGTTTAATCAGTAGAATAGACGCTTGGCGCCCGTCGAGATTGACTTGGCGGGCTCCTTTTCAGAAGCGTTACGACGTTGAGACATGGGCGTTTCGCGCCGTCGTTGCGTCGTTTGCGTGGCGTCGCTCCGTCAGCGTGGCCGGAACTTCGGGATCACCGCCTCGCCCACATCTTCGAACGTGACCTCGACGGGCATTTCGCAGCGAACATCTTCCGGCGCAACATCGACAATGTTGGACAGAAGGCGCGGGCCTTCCTCGAGCTCGATGAGGGCGACCACATATGGCACGTCGCCCTCGAACGCGGGGTGATACACGCGATGGAAAGTCACAAAGCTGTAGACCTTCCCCCGGCCTGAAACATCGGTGAAAGAGACCCTGCCCGACAGGCAGTGCGGGCATGTGCGTGAGGGCGGAAACCATTGGCCGCTGCAATCGTCGCATGTGGGGAGCGCGAGGCGCCGTTCGCGCGCTGCCGCCCAGTACGGGGCGGATTCGGGAGCGGGACGCGGAACGGGTTTTTGCCTGACCTCGGACATCACGCTTTTCCTAGAATGAGCGTTGAATGACAGACCTGATTGCCGCCATGGCCTGAGATGAGCGCGATTTCCGCGTCCTTCACCTGGCGTTCGGCGGGATAGAGATGGCGCAGTTGGCGGACCCCTTCGACGATTTGCAGCATGCCTTCGGCGTGGGCTTCGGAGAGTTGGCCACCGGAGGTGTTGCAGGGGAGGGCCCCGCCGAGACGTAACGCGCCGGACGACACGAACGCGCCGCCCTCGCCCTTCTTGCAGAACCCATAGTCCTCAAGCTGTGTAAGCACCATGTAAGTAAAGCAATCGTAGATTTGCGCGGTATCGACGTCCTGCGGCCCAAGTCCCGCCATGGCGTACGCGGCGGCTCCGCTGTTTTTAGCCGCTGTCACGACCATGTTATCGTCGTTGAACCAGCCGCGTGTGTTGTTGAAAGTACCGAACCCCTTGATGAGCACGGGCGGGCGG
The DNA here is from genome assembly GCA_027484655.1 of Hyphomicrobiales bacterium. Classification (GTDB taxonomy): domain Bacteria; phylum Pseudomonadota; class Alphaproteobacteria; order Rhizobiales; family Beijerinckiaceae; genus Terripilifer. The sequence goes on along the minus strand of JAIXSM010000008.1, from coordinate 57,673 downwards.
CGCATGTCGCGCGCGCGGTCGGTGCGCGTTACGATCACCGCGCCGGCGGCATCGGAGCGCAGGCTGCAATCGTAGATGCCGAAAGGCGCAACAATCATGCGGCCGGCGTGATAGTCCTCCATGGAGAGCGGCTTCTTCATCTGCGCATCGGGGTTGCGCAGTGCGTGTTCGCGAAACGCTGTGGCGATGGCACCAAAATCGTCTCGTGTCGTGCCGTAGAGATGCATGTGGCGCGTTGCGCCAAACGCGTGCGCCGCTGTTGCGCCAAAATAGCCGTACTCTGGACCAAACTCGCGCGGCCGTTGGCTGGCCGGTCGGGTTTCATTTCTTACCCGCGCTTCCTCGCTCGCATGCGTTCTTGACCACGTGTCGCGACCGAAACCGCAGACAATCGTCTTCGCAAGCCCGAAGCGGATCGCCATGACGGCGATTGCGATGGCGAGGATCTGGCTCGCGCCACCGTTCGTCAACGTGGTTGAGAAGCGCGCGTTGATGCCGAGACGTTCGGCCACGACCTGATGGTGCGAATAGGATTCGTCGGGGCCTCGGCAGATGACGCCGTCGATGTCGGATGCTTTGAGACCGGCATCGTCGACGGCGTTGCGGATCGCTTCAACAAGCAGGTCGAGGCTTGATACGCCGGGAACCTTGCCAAGGCGGCTGGTCGCCGTTCCAACAATTGAGCAATAGTCGCTGAGTTCGCGCGCCGGTTCGACGCCGTTTGAAAGATCGGCGATGTTCATGCGCGCCTCACTTGACCATGTTGCGGATGCGCTCGGCGAGCGAGGGCGGCGTCGAATAGACAGTGTCGAGCAGTTTCGCGATGCTCGCGCCGCCCACTGGATCGAGCTCAATGCCGCGTTTGTCAGCATCGGCTATGAGGTCTTTGTCTTTCAGCGCCTCGTCGAAGGCGCGCTGCAATGCAGTCGCACGGTCCTTGGGGACGTCGGGCGGCAGCATGAAGGGGCGGCCCATTACTTGCTCGACGAAAGCAATCTCGAAGATACGTTTCGCATCGGCGTTGTCGACAATTTCCAGCGCGGTTGGCACGTCCGGGTATTCGCGATCACGCTCCATGCCAAGCTGCAGGATTATTCTCACCGCGCCCGCTTTTTCCCATGGCCTGTAGCGGGCGCGGAAGGCCGCTGACGTGCCGCCAGACACGTGCGAATCCGCTTCGCCGCGCTCCAGAGCGAGTAGCGCTTCCTGCGATCCGCCGTAGCCTTCTATCACCTTGATGCGAGCGCCGTAGAGTTCGTTGAGCATTCGTGGGTAGATGGATGCGGGAGAATTGCGCGACGTGGAGCTGGCTGTGATGCCCCGCGTTTTCAGGCCCGCTGCGTCGGTGACGCCCGAGGCTGTGCGCACGAGCATAAAGCCGATCTCCTGTTGCATCGATCCGAGCCAGGTGAACTTCTGTACGTCGAATTGAATGTTTGCGCTGTCGGGCTGATAGAAACGCGCGAGACCGGTGTTTCGCTGCAACCCGCCCAGCACGGTTCCATCCCGCGCTGCGATGGCGGCGAGGTAGTTTGCCGCCTTGATGCCTTCGGCGCCTGGCATGTTCTGCACGATCATGGACGGCGCGCCGGGAATGTACTTCGTCATGTGCTGCGCAAGCAGGCGCGCGTACTGATCGTATCCGCCTCCACTGGACGCGGAGGTGATCAGCGTGAGGCGCTTGCCGGCGTAAAAGTCACGAACAGCTTCGGTTTGCGCGCGCGCCGGCGTGACGGCGAGCAGCCCTAGGGCGAGCGCTAGAGCGAGAGCTTGGGCGCCACGCGCGTTCATCAAGCGGGTCATGATTGGCTCCCTCCCGTATCCTGGCGCGACGGCAGGATTTCGTTGTTGTGCTCGCCGAGTTCGGGCGGCCCGCGATGGGTCAGCACTGGCGTGTCGGACATGCGCAAGCCGTTGCGCACCAGCGAGATCGAGCCGAGCTTTGGATGCGGCGTCTCGATGCGCATCCCAAGGTGCTGCACTTGCGGATCGTCGAACACGTCGTCAAATGTGTTGAGAGCCGAGCAGGGCACGTCTGCGGCTTCCAGCTTCGCCAGCCAATGCGCGCGCGGCTGGGTGCGGATGACCTGCGAGAGCGCTTCATGAAGCACGTCGTAGTTCTTGCCCCGCGACTCCTTACTTTCAAACCGTGGATCCTCAAGCCATTCAGGCTTGCCGACCACATCGCAGAGCCCACGCCAGAACTTTGTCGGCGACGACAGATGCACCACGAGCGCCTTTCCGTCGCCGGCTGCGAAGGCGTAGACTTGCGCCTGCTTGGTGCGGGTGGCGCGGACAGGCACTTTGCCATTGTCGAAATAGCGCGCCATGTTCTCGCCGCAAAATGAGATTGCGGATTCAAGTAGCGATGTGTCGACGCGCTGGCCCCGTCCGGTGCGCGCTCGCGCGACAAGGGCCGCGAGAATACCGTTGCAGGCTGTGATCCCGGCGAGATGATCCGATAGTGAAATCCCCATGGGCTGCGGGTTCGCGGGATCGGTGAGCAGGCTCAGGAGCCCGCTCATCGCCTGTCCCACGGTGTCATAGCCAGGGCGATGGGCGTAGGGGCCGTCCGAGCCGAAGCCCGTGATCGAGCACCAAACAAGCCCCGGATTGCTGGTGGTGAACACGTCGTAGCCGAGGCCCAGCCGGTCCAGCGTGCCTGGGCGAAAATTTTCGATGACGACGTCGGCGCCGTTGGCGAGCGCAATTGCGTCGGCTTTGCCCGCCGCACTCTTCAGATCAATCGTCACGCTTTTCTTGTTGCGGTTCACGGACGCGAATGTCGGCGAGTAATCAACGCGCCCCCAGCCGCGGAATGGATCGCCCCGTTGCGGCTCTTCAACCTTGATGACGTCCGCGCCAAGGTCGCCCAGCAGCATCCCTGCGTAGGGGCCAGAGACGTAATTGGCGAATTCAATCACCCGGACGCCTTTGAGCGCGCCTTCCATGTTTCCTCCCGATCATTTTGCATGAGCTTATCGGCCGCTCTTGGCCAGCGCAAGCGGGGGAAGGCGTTCCTGCAAGAGAGGGTCGCGGGCGGATGGTGTAGCTCTTCCGGAGGATGATTTCGGCGACGCGTTCTGAGTTCGCTGGACAGCGCATGGCGAAAGCTGCTTGAGCCGCAGGTTTCTGTGGCCTCGGGCTGCGCTATTGACGCGCTGGCGAGCGTGCCTCAAACTCCAGACAAAATAATGGAGGAACGCTCATGACGCGGCCGCAACCGGCGTGCGCGCGTATCTCGCTGGTGGTGTGCCCGGGCACTCTGCCGAGCCAGGGTATGCATCGGTTCGACATCACGCATTACAATGAACGTTTCAGCGGTAAAGGGCGCCTGACAGGTCGTGAGATGCTGGCGATGTTGCCAGAGATCGGCGAACTCGCCCATGTTGTGGCTGATGACGCCGAGCCTTCGCCCGTCGCCACCCATGCGGACCTCGCCCGCTTTGCTCGGCGCGTGCAGGGTGTCGCGGATGATGAGTCTGTCGATGGCGTCGTCATTGTCCAGGGCACGAACACTCTGGAAGAGACCGCGTTCTTTCTCAACCTTTCGCTCAAGACTCAGAAGCCGGTCGTTATTGTTGGGGCGCAGCGTCCGTTCACTGCGGTGAGCACCGATGCGCATCTCAACCTTGCAAACGCGGTTCGTGTGGCCGCATGCCCGGAGGCTTGGGGCAAGGGCGTTCTCGTAGCCACCAACAGCGAGATCAATGCGGCGCGCGACGTGACGAAGACATTCACGTTTCAGGTGCAAACCTTCCGCAGCCGTGATCTCGGCGTGCTGGGCTACGCCGACGCTGACAGAATTGTGTTCTATCGGTCGCCGATGCGCCGGCACACGCTCGCGTCCGAATTCACGCTTGACGATGCAGACCGCCTGCCGCGCGTCGAGATTATGTACGGTCACACCGGCGCGGATCCGCGCCTTGCGCGCGCGGCGGTGGATCTTGGCGCGCGCGGACTCGTGATCGCTGGAATCGGCGCCGGCGCCATGGGGCTTTATCGCGACATCCTGCTGCAACTTGCGGCCGAGGGCGTGCGTGTGGTTCGCAGCGCGCGGGTTGGCGAGGGGCGTGTGCTGGCGACGGGCAACGCGCACGAGGACGGAACGATCGCAGCCGACAATCTGAACCCGCAAAAAGCAGCGATCCTTCTCGCGTTCGCCATGGCGCGCGGACTGGACGTGGCGGCGACGCAAACAGTCTTTGACACCTATTGAAGGACGTCTCGCATGAAGAAAGCGCTTGCAACGGCGATTGCGGCGGCGGTGTTGTGGCAGATGGTGGGGGCGGACAGCGCGCAAGCGCAAGAAGCCTCCTTTTATGCCGGCAAGACTGTGGCCATACAGGTAGGCTCGAGCCCCGGGGGATATTATGATATTGCGGGGCGCACCGTGGCGCGGCACCTGCCGCGCTTCATTCCCGGAGCGCCGCAGGCCACGGTCCAGAATGTTCCTGGCGCTGGCGGTCTTGCCCTCGGAAACCGGCTCGTCGCAACCGTTCCCCGTGACGGGCTGACCATCGTCGCCATGAACCGGGCCTTGCCGCAGCTTGCTCTTGTTGGCGATCCGAACGCGCAGTTCGATCCGCTTGAACTGACATGGCTTGGGAGCCTCTCCTCCTACGAGGAAGACGCCTACATGATGGTTGTCAACGAGCGTCATCCCGCCCGTCGTATGGAGGACGTGAACACCCAGCCCAAGCCCATCCAGCTCGGGGGCACGCGCTCTGGCGCCACGAACATCGTGTTTGCGCTCATGGCGCGCGATCTTCTCAATTTGAAGGTGGAGCTTGTGCGCGGCTATCCTGGCGCGGCCGAGATCTGGCTTGCTATGGAGCGGGGCGAAGTTGATGGGCAGTTTGTCGATATCAGCGCGATCCTCGTAGGCCGGCCGCAATTGTGGAAAGAGGGCAGGCTTCCGCCGCTCGTCGCGTTCGGACGCACGAAGCGGCTGCCGGATTATCCGCAGGTGCCCATCGCCCGCGAGTTCATTAGCGCGCCGGATGATCTGGCTTTGCTGGAATTCGCCGAACTTCCGTTCTTTATGGCGCTGCCATTCGCCGCGCCGCCGCGCCTTCCGGCGGAACGCGAGAAAACGCTTGCGGACGGTTTCATGAAAATGGCGCGGGATGAGGCGTTCCGCGCGGAGATGATGAAGGTAGGAATCCTGACAAGCCCGATCGATGGCCCGGCGGTGCGCGCGCTCATCGAAAAGGCGGCGCGCACGCCGCAGGATATCCGCGCCCGTTTCGCCAAAATTCTCGCGAACTGACAGGAGCTGTGATGAGTTCGTACTATCTCCTCGACATCATTCGCGAAGGGCAGATCGCGACGATCCAGCTCAAGCGTATTGAGAAGCATCTGCGCGAGAAGCTCGATAACGGCAAGGGCGGCGGCGCCCAGCGCGCGGCGGAAGTGGGCCGTGCTCTTGGCGAACTGCGCGACGATATGTCGGTCCGCGTGATTGTCATCACAGGCAAGGATGACGTGTTCACCATGCCGCCTTCGTCTTACGGGCACCATGGGAATCCCGGCAGTGATTGGGACATCATGAGCGGCGTGACGCGCGCCGTTGAGGCGATGTGCACCATCGAAAAGCCCGTCATCGCGAAGGTCAACGGTCATGCCGTCGGCTTCGGCGCCAATCTGGTGCTGGCGTGTGATTTCATTATCGCGCGCGAGGACGCGGTGATCGCCGATCATCATATGAGCGCGGGGGATCTGGTCATCGATGGCGAGCGGCGCGGCTCGGCGGATCACTGCATGGTCACAGGCGATGGCGGCAGCGTTTTCGCGCCGTTGAAAATGCCCATGAACATGGCGAAAGAGTACCTCATGCTCGCGCGCCCTTTCACGGCGAAGGAACTCGCTGGCATGGGCGTCGTCAACTATGCGGTGCCCGCTGACCAACTGGACGCGAAGACCGACGAGATCGCGCAACGCCTTCTCAAGCGCAACGCCTACGCGCTGGCCCTTACGAAGCGGGTTCTCAACAAGCAGATGCTGGCGAACTTCAATCTCATGCACGATGCTTCGCTGGGGTATGAATTCCTTAACTTTTATATGCAGACGCCGCAGGCCAAGGCGCTTGGCGAGGGGCGCGGCGAAGATCGGCTTTGATCGCATGCAGGCCGGCGGCGGCATAAAGCCTCGGCCATGAAGCAGCTCCATGAAGCAGATCATTGTGTCCAAAAGAAAAGAGGCCGCCCACTTGCGTGAGCGGCCCCAAGTCAGGGAGGAAACGCCCAAGAGGGCGAGTACGGCGCTGAGCGCCGCGCCGTCGAGATAAGGCGATCCCACGAAAGTATCAAGGCGTCCCAAACAGATTTTGGTCGTATTTCGCACCGTCGTGCGCCCGTCGCCGGCTGTCGGTTCCTGCGTTGGCGCAGGCATGGTAAACGCACGTCCGCGAAAGAACGGAGGCGGGCGGACGATGGGGACAGCAGTGGAGCGCGGATCAGAGTTCTGGCGGTTTTCACTCGCCCTGTACGGTCGCGACGGGATCCCGGCTGCGTGCGTCGCCTTGCAGGACGCCCATGGGCTTGACGTCAATCTGATGCTGTTCGCCCTCTGGCTCGCCTCAAACGGGCGGCTGGTGACCAGCGCTGATCTCGCCGCCGCCGACGCGGCGGTGGGCGACTGGCGGCGTGAGGCGGTGATCCCGCTGCGCGGGGTCCGGCGCTTTCTCAAGGAGGCCCCTGCGGCGCTGGACGAGGCTGGGGTTGCCGCGCTGCGAGCCCGGGTGAAGGCTGTCGAACTTGAGTCCGAGCGCTTGCAGCAGGAGGCGTTGTTCGCCTTGCGCCCTCTCGATGGGTGGGGCGTTCCCGCTGACCCCCGGGATGCCGGGCCGGCGAACATGCAGGCGTGCGCTCAGGCCGTCGGCGCCTCCTTCGCCGCGCAGCCCCGGAACGTGATTCTTGGCGGATATCAGGCATTAATCGCCGCCACTCCTTGACGCGGGGGCGTTGCGGATCCACTTCCATCGCGCCCACAAGGGGGGAGAACGCGTGTCAGGTAAATCAGTTGGTCGGATCATCGTCGGCATCAGCGGCGCATCCGGCATCATCTACGGCATCCGGATGCTTGAGGCTTTAAAGCAGGCGGGGGTGGAAACCCATCTGGTGGTCAGCAAGGCCGCGGAAATGACGCTCGCCTACGAGACGGACCTGAAGGCCAAAGACCTGCGCGACATGGCCGATGCGTACCATCCGATGGCGGATATCGGCGCGTCCATTTCGTCCGGCTCGTTTCCCACTCTCGGCATGGTGATCGCCCCCTGTTCAGTGCGCACCATGAGCGAGATCGCCACGGGCGTGACCGGTTCGCTGATGAGCCGCGCCGCCGACGTGGTGCTCAAGGAGCGTCGGCGCCTCGTGCTGGCGGTGCGCGAGACCCCGCTGCACACCGGTCACCTGCGCACAATGCTGACCCTGAGCGAAATGGGCGCGATCATCGCTCCCGTCATGCCCGCGTTCTACAATCGCCCCCAGAGCCTCGACGACATCGTGAACCATTCGGTTGGCCGTATGCTGGACCTGTTCGGGATCGACTCTGGAAACGTGAAGCGCTGGAAGACCGAAGAGGGCGACGCCTGAGCGAGCCGGCCGCCTCCCGCATCGATCTCGCCTGCGGGAGCGCGCGCGCGAGCGTCGCCTTGCGCGGGGCCGAGGCGCTGCGCTGGAGCGTTGCGGGGCGCGATTTGCTCTGGTCGCGCGCGAGCGACCATTGGGATGCGGTCGCGCCTGTCCTGTTTCCATGCGTGGGCTGGAGCAACGGCGGCGCCATCCGCGTGGCGGGGCGCGCCTATCCCATGCCGGTTCACGGGTTCGCCGCGTCCTGCGACTTCACGCTCATCGAGCGCAGCGAAACGAGCGCGCTGTTCGAGCTGGCGGACAGCGCCGAAACTCGTGCGCGGTATCCGTTCCCGTTCGTGCTGCGGGTGCGCCATACGCTGGCGGAGCGCTCGCTCCGGCTTGACCTGACGGTGGGCAATCCCGGCCGCATGCCCTTGCCCTTCGCCCTGGGCCTGCATCCCGGGTTTGCGTGGCCGTTCGCGGGCGGGGCCGCTGACCAGCACCGGATCGTGTTCGCGGAAGCGGAGCGAGGGGAGACGCCGGAGATCACCGCCGGCGGTCTGTTCACCTCCCGGATGCGGCCGGTCCCGCTGGAGGGGCGCGGCCTGGCGCTGTCGCACGCCTTGTTTGCGCGCGAGGCCCTTTGCTTCCTCAACGCCCGCAGCCGGGCGCTGTTCTTCGAGGCGCCATGCGGCGCGCGGATCGAGGCTTCTGCGGAGGGGTTTCGCCACTGGGCCTTGTGGAGCCGGCCGGACGCGCCGTTTCTGTGCATCGAAGCGTGGACTGGCCACGGCGACCCGGAGGGGTTTGCGGGCGAGTTCGCCGACAAGCCATCCATGGACAGTCTGGCGCCGGGCGCGTCCCGCGATTACGCGATGACATGGACCTTTGCGCCTGAGCCGTCGTCCGGCTGCGGACTTGGAATCGGCAGCGATACCTGCGAAAACGGCGCGCAGGCTTAAGGCGAGGGCTTCTGCGTTGACTGGACATGCGTTGCTGATCGACGGCAAGAAAGTTGCTGCGCGGGTTGTGGAAGATGTCGCCGCTGGCGCGCGTGCGCTCACCGCGCGCGGCGTGCGGCCCGGCCTCGCGGTGGTGCTGGTGGGGGAAGATCCTGCGAGCCAGGTCTATGTGCGCGCGAAGGGCAAGGCTGCGGAAACGTGCGGATTTCACTCCGTCCAGCACACCCTGCCAGCCTCGACCGGCGAGGCCGATCTCATTGCGCTCGTGGACCGGCTGAACGCTGACCCTGCGATCCATGGCATCCTCGTCCAGCTTCCGCTTCCGGGACAGATCGACGCCGGGCGCGTGCTTGAGCGGATTGCCCCCGCCAAGGATGTCGACGGCTTTCACCCTTTCAACGCAGGCCTTCTCGCGGTTGGCGAACTCGGGCGGGCGCTTGTGCCCTGCACCCCGGCGGGCTCCATGATCCTGCTGCGCGAGGCGGCGCGCGATCTCGGGCGCACGCTGTCGGGGCTTGAGGCGGTGGTCGTCGGCCGCTCGAACATTGTTGGCAAGCCCATGGCGCAACTGCTTCTTGCGGAGCATTGCACGGTCACCATCGCCCACTCGCGCACGCGCGATCTGGCGGCTGTCGTCGCGCGCGCGGATGTGGTCGTCGCGGCTGTCGGGCGTCCCGAGATGGTCAAGGGCGCCTGGATCAAGCCCGGAGCCATCGTCATCGATGTGGGCATCAACCGCGTGCCCGCCGATGGGCTCGACAAGAACGGCAAGCCGCGCACCCGTCTCGTGGGCGACGTGGACTTCGAGTCTGCTTGCGCCAATGCGGGCGCGATTACGCCGGTGCCCGGCGGCGTTGGCCCCATGACCATCGCGATACTCATGCAGAACACCCTCACCGCCGCCGAACGAAGCGCGCGGTAAATCTGGCGGCGGCGCGCCTGCGCCAAGGGCCCGGATGGGGTGCGGCCCAACCCTGGAGGAGGTCTTCCGAAAATGCCCGCTCCGCTCATTGCGGTCGAGGGGGTGACGAAGTCCTACGGGACGGTTCGCGCCGTCGATGACGTGTCCCTGAACATTGAGGGCGGCGAGTTCTTCGCGCTGCTCGGCCCCTCCGGGTGCGGCAAGACCACCCTCATGCGCATGATCGCCGGGTTCGAGACGCCGGACGCCGGTCGCATTCTGCTGGATGGGCGCGACCTCGCCGGCGATCCGCCCAACCGGCGGCCGATCAACATGATGTTCCAGTCCTACGCGCTGTTTCCGCACATGAGCGTGGAGAAGAACATCGCGTTTCCGCTGCGGCGGCAGGGGATGGGATCAGCCGATGTCGCGCAGCGTGTGGCCGACATGCTCCGGCTGGTGCAACTGCAGGGTTTGGGCGCACGCAGGCCGGATCAGCTCTCGGGCGGGCAGAAGGCGCGTGTGGCGCTGGCGCGCGCCCTTGCGGGGCGGCCGCGGCTGCTGCTTCTGGACGAACCTCTCTCTGCGCTCGACAGGAAGCTGCGCGAGGAGACGCGCTTCGAACTGGCCCAGGTTCAGCGCGAGCTTGGCGTGGCGTTCCTCGTCGTCACCCACGATCAGGATGAAGCCATGGCCATGGCGCAGCGGGTGGCAGTGATGCGCGCGGGGCGCATCGAGCAGCTCGGCGCGCCGCGCGCGGTGTACGAGCGGCCTGCATCCCGCTGGCTCGCGGCGTTTCTGGGCGATGCGAACCTGATCGACGGGGTCGTCGAGGGCAGCATGCCGCAGGGCGCCGGCCCAGTGGCGGTGCGCGCCGGCGAAACTCTGCTGAGCGCGTCCGTGGACGCCGACGCCGCGCCGCTCCAAGCAGGGCAGGCGGTCAGCGTGGCAATCCGCGCCGAGCGCATCGGCCTTTCGGTCGATCCGCCGACGCAGGACAACATCTTCTGCGGCGAGGTGCGCGACATCGCCTACCTTGGCGGATCGAGCGTCTATCGCATCGCCTGCGACGGCGACGTAACGGTGCGCGCCGCGCGCTTGGAGAGCGCGGACGCTGCGCCCCTGCGGCGGGGAGATCGCGTGTTCATTTCGTGGCCGTCGGCGGCGGCGCGGGTTCTGGCGCGATGAGCGGGCGCCGGCTCACGTGGCCGCAGCGGCTCGCGCTGGCCGCTCCGTATCTCTGGCTGGCGGTGTTTTTCGCCGCGCCGTTCGCGATCATCGTGCGCCTGTCGTTCTCCCAATCTGTGCTGGCGCAGCCGCCCTATGCGCCGCAGTTCGATTTTGGCGCTGGCCTTGCGGACGTTCTTGAGCGCGTCCGGGAGTTCACGGTCGACAACTACGCGCTGTTTTTCAGCGACGCGCTGTATGTGCAGTCGTATGTGTCCTCGCTTCGGATCGCGCTTTTGTCCACGGCGCTGGCTCTGGCGATCGCCTATCCCATGGCGCTCGCCATGTCGCGCGCGCCGGCCCGCCTGAAGCCGGCGCTTATCCTGCTGGCCATCGCGCCGTTCTGGACGAGCTTTCTCATCCGCGTATACGCGTGGATCGCCATTCTGAAGGACGAGGGTTTTCTGAACGCGGCCCTGAAAGGGCTCGGGGTGATCGACGCGCCCCTGCAGATTTTCGCCACCGAGGCGGCGGTGGTGATCGGCATCGCGTATTCATACCTGCCGTTCATGGTGCTGCCGATTTTCAACGCCCTGGACCGGCAGGACCGCAGTCTCGTGGAGGCGGCGCTGGACCTTGGCGCAAGTCGCGCGTCCGCGTTCTGGACCGTCACCTTTCCCCTCTCGCTGCCGGGCGTTTTCGCTGGCGCGCTTCTCGTGTTCATTCCCGCTGTGGGCGAGTTCGTCATCCCGGACCTGCTGGGCGGATCTGATACGCTGACGATCGGCCGCACGCTGTGGAACGAGTTCTTCGCCAACCGCGACTGGCCGGTCGCTGCGGCGGCGGCGATCCTTCTGCTGGCGGTCCTTGTGGCCCCGTTGATCTTCTTCGAGCGCGCGCAGATGCGGGCGGAGGGCCGGCGATGACGAACCGGCTCGGTTACGGCGGATTGCTCGTGCTGCTGTTCGCCTTCGCGTTTCTCTACGTCCCCATCGGCCTGCTGGTGGCCTACAGCTTCAACGCCTCGAAGCTCGTGACCGTCTGGGGCGGCTTCTCGACCAAGTGGTACGCTTCGCTCCTTCAGAACGAGGCGCTTCTGTCCGCCGCGTGGGTGAGCCTGCGCGTCGCGGTAGCCTCCGCGTTCATAGCCAGCGTGCTGGGAACCCTCGCCGCGCTGGCGCTCGCGCGCTACGGGCGTTTCCGCGGCCGCACCGCGTTCGCCGCGATGATCTACGCGCCAATGGTCATGCCCGAAGTGGTGATCGGGCTCGCGCTCTTGCTGATGTTCGTGACCCTCGACGTGGAGCGCGGCCTCTGGACCGTCATCATCGCCCACGCCACCCTCGGCATGTGCTTCGTGGCGGTGGTGGTCCATGCGCGGCTTGCGCGCTTCGACCGCTCGCTTGAGGAAGCGGCGATGGACCTTGGCGCGGGGCCTGTGCAGACGTTCGCGCTCGTCACCCTGCCGCTGATCGCCCCGGCCATCGTGGCGGGGTTCCTGCTGGCGTTCACCATCTCCCTCGATGATTTCGTGCTCGCGAGCTTTGTCTCCGGGCCGGGGTCCACCACGCTGCCCATGCGCATCTACGCGCAGGTGCGTCTCGGCGTGACGCCCGAGATCAACGCCCTGTCGACACTGCTCCTTGGCTTTGTCGGGGTGGTCGTGTTGCTCGGGCTCGCTTTCGGGCGACTGTTGCGCCGGCGGGGCTGAGCCTCGCTTACCTCTCCAGCGGAGCCGGCGCGGCGCTCGAAGCGGGCGTTGCGGCAGGCGTCGCAGCAGGCGTCTGGCGCCGCAGAAGCGGCGCGGCGGCTTCCGAGCGATTGATGAGCGATTCCGGGTCAATCGAGAGTTGCGGGTCGTCCCATGATCCGACGAGATCGAGGACAAGGGAGGCGGGCTCCCGGCCGACCGCAGCCGCTGCGGACGACGAGCGCGGTTGTGTGGCGAGGATGTCCAGCCGCAGGCTCCGGTCAGCGACCGCCACAGCGCCTGTCAGGGAGACGTCCGCGCCCAGACCGTTCGCCGATGCGTGCTCCAGCTTGAGAACGCCAGCGTGAATGAGCCCTTCCGCCTTCGCGGTGAGGAACGTCGTTTGTCCCGTCCGCACCTCCACCGGGATGGAGAGCGGGCGCTTCTCTGTGCGACGCAGCGCCTTTTCGAGATCGACCCCGCCGACCTCCAGATTGCGCGCCTCCAGGCGCACGGCGCCGGAGAGTTGCTGCATCAGGGCATGGACGCTTGATCCGACGCCTTCGATTGAAGCCTCCAGATCCGCTATCCCGCCCAGCCGCGCGAAGCCGCCATGCGCGCGGGTGAACTGCGCAAGGTTGATGTTGCGCACCGTTCCGGTCAGCCGGATTTCCGGGATTGCTGGCCTTGAATCGAAGATGAAACGACCGCGGATGGAGCCGCCGTAGCCCTCGGCGCTGGCGGTCGTGATGTCCAGGCGCCCGTCGTTGATCGCGATCAGGAACCCCGCGTCTGTGACCACGGCGCGTCCGAGCGTGAGGCGGGCCGCTGACACACGCAGGTCTGCGTCGAACAGGTCGAGCGCTCCGATGGACAGCGCTTCCCGGCTCCAGGTGCGGTCGCGGCTGCGCAACACCGGCGCCCCGCTGCGACCGACGCGCACCTCGTAGGCGCGGGTGGCGAGCGTGCCGGAGACCATTGGCCGCGCCGCTCCAGCGCGGATGGACAGCGCGCCGTCAAACACGCTCCCGTCGAGGGTGAGGCGCAGGTCCGAGATTGTCGCGCTCTGGGGCAGGGCGCGAATCTGGCCCGTAACCGCCACGCGGCTGAGCCGGCCGGGCAGGGCGGGGCGCAGTTCGAGCAGGTCGAGGAACTGGTTGAAACGTTCCGACGTGGAGGCGAGGCGCGCCTCCACCAGCCACCGGGCGCCGCCGGTGACCGCGCCGTTCAGCGAAAGATCCACCAGCCTTGACGTCGCCTTGATGGTGAAAGGCGAGCGCTCGCCCCGGATCACCTCCGCGGGGCGGCTCAGCAGCGCCTCGATGTCGAAGCGCTCGCCACGCCATTTGGTGGAGCCCTTGAGTGCAGCCGGGCTGCCAAGGCTGCCCCAGTCGAGCGTGGCGTCCACTGATTGCAGCAGCACGTCCCGTTGCTCGGGCGCGCGCAGGCGCACCTCTCCATCAGAAACATAGATCACGCCAAGGCGCACACGATCCGCCCGCCGGGCCTCGCCGCTGGCGCTGGGCGCTTCGCTGGCGCGGCGGATGGCTGGGCCAGCGTCGGCGCCTGTTCCTGCGGCGTCGATCATGATCGAAGGGCGCACGAGGCTCAGGCGGGAGAACTCCACGCGGCCGGAGAACAGGCGGGAGACGCTCAGGTCCGCCCGCATACGTTCCGCGCGCACATGGATGGCGCCGCCTTCACGGCCGATAGCCACGTCCGAGAAGCTGACCCGCGGCCAAGGCAGGAGGGCGATGCGCACCGGCCCCTGCGCCTGCGCGGAAAGACCGGTCGTGCGGGTGATTTGTTCGGAGAGTTCGCCTCGTAGCGCCTTCGCCCAGAAGCCGAACGGAATGAAGGCCGCCGCAGTGATTGCGAGCATGAGAGCGGCGGCTGTCCACTTCAGGTGTTTCGTCATTTCGCTGGATGCCGGCTGCGTCCATGGCGTTTGCCGCCCACCTGCGTTGTACAGGGAGCCGTTTCCGATATCGAGCAGAAGTTGAGCTTTTCGAAGGCGCCGGCCAAGTTGGCCACCGGCGCGTCACCGGCGCGTCATTGGCGCGTTATCGGCTATTGGCCGGCCTGTCAGCGGCTGGCGACGCTGGCCCCTGGCCCCCTCGCCACCTGCTGGGGAGCGGTGTTTTGCGCCACGGCGCCATTGCGTGTCGCCCGGGAGGCGTTCTCCATGCGCACCAGCAGTCTGCGCTCGCTCTCAGGTATGCCGCGCGCCTGCGCCAGCGGCGTGAAGTCGCGGGGGCCACGGGGGCCGCTGGACGGGCCTTGGTAAATCACGAAGCCGTTCGCCGTCATGTACCGGTCGCCCCGCCGCAGGGTGGAGTCCTGCGAGATTGCGTCCTGTGGGTCTACAGCGCCGCAGGAGCATGTGCTTTCAATGCGCCGCGTGTACTGGAGCGAGACCGGGAGGCGGGAGTACCGAAGACCCGTGCCAACGGCGACGGCGTCCGTGATGGATTCGCTGCGCATGGAGTAGAGGCGGGTGGGCGCCCCTGGGCAAGCGTCCGCGCACGCCTGGTCGCCACGCGTTTGGCCTGCGCGGTTTGGCGCGGGGAAAAAATAGCCATCGCAGAGCCTTACGCAGACGAGCCGCGTCGGCTGCGGACTGGCTGGCGCCACGGTCTGTCGGGCCGGCGCGGCGGCTGCCCGCGGAGGCGGCGGGACGGGGCGAGGGTGCGGGGCTGGAATCACGAGATCCGGGGCAACCGCGCGGGCCCGTAGCTGAGTGCGGGCGGCGGGATCAAAGATGCCAGTGAACAGGGCGGCGATGGGGTTCATCGGGGTAGGCGCATATCCAATCACGTGCGAGCGGCCCACCTCCGCGTTGCCTGATCCGGCTTGCTCCATCACCGCGAACGCCGCCAGGGCGGCGCAAAATCCCAGCCCGATGGCGATGCGGCGTCTGCGCCCGTTTCCACGCGCCTGACGAAACTCCTCGGCCAGCGAGGCCGTTGTGCCGATGGTGTCGGAAGATGGAGACGTCATGACGACTAACCTGAGTTACGCGAACGCCCGCGAGCCAGGTCCGGTTAACATAGCCTTAACATTGGCGCAATGACTTGAGCCTGTCTTTAAGGCGATTGATCTCCCTCAATGAGAAGCAACCTTAACGGCCGTACTTCTTGAGCAGCCTTCAGGAAGAGGAGAATCCATATGAACAGAGGCCCTGCGCAGATGTTTCGGATCACCCTTCAGGAGGCGCGCTCAAGGGAAGCGCCCACCCGCGACGGCGCCAGCGGCTACGAATTCTTCGCACCGCTCGACGCTGCCGGGCATATCGATCTGGAAACATGGAAGAAGGAGCGCGCGAGGTGCTTCGTCCACCGGCTGGATCACGGGGCCATCGCTGAGCGAGGTCTCCTCGTGCATCGCGCAGGGGGCGCCGGCGGCGCCACGTGGGCGTTCGACTACGAGGCCGGCACGGCCGATGACGAGGAGCAGGGCTACCGGTTCGCCTCCCACGCCTTCGAACCCGGCGAATATGTCTCCGTCCGGGATGGGGAGGGGACGCTGCACACCTACCGGGTCAGCGCCATCCATCCAGCGTGAGGAGGCCGCAGGGGCCTCCTCCCTTCGCGATACGGCGCAGGCCGCGCGCTTTACTCAGCCGGCGCCCGCACAGGCGCCGGTTGCAGCACCCCATCGACTTCCGCCATCCGGCGCTTCTCGCCGCTGGACAGGTAGGAGTCGACCCGGTCGAGATAGATGTAGATGACCGGCGTGATGTAGAGCGTCAGCAACTGTGACAGGCACAGGCCGCCGACGATGGCGATGCCCAGTGGCTGGCGCAGTTCCGCGCCGGCGCCCGCGCCAATCGCGATAGGCACCGCGCCGAAGATGGCGGCCAGCGTGGTCATCATGATGGGCCGGAAGCGGATGAGCGCCGCCTCGCGGATCGCAGGCGCCGCATCCATGCCGGTGCGTCTTCGCTCGATGGCGAAATCGATCATCATGATCGCGTTCTTTTTCACGATGCCCACAAGGAGCAAGACGCCGATGATCGCGATGACCGACAGATCCATGTTGTAGAACTGCAAGGCCAGCAGCGCCCCGATGCCCGCCGAAGGAAGGCCGGAGAGAATCGTCAGCGGGTGGATGTAGCTCTCGTAGAGCACGCCCAGCAGGATGTAGATCGTGAGCAGCGCCGCGATGATGAGCGGCACCTGTCCACGCTGCGCGTCCTCGAAGAGGGCGGCGGCGCCGGAGAAGTTGGTCGATACGGTCGCCGGCATGGCGATGTCCCGCGCAGCGCGACGGATCGCCTCGTTGGCTTCCGAAAGCGCCACGCCGGGCGCCACGTTGTAGGCGAGCGTCACCGAGGGCTGCTGCGACTGGCGGTTCACGGTGAGCGGGCCTACGGACCTGCGCACGGTGGCCACCTGATCGAGGGAGATGATCGGCGCTGACGAGGCGCTGCTTCCGCCCGTAATCGCGCTGCCAGCAGCGGCGGCGGAGACGGTTGAGCCGGGGTTCGCGCGGATGTAGATGCGCCCCAGGGCCGACGGATCTTCCTGGAAGCGCTTGTTGGCGACCATGATGACCTGATAGTCGGCAGCCTGCGTGAAGATGGTGGAGATCTGGCGTCCGCCGTACGTGTTGTAGAGCGCGGCCCGGATCTGCTCCGTCGTGAGCCCGTAAGCGGCAGCCTTCTCGCGATCGATGTCGATCACGAGTTCCGGGTTGCGGATCTGGAGATCGGTCGAAACGTCGCGCAACTGCGGCAGCTGCCGCATGCGGTCGAGCATCTCCGGCGCCTTTTCATACAGGGAGCCAAGATCGCCGGATTGCAGCGTGTACTGGTACTGCGCGCGAGCCTGACGACCGCCCGACAGGTTCAAGCTCTGAACCGGAACGAACACAGCGTTGATGCCGGGAACCTGCGCCGTGGTGCGACGCAGCCGGGAGATCACATCCTGAATCGGGCCGCGCTCGGACTTTGGCTTCAGGGCCACGAAGATGCTGCCCTGGTTTGCGGAGCCGCCGAAGCCGACCGATGAGGTGACGTAATCCACCGCAGGGTCTTTCATGACGATCTGCACCACCTTCTGCGACAGTTCAGCCTGGATCGGGAAGGCGGTGTCGGGCGCGACTTCGGTCGAGCCCGACAGGAAGCCGGTGTCCTCGGTCGGGAAGAAGCCCTTCGGGATGTTGATGAACATCCACGCGCTCAGGCCAAACGTGGCGAACGTGAGCATCAGCGTCACGAAGCGGAAACGCAGCGCGATGTCGAGGGTGACCCGATAGGCGTTGTTCATGCCGTCGAGGAACCAGTCGATGCCGCGATTGAAGCGGTTGTTCGACCCATGCAGGCTGGAGGGCTTGAGCAGGCGCGCGCACAGCATCGGCGTCAACGTCAGGGAGACGAAGCCGGACACGAGGATGGCGCAGGTGATGACGACAGCGAACTCGCGGAACACGCGCCCAACCACGCCGCCCATCAGCAGCACGGGAATGAACACGGCCACCAGCGAGAACGTGATCGACAGGATGGTGAAGGATATCTCGCGTGCGCCCTTCAGCGCCGCCTCGAAGGGTTTCATACCCTCCTCGATGTGGCGCATGATGTTTTCGAGCATCACGATGGCGTCATCGACCACGAAGCCCACAGCAAGCGTAATCGCCAGCAGCGAGATGTTGTCGATGGAGTAGTCGAAAACATACATGAACGCGCATGTGCCGATCAGCGACACCGGCAGCGCCAGCGTCGGGATGATCGTGGCGGCGAACGTCTTCAGGAACAGGAAAATGACCATGATCACGAGGGCGACCGATATCGCCAGCGTGTGATAGACGTCATCGACGGATTCACGGATCGTGATCGAGCGATCGTTGATGATGCGCGCCTCGATGGCGGGCGGCAACTGCGCCTGATAGCGCGGCAGACGCGCGCGGATTTCATCGACCACCGACACGGTGTTCGCGTCTGACTGGCGGAAAACCCCGAGCACGATTGCGCGCTCGTCGCCGAACCACGCCGCCGTGCGGTCGTTTTCGACAGAATCGTAGATGTTGGCGATTTCCTGCAGCCGCACCGGCGCGCCGTTGCGCCACGCCACAACGAGGTCGCGGTAGCCTTCCGCACGCTCGATCTGGCCGGACGCCTTGAGAACCGCGTCGCGGCTTTCGCCGCGCAGGCTGCCCACCGGAGAGTTGGAGTTCGCCGCGGCCACCGCGGTGCGGATGTCGTTCAGCGTCAGGCCGCGGGCGGCTGCCGCATCGGGGTCGGCCTCAATGCGCACCGCGTACTTCTGCTGGCCGAAAATCGAGACCTGCGCGACGCCGGGAATCTGCGAGATTTGCTGCGCGAACACCTGCTCTGCGTAGTCGTTCGTGACCGATAGCGGCGTGGTGGCGGATTTCAGGACGAGGAACAGGATAGGCGCGTCGGCCGGGTTCACCTTGCGGAAGCTCGGCGGGGCGGGAAGCTCCGGCGGCAGGCGTCGCAGCGACGACGAGATCTGCGACTGCACGTCCAGCGCCGCGCTGTCGATGTTACGGTCGAGATCGAACTGCAGCGTGATGTTCGTCTGCCCGTTGGACGAGCGCGACGTCATCTGGGTGATGCCGGGAATGGTCGCGAACGCGCGCTCGAGCGGCGCCGCCACGGACGAGGCCATGGTTTCCGGGTTTGCGCCGGGCAAGCTCGCGGAAATGTTGATCGTCGGGAAGTCAACGCGGGGCAGGGCCGCCACCGGCAGCTTCATGTAGCCGAACAGGCCGAAGATGATGAACGACATCATCAACAGCGTCGTCATCACCGGCCGGCGGATGCAAAGTTCGGGGAGCGACATCAGATCTCCTTCCTGGCGCCGTTCCGCGTCTCGACGCGGGCTCCGTTCACGAGAGCGAGGGCGCCCTCAACGACAATGGATTCGCCGCCCTTCAGGCCTTCCGCGACAATGTCGCGACCCTCCTGCGTTCGGCTGATCTTGATGGGCCGCACGCGCGCGACCCCGTTCTCGACAACAAACACGAAATTGCCCGTCTGGCCGGACTGCGTCGCCACGCGGGGGATCGAGATGACGTTGGGTTCCGAACGGAGCGCCACGCGCAGGTTGCACAGCTGGCCCGGCCAAAGCCCTTCGTCAGCGTTGTCGAACTCGGCGCGCACCGCGACGGCGCCAGTCGCCTGATCGATCACGTTGTCGACGAAGGCGATGCGGCCGCGGATCGGAGCCTTGGCGCCCTGGGGCGTCGCCTCCACGAACGAGTCCGTTTTGCCGATTGCGCCCCGGTAGTCGCCGAGGAGGCGCTGCGGCACAGAAAAGACCGTGTAGATCGGCGCCGTCTGGACGATGGTTGCGATGGTCCCGGTGGCGGTGTTGTCGCCCGCGCGGATGATATTGCCCGCACGCACGTTCACGACGCCGATGCGCCCTGCGATCGGCGCGCGGATCGTGAAGTAGCTGAGCTGGACCTTCAGGTTCTCGATCTGCGCCTGGTCGCCCATGATCGCCGCCTGCGCGGTCAACACCTGGGTTTGCGCGTTGTCGAAGTTCACCTTCGTGCCGGCGGCGCGTTCAAGCAGTTCACTGAAGCGGGCGACATCGCGGCGCGCCTGCTCCAGCGCCGCCTGGTTGCGGGCAAGGCTGGCCTCGGCCTGTCTGATCTGCGCCTCGATCTGGCGGCTGTCGAGGATGGCGATCACATCGCCCTGCTTGACCACCGCGCCGTCCGAGACCGCAATTTGCTGCACCTGCGCGTCAACGCGCGAGCGCAGCGTCACGGTCGCGATGGGCTGGACGGTTCCAACAGACTCGTGAATGACCGCAACTGACCCGATTTCCGCTTTGTCGAGCACCACGAGCGCCGGTGGCCGGTTCGCAGCTGCGCCGCCGCGGCCGCCGCCGCCCGGAGGCTGGCCCGCACCCTGCGCCTGACCCTGTCCGCCCTGTGACTGACCCTGTCCGCCGCCACGTCCCGGCGAGGCGTCCGATTGCCCAGCTGCAGGCGCCTGCGCGTACCTCTGCACAGCGGCGGGCGTGAAGGATGGCAGAACGCTCGTCACAGCGTCGGGAAGGGCCGCGCGCAATTGCGCGGCGCGCTCTCCGGACCCCGGAAAAACCTTGTTCGCCGAATCAGGCCACGCGACCGCTGCCGCCATGACCAGGAACGAGACACCGGCCGTCCACCCGACAGCCTTGCGCAACTTCATGAATTACCCTCCCGACCCGGCCCACCGCGCACGGGGGCGATCCCGCCGCGCGCACACGATCCGAAGTTGAACCTTAGCACAGTCAGCGCGACTGTGTAGAAGCGGCGGATCACATAGTGAAAGTAGGAGCTGAGCCTCTGAAAACAACCAATTACGTTGAGATCGCGGCGGTTGTTTCGTAGGCGGGGCGCTTAGGCGCGCCCCAGGGCGCCCATAAGCGCGGCGCCAGACAGCGCCAGCCAGCCGAGAATCATGGTCAGACCGCCCGTAGGCGCGGCCATGGGAAACAGCGGCGCGCCCATCCATGTGCGGCTCGCCAGATCGCCAGCGAACAGGCAGGCGCCGAGGGCGAGCAGCGTTCCTGCGGCCATAAATGACCAGGCCTCGCCATGCAGCCCGAGCGCTGCGACCGCGCCGGCGTGAAGCAGCAGAAACGTGGCGGCGGTGGTGAGGTTGGCTCCCCCTGCGTGGGCGCCCGCGGCCGCCAGCGCAACCCCCGCGGCGCCCATCAGTCCGGCGGTCCCGATAAGTCCATATGCCCATGATCCCACGGTTGTTTCTCCTTGTTTAGCTTCGCAATCAAGCGTGCTGGCGGCCGTGTCGTGAAGCCGAATGGCGCACGTCGTTCGCGATTTCTCAACCAAATCAGGACAGATTGTAGGGCCATTCGACCGGGCGGGCGATGTTGGTTAAATCCATTTTAAAGCAAGCAATTAGCAGAATCGTCCCTTTGCGCTGGGCAGCCTCTGGCGTAATTCTGCGCGTGCGTGGACTTCGTCCGCCGGACGCGTCGGCGGACCACCCGTTCGCGCCGGACCATCTGTCTGCGCAGGCGCTTTGCGCGGCGCTGGACGCCGCCCGCGCCGCTGGCTGGGACGCGGTCTCGCTTATTGAGGCCAAGCGGCGCGTCGCGGTTCCGGGCGGCGGTCAATTTTTCGTGATCTCCTTCGAGCACGCGTGGCGCGAGGTGCTCCTGGAGGCGGCGCCGATGCTCAGGGCCCGTGGGCTTCCTTGCGTGATCGAGGCGTCGCGCGAGTTGCTGGAGGGTCGCGATCGCGCATGGGCCTTCGAGCTTGAGGCGGCCCTGGCGCGTCTCGACTTTGTGGAGATCAACGTGCGGGCCGAGATGATCGAAGTCCCGTGCGGAGCGCCTGCCGAGAAGCGCCGGGCCTTTCACCGTTTGTGCGCCGATCTTGCCGCACGCCCGCCGGAGGACGCCCGCGACGTGATCGGCCGGCTTGTTGCCCGCGCTGGCCTCGAACCCGGTTTCAGCGTTGCGCACTACGCCCGCGCGAACGATCTTGCGGCGTGGGCGGATGATCCACTCTGCGAGGCGCGCATTGCGCCCGAACCCGCGTTTCCCGGCGGACGGGCGCCGCTCGCGCCTCTCCCGGCGCTCACTCTCCCGTCCGGGCTGGCGCATGCGCCGCGCCCCTCGGGGCCAGCGCGAAGGCTGGCGCGTGCGCTCACTCGCGCCGGCCCTCCATCCAGCGGATAAGCGGAAACATCGGTATTATCCACGCGATGCCCATGATCGCGTAGCTCAACCCCTGCACGAGCTTGGACGCCTCCTGCAGCGGGCGCGCCTGCGCGACCGCCATGGCGAGCAGCGCGTAGGTGATGACAAAAGCCAGCATGGCGAAGGCGCCGATCAGCTTGCGGGTGCGACGAGGCAAGGACGTGCTCTTGGACGTGCGCTTGGACATGCGCTGGGCTCTCCGGGCGGCGTGATCCCGCGGGTGCGACCGCGGCGCGCGTTTACGAACTGTTGAGACCGGCATATGTCTCCCCGGCCCGAAACGTCAACCGGGAGACCCGATGAGCATCGCCGAGCCTCTTCATCCGACGTCCTTCACCTCCTCCCATGCTGGATCCGAGGCCGATCGCATGGCTGCGGTCCGCCTCTGGCTGTGGAGCGTGGCGGGCCTTGTTTTTCTTATGGTGATCGTCGGCGGCGCAACGCGCCTTACCGAGTCAGGTCTGTCCATCACCGAGTGGCGTGTGATTACCGGCACGCTGCCGCCGCTATCCGAGGCGGCCTGGCTCGTGGAGTTCGAGAAATACAAGCAGATCCCGCAGTACGGGCAGCTTTTCCCCACCATGACGCTGCCGGAGTTCAAGGTCATCTACTACTGGGAGTGGGGCCATCGTCTGCTTGGGCGCATCCTCGGCTTTGCGTTCGCGCTGCCGCTGGCTTGGTTCTGGTGGACAGGTCGGGTCAGCGGAAATCTGCGCTGGAAGCTGCTTGGACTGCTGGCGCTTGGCGGTCTTCAGGGCGCCGTCGGCTGGTGGATGGTCGCCTCTGGCCTGTCCCAGCGCACTGAGGTGGCGCCTGAGCGGCTTGCGGTGCATCTGACCCTGGCCTCGATCACGTTCATCGCGCTCGTCACCATCGCCATGGGGCTTGCGCGCAAGGCGGCTGAGGCGGAGGGCGCGATGCTGCGCCGGGCCGCCGGCTGGCTGGTCGCGTTCATCCTGTTCCAGATTGCGCTGGGCGCGTTTGTTGCGGGATCGCGCGCTGGTCTCACGTACAACACGTGGCCGCTGATGGACGGCTCGCTTATGCCGGCGTGGTCGGTGATGACGAGCATGGAGCCGGGCTGGCGCAACTTCTTTGAAAACCACGCCACCGTGCAATTCCAGCACCGGATCGGAGCCTACCTGCTGCTCGCCTACGTGTTCTGGCACGCCTGGACCGCGCGGCGTCTGGCTCCCGGATCAAAGGCCGCGAAGCGCGCCGTTGTCATGGTGGGTCTTGTGCTCACGCAAGCTGCGATTGGCGTCGGTACGTTGTTCGCCGTCAACGGCGAGATCCCGCTCTCATGGGGGCTTCTGCATCAGGGCTTCGCGATTGTGGTGCTGGGCATGGCGACGGCGCACTGGCGTAGTCTGGCGCGCTGAGAAAGCGAGGTTGCGGCGGGGTTCATCGCCCCGCCGCATCTTATGGTCTCAACCCAGAACGCGCACGCCGATCAGCGCGTTGTGGAACGTGAAGAACAGAAGCCAGAGAGCCGACCCCGCTGCGATGGTGATCCAGTCGCCCGTTCCAAAGGGCGCCGGCGCCGGCCCGAGACTTCCGCGGCGCTTCAGGCTGATGCGGTCGTACACCGCCCAGCCGAGGAACGAGCCGAACAGGATGATGGAGCCGAGGTCGCCGTTGGCGAGCAGGTGCGCCAGCGCCCAGGTCTTTACGCCCACCAGCATCGGGTGTTTCAGGGTCGACTTGATCTTGCCCGTGGGCGCATAAGCCGCCGCGAGCGCCACGAACGCGACCCACATGAGCGGAATCGCCACGTGACCCAGCCCCCGGGGCGGCGTCCACACGGGGATGTAGCCCGAGGCGCGATAGGCGCCGAAACCCCACACGATGAGGACGAGGCCGATCAGCGAGCCCACGGAGTAGGCGGCCTTGTAGCTGTTCTCTCCCATGCTCCCGATCAGCGACTGGCGCTGATCGCGCAGGGTCGACAGCGTGTGTACGCCCAGAAATATGATGATGCCCAAAATCAGAATCAGCATGCGTTTGCTCCGTCAGGCGGGCAGGGCCGCGAGGGCCTGCTCCAGATCCGCGATAATGTCTTTCTCATCCTCGATGCCGATGGACACCCGCACCACCTCCGGGCCGGCGCCCGCAGCGATTTTCTGCGCATCGCTGAGCTGGCGGTGAGTGGTGGACGCAGGGTGAATCACCAGCGAGCGCGTGTCGCCGACGTTGGCGAGGTGCGAGAAGAGCTTGAGATTTTTCACGAGCGCAAGGCCCGCGTCGTAGCCGCCCCTGAGCCCGAAGGTGAACACCGCGCCCGCGCCGCGCGGACAATACTTCTTGGCCAGCGCGTTGTAACGGTCGCCTTCAAGGCCCGGATAGCTCACCCACGACACCGCCGGATGGGCTGCGAGATAGCGCGCCACCGCGAGCGCATTCCCGGAGTGGCGCTCCATGCGCAGCGGCAGGGTTTCGATGCCGGTGAGCACCAGAAACGCATTGAACGGCGACAGGGCAGGCCCGAGATCGCGCAGGCCCAGCACGCGGCAGGCGATGGCGAACGCGAAGTTGCCGAACGTCTGTCCCAGCACCATGCCGTTATACTCCGGCCGGGGCGCCGACAGCATGGGGTAGCGACCGTCCGCAAGCCACTCGAACGTGCCGCCGTCCACGATCAGCCCGGCGATGGAGTTGCCGTGGCCGCCAAGGAACTTTGTGGCGGAATGAACCACGATGTCGGCCCCGTGCTCGAACGGGCGCACGAGGTAGGGCGTCGCCAGCGTATTGTCGACGATGAGCGGAATATGATGGGCCTTTGCGATTTTCGCGACCGCCTCGATGTCGCACACCACCCCGCCGGGGTTGGCGATGGACTCCATGAAAATCGCCTTGGTGCGTGGACCGATGGCGGCCTCGATGGACGCGGGGTCGTCCGGATCCGCCCATTTCACTGTCCAGCCATAGTTCTTGAAGCTGTGGTTGAACTGGTTGATCGAGCCGCCATAGAGCTTGGTGGAGGCGATGAACTCGTCGCCGGACTCCATCAGCGTGTGCATGACGAGATGTTGCGCGGCGTGGCCGGAGGCGACTGCAAGCGCGGCGGCGCCGCCTTCAAGCGCCGCGATACGGTCCTCAAGCACAGCGCTCGTGGGGTTCGTGATGCGCGTGTAGATGTTTCCGAACGCTTGCAGGCCAAACAGCGAGGCGGCTTGGTCCACATCTTCGAACACGAAGGAGGTGGTCTGGTAAATCGGCGTCGCGCGGGCGCCTGTCGCGGGGTCCGGCTGGGCGCCGGCGTGGACGGCAAGGGTGGCGAAGCCGGGCGCTGCGGCGGAATGATCGGCCATGGGCTGGTCCTTACGCGTGACGGTGACGCGCCGGAGGGCGCGAGCGCAGCCTAGAGGGCGCGGCGGCCAAGGGGAAGCGGCGGGTGGCGCGCCGCGGGCCGGAGGGATATGACTTGCGTCTCGTGGAGCGGCCAAAAGGGAGCCGCCAGACACCCAAGGGGGAAAAGCCGTGGATCAGGAGTTGCTCGACCGTCTCGCCGTCCGTCAGCTGATCGACAACTGGGTGCTGTGGCGCGACGCCGGCATGTGGGAGCAGTTCCGCACCGTGTGGCATCCCGAAGGCCGGATGCTCGCCACCTGGACGCAGGGAACCGGCGACGAGTTCATCGCCATGAACAAGGAAGGGTGGGCGAAGGGCGTCAGCATCCTCCACTTTCAGGGCGCCCACACATCGGAGATCCGCGGGAACCGCGCCATTTCCATGACGAAGATGCACATCAACCAGCGGGCGAAAGTGCATGACGTGCTCGTGGATGTGGTGTGCACGGGACGCTTTTACGATTTCCTTGAGAAGCGCGACGGCAAGTGGGGCTTCATCCTGCGCCAGCCGATCTACGAGAAGGACCGCATGGATCCGGTGACGCCCGGCGCGAGCGTGCCGCTGGAGCAGGATCTGCTGCACAGCTTCCCCGAGGGCTATCGCCACCTCGCCTACCTGCAACACAAGATCGGCTACCCGGTGAAGAAAAACATGCCGGGCCTTAAGGGCGAACGCGTCGAGGCTGTTTACGCCGCAGGCGCTGCGTGGCTCGCCGGCAAGCCGCTCGAATGGGGCCACGACTGACCGCAGGCAACGGGGACAACGACAATGCGCAATTTTAACGAACAGACGATCACCGACGCCGTCATCCAGCGGTTCTCCAGCTCCACCGAGCCGCGGGTGAAGGAAATCTGCACTTCCCTCGTGAAGCATCTGCATGACTTCGTGCGGGACGTGCGCCCGAGCTATGAGGAGTGGGAATACGCCATCGAGTTCCTCACCCGCACCGGCCAGATCTGCGACGGCAACCGGCAGGAGTTCGTGCTGCTGTCCGACACGCTGGGCGTGTCGATGCTGGTCGATGCGGTGAACAATCCGGTTGGCGGCAACATCACGCAATCGACGGTGCTGGGTCCGTTTTACGTCGAGAACCCGGAGGTCTTTCCGCTGGGCGCTGACATCGCGGGCGCGATGCGAGGCACGCCGGCTTACGTGTCGGGAAGCGTCTCGTCGGAGGACGGCTCGCCGCTGGGCGGGGCCATCGTGGACGTGTGGCACTCTGATGACGACGGCTTCTATGACGTGCAGCAGCTCGACAAGCTCGGCGGCAACGCGGGCCGCGGGCGCTTCATCGCCGACGAGCAGGGGCGCTTCCACTTCTGGACCGTGAAGCCCACCTGCTACCCAGTGCCCACCGACGGCCCCGTGGGCGAAATGCTGAATGCGCAGGGCCGCCATCCGTGGCGCCCCGCGCACCTGCATTTCATGATTCACGCCGCCGGCCATCGCAAGCTTGTGACGCACGTCTTCGACAGGGCGGACAAGTATCTCGACTCGGATGCTGTATTTGGCGTGAAGGACGAACTCGTGCGCGATTACCCGGATCATCCGCCGGGCGTGGCGCCGGATGGCAGCAAGCGCGATACAACGTGGTCCACCATTGAGTACGACTTCGTGATGGCGAAGGCGGGCTGACGGAACTGGCGACGCACTGCGCCTGAGCGCCGGCGCCTCATCGCCGGCGCCTCATTACCGGTGCTCCTGCGCCGCCCGCGGGCGGCGCGACCCGGCGCCTTTTAACAGGTTGTTCACCAACTGGACTCGTCTTCATCCCTATAGTTCAGGTCATGTTAACACCTTCAGCCCTAGCGTTCCGCCATGGATGCGAGGGTTGCTCATGCTTAGACACGTCGCGCTTAGCCGGCTCGCAGCGCGTCGCCTGTTTCGCGAGGAAGGAGGCGTGGCGTCGATCGAGTTCGCTCTGGTCGCGCTGCCGTTCTTCCTTCTGATCTTCGTTATCATCGAGTCCGGTCTCAACTTCTTCGCCGCCGCCAATCTTGACGATGCGTTGCGGCGCACGAGCCGTGAGGTCCAGACCGGCTTGGCTCACGAAAAGCGCTGGGGCAAGGATGACTTCCGGGAGCGTCTCTGCGGACGGTTGCCTGGCTTCATGCCCTGCTCAAGGGTCTCCGTTGATGTGCGGCCCGTGGCGAGACTCGATTTGCAGCCGCACGTGCAACGCACCGAGGATGGGCTAGGGGGCGACCTGAAGCTGATTAATCTCGATCCCGCGAAAACATATTACTGCATCGGCGCGCCCGGCGATCACATGATGGTTCGCGCGGTGTTTGAACTGCCGAACATGTTTGGCTTTGCGATTTCGCGCCAGGTGGAGACCTCGCAGGGCGAAGCTCACATTGTGGAGGCCTCCCGCGTCTTCCGCAACGAACCGTTCAAGCCGAATGGGCCGGTCACATGTTAATGACGTCCACGGGCGTGCTTGCCCGCCTGCGCGCATTCCGCGCCTCCACCCATGCGCTCGCTGGACTTGAGTTCGCGCTGATAGCGCCTTTGCTCGTTACCCTCTTTCTTGGGACAGTCGAGATATCCCGTTATCTTGGCGTGCTGAAGCGCGTCCAGAACGCAGCGTCTGACATTGCTCTCGCCGTTTCTGCAAGCGACGAAACCATTTCGGGGGCGACGTTGTGGCGACATTACGCCACGCTGCCCTTCCTGATCCCGGACGTGATCTCGGATATGCGCCTCAGCGGTGAAAAGGACTGGTCGTATCAGGCCCGCATGAATGTGACGTTTGTTGTGCAACAGGACACCCGAGGAAGATGCGGGGCATGGTGCAAAAGCCGGTTTAACGTCCTGTGGTCTTACGGCCGCGACAACAAAAGTTGCGGTCAGTGGCAAACCAATAGCTTGCCGCGCCTCTTCTATGATGAAGGACAAAATTTTATCGCCGTAGAGATACGCTACGAATTTCAACCGCTTTTCGCCCGCTTCATGCGTGGCGCTATAGTTATTGATGAAACTTTCTTCGTGCCGCCAAAGTACCACAACATCATTGAAGTCAACCAACTTGGCGACCAAGATGTCAATCTTGCGGTTGACTGCCGTAAAGCGGAAAGGAGCTGACATGCGCTCGACCTCACGCGCCTTGTCGTCTCTCGCAGCGTTCAGGCGATCATCAGGCGGAAACATCGCCATACTGACAGCTCTCATGCTGGTTCCCGTTATGGGGATCGCCGGGCTCGCGGTTGATTACAGCATCAGCTCGCTGCAACATTCGCGCTTGACGGCTCTTGCAGATTCGACCGCGCTTCTGGGCGCCCGTCGCGCGAAGGAGATCATTGAAGAGGGTGTTGGGAGTATCAACTCGCGTATTGAGGCCCTTGAGGGCCAGCTCGTGAAGCACTTCGCCTCTCAGTCTTCCAACATCGTGGGTGTGCAGAAGACGGTAAATGTTGTCCGTAATGGATTGAATATTCAGGTATCTGTCGATTGGGGAGTTAGTATTCCATCCGTATTTGGCAGGCTTTATGGCCAGAACTCCTACCAGATCGCCGGCCAATCCGCATCGACCGTTTCCGTGAGGCCGTACATTCATCTGATCGTGCTTCTGGATGTCTCGCAATCCATGGGGATTGGCGCCACGCAAAGCGATCAGCAGCGCATGTTCAACCGCGAAGGCTGCATGTTCGCATGTCACTTGCCGCCCAGGGTTTCTTCAAGCCGGATTGACAACAACAAGACCACATATCAGACGGCGCGGGAAGCAAGCCCCCCAATCAATACGCGCGTTGACGTAGCCCGGGACGGTCTCCACAAGATCGTCGATCTTGCTGAGAAAGAGGCTGAGGGTTCGTCCGAGCGCGTAAAGTTGGGAGTTTACACTTACTCCAACAAGGTAACCCCGGTTGTCCCGATCAATGATCCGATCGCCAGCGACTTTGGGAGGATTCGCACAAGGGTTAACGCCATCACATTGGGTACGGAAGGCGGCGGCAGCGATATCATGCTGGCGCTGAATGAGATCAGAAGCTTGGTTCAGCGATCCGGCGACGGCTCCTCCAGCGACAATCCCAGAGTGTTTGTGCTTTTGCTTTCCGATGGGGTGGCGAACAGCACGTTGGCCCACCAGCGTCCGGACGGAGGGTTCGATATGTCTGCCGCGCAGCCGTTCCATTCTCGCAGACCAGCCGAGCTGGATTCAATCCAGAACCCTCGATCAGACGATGTTTCCGGCAGCCCGAACGCCTCCCAGGTCACCGTCCGGGGCGTCGTGCAGATTGACGCCGGCCGTATTGGCGCCATGGATGAGCGCGCGTGCAGGGCGCTCAAGGATCGCAGCGTCACCATGATGGTCATCGCCACGGAATATGTCATTCCACATACTCCTTATCGCGCAAAGACCGCCGGAGTGCCGGGCGATGATCTCCGGTTCGAATGGTTCAGCACCTCGGGCCGGCTCGGCGCCATTACGGACAGAATGAGGGCCTGCGCGTCAGATAACTACTTCGTCAGCGTGAGAGATGGCGCGGCGATCGAGAATGCCATGAAGGAAATGGGCGCGCTGGCCCTCAAGAGTCACCTGCGCCTCGCCCGGTGAGCCCGATGTTACCGCGGCCTCACGCCAAGTCGCGCAATCTCGACCTTGATGCAGCGGTCCATGACGATCTTGACCCCCTTCGCCTCCGCGCGGGCGGCCGCTGCGTCGTTGCGCACGCCAAGTTGCAGCCAGATGGCGTGGGGCAGGGGAGCAAGCGCAAGGGCCTCGTCCACCGTTGACGCTGCGTCCTGCGAATTGCGGAACACGTTGACGATGGCGATGGGGCCGGGCACGTCCGCAAGGTGCGCGTAGACCGGCGCCCCGTCGATCTCCTGTCCGGCAAGCCCCGGATTGACGCCCACGACAGCGAAGCCGCGCCGCTTCATGTCGAGAAATACCTCATGGGAGGCCCGCGCCGGATTGGCCGACAGCCCGACGACGGCGATGACGCCCTCGCTTTCGAGCACGTCGCGAATGAAGCTGTCGTGGTAGGCGTCGTGGTTCATGGCGTTCTCCGCTGACCTCGCCGAAGGTGTAAGGCCATGTGGCTTCCGCAGGCTTGTTCAGGACCGCTGCCCGTGTCAATTGCGTCCCATGACTGCGCCCATGCTCCTCTCCCCGGAGGCGATCAACGCCTTCTTCGCCGATCACTTCCCCCAGATCGCGCCCGATTACCTTGTGGAGGAAACCGGGCCGATGTTCGCCCGCGTGCGCCAGCGCTTCAGCGAGAAGCGGTTGCGCCCGGGAGGCACCGTGTCCGGTCCCTCCATGTTCGAACTCGCGGATGTGGCGGTGTATGTGGCGATACTGGCGCAGGTGGGCGTCGGCGATGATCCACGCACGGCCCATCTGTCCCCGGGCGCGCTCACCGTGACGACGAACCTCAACATCAATTTCCTGCGCAAGCCCGATCCCACTGACCTCGTCGCGGAGGCCCGGCTGATGAAGCTCGGCCGCCGCCTGGTGGTGGGCGAGGCGTGGCTGCGCTCGGAGGGCCGCGCGGAGCCTGTCGCGCATGCCACCGCCACCTATTCGACGCCGCCGGCTTGATCTCTGGTAGGCTGCTGCGGTTTCGAATCGTAGCCGGGAGCGACAGTCGCATGGCGAGCTTTCCTTACAGGCGCGCGCACTTCATCGGCATTGGCGGCGTGGGCATGAGCGCCACGGCGATGCTGCTGCGGGACGCGGGGGTGCAGGTTTCAGGCTCCGATGAGGCGGTGTATCCGCCGATCTCGGACGTCCTGCGCGCGGAAAACCTCGACGTGCGCACCCCTTACGCGGCAACCAACATCCCGGACGGCGCCGATGTGATCGTGATTGGGAAGAACGCGAAGCTCGTGCCTGAAACCAATGCGGAGGTGGCGGAAGCCTACCGCCGCGGCGCGCCCATTCTCTCGTTCGCCGACGTGCTGGGCATGCTCGCGGCGCAGCGCACCGCCACCGTCGCCGCGGGCTCCTTCGGCAAGACGACGAGCGTGTCGCTGCTGGCGCATACACTTTCCGAATGCGGCGTCGACGCCTCCTACATGATCGGCGCCGCGCCGATTTCCCCGCCGCGCTCGGCGCGCCTTGGGACGAGCGATCTCATCCTTCTGGAGGGCGACGAATATCCGTCATCAAACACGGACAACCGCTCCAAGTTCCTGCACTATCGCCCCGCCCACCTGCTGCTGACGCCGCTCGCCCATGACCATGTGAATGTGTTTCCAACTGTGGAGGAGTATCTCGCGCCGTTCTCGCAGCTTGTTGACCTCGTGCCGGCGCGCGGCGTGGTGGTGGCCTGCACGAGCGGGGAACTGTCTGGCCGCTTTCTCGCGTCGCTCACGCGCTCGGTTGTCACCTTTGGCGTCGAGCAGGGGGATTGGCGCGCCCGCGACATCGTGTGGGGAGAGCGCACCTGCTTCACAATTACCCGCAACGGCCGGGACGTCGTGCGCTGCGAGACGGGTCAGCTTGGCCTCCACAACATCGAGAACATGGTGGGCGTCGCGGCCCTGGCGCTGACGCTGGGTCTCGTTTCGGCGGAAGGCTTCGCCGCCGCCATGGCCTCGTTCAGAGGCATTCGCCGCCGGCTTGATCGCAAGTCGGACAAGACGCGCATCCCGATGTTCGAGGGATTTGGCTCTTCCTACGACAAGGCGGTGAGCGCCATCGCCGCCATGAAGCTGCATTTTCCGCATCGGCGCCTCGTCGTGGTTTTTGAGCCGCACACCTTCTCCTGGCGCAACCGTGCGACGCTGCACTGGTACGATGATGCGTTCGATGGGGTCGAGCGCGTGTTCGTCTGGCCGCCGGCGGAGCAGGGGGCCGGCACCCACGAGCAGGTTGGGCAGGCGGAGATCCTCGCCCGGCTCGCCGCAGCCGGCGTGAATGCGCTGGGACTGCGCGCAGACGGGGCCGCCGTTGAGCAAATCGGCGCCGCGCTGGGTGACGACTGCGCCGTGCTGTTCCTCACTTCAGGCCCGCTCGGCGGGCTGATCGAGAGCGTTCCCGCTTGGGCGGAGGCGAGGTTTCCGGCTTAGATGACCGCTTCGTAAGTCATTTCCGCAAAGAAAGCGAATGACTCGAGTGCGTCATCGATAAGTGCCCGCTGCACCAAGGATACGTACGTTGCGCAAGACCTCGCCTGGCAGTTCAGAGACCTCTCAGGGTTGAACTCAATGTCCGTAAACCCTGCATAGCGGCCCAGCATTCTTTGCCATCCGGGATTGCGATGGAGGGCATTGATATAAATCCAGTCGTAAAACGCAGTAGGTGGGCTCAGAGGATAGATTGTCTCTTCGAGCTCGAAACCCATGATGCGCCCCGAGTTTCGAAGGCGCTCATCTGTCTTCGCCGCGCGGCTGTCAACAAAATACAGATCGTTGAATGGCCCGCCTCCCTCAAACACCTTGCTGCCTTGATAGGTGCACTCAACAGTCGTGAGGCGCCCGTCAATAGATGTCATAAGATTAAATGCGCTCAGCTCAACTCCGATTGGGTCTTCGCTTTTGGTTGAGATCTCAAGCAGAGGGTGCAGGCCTTCTGCGCGAGCTGCGGCGTGTAACTCGCGAACGTTCTTTCTCTTCTGGGTCGCCGCCATGCCTGAGTGCCAAGTGAAGCGCACCGGCTTCTCGTGCACCAGGCAGCTCCCGGTGAGGCTCGGAATGAAAACTGGTCTCTCCGCCATCACAGCCCCACGATGTATTCAATCGGGATGTGGTTTGGAACGAGTAACTCGTAACGTTCAGCACGCTGAAGGCGATCTTGGATCTGGGGATCGTTCCAATCGGTTTGAGTGTAAAGCACTTCTTTGTCGAAGTCAGCGTTCTGGACCGCCTCGGACACCGGATATCGGCGGACACCGGTTTTGTTCGCGACATCCAGCGTCGCTTCCACGCCCGGGAGTAATGCAACTTTTGGGCATATCTTGAGGTATCTCAAGGTCGTCATTCGCCCATCCTGAGTGGCGGCGTGCGCCATCGGATGGTTTCGACGCAAGCAAAGATGAACGAACCCATCCAGTCCGAATTGGTTGTCTAGGTTCCGGCTCAATTCGTTCCCGCCCGGCGCCGGGACCATCACGTTGCGCCGTCGTAACTCTCGAAGAGAGAGTAATCCATGAGTTCGGATCGAGTCGAGGTTCCTTTCGTCCGTGAAATGGAAGAACGTTTTTTTGGCGGCGATGAGATCCGCGACGAATGTCTCAATCATGATCGCAGCCCTGTCTGCCGCCCTTAGCTATACCTTAACATTAAATGGCTACAGCTCAACAAGGGTCATTTTTGCGGTATCTGAATACCGTATTTAATAAACTCACGTCCTGCAGCGTGTTTGCAGCGCCCCGCGTCGTACTTCCAGTTGACGCGGCCGCGCGCTTGCCTCTATAAGCCCTCCATTCCCCGACGGCCGGGCGCTTTGCCTTGCCTTCCGAGAAACGGATTTCGACCATGTTTGGCAATACGACCTCGACCAAGCCTGCCGACGTCGAGAAGAAGTGGGTTGTGATTGACGCGAAGGGCCTCGTTGTGGGCCGTCTCGCGACGATCATCGCCATGCGTCTGCGCGGCAAGCACAAAGCTTCCTTCACTCCCCACGTGGATGACGGCGATAACGTGATCGTCATCAACGCGGACAAGGTGGTGCTGACTGGCCGCAAGCGCGACCAGAAGATGTACTATCATCACACCGGCTTCATCGGCGGCATCAAAGAGCGCTCCGCGAAGTTCATTCTCGAAGGCCGCTTCCCTGAGCGGATCGTCGAGAAGGCGGTTGAGCGTATGCTTCCGCGTGGCACGCTGGGCCGCCAGCAGCTCGGCAACCTGCGCGTCTACAAGGGCGCTGAGCATCCGCACGCTGCGCAGAGCCCGGTGGCGCTCGATATCGCCAGCCTGAACCGCAAGAATTCCAGGAGCGCCTGATCATGGCCGAAACCCTCTCCTCCCTGCAGGACCTGAAGGAAGCTACGGCTGCTGCGGCGCCGGAGGCTCCTGTCTATGAGCAGAAGCTGGACAAGTACGGTCGT
Source organism: Hyphomicrobiales bacterium (assembly GCA_027484655.1). Lineage (GTDB taxonomy): Bacteria > Pseudomonadota > Alphaproteobacteria > Rhizobiales > Beijerinckiaceae > Terripilifer. The sequence continues at coordinate 23,337 of JAIXSM010000008.1, read as the reverse complement.
GCGTACGCCACCGGCAAGCGCAAGGACGCGGTCGCCCGCGTGTGGATCAAGCCGGGCGCCGGCAAGATCACCGTCAACGGTCGCGAGTTCGACGTGTACTTTGCGCGCCCTGTGCTGCGCATGATCGTGCAGCAGCCGCTGGTCATCTCCAAGCGTCTCGGCCAGTACGATCTGATGATCTCCGTGAACGGCGGCGGCCTCTCTGGACAGGCTGGCGCGGTTCGTCACGGCCTCGCCAAGGCGCTGACCAACTTCGAGCCCGAGCTTCGTCCGGCGCTCAAGAAGGAAGGCTTCCTGACCCGCGACGCCCGCGTGGTCGAGCGCAAGAAGTACGGCAAGAAGAAAGCCCGCCGCAGCTTCCAGTTCTCGAAGCGCTGAGGAACATCGCGCTTCAAGAGCGCGGAAAGCTCACCAAAGACAACGACAAAAGCCGCCTTTTTGGGCGGCTTTTTTGTTGTCCGGACGCTGTAAAAATTACAATGAGAGCTGAAGGCTCTGGCTGGAGCGTTTTCCGTCCAACCAGATGCCGGTTGGACGTAAGAAAATGCGGGAAGACAAGAAGCAAGAGCGGACGACCTGATGCAATCAGGTTGGTTTCCGCTCTAGTGTGACAAAGGCCGGAAAAACTCTACCATCCGGCGGTCCAAAGAATGGGGTCAGAGCAAGCCCCGGGGCGGTCCAGTCGTCAACCCGGACCTTGTGAACAGTTCAGTGAGGAAACACATGCCTACATTTCGGCTCATGGTCGCGGACGTCGACTCGCCCTCGTATTTCGTCGCGACGGCGGCGGTGAAGCTCGGTTTCTTCAAGGAGCAAGGCGTCAACGTCGAGTTCGTGCCTGAGTATGGCGCCAAGCATGGGCCAGAGCAGTTGCGCGACGGCGGCATCCATTTCTTTGGCGGGCCAGCATTCGCCGCGACGCGCGCCTTTCCGGGCTGGAAGGGCGCGAAACTGCTCTGCGCACTATCGCAGAACTCTTATTGGTTCATGGGCGTGCGCAAGGACCTCGACATTCCGCGCGGCGACATCAAGGCGCTGAAGGGTCTGCGCATCTCCTCGTCCTTCGCCTTTCCGCGCACGGCGCTGCGCCATATGCTCGTGGAAGCCGGTCTCGACATGGACAATGACGAAGTGCGCATTGTCGAGAGTTTGCCGACGACTTCGGAGTGGCACAGCCGTGATGGTGTGTCAGCCATCCAGCAGAACCATGCCGATGGCTTCTGGGGCAATGGCATGCGGCTGGCCCTCGCGGAGAAAGCGGGTGTCGCGAAGTTGCATCTCGACCTTCGTCGGGGCGACGGACCGCCCGGCGCGCATCGCTACAACTTCGCGGCGTTGACGGTCACCGAGGCCTTGATTGAAGAAGAGCCCGAAGTCGTGGCCGCAGCCGTGCGCGCCATTGTTGCGACACAGAAGGCGCTTCAGGCCGATCCGTCGCTGGCGAGGGCAGTCTGCGATGAGTTGTTTCCTGGTGAAGAAGAGGCGGAGGTCATGCCAATCCTGATCAGCCGCGATGCTCCGTTCTATGACGCCGCCATCTCGCCCGACGTCGTGGATGGGTTAAACAAGTTTGCGATGGCAAACGGATTGATCGACAAGCCGCTGGCTCTGCAAGACATCGTAGCTGACCGGTTCAGCCATCTTTGGAAGAGCTAGATCGCAAACCGACCTGACTGCATCAGGTCGTCCACTCTAGCTTCTTGTTTTTCCGCATTTTCTTGCGTCCAACCGGCATCCACTTGGACGGAAAATGCTCTAACACGCGCTGGAGCGTGTTCCGTCCAGGTGGTCTTCACTTGGATGGAACATGCTCTAACTGTTTTGTATCCGGCGTTGGAGCGCCGACGCTCACCATGGCTCCCGAGACGCCTTGGCGAAGAATAGAAAGTGCGGCTACTTGGCCTTCTCGTACGCCGAAATCAAATCCGCAAGCGATTCAGGATCGAATGGCTTGCTGATGATCTGATCAATTCCCGCATTGAGCACTTGCTGATGTTTCTCCGGGAAGGCGTCTGCTGTGACAGCCACGATAAGCGCAGAGGCGCTTGCATTATCGAGGGCGCGGATTAATCGGGTAGCGTCTATCCCGTTCATCACAGGCATCTGCAGATCCATAAATATGATATCAAAGCCTTGCAGCTTGGCTGCCTCGACGGCCTCTGCGCCGTTTCCGCATGATGAAACACTATGACCGAGCTTCCTCAGAATTATTTCCAGTAGCGTACGGGATGAATGGGAATCTTCGACTACCAGGACCGATAGCTTGCGGGTGGCGATGTTTTGATCTTGCCCGGAGTGAAGAGATGGAGGGGACGCCAATACTGGCTGCGCGATGCTGAGGGGGATCTCAAACCAGAAGGTTGATCCTGCCTTGCCATCACTTTCAACCCCGATATCGCCATCCATAAGTCTGATGATCGCTCGGCTTATTGCCAGCCCGAGGCCCGTCGATCCGGCTCCTGTTTGCTCTATTTGACTGAGCTTCTCGTAAAACTCGAAAATCTTGTGCTGCATGTCTGGCTCGACGCCAGGGCCAGTGTCCTGAATTTCGAAACGAATGGTTGGGCGGTCAGGGTGCTTGATCTTCTCAAAAACGCGGATGTGAACTAAGCCCTTCTTCGTAAATTTTACGGCGTTACTTGATATGTTGAGTAAAATTTGCCGTACCCTTTTAGCATCGCCGAGAAAAACGCTCGCAAGGTCGGGGTCAATAGTCAGTTCGATCCGTATGGGGCGCTCTATAGCAAGCGCATTCGTGGTAGCGACAACGCCGTTTACAATCTCGCGCAGAGAGAACGGCGCGTTGTCGATCCGAATTTTACCGGCTTCAATTTTTGCATAGTCCAAAATGTCGTCCACAAGGGATCGCAGATGCGACGCATTTTCCTGCACGACATTCAAGTAAGCTGATTGCTCATGATTCAGCGGCGTCTTTGCCAGAAGCGCCGAAAACCCCACGATCGCGTTCAGCGGCGTCCTCAGTTCGTGGCTTATCGTTGCTATAAAGGTCGTCCGCGCTTCAGCCGTCTTCTGCGCTGCGTGAGCAATAATCTGGCTCTCGAGCGCTTGCGCCTTAAGAGTCTGTTCGTTTGCTAAAAGCTCGGCCTCTCTTGCTCGCTGCTCGGTGCTGGCGAGGGCTTCGGCAAGGACATTGGCGAAACCAGTCAGGTATATGATGTCTTGCTGATCGAAAGTAACACGCGTATCGCTATCGACCTCAAGAACGCCATATGCCTTTTGGGCGCCCTGGATCAAAACATCTATTGTCGAAACAATTCCATGTTCGGGGTAAAATCTCGGCAGCTCAAAATCATCGTCTTTAGTGAGGTCTTCGCAGATTGCTGGGTCGCCGGTGGTGAATGCTCGTCCCTGTGGCGAACTCGCGTCTGCTCGGGAAACAACATTTCCGATGAGGCCGACACGCCAGCCGAAACCGGCTTCAATCAAAAGGTCGCCTTCCTCAGGACGAAACCGGCAAATTTTTGAGTACTTGGTCCCCAACCCTTCGGCGCATACACGCGCGGCCTCGTTCAAGATCGCTTGTAAATTGCTTTCATTAAGGGCGAAGCTGCCGAACTTTGCGATTGCTGTTTGTTGACGTCGAAGCTTCGCGATTTCGACCGTTTCAGCCATTCCGGAAAGCCTTGGGTTGAAGATGACGGGTGCGCGTCGTTGACAGGATCAAGGTTTCGCCGGCCCTGCACACCCCGTGCGGCGCCCCCGGCGTTATGCTTCAACGCCGCTGTTTCAGGGCCGACAGTGCGCTGAAATCTGAACATAGGCAATAGAGTTGTTGCCTGAATATTTCATTTGGTTTTCAAAAAATCCATGTGGTCCGGTGCAATTCGGGCCGGCGCTGCGGCAGTGAGCGGCTGCGGTCAGATTGGCAAAGGCAAATGCAGATTGTTGCTGAGGCTTGGTTAGCGCCCGAGGCTTCAGTGTTTCAGGGGTTGGTGAGCCTGTCCGGATTGTGATCTGAAAAATCCGCTCGCGGAGTGCAATGCTGGATGTTGGCGCGTTGCTGGGGCGGCTTTCCCAAACTGGAGACCCCGCCGTGAAGCGCTACGCCTTCGCGCCTCTGGAGGCTGTGGTGATTCGGTCTGAAAGTTGGACCCGCAGCCAATTTTCCGCAGGCCATAATCTGTGCCGTGACCAATCCGTAATGTCGAGCTGTAGATCCAAATATATCTACGATATCGGCTTGGTTTAAATTCTCGAATCAGATTACAAGCATGGCAGTAATTCGTTAACTGGCGTTGCGTAAACCTGACGGTCAATAAGCCTTGGTGGGGTATGCACAACAGTTTTCCGGATCCTGCTTCGAAGCTCGAGGCGTCTCGCTCCTTCGGTCGTAGCGCAGCCCCTGTGCTTCCTCTGGCCCTGCTGGCTCTTCTGTCGGGTGTATCGCCGGGGTTGGGTCAGATCTTAAATGTTCAGACCAACGTAACCCAGCCAGCGCCGGGGACGCCTGGTCCGATTGGCGGTACTCCAGGCATTGGCGCGAGTGGCCCTGCCGGCAGTCAGGGTGGGTACGCGTGTAACGAGATGACGTGGGGCGCGGCGTGCGCCAAGTTTTATGGGTTTGGTAGCTACAGAACTTACGAGGGCAGCAGAGGCTTGGATGCGCCTTCGGGCGCTGGGGCTGGGTTCCAAGTTACAGTCAGCAACCCTCCTGACCCTTCGCCGCCCGCTGCGCCTGCCCTGCCTCGCGTGATGCCGCCATTGTTGCAGGTCTCCAGTGGAACGGCGGCCGTTGCTCAGACGGACACGATCAACGTCATCCAATTAGCGAGCGGCATGATCAGGTCGACGCCCGAGGTGATTGCGTTGCCCACCAGCGCTCTCAATTCAGGTAACGCGTTTGATGTCATCGTCACGCCTCAGGGCGGTTCTGCGGTGACGTTGAGCCTGGCCGCGGGATCGTCGCTGACCAGCATTAGAAACGCGATAAACGCGTCGGACGCGCTCGGGGGATCGCCTAGGAAAGTCTCCGCCGAGATCGTGCAGACGACCCGTGGCGATCCGGCAGTCACCTATTACTCCCTGAGGTTGAATGGGGCCTCCGGAGCTGGCAACGATTTCACCGTCAGTACGTTGGCGCGGGATGGCAGCGGTGTCGCCGTCACTTCTTCTCCAACGACTGTGACTGGACTGGATTTCCAGCTGCCGGTCGCGGTTTCTTCCGGCCCCTACGCTGGTATCACCCCTTTAGGGACGGTCTCACAGAATGCCAGCTACAGGGTCAACGGCGCCGCCGCTGTCTCGTCAGCCACTAACACGGCGACGGTGAATGGTCTGACGTTTAACTTCCTTGGAACAGGTCAGAGCACCGTCACGGCAACGGCCCTCAGTTCGACCATCCCGAACGGCGGCAACGGGCTCGATGGTTCGCCGAGAATTACAGCCTCGCTTCCTCCAGTCACGGCCACGCAAGTGAACGTCGGCAGCGGACCGGCTTTCTTGCTCAGCTCGACTGGTGGTCAGGGCGGTGAAGCCCAGATCGGCGGCACAGGCGGCACGGGTGGCGCTGGCGGGGCCGGCGCGACGGGAACCGTGCCGCTGATCATGGTGATTGTGTTCCCGCCGCTGACGCCGGTCACGACAAGCGCTTTTGCTGTTTCGGGCGGTGTCGGCGGCACCGGGGCGCAGGGAGGAGTCGGCGGGATCGGCGGCATTGGCGGGGTCGGCGGCGCGGTCACTCTTACGCTGACAGCCTCGCAGGCGCAGGCTATGTCTTTGTCTTCGCTAACATCGACGGGCGGGATCGGCGGCCTTGGAGGCCTTGGAGGCCCCGGTGGCGTGGGCGGCGTTGGCGCTCCAGGCGTGGGCGGAACGCAGTCTGATAGCATTGGGCCGGTGAACGTCTCTGCTATCGGGAACACCGGTGGCATTGGCGGCATTGGCGGCGTTGGCGGCGTTGGCGGCCAGGGCGGCGGCGGAGGGGCTGTCACGCTCGACGCGACTGTGACGACTGGCGTGACCACAGGAACAGGGCACCGGCTGCAAAGTGTCGGCGGCGTTGGTGGTGTCGGTGGCATTGGCGGCGTTGGCGGCGCCGGCGGCGTCGGCGGAGCGGGTGTCGCGTATACCGATTTCGTTCTCGGCGGGACGTCTAAAGACGGCGCAACTGGGGGGCGGGGCGGTCTTGGCGGCGTTGGTGGCGTCGGTGGCCTTGGCGGCGTTGGCGGCGTGGTTACTCTCACCAACCGTGCTGGGCAACTAACGTCGGGAACTGTTGGCCTGTGGGCCACGAGCCGCGGCGGCGATGGCGGCGCTGGCGGCGCTGGCGGCGTGGGCGGCGTTGGCGGCGCTGGCGGCGCCGGAGCCGCAGTAACAAATTACGTGAACTCCCCCAACCAAACATATCTCAGCGGCGGCGGTTTGGCTGGCAACGGCTGGGGTGGCGGCCTCGGTGGCGTCGGCGGTAAAGGCGGTAACGGAGGCTCTGTCACTGTCCTGAACCTTGGAAGTATCCTTTCCGATAGCCATGCGATTTTGGCTGAAAGTCTCGGCGGCGTCGGCGGCGTCGGCGGGGCTGGCGGCGCGGGCGGCGCGGGCGGCGTTGGCGGCGCCCCAGGCCTGATCCGACCATATTATAACGGGCCAACAGCATACAGCTCCGGCTCTGTGGCTACCGTCGGCGGTAGCGGGAATGGCGTAGGCCGTAGCGGCAATGGCGGCAACGGCGGCAATGGTGGCGCCGGCGGAAACGGTGGTGATGGCGGCTCCGTCACTGTCACGAACCAACAGACGCTTCGCACGACTGGCTCCTCCGCCGCATCTGGAATTCTCGCGCAAAGCCTGGGCGCGATAGGCGGTCTTGGAGGAGCCACGGGTGCAGCTGGGGCAGGAGGGGTTGCCTACACCGATCCTCTTGGGCCTTATAATTTTTGCTTTGGAGTTGATCCTTTTGACGCCACTCGTTGGATAAACCTAGGGTGTCCTCTTCCGGGCGGCGCCACTCCGGTTTACACTGCTGTCCTTTCTACTCCGACAGGCGTCGCGGGCTCGGGCGGGAACCCCGGCACCACAGTTGGCGCGGCGAGTTCTGTAGGGGGCTTCGGCGGCGCCGTCATCGTCACTAACTCTGGCTCCATAAGCACTGTTGGCTCGCGGTCTGATGGCATCACCGCCTTGTCTATGGGTGGGGTTAACGGCCTTCTGTCCTTCCAGGCTGCGGACGTGTTCTGGGCGGGCCTGCCTGGGTCGGCGCAGTCCGGCGGCGCAGGCAATGTCACCGTCACCAACAGCGCTGCAATCAGCGCCGCTGGCGCCCAATCCACGGCTATCATGGCGCTGAGCGTCGGCACGGGACAGGCGTCCGGCGCTGTCAGCGTGACGAACAACGCGTCTGGCGCTCTTCTGGCGGCCGGCGCCAGTACGCCTGCGCTGGTCGCTGCCAGCCGTGTTTACGCAATGACCCCTTTTCCTGCTGCGGCTGCTGGCTCCATTACCGTTCAAAACAGCGGAACCATCACGGCGCAGGGCGCGTCATCTCGTGCTGTTTGGGCGGAAAGCAGTTCCGCAACGGGGGCGGCGGCAAATGTCACTGTCACGAACAATGCGGGGGCTTCCATCATCAGTTCGGGCGCATCTGGCATCGGCCTCTACGTCCGCAGTCTCGGCGCTTCGAACAACAATGGTGTTTTGACGATCACGAACGCCGGTCTCATCGAGGGCGGCCTCGGCGGTAAGGGTATTCTCCTTTCCGGCGGTAAAACCGGAACCGGAACTCCCCCCACTCAGAACACCGTCACGAACACAGGCACGATCAAGGCCGGGTCGATCAGAGATTTCGCTATCGATATCGATAGCGATTGGAACCCCGGCGCACCCATCACGATCAACAACAACTCGGGCGGCTTGATTGCTGGCTCCATTGATCCGACAAGTTCGACGACGTTCAACAACGCGTCTGGCGCCACGTTTAACTCCGGACCCGTCATCTATCTTGGCCCCGCCTCCATTGCGGCAAACGTTCTCAACAACTCCGGCGTTTTCTCACCCGGTGGTTTGGACAATGTGCTGGATGCCACGGCGACCGCTGGAACGTACACGTCTGTTCTGACCGGTAACCTGACCCAGAGCTCAACCGGCCAGATCTACACGGACATTAACTTCGCCACGGGCGCTGCGGCGACTGATTATGCCGACCGTGTGCAGGTCACCGGAACGGCGACCCTGGCGGGGCGCGTGACCCTCAATGCTGCGGTAGGCGCCGGAAAGCCAGGCAACAGCTTCAATGTTGTTATTCTCCGGGCCGAGGGTGGCATCACTGTCCCAACTCCCGGCGCTCTTACGCTTGATCCTAATTTTGTCTCCGGCACTCCTTCAAGAACCGCCGTATTCACTCCCTCGCTTGTTATCGGCAGCCATGAGCTTAGCATATCCTATGCGATCGATTATGCGCCGCCAGGCCTGACGGCGAACGCTAACCGCTATGGAACGACTGTAAACGCTATCCAGACGGCTGGTGTGCCGACTTATCAGGTCATCGCCGATGAGCTTCTGGAGATCCCGACGCTCGCAGGGTTGCAGCGCGCGTACGACTCGTTGACCGGCGAGGGCGTTATTGCCTCGCAGCAGGCTAGCCTTGAGGCCCGCGGGCAGTTTTTAGGGGCGATCCAACGTGAAGCTGGCGCGCTTCTGTCCTGCGATGAAACGGAGCGGAAGCTTCGTCGCGATTGTCAGAAGAGTGATCGCACATGGGTTCGCGCGCAGCGCACGGATGGTGAGCGGGTAGGGAACCCCAACACCGCCACCGTTGCCTCGACTGCATTTAGCTTCGTCGGCGGCTACGAACGTCTTGTGCATCCAAACCTGGTTTTGGGCTTTGCTGCCGGTTTGATTGACTCGGCGTTCAAGGTTCCGGCGCGCTGGACGACCGGGTCTGTCAGGGGGCCTCAAGCCGCTGCTTACGCGGTTGCGAAGGCGGATGGCGGTTTTTATGCCCAGGGCATCACGTCCTTTGGTTACTTCGCAAACTCGATTGATCGGGTTGCGTTGGGCCGAGCCGTAGCTGGTGAATATGAGGCTTTTAGTGTCGGCGGCGCCTTTGAGCTTGGGCACCAGTTGACGTTGGGTCCGTTCTCTCTCACCCCGTTTGCGGGGTACGCGCTTGATCGTTTGCGCCAGCCGACTTGGTCTGAGAGCAACCCCGTCTACGGAAACAGGTACGAGGGCGTCACCGTGAAATCCAACTCCCCGTATGGCGGGGCGCAGCTTGAGGCGCGTTTGGCGGTGACCGAGGGTTTCACTCTCGTGCCGTTTGGCCGGGTTTCGGTGAGCCGCGAACGTACGCCGGAAAGGTGGATGACTGCGTCCTCTCTCGCCGCTCCAGGGTTCTACTGGAGGGTTGAGGGTTTGGAGGCTCCGAACCGGGTGGTGCAGTATGACGGTGGTCTTCGCGCCCGCTTCTCGGATACCATTGACCTCTCCCTGAAGGGCACTCGCCGCGAGTGGTCCAATGGTTCGTCAAACTCAGCCGAGCTGACGGTCGAGGGTCGTTTCTAGGCCACATCCCGGTCCTGCCTTGCAGGTCCGGGTTCCAGTCTCTTCAGCGGGTTCAAGCCGGGGGTAGCATTGCCTCCGGCTTTTTTGCGCGTTCCGCTCTTTGGGGCGCCTTGCCCTCACAGCATTGTGGATCGCCATCCAAAGCTCGGCCGCAGCTCTTGTCTATTCGCCTGCGTTCGGGGCAGTTTCAGGCCCGGGCGTTCTCGGCGTAGTTCATTCGCCGGTTTGCGGGGCAGGGAACATGTACAGACGGTATATCAGCATCGTTTTTGGACTGCTCGTCGTCGCCGTGATGGGCGCGGCGGGAGCGTTTGCGCAGGATAATTCTGGCCAGTTGCGGGAGGTCAAGGTCGTGACCCGGGTGCTCCCGCCCATGGTCATCGAGCGTGAGAAGGCCCTCACCGGCTTCTCCATGGACCTGATGGATGAACTTGCAAACAGGCTCAAGCTGAAGGTCTCCTACACAATCGCGCCTGACGTGCGGGCGCTGCTTGAGGAGGTGCGCACCAAGCGGGTTGAGCTTGGCATTGCCGCTATTTCGATTACGGCTGCTCGTGAGGCGGAGTTCGACTTCTCGCAGCCAATGCTCAACGCTGGCCTTCAGATCATGACCAGAGGGCAGACAGCCGGCGGGAGCAACCCGCTCGGCGACATGCTCAGGCTGCTGATCTCATGGACCTCTCTGGCGTGGCTTGGCATTGGCGCGCTGCTCATTCTGGTTCCTGCGCACATCGTCTGGTTTCTTGAGCGCCGGCATCCGGAAGGGATCGTCCCAACGACGAAGTATATGCCGGGCATCTTTTACGCCTTGTACTGGGCGGCGGGCACGCTGGTGACGCAGGCAGAGTCCGCCCCCAAGCACGCCTTCGCGCGCGTGCTTGCGGTACTGTGGATGTTCACGGGCGTTGTGTTCGTCGCGCTCTATACCGCGCAGCTGACTGCAACGCTGACCGTCCAGCAGATTGCCGGCGGCATCAACGGCCCGGAGGATCTGGCGGGTAAGCGCGTCGCGGTGACGGCGGGCAGCACGGCCGCGGCAGCGGTGCGCGAGTTGCAGGCGCAGGCGGTTGAAGTGCGGCAAATCAGCGAGGCCTACGACGCGCTCCAGAACCGCACCGTGGACGCCATCGTCTTCGACGCGCCGGTGCTGATGTACTACGCAGCCAACGAGGGCAAGGGCCGTGTGCAACTGGTTGGCGCACCATTCCGCAAGGAGGACTACGGCATCATCTTCCCGCGCGGCAGCGCCTTGCGCTCGGAGGTGAACGTGGCTCTGTTGCGGATGCGCGAGGATGGTGCCTACCAACGCATCCATGACCGGTGGTTCGCCACGCGATAAGCGGGCCATCGTCAAAACTGTTTGCGTTCGTCATGCAATTTGAAGGGGCGCCGATGGTCTCATCGGCGCCCCTTTTTTGCTTTCGCGCCCATAAAGGGAGACAGCTGGCGAGCTTGCGCTGTAATCAGGCGTATTGAATGAACGCCGGAAGAAAGTAAGCCGCTCCGGCCAGGCTTGGCGCCGCGCCTCGTTGAGCGCGGCTGCGGGGCGAGTTCCTAGATCGAAGCGGGATCGAAGGCGGGCGTCGTGACCTGTTGGGCAACCGGCGACTTTGCGCTTTTCGTAGACTTCCCTGCGCTCTTCCCGCCCGACGCTGCGCGACCGGCGAGAGCTTTCACCGCGCCCTTGCGGCCAGCGACTTTCTTGGTCGCCGTCTTGGCCGCCTTCTTGGCCGCTCTTTTGGGCGCTTTGTCGGGAGCAGGTGCCTGCGTCGCTGCTTGTTTCGCGGCCTTCTTCGCTACTTTGCCGGTGCTCTTTACGGACGACTTCCGCCCAGCAGGGATCTGGTAGACATAGGCGCTGGAGACACCGTGCGTGGCGGCGATCTCTGCTACCGGGACGCCGTTGGCCCGCTCCGCCGCAAGCATCTTGCGAAAGGCCGCCAGTTCCTTGCCAACGCGGCGCTTGCGCGTTGCGGCGGGTTTTCCGGCTGTTCTGGTTGTCGCCTTGCTTCCGGCCCCGGCGCCCTTGAGCAACTCCTCGGCGCTGGCGATGATTGTCTGCAGTTGCTTGATCTGTTTGGCGGTGAAAGACATGTCGAAATTCCCGATGATCTTCGCCGGATAGTTAGTTACTCGTGCAAAGTCAAATCGTCTTTGTATCTTCAAGCAAGAGCAGCTCCTGCACAAACTCGATTTGGATAAATCGGGTCTGATCCGTCAAAAGGGGTCTTGCTCGTCAGGTGCGCAAGCTGCCTATCTCTTCTTGACGTTCATGCTTTTGATGAATGTCATCGAGCCTTCAGCTGGCGTTTATGCCACGCTTTCGCCATTCGCGGTTCAGAACCAAAGCTGTTCACGCCAGCGCGGCGGTTTAACTGACTGGATCGGTATGACAGCTGCAGAGCTGTGTTTGAAAGCGCAAATGCTCCCATCCTTGCTGCGCTCCGTTGCGATCTAGCCATTCATCTCCCGGTCATTGCCGATGGCTGACATGTGGGGCATGAGCTGGCGGGGCACACGCAAGACACGCCATGATTCGTCTCATGGGTGAGCGGGTCATGCCGTCAGACGATTGCACGCGAACCAAGACTATGGCGCGCAGTTCTCACATCAGCAATCACGCTAATAAGAGATCCGGATAAGCTGGGCAGTGTATCTACGAAAAAGAAGATAGAATGCATGTTTGGCGGCGCGCAAACGTGTTTTTTCTTTTGCGGACTTTCCTTTCCTCGCAGGAATGCCCACGTTTTAAACGCGGAAGGGTGCTGCGCAAGGCGACAAGAAGGAGGGAGGCTCGCGAAGACCTCCCGAGGCGCTTCACTCCACGCATCGGAGGGCTGTTGGTCTTTCGATCAGTTGCGGTCAACCGTTGCGTTGATCGCGTGTCTGGAGGGGGCATGACGAAACGCGTTCTTGTTGTCACGGATGCTTGGCGACCGCAAATCAATGGCGTTGTCCGGTCGATTGAGCCGCTCATGGAGCTTGCGCCGCGGCATGGGCTGGAGATCGAGATCATGTCTCCGGACATGTTCCGGACGGTGCCCTTGCCCACGTATCCTGAAATCAAGTTGGCCATCACCTCCGCCGGCAGGGTTGGGCGTCTCATCCGTGATCGCGAGCCCGATTGCATCCACATCGCCACCGAGGGGCCGCTGGGGCGCGCCGCCCGGCGTGCGTGCATTCGAAACGGCTGGAAGTTTTCAACCGCCTACCACACCCGTTTTCCTGAGTACGTAGCGGAGCGGAAGATCGCGCCGGCGCGTTTTCTGTACTGGATTCTGCGTCGCTTCCATGCGTCGAGCCAGGCTGTTCTCGTCGCCACGGACGCGCTGCATCAGGATCTTGAGGCGAGGGGCTTCAAGAATCTCGTTCGCTGGACACGGGGCGTGGACACGCGGCGTTTTTACCCGCGTGAGCTGCCAGGCCGGGATCCGTCGTCGCCGGTGTTCATTTACGTCGGCCGCATCGCGGTCGAGAAAAACATCGACCACTTCCTCAGCCTCGACCTTCCCGGAAAGAAGATGGTTGTCGGCGACGGCCCGGAACTCAATCGGCTGAAGCGTGAATATCCTGATGTTCACTTCACCGGCGCGCTTGAAGGTGAGGCTCTGGCGGAAGCCTATCGCAACGCAGATGTGTTTGTGTTTCCCAGTCGCACCGACACCTTTGGGCTTGTGCTCCTTGAGGCGCTGGCCAGCGGGCTTCCGATTGCGGCCTTCCCGGTGATGGGTCCGAAGGACATTCTCGGCGAGTCCGGATGCGGCGTGCTGTCGGAGGATTTGCGATCTGCGGCGTTGCAGGCGCTCGACATTCCGTCCTGGCGATGCGTTGAGCACGCCGCCACGTTTAGTTGGGACGTGAGCATGGACCAGTTCGTGCGCGCAGTTGATGTGGGGCCGCTCGGGTGGAGCAAGCGGCCGTCGCTGCTGCCGGCGGTCTCGTTTCCCGAAAAGGTCACGACGGCCGGCGAGCCGACGCGCTGAAGCGCAATCTGACTGAAGCTAAGCGGGGATCGGCGGTTATTGCGCGACGAAACATAAGGTAGGATCGGCCAGGCTGATTGAATCAGGCTGGCGGTGGTTCCGCTTTGGTGGACGTGCCGCCGGCAAATTCGCCGGCGCACGCTGTCATGATCGTGTCATGAATAATCGACTATCGTGGATATATGGATGCATCCACGACAATCCTCGCCCTCTCCGCGCTGGCGCAGGACACGCGCCTTGAGACCTTCCGCCTGCTGGTCGCGAAGGAGCCGGACGGGGTTCCCGCCGGTGAACTCGCGCGGCTTGCCGGGGTGCCGCAGAACACCATGTCGGCGCACCTCGCGGTGCTGGCCCGGGCCGGGCTTGTGACCGGCGAGCGGCGCAGCCGCTCCATCATTTACCGCGCCGATCTCGCCCGCCTGCGTGAGGCACTGACCTTCCTTCTGAAAGACTGCTGCGGCGGCGCCCCGGACCTGTGCGCGCCCCTCATCGCCGAGTTGACGACCTGCTGTTCCAGAGAGCCAAGCCATGACTGACGCTGCGTACAATGTCCTGTTCCTCTGCACTGGCAACACGGCCCGCTCCGTGCTTGCGGAAGGCATTCTTCAGCGGGATGGGGCAGGGCGGTTTCGCTCATTCTCGGCCGGGAGCCAGCCAAAGGGGGTCGTCAATCCGTACGCCCTGAAGACGCTTGAGGCGTACGGCTATCCTGTCGATGGGTTCCGCTCCAAAAGCTGGGAGGAGTTCGCTGCGCCGGGCGCGCCCGTCATGGATTTTGTGTTCACCGTGTGCGACAGCGCGGCCGGCGAAGCTTGCCCGATCTGGCCGGGCCAGCCGATGACCGCGCACTGGGGCATCCCGGACCCCGCTGCGGTCGAGGGCTCAGACATCGAAAAGCTGGCCGCGTTCAACGAGGCGTTCCGTTACCTGCGAAACCGGATCGGCGCGTTCATCAATCTGCCGATCAAGAGCATCGACAAACTCTCTCTTGGCGCCCAACTGAGCGACATAGGGCGCATGGATGGAGCCACCGACCATGCGAAGGGCCGCTGATGGGCCCGTTCGATCTTCCGCGCCGTGTGACCGCAGAGGCGTTGGGAACCGGACTTCTGGTCGCAACCGTCGTCGGCTCCGGAATCATGGCGGAAAGCCTGACGAAGGACGTGGCGCTGCAGTTGCTTTGCAACACCGTGCCTACGGGGGGCATCCTCGTCGTGCTCATCACGATCCTGGGGCCCGTGTCCGGCGCGCATTTCAATCCAGCGGTTACGTTGTCTTTCGCCTGGCTGGGTGAGTTCCGGTGGAGCGACGTGGCGCCCTATGTCGTCGCGCAGGTCGCTGGCGGCATCGTCGGGGCTGTTGTCGCTCACGGGATGTTCGATCTGTCGCTCGTGGCGTTCTCAACGAAGGCGCGAACGGGCCTTCCGCAATGGTTCGCCGAGGTTGTGGCGACCTTCGGGCTGCTTGCAACCATTCTGGGCGGGCTGCGCTTCAATGCGCCCGCTATCCCGTGGCTCGTTGGGCTTTACATCACGGCCGCTTACTGGTTCACGGCCTCGACGTCGTTCGCCAATCCCGCTGTGGCCATCGCCCGATCATTCTCCAACACCTTTTCGGGCATTCGCCCGTTCGATCTGCCTGGCTTTATGGTCGCGCAACTCATTGGCGCAGCGCTTGCCGTCGTTCTGTTCGGCTGGCTTTTGCGCGCCGACGCCAAAGAGAAGCCCGCCCGCGTTTCCGAAGGAGTGGACTCATGAACATCGTCGTCCATCACAATCCAGACTGCGGCACATCCCGCAACACGCTCGCCATTCTCGAAGCCGCAGGCTATCGCCCGACCGTCGTGGAGTACCTGAAGACCGGCTGGACGCGGCCGCAACTGCTCGGGCTTTTCGCCGCTGCAGGTCTTACCCCTCGCGAGGCCTTGCGCGTCAGCAAATCGCCGGCGGCGGACATGGGTCTGACGGATCCGGCTGTTGATGACGACACGCTGCTCGCGGCCATGGTCGAGCATCCCATCCTCGTCAACCGGCCCATCGTCTGCACGCCCAAGGGTGTGCGTCTGTGCCGACCGAGCGAAACGGTTCTGGACCTTCTCGACCGCCTGCCGCCTGGGCCGTTCTACAAGGAAGACGGGTCGCCCTTGATCGATGCGGACGGCCGGCGCGTCGGATAAGCGCCGCTGCGCCTTCGGCCCTCAGATCAGGCCGCGCAGGTAGCCGAGAATGACAATGACGACGCCGGCGATGGTCATCGCCCCGCCGAAGAAGATGTAGGCGAACGGCGACACTATCGAGCTGTCGAACACGTCCGTCTGCTTCCGGCGCCGCGCGCCGAGGTAAAAAAGCGCCATCCCCAAGAGGGCGACGCCGGGGCTGATCTTGAAAAGCAGCATTCGAGCCTCCGGGCGGCCCCGTTGCGGGACGCGCGTCCGCTCAAGCCCTTAGCCGGGCGGAGGCGCCCCGGCAATTATCCATTCCTATATGGAGGGACGCAGGAATGGACGCGCGGCCTCAATAGCGGGGCGGCAGGCGGGCGCGGCGTCGAGCAGAACCGCTTCGGGGTCCGCGAGTCCCGTCCACACCCGCACCACGGTTGTGACGGCCCACCACGGGTCGCCCAGAACGCGCTCCACGACCACCGGCGCCGCCGTGCTGGCGCAGGCTGAGACTTGCGCAACCACTGCCTGCGGGGCGCGCGCAGCCGCGAGCTTCTCCTCCATCGTCGATTGCAGAGGTCCGGTGAGAAGCAGTGAGACGAGGGCGGCGATCAGATCGTTCATGGGGGGCTCCAGAGGCGTGTTTACGCGCCGCGCGACGCCGGGCGCAAAAGCCCAGCCATGCGGTCCTTGATAGCCAGACGGAGCTTTTTCAGCCGGGCGAGGCGAAGGGTGTCCGGGAAACGTCGTTTCCACTCAGACCTGATCTCCTCGTCGAGCCGGCGATGCACAACGCTCAGGCGATAGATGTACGGATTGCTCAAGGCCTCTCTCCATCGATGGATAAACATCGATCGGGTCGGCCCGGGGGTCTGAAATCATAAACTGCGACCGGGCCAATCCGATTGCGGTCCGACATGACGCGCTCTTTCAAGCAACGCGTCAGAGGGGCCCGGCCCGCATGGAATTAGTTAAGAGCCGCCGGCTCCCTTTCAAGGGGGCAGGCGGCCGGCGCACGCGTACAGCGGCCCGCAGATTACTCCATGGACAGGTTGAGCTCGCGGACCATCGTGCCCCACTGGTCGTACTCGCGCTTCATGAAGGCGACCGTATCGGCGACGTCCCCGTGGCGCGGGTCGAATCCGATCGCCCTCAGCCGCTCGACGATGGCGGGCTCGCGCGAAATGGCGTCCAGCTCCTTGTTCATCGCGGCGATGTCGGCAGCCGGCACGCCCTTCGGCGCGAAGAAGCCGACCCATGAGCCCAGCGAGAACCCGGCGTAGCCGCTTTCCGCAAAAGTAGGGACATCCTTGATGACCGGCGAGCGGCTCTCAAAAGCGATGCCCAGCCCACGCAACTGGCCGCTCGCCACCTGGGGCGCGAACCCGGAGAGGGAGGAAATCACCATGGGAATATGGCCGCCGACCCCGGCGTTGGTGGCGTCCGGGCCGCCGCGGAACGGGACGTGCTTGGCGGGCGTCTTGGCGATCACCTTGAAGAAGTATTCGCCCGCGATGTGCGAACTGGTGCCAATGCCCGCCGTGCCGAAGACGATCTCGCCGTTGCGGTTCAGCTCGACGAATTCCTTCAGCGTCTTCGCAGGCGATCCCGGATGGATGGCGAACACCTCGGGGCTCGTCGCCACCACAGCGATAGGCAGCAGCGACTCCGAAGCCGAGAAGCCCTTGTTCCGGTATAGCGTTTCATTGATGGCGAGCGCGGCGGTGGTCACCAGCAGGGTCGCGCCGTCCGGCGCGGCGCCGATCACGGCGCGCGCGGCGATATTGGCGCCAGCGCCTGGCCTGTTTTCCACCACGATCTTGCGGCCGGTCTTCTCGCCAAGCCTGCCGCCCACCACACGGGCGATCGAATCCGCGGAGCCGCCCGGTGCAAAGCCGACGATCAGGGTGAGTTGACCCGCGGTAGCGCCCGGGGCAGTCGCTTGGGCGCTTGCGCCCGCGAGCGAAGCGGACATGAAGGCTGCGACCATCGCGGCGCGCGCAATCGATACGGCGGATAGCATTGAGAGTCCTCCCTCCCGGAATGGGTTCTTCTTTGTGTTCGCGTGGCCTGCGGGAGGCATTAGCCAAACCGGGCCCACCGCCATGAAACAACGCGGCAGGGCCGAAAGCAATGGCGGCGGCCTCCCTGTGCTTGTATCACCGTACTTGCCTCAGCGTGGCCGCAGATGCACTGTGGTCGCGGTATTCATTGGATCTTGCACATGCTCAGGTTTCGCGTCCTTCTCCTCGCGGCCGCCGCCGCCGCCCCGCTGTTCTCCCAAGCCGTAACGGTTGTTAACGCACAGGAGTCGTTCGTTTTCGAAAATGTGCGCACCAAGTCGGACGACGGTACGGTGGAGTTCTCGGCGCCGCGCATCGAGGTGCAGGGCGCCAACGTCACCCGCGCGCAACTGGAGCGGATTGCCGGCGCCAGCGCCACGGAGGCCGAGCGCTTCGACTTCCTTATGACGCTGCGTGCGCGCCGTATCTCGATCCCCGAGATGACCGTGCAGAATCTTGAGGATCAGAAAAGCCGGATCGTTGTGCGCGCCTCGGTCGCCGAGAACGTGGACGCCGGCCGCTTCGACCGTCTGGCGCTGGGTGGGTTCGACGGCGTGTTTGTCGGCGAGGGCGTGGGCGAGGGAACACTCAAGTCCGGCCCTATCATTATGGAAGGCGGCGACTTTTCAAAACTCCTCGCGGCGGCGAAAGCGGGTGCGGTCGAGAATGGAACCGCAAAGCTGCGGCTTTTCTCGTGGACCGGTTTTGAGGCCGCCGTGCCTGACACTGACCTGCCGCCGACGGCGGTTGGCGGAAACATGTACCGGATCGCGATTGGATCCGTGCGCGCGGTGACGGATTACGCAGGCGATCTTCCCACCAAGGCGACGGCTTCGTTCGATGGCCTCGTCTTCACCGCGCCTCCGGGTTCGGAGGTGGGGCGCTCGCTCGCCGGATTTGGCTACCAGAGGCTCGAACTGGGTATGGCCTTCGACGGCGTCTACAACCCGGCTGCCCGTACGTTCCAGCTCAACGACTACTCCCTGCGCGGAGCCAACGCTGGCGCGCTCGCCATTTCCGGCCTCTTTGGCGGCGTCGCGCCTGACGCCTTCATCGGCGATGGGGACAAGCGTCTCTCCGCCCTCATGGGCAGCAACGTGACGACGCTCACCCTGCGCTACGTGGATTCTGGCCTGGCGCAGAAGGCGATGGCCTTCTACGCGGCTACGCAAGGCAAGAATCTGGCGGCGGTGCGGCGCGAACTCACCATCATGACCGGCGCGCTCCCCATTCTCATGGGCGGCGACCCGGCGTCGCTTCGCCTCGCGCAGGCGTTCGGCTCCTTCATCCTTGAGCCGAAGTCGCTCACCGTGTCGCTGAAGGGGAAGAAGGGCCCGATCACGTGGGCGGACATCGCCAACATGGGCGATCCCTCGACGTTTTTCTCCCGCGTGGAGCTGACGGCGACCGCCAACCAGTGACTTGTTGCGGGGGCGGGCAGGGCCAATATGTCCATGTGACATGAGCCACGATCCCGTCCCCATCGACAACGGCTTCTGCGGCCCGCTGTACGGCGGCTCTCATGAACCCACCTTCGCCGGCGCGCCGTCGTTCATGCGCCGTCGCTTCAGCAAGAACATCGGCCAGGCGGATGTGGTCGTGTGGGGCGTCCCATTCGACTGCGCCACCTCCAATCGCTCCGGCGCGCGGTTTGGGCCGGCCGCCATACGCCGGGCGTCGGCCATTTTTGACGGCGATCCGCAATATCCCTCCGGTCGTGATCCTTTCGCGCGGATGGCGGTGATTGATGCGGGGGACTGCTTTTTCGAGTACGAGCGGCTCTCCACCGCGCCGAAGATGATCGAGGAGCAGGCCGCCCAGATCGTGGCGCCCCATCGCCAGCTTGTGACGTTGGGCGGAGACCACTTCGTGACATTACCGCTGTTGCGCGCCCATGCGGCGGTGCACGGCAGGCTCGCGCTGGTGCAGTTCGACGCCCATCAGGACACATGGGACGACGACGGGACCAAGATTTCACACGGCACGTTCGTCACCCGCGCTGTGGCCGAAGGGCTGATCGATGTTGGGCGGTCGGTTCAGGTGGGCGTTCGCACGGTGGCGCCGCACGACTATGGCATTGAGATCCTCGATATGGACCAATGCGCCGCGCTGGGGGCTGCGGGCGTCGCCGCGCGCGTGAAGGCGCGGGTGGGGCCGGGGCCGGCCTATCTCACGTTTGACATCGACGCTCTGGACCCGGCGTTTGCGCCCGGCACGGGCACGCCGGTCGCCGGCGGCTTCACCTCGGCGGAGGCGCTGGCGATCCTGTGGCGGCTGGCGGAGATCGATTTTCGCGGCATGGACGTGGTGGAGGTGTGCCCGCCCTACGATCACGCCGACGTCACGGCCATCGCGGCGTCCACGATCGTGCAGCGGTATCTGCAGATGCTGGCGGGGCGGCGCTAGGCGCGCTGATGGATGGACGCCCCCTCCCGGCCATGGTGCGGGCGAGGACGCCCGCGGTCCAAGGGGGCGCTTCCCACATCCCACATCCCCGGACGCCGGCGCCTTTCCCGCTTTTCATCGCGGCTCGCGCGCATTAGGAGCAAGCGGGCGCATCGGGAGATTTCGACATGGCGGCACGGGTATTCATCGACGGCGAGGCGGGCACCACGGGGCTGCTCATCCGCGACCTGCTTGCCGCGCGCGCTGACATCGAAATCGTCAGCATCGATCCCGACAAGCGCAAGGACGCCGGCGCCAAGCGCGACCTGATGGCCGGCGTCGATCTCGTGATCCTGTGTCTGCCCGATGACGCGGCCAAGGAATCCGTTGCGCTTGCGGCCGAACTGGGCGACCGCGCGCCCAAGATCCTCGACGCATCCACCGCCCATCGTTGCGCCGCAGGCTGGGTGTACGGCTTCGCGGAGCTGGCAAGCGGGCAGGCGGAGGCTATTGCCGGCGCGAAGCTCGTGGCTAACCCGGGCTGCTACGCCACCGGCGCCATCGCGCTGCTGCGCCCGCTGGTGGACGCGGGGCTCATTCCGGCCGATTTCCCCATCACAATCAACGCCGTCTCGGGCTACAGCGGCGGCGGCAAGTCCATGATCGCCGATTATGAGGCCCGCCGCGCGCCGGACTTCGAGCTATACGCGCTGGGGCTGGAGCATAAGCATATTCCGGAAATCCAGGCGTACGCGAACCTCACCCGCCGGGCGCTGTTCGTGCCCTCCGTCGCCGATTTCCGGCAGGGTATGATCGTATCGATTCCGCTGCATCTGGACGCGCTGCCGGGCCAGCCCACTGGCCCAGCGCTTGAGGCCGCGCTTCAGGCGCACTACGCCGGCGGCGGCTTCGTGCGGGTGATCGCCGCCGACGCGCGGGCCGCTGAAGCCGGCAAGCTGGAGCCGCAGGCGCTCAACGACACCAACGCCATGGAGCTGCGCGTCCACGCCAACGACGCGCGCAAGCACGCCGTGCTGACCGCCCGCCTCGACAATCTGGGCAAGGGCGCCTCGCGCGCCGCGGTGCAAAACCTCGACCTGATGCTTGGCCTCGCGTAATGCGCCGCGCCGCGAGGCTGCTTGCGGCGGTTGCCTTTATGCTGCCGCCTGCGGGCATAGTCGCCGCACAGACGCGGCAGACCGTTGACATCAGCGGTTCGAGCGCCGTGCTGCTGCGCCCGGCGGCGCCTCGCGCCAGCGTCATCCTGATGCCCGGCGGCCATGGCTTGATTGGCGCTGCGCCGGGCGGCGAGATCACGCAACTCAAGCGCAATCAGCTCGTGCGCACGCGGCAGGCGTATGTTGATCGCGGACTCGCGGTGCTGGTGCTCGACGCCGACACGAACCTTGCGAGCGCCATCGCCTACATGGCGCAGATCAAGCGGCCTGTCACTGTGGTCGCCACGAGCCGTGGGACGCTGCGCGCTGCGCAGGGCATCGCGGCGGGCGCGAAGCCGGATGCGCTTGTTCTCACGTCCGGGTTTCTGTCGGCCGCCTCCGGGTCAAGCCGGAACGTGATGGCCATTCTGGGCTCGCCCGCGGCGTTGCCCAGAACGCTGGTGATCCATCACCGGCAGGACGCCTGCCGGGTCACCCTGCCGGCCGGCGTTGATCCGTTCATCGCGTGGGCCGGCGGCAAGGCCCGCGTCGCATGGATCACCGGCGGCGTGGACACCGGCGACCCCTGCGAGGCGGTGTCGCACCACGGCTTCAACGGCGTCGATGGCCATGTTGTGGCCCTAGCCGCCGCCTTCCGCTGAGCCGCGGATCACGCGCCGTAGGGAATCACCTTGGCGCGCTGCTCGCCCAGCCCCTGAATGCCCAGCGACACCACGTCGCCTGCCTTCAGGTAGTTCGGCGGGGTGCGTCCCATGGCGACGCCGGGCGGCGTGCCCGTGGTGATGATGTCGCCGGGATCGAGCGTCATGAACTGCGACACGTACGACACAAGCTGGCGCACGCCGAACACCATGGTGCGCGTGTTGCCGGTCTGCTGACGCTGGCCGTTCACGTCCAGCCACATGTCGAGGTTCTGCACATCGCCAAGTTCGTCGGGCGTCACCAGCCACGGGCCGATGGGGCCGAACGTGGGCGCGCTCTTGCCCTTCACCCACTGGCCGAGGCGTTCGATCTGCCACGCGCGCTCGGATACGTCGTTGCAGACGAAATAGCCGGCCACGTGATCGAGCGCGTTCGCCTCGCTTACGTACGACGCGCGCGTTCCGATGACGAAAGCAAGCTCCAGCTCCCAATCGAGCTTGGTCGAGCCCTTCGGCATGACGATGTCATCGTTGGGCCCAACGCAGCAGTTGGGCGCCTTCGAGAACAGGATCGGCTCGGCGGGAACCTGCATGCCGGCTTCGGCCGCATGGTCCGCGTAGTTGAGGCCAATCGCGATGAAGTTGCCCGGGCGCGCCACGCAGGGGCCAAGGCGCGGATTGCCGGAGACGAGCGGCAGCGCGTTGGGATCGGCGGCGCGGATGCGCGCGAGCGTGGCGGGCGAAAGGCTTTCGCCCGAAACATCCTGCACGAGCGCGCTGAGATCGCGGATGGCGCCGTTAGCGTCGATGAGGCCCGGACGTTCGCGGCCGGCTTCGCCATAGCGGACGAGTTTCATGCGGTTTTCCTCCCTTGAGTCGGGAACGCACTCTAGTGTCGCTGCGGGTTCATGCAAACCTGCGGCGGTCGGGCGATTGACGCGCGCTTTTTGGACCGCGAGCGTCCTCGCTCGCAAGTTTGGAGCCATGCGCGCGGGGCCCCGGATCGCCTTCGGCGTCCGGGGAGGTGGCGCGCGGTCCAGTGCTGGCTCTTTCCACTTTCCCGGGACGCGCAAAGCGCGGACCCGGGACCCAGGCCTCGCACAAATGTCTAGGCCCCGGATCGCTTCGCGTCCGGGGATGTGGAGAGAGTGGCGCGCGGTCCAGTGCTGGCTCCTTCCACTTTCCCGGGACGCGCAAAGCGCGGACGCGGGACCCAGGCCTCGCGCAAATGTCTAGGCCGGATCGCTTCGGGTCCGGGGATGTGGGGAGAGTGGCGCGCTTTCTGGACCGCGAGCGTCCTCGCTCGCAAGTTTGGAGCCATGCGCGCGGGGACGCGCGCGGTCCAATGCTGGCTCTTTCCACTTTCCCGGGGCGCGCAAAGCGCGGGCCCGGGACCCAGGCCTCGCCCAAATGTCT
>JAIXSM010000057.1 GCA_027484655.1 Hyphomicrobiales bacterium | reverse complement strand
GAAGACATCGTGAGGCTCTGCGCGCGAGGACGCGCGCGGTCCAGTTCGCGCGGTCCAGTTCGTGCGGTCCAGCAGGCGCCCACCTCGCCGTCTTTCCGGCGAAGGCCGGAATCCACGACAGGCCAACGGTTTATACAATCGGAAGAAGGCTCCACATCCCCGGGGCGGGCGACGCCCGAACCCGGGGCCCAGCCATGAAGCATGGCCCTGGCCCCCGGATCGCCTTCGGCGTCCGGGGATGTGGAAGATGCCATGTGCGCGAGGCCGCGCGGGCCGCCCGTAGCCTGAAAAAGCAAGAAGGGCCGCCCAAGGGCGACCCTTCCATTGTCCTGACCGCGGTCAGCGGGGACTTTGACGCGCCGCTCACGCGGGGCGAAACGCCTCACGAGGAGACCGTTGTCCCAAGGCCGACACACGCGGCATATGACAATGAGACACTAGATCACCTCCTTTCGTTGGTTGACGACAACTTCAACTTAAGACGAATTTCCCGATTCGGAAAGGCCGGACGCCAAGTCGCGGACAATCGCTGCGGCTGACGTGCGCCGCGCATTCGGCTAAGGATGAGTCCATGACCGCACCCATCGTCCGTTTCGCGCCGTCCCCCACGGGCCGGATTCACATCGGCAACGCGCGCACCGCGCTCTACAACTGGCTGTTCGCCAAGTCTCGCGGGGGTCGCTTCATCCTGCGTTTCGACGATACGGACCTCGCCCGCTCCCGGCGCGAGTTCGCCGACGCCATCGAGGTGGATCTGCGCTGGCTCGGCGTCGAGCCCGATGTGATCGTGCGACAGTCGGAGCGGTTCGCCCTGTACGGAGCGGCCATGGACCGCCTGCGCGCCGCCAATCGGCTCTACGCCTGTTATGAGACGCAGGAGGAACTGGATCGCAAACGCAAGCGGCAACTCGGTCGCGGCCTGCCGCCGGTCTATGATCGCGCTGGGCTCGCCCTGACCGCAGACGACCGCGCCCGGCTTGAGGCGGAGGGACGCAAGCCGCACTGGCGCTTTCTGCTGGATCGCGAGGTCGTGGCGTGGGACGACCTGTCCCGCGGGTCCTCGCGCATCGATTGCGCCTCCCTGTCCGATCCCGTGCTGGTGCGTGAGGACGGCGCCTATCTCTACACGCTGCCTTCCGTGGTGGACGACATCGACCTGGGCGTCACCCACGTGATCCGGGGCGAGGATCACGTCACCAACACCGCCGTGCAGCTGCAATTGTTCAAAGCGCTGGCGCCAGAGCGGGCGCCGCCGCAGTTCGCCCACCACAACCTGCTGGCGACGGCCTCAGGGGAGGGGCTGTCGAAGCGCACGGGATCGCTCTCGATTTCCTCGCTGCGCGAGCAGGGGATGGAGGCGCTGGCGGTGGCCGCGCTCGCCGTTCTCACCGGCACGTCCGACAGCGTGCGCGTGGTCGCGGCCCTCGACGAACTGGCCCTCGACCTTTCGCATGTGTCGCACACGGCGGCGAAATTCGACGAGGCGGATCTCGCTGCCCTGACCGCCCGCACGCTGCACGGCTTGCCGTTCGCGGCTGTCGCGGCGCGTCTGGTCGCGCTTGGGGTTGAGGGCGCCCACGCGGAGGCGTTCTGGCTCGCGGTGCGCGGCAATATCGAGACGCTCGCGGGCGTTAGCGAATGGCGCGCCGTGGTGTTCGACGAGATCGAGCCCGTGCGGGAGGATGCGGATTACTTGCGCGAAGCTGCGGCGGCGTTGCCGCCAGAGCCGTGGGGCGCGGACACGTGGCGCATTTGGACGGAGGCGCTCAAGGCCCGAACCGGACGCAAGGGCAGGGCGCTGTTCCATCCGCTCAGGCTCGCCCTCACCGGCCGTGACAAGGGGCCGGAGCTGGCGGCGTTGCTGCCGCTGATCGGTCGGGAGAAGGCGCTCGCCCGTCTCGGGTGAGGGCCGAAGCCTCAGCGCGCCGGCGGCTCGGCCGCCGCCCGTGGCGCCAGCGGTCCGGCGGGAGCGGCAGGCGAGGGCGCCTGCTGCCGGGGCTGCGGCGGCGGATTGGCGCCGGGCTGACGCGGGCGCGACAACTCTTCCGCCCGCTCCGGCGTGACGATCATGTCGCGACGGTTGCCCTGTCCCTGTCCCTGAAGCAGCCGCTCTGCGCCCTGCAACGTCTCGGCCCAGCTTTTGTCCGGCGGCCGGCATGTGCAGGCCGGATCATGGGTCTTGCGATAACGGAGCGCGTTTTTCATCGACATGTACGGAGCGCCGCTCGTGGAGACAGCCTCGGTGATGTCGCGCGACGGCGAGTAGGTGTACACCTCCGTCTCGGCGTTCGGGCACTGCGCCCGGCACATTTCAGTAAGCCGCTCGGGGCTTTGGCTGAAGGCTGAGTAGCTCACCGGGAAGAAGTACCCGTCGCAGGTGCGCACGCACACCGCCTTCGAGCCACGGCGCGGACCCTGGTCTTCTTCCGGCGGCATGGCTTGCTGCTCGATCGGCAGTTCCCTTGAGCCCGACCCGCCGCCGCCGAAAAGCTGTTCAAGGAAATTGCGCGGCGGGGCAGGCGCCGCGGTGCGTGCGCAGAAGGCGTTGTACCGGGCGATCAGCGCGTCGCGCGGCGCGTTGGCTTGATCCACCGCCGCTTGCAGGCGCGCCATGTTCCCGCGCATGGACGCGATGCGCTGTTCCAGCTCGCCGCACTGGGGTGGGGGGCCGCTGCCAAAGATCAGGAATTGGCGCCGGTTGCAGCCGATCTGGTCCGCGTAGGCGACTGTTCTGGAGATCTCTTCGCGCTGGCGACGGGCCGCCTCGACCGCCCTTGGATCCGGACTTCCCGGCGGGGTGGACGCGATCTGCGCCTGCAAGGCCCGGCAATCGATGGGAGCCTGCGCGTTCGCGGGGGCCAAAACGGAAACCAACGCTGCGACCGCCACAAGCCCACGCGCCAGGTTGCGCATGCTCAGAAAAGGCGGTGTGGTGGGCGAACGGTCCTGCATCGGCTCGGGTGCTCTCATCTTCATCGGCCGAGTGCGCTATAGCGCGCAAAAATGGTGATTCTTGGTCTCGCTCCAGACAGCGGGCGAGCAGCCGCCCGGGAGCGCCCGTACGCGGACACGCCCGAAGCTCTAGCCCCGGGTCTTGCGCTTTGTAAAGGCCGCGCGCCAGTTGGTGTTCTTCTGGCTGGGGATCAGTCGGAGCAGGTGATGATGACTGAGTCCCGTGGGGGCGTCTTCACGCTCACGTTCGCCGAGAACGTGATGTCGCTCGCCGATCCGAACGCGACGACCCGCCCGTGGCCATGGGCCTCGCACCAGGCGGTGGCCACAACCCGGCCGCACTCCGCAGAGGTGGCGACGCACTCATCCACCCCGTATCCGCCGGCGGGGATGATGTAGACGCCCCGCTGGGCGCTCTCCGCCTGCGCCCGGGCCGGCGGCTCGATGAGCGCGAGCCCAGCAGCGCCGCCCAATCCGAGGGCGCAAATGAGGGCGAGTTTGGCGATGCGGCGCTGGCGGACGTGCATGGGTGAGGACCGTATTGGAGCGGTCGCCCACATTCGGACTAACCGGTTAAGAATGACTTAACCGTGTCCGGCCCGCGTGCGGCCTCCCTGACGCTTGACGCAGAGGGCGTCCTCGCCCATGGTGACCGCATGACGACCTGCGCGATCCGCCGCACCATTCTCATTTCGGGCTAGCATCACCGCTGGCAGGACGTCCTTTTCCCTCGCGAAAGCCAAAATGACGCTCCGGCCAGCAGGCTTCGGGAGCATCCATGTCCACCGCCAGACTGCGCCTCTACAATACGCTCACGCGGACGAAGGAGGATTTCGTCCCCATCGATCCTGATCGCGTGCGCATGTATGTCTGCGGGCCGACGGTCTACGACTTCGCGCACATAGGCAACGCGCGGCCCGTCATCATCTTCGATGTGCTCAACCGGCTCCTGCGCCATCTTTACGGCAAGGATCACGTCACGTACGTGCGCAACATCACGGACGTGGATGACAAGATCAACACGCGCGCCGCCGAGCGCGGAATCACCATCCGCCAGCTGACGGAAGAGACGAACGCCATCTTCCAGGAGGATGTGCGGGCGCTGGGCTGCCTCGATCCGGACGTGCAGCCCCGCGCCACCGAGCACATCGCCGAGATGATCGCCATCATCGAGCGGCTGATCGCCGGCGGCCACGCGTACGCCTCGGCCGGGCACGTCCTGTTTTCCGTGCCATCCATGAGCGATTACGGGCGTCTGTCCCGGCGCCCGCTTGACGAGATGATCGCCGGCGCCCGCGTGGACGTGGCGCCCTACAAGCAGGGCGATATGGATTTCGTGCTTTGGAAGCCGTCGAAAGACAGCGAGCCGGGCTGGGAGTCGCCGTGGGGCAGGGGTCGTCCGGGATGGCACATCGAGTGCTCGGCGATGAGCTGGAAACATCTGGGCGAGACGTTCGACATTCACGGCGGCGGCATCGATCTCGTGTTTCCCCACCACGAGAACGAGATCGCGCAATCGCGCTGCGCCTTCGGCCACGACGTGATGGCCAACGTGTGGATGCACAACGGCTTCCTGCAGGTGGAAGGCGAGAAAATGTCGAAGAGCCTCGGCAACTTCCGCACCATCCGCGAGGTGCTCGCCGACTGGCAGGGCGAGGTTGCGCGCCTCGCCATGCTCAAGACGCACTATCGCCAGCCCATCGACTGGACAGCCGCCTCGCTGCGCGAAAGCAAGCGGGAGCTGGATCGCTGGTATCTGATCGCATCGCAGTACGCCTCCACCGAGGACATGCTGTCGCCGGAGTTCGAGGCCGCCCTGTGCGATGATCTCAACACCGCGGAAGCGATCACCCACCTGCGCCGCCTCTATTCGGAGGCGAATGAAGGCGTTGCGTATGCGGGCGCCCGGCTCGCCGCATGCGGACGGATGCTCGGGCTTTTCCAGCAGGATCTTGCTGCCTGGAACGGGTGGCGTCCAGCGTCGGCTGGCATCGACGAACTTATGGTGCATCGCCTCATCAAGGATCGCCTCGCCGCGCGCGCGGCGAAGAACTGGGCGGAGTCGGATCGCATTCGCGATGAACTCGTCGCCATGGGCATTCAGTTGAAGGATGCGAAGGATCCGGCCACGGGCGAGCTGACCACCACGTGGGAGGTGAAGCGGTGAGCCTTTTCCTGCGTCATGCTGGCGAAGGCTTGCATCCAAGGCAGGCCGCTCGCGCCAGCGGTTTGACAGTGCTGCGGCGAACGCCTCGCATTTGGCCTCTCGTGGATCCCGGCCTTCGCCGGGATGACGGCCGCGTTTCGTCCGGCAAACGGGAGCGCACCGCGATGATCGCCCCGTCATGCCGGCGAAGGCCGGCATCCACGGCAGGCGGACGGCTGAACCTTTGGGCGTCTGCTGCTGGCTCCCGGGTTCCGGCTGCGCCGGCCCCGGGAAAGTGGCGCGTTCTCGCATCAGCGCGGTGGGCGCGGCCTGTGCCGGAGCCCGAGAATAGTCTTCGCTCCCATGCGTCACATCCCCGGACGCCGCAGGCGATCCGGGGCCTAGCCTTTGTGGGGTCCAACAAACTTTGCGAGCGTGCGTCATGACCATCGGCCTGCGCCCTTATCTGCCCGCCGACGCAGCGACGCTGGCGGCGATTTTCATCGCCTCCGTAGAGCAACTGGCGAGCGACGATTACGATGTGGATCAGGTCGCCGCGTGGACATCGCACGCGGAGGACGAGGCGAAGTTCGCCTCGCGGCTTGGCGCGCAACTCACCATCGTTGCGACCATTGAGGGCGAGGCGGCGGGCTTCGCGAGCCTGCGCGGCGCCGATCATCTCGACATGCTCTACGTGCATCCCGATGCGGTGGGGCAGGGCGTCGCCACCACCCTCATCGACGCGCTGGAGCGCCTCGCCACAGCGCGCGGCGCCAAACACATGAACGTGGACGCCAGCGACACGGCGGAGGGCTTTTTCGCCGCGCGCGGCTACCGCGCCCAGCAGCGCAACAGCCTCGAGATCGAGGGCGTCTGGCTCGCCAACACGACGATGACGAAGCCGCTCGCCGCCAATGATTCCGCGCCGGCGAGGCGCGCATGATCCGCGCTGCCGTCTCCACCCTTCGCACCTATGGATTGGTCTGACATGAGCCGCGAACGCCTCTACGTCTTCGACACGACCCTGCGCGATGGCGCCCAGACCACCGGCGTAGACTTCTCCATCGAGGACAAGCGCCGGGTCGCCGCACTGCTCGATGACCTCGGCATCGACTATGTCGAAGGGGGCTACCCCGGCGCGAACCCCACCGACACAGAGTTTTTCCGCCGCAAGCCGGTGAAGCGCGCGAAGTTCGCCGCCTTCGGCATGACCAAGCGCGCCGGGCGCTCCGCCTCCAACGATCCCGGCGTCGCCGCGCTGATCGAGGCGGACGCGGATGTGGTGACCTACGTCGCCAAGGCCTGGGACTATCACGTGCGCGTGGCGCTGGGCGTGACGCTGGATGAAAACCTCGACGGCATCGCGGACTCGATCAAGTACGCGCGTCAGCATGGGCGCGAGGCGATCCTCGATTGCGAGCACTTTTTCGACGGCTACAAGGCAAACCGCGAGTACGCGCTGCAATGCGCGCGCACGGCCCATGAATCTGGCGCCCGCTGGATCGTGCTGTGCGACACCAATGGCGGCACGCTGCCGCACGAGATCGAGGCCATCGTCGCCGAGGTGGCGAAGATCGTGCCGGGCTCGCATCTGGGCATCCACACCCACAACGACACGGAAAACGCCGTCGCCAACACGTTCGCGGCCATCCGCGCTGGCGCGCGCCACATTCAGGGCACGCTCAACGGGCTTGGAGAGCGCTGCGGCAACGCTAATCTGTGCTCCATCATCCCGACGCTTCTCCTGAAAGACGAGTACGCGCAGCGCTTCGAAATCGGCGTGTCGCTCGATCAGCTCCAGCGGCTGAAGAAGATCAGCGCGATGCTGGACGAGTTGCTGAACCGCAGGCCGAACCGCCACGCGCCGTATGTGGGCGACAGCGCTTTCGCCACGAAGGCGGGCATTCACGCCTCCGCCGTGCTGAAGGATCCGCGCACCTATGAGCACGTGCCGCCGGAAGCAGTCGGCAACCAGCGCAAGGTGCTCGTGTCCGATCAGGCGGGCAAGTCGAACATTGTCGCCGAACTTGAACGCCTCGGCGTCGCCTTCTCCAAGGATGATCCGCGCATCGGGCGCGTGCTGGAGGAAGTGAAGGAGCGTGAGGCGCTGGGCTACGCCTACGAAGGCGCGGACGCTTCGTTTGAACTGCTGGCGCGCCGGATGCTCGGTGAGGCGCGCGAGTACTTCGAGGTTGAGCGCTTCAGCGTCAACGTGGAGCGCCGTCACAACGCGATCGGCAAGCTCGTGTCGGTGTCGGAAGCCATCGTGAAGGTGCGCGTCGGCGATGAGTTGCTCATCTCGGCGGCGGAGGGCAACGGTCCCGTCAATGCGCTGGATCTCGCGCTGCGCAAGGATCTTGGCCGGTACCAGAGCTTCATCGACGACCTGCAATTGCTGGATTACCGCGTGCGCGTATTCCAGGGCGGAACGGATGCGGTGACGCGCGTGCTCATCGAGTTCGGCGATTCCACGGGCGCCCGGTGGTCGACGGTTGGCGTCTCTGCAAACGTGGTCGACGCGTCGTTCCAGGCGCTCGTGGATTCGATCAATTACAAACTCTACAAGGCGGGCGCCTGAGCGCCCGTCACATGCGTGGATCCACCTCGATTTGCGCCTTGCCCAGGGCCTCCGTGCGCTCCCGCGCCGCACGGATCATCGGAATGACGTCAGCGACCCGTTCAGCGACGAGGTAGCGCACCTCAAGATCGGCGCGGATGAAGCCGTTGTTGCGCATGTGCGCGAACAGATCGAGCAGCGGGCGCCAAAAACCCTTTACGTCGAGGATGACCACCGGCTTGGTGTGCTGCTCCAGCTGCACCCATGTGAGCTGCTCGACCAACTCCTCCAGCGTGCCGACGCCGCCGGGAAGCGCCACGATGGCGTCCGCCTTCTCGAACATCAGGCGCTTGCGCGTGTGCATGTCGGGCACGACCACGACTTCCTGCGCCTCGTCATACCGGCGTTCCTTGCGCTGCAGGAAATCAGGAATGATTCCAGTGACGTGGCCGCCTTCTGCGCGCACTGAGCGCGCCACGGCCCCCATCAGCCCGTTGCTGCCGCCCCCGTACACGAGCCCAATGCCCTCGTGGGCCATGATTCGCCCGAGAGTCTCGGCCGCCTCCTGGAAAGCGGGGTCGGCGCCGGGGGAAGAACCGCAGTAAACGCAGATGCTTCTAAGGTCAGCCATGGGGCCCTTCTCTTCCGTTTCTGGGAGGCGTCAAGCCGCTTGCTCCGCCTCCGGTTCCGCTGGATTCGCATTTAGCCACATGAATCGATAAAAGTTTGACGAACGCAGGGGAACACAGGGCCGCCATGATCCAGTTGACGAAACCCGTGCTCATCGCCGGCGTCGCCGGGGTGGTCGCTATCGGCGCCATCGCGAGCGCCGCCTGGCGTTTGATCGAAAGCGAGCGGCCGCCGGTGAGGCCGGCCGTCGCGAGCGCGCCGGCCCCGGCGCCCGTCGTCCCGTCTGCGCCTGAAAAGAAGCTCGACGCCTCGCGGCTGGCTGCCGCGCCGCCTGCCGCCCCACCTGCCGCGCCGCCTGCCGCCCCACCTGCCGCGCCGCCTGCCACCCTTCCTGCCGCGCCGCCTGCTGCGGTTGCGGCCGCTCCTGCGGCTCCCGCCCTTACCGCTCCGCCTGCGGCCGCTCCAGCAGCGCCTGCGCCTGCGGCCACTCCTGCGCTGTCGCCGGTCAAGCCCACATTTGACGTGGTCCGCATTGAGCCGTCGGGCGAGGCGGTGGTCGCCGGACGCGCAGCGCCGGGGGTGCGTGTCGCGCTGGTCGTCTCGGGCCGGCCGGTCGCCTTTGTCGTCGCGGACGCTGACGGGCAATTTGTGTTGCTGCCGCCGCGCCTTCCGGAGGGCGCCCACACGCTCACCTTGCGGGCTGGCGACGTGGAGTCCGAACAAGCTGTCGCCGTGGATGTGGCGCCCCGGGCCGAGCGGGCGCCTGTCGCTGCGCTGGCCGCGCCTGGCAAGCCCACGGTGGTTCTGGCGGCGCCAGGCGCTGTCGAGTCCGCCCGTGCGACGCCAGCCTCCCTGCGGATCGGCTCGGTTGAAGCCCATCAAGGCGGCGCGTTCTTTGTGTCCGGCTTCGCGCCGGGCGGGTCCGATATCCGCCTGTACCTGAATGATTCTTACGTCGCCGCCGTCACCGCAGGTTACGATGGCGCATGGTCCGTCAAGGTCGAGCGCGGCATGTCGCCCGGCGCCTACCGCGTCCGCGCGGATGCGGTCGGTGTGGACGGCAGGCCGGTCAGCCGCGTGGAAACGCCGTTTGACTATCCAGCGTCGATCGCCGCTGACGCGCCCGCGCCCACGTCGGTCGCCGCATCGGGGACAGTCCCTCCGATCACATCCGGGGCCAACACGCCGACCCAGAATGCGGTCGTGAGCGAATTGCGCACGGCGCGCGTTACCCGTGGCGACAGCCTTTGGCGAATCAGCCGCACCATTTACGGTGAGGGAACCCGCTACACGGAGATATACGATGCGAACTCTGCTCAGATTCGCGACCCGGATCTGATATATCCCGGACAGGTGCTCGTTGTGCCCAAGCAGGACCAGCCTCCGCAGCTTCGCCGCTGATGCTGTTCGCAACCTCCCGTCCGCGGGCGGTAAACCCCGTTTGTCTTCGAAAGCTGCCGCGCGCTCCGTGGCTGGAACCAGTTAGCCCATGACCAAGGCACACATGGCCTCGCAAAAGAACGAGGCCGCCGCCCCGCCGCCCCGCAAGGAAGCGACTCTCGTCGGAACCGTATGGAATCTGTGGCCCTACGTGTGGCCCGACCAGCGCACAGACCTGAAGATTCGGGTTATGGCCGCGCTCGCGCTGCTGCTGATCGCGAAGATCATCACGGTCCTCATTCCCTACAGCTTCAAGTGGGCTACCGACGCCATCACGGATCCGCAGAACGCGCAGATCCCGCTGCCCGCGCTGCTGGCGACGCCCGTCATCATCATCGTGATGTACGGCGTGCTGCGCAGCTTCATGCAGTTCTTCACGCAGGCCCGCGACGCGCTCTTTGCGTCAGTTGCGATGTACGCCGTGCGGCGCATCGCCAACGAGGTGTTCGTCCACCTGCACCAGCTCTCGCTGCGCTTCCATCTGGAGCGCAAGACCGGCGGCCTGACGCGGGTTCTTGAGCGCGGCCGCGAGGCGATCCAGCAGATCGTGCGCATGAGCATCCTCACGGGCATTCCGACCGTGGTGGAGTTTGCGCTTATTCTCGGCATTTTCCTGTGGGCGTTCGACTGGCGCTATGCGCTCACCGTCGTCGTGATGATCTGGCTTTATCTGTGGTTCACGCGCGTGGCCACGGACTGGCGCATCTCGATCCGCCGCAACATGAACGAGAGCGACACCGACGCCAACGTGAAGGCCATCGACTCGCTGCTCAACTACGAAACAGTGAAGTATTTCGGCGCCGAGAAGCGCGAGGCCGAGCGTTACGACCGCTCCATGGAGCGCTACGAGCGAAACTCCGTCTCGAGCTACGTGTCCCTCGCCATCCTCAATTCGGGGCAGGGGTTCATCTTCTCCATGGCGCTCATGGTGGTGATGATCTTGTGCGCGCTCGACATCCGTGACGGCAAGAACACCATCGGCGATCTGGTGCTGCTCAACGGCCTCATGATCCAGCTCTATCAGCCGCTCAATTTCATGGGCATGGTGTACCGCGAGATCAAACAGGCCATCGTCGACATTGAGGCAATGTTTGACGTGATGGGCCGCGATCCCGAGATCAAGGACAAGCCGGGCGCCGAGCCGCTGCGCGTCGAAAATGCCGCGATCCGCTTCGAGAACGTGCACTTCGCCTACGATCCCGCGCGGCCGATCCTCAAGGGTGTGAGCTTCGAGGTGCCCGCGGGTCACACCGTCGCCATTGTCGGACCGTCCGGCGCCGGCAAGTCCACCATCTCGCGGCTTATGTTCCGCTTCTACGAGCCGCAGTCCGGCTCCATCACGATTGATGGCCAGAAGATCTCGGACGTGACGCAGGAAAGCCTGCGCGACGCCATCGGCATGGTGCCGCAGGATACGGTGCTGTTCAACGACACCATCGCCTACAACATCCGCTACGGCCGCTGGAACGCGACGGAAGAGGAGATCGTCGAAGCCGCCAAACTTGCCCAGATCGACGACTTCATCCGCTCGGCGCCAAACGGCTATCAGGCGCAGGTGGGCGAGCGCGGGCTTAAGCTCTCCGGCGGCGAGAAGCAGCGCGTGGCCATTGCGCGCACCATCCTCAAGGGCCCGCCGATCCTGCTGCTGGACGAGGCGACGTCCGCGCTCGACTCGTTCACCGAGCGCGAGATCCAGTCGGCGCTCGACCGCATCGCGAAAGACCGCACCACGCTGGTCATCGCCCACCGCCTGTCGACCATCGTCAATGCGAACGAAATCCTCGTTCTCGATCAGGGCGAGATCGTCGAGCGCGGGCGCCATGATGATCTTCTGGCCCGCGACGGTGTCTATGCCGCCATGTGGAACCGCCAGCGTGAGGTGGACGCCGCCGAGGAAACCCTGCGCCGGGCGGAAGCCGCCGAGGGTCGGACGGTTCGCACGCATGTGGGGGAATAAGCGCGCGGCACTGGGCGCAAGAAAGTTTATGTTGAGACCAAGGTCAGGCCGGGCGAATGCGTGGCTTGATCTTGACCTTTCACGTGACTGTTTTACATTGTCCACTTAGATGCAATAAAATTTTCATGCATCGGTTGGTTCGTTGGGGGCTGGCCGCAAGAGTGGGAGCGCGCGGATGCCGATGGGCGCACGGGTGAAGTCGGTTGGCGACAGTTCTGTCCTCCTGCCCGGCGGAAAGCGCTCGCGTATTCTTGATAAGGCCACGTTTGAGCAGGCTTTGAAGGCTGCGGATGGCCGATTTGAAAAAGCGATTGAGGAACTGAGGGCGCAGCGTGACAAACGGGGACGCGAACGCGCAGCCTGACGGCCCTGCGCTGGATGATTACTACAATCCAGTTTTTGAAATTCTTTCCAGCAAGAACGAGCCGCTCGTCGCCGCTGTTGCATATTCGCTTTACAAGCAGGCCAAGCTGGAGTGGGTGCTGAGCTTCCGCGCAGCTAACGGTCGGCGGCCAACGGATGCAGAATGCCGCGCTCACGCACAGGCGCAGACAGAACAAGTACTTGCCGGATACAGCGCCATGGCGAGCCAAGTCCTGGCGGAGTACGCGGAAACGGCCATTCAGAGCGCCACTCCCCAGATCCTCAAGGAAGCCTTGCGGGGCGGCTTTTGGCGCTCGTTCTGGCCGTCTATAGCGGCGTCCGGCGCGTTTGCCGGCGCTTTGCTACTAATCGTCCTCGTCGCCGCCATTTTTGGTTTCGGGCTTCCCATTCAGATCAATTTCCCGGCGAAAGGGGCCGCGTGATTGAAACGAGCATCTCCGCCCCGTGACTTCGGCGTAGCGAAGTGGCAAAAGACTATTCCCCCAGCTGGGGACTCACGGGAAAGTTCATGAACGTCGTAGACAGCATCCGCCGCCAGATTACGCCCATCCATCCGGAGGGCTACGTCTTCATCGCCGCTTTCGCCGTTGGGGCGTTGATCCTGAGCTGGATCTGGTCGCCGCTGGGATGGGTCGGCCTCGTTCTCACCCTGTGGTGCGCGTACTTTTTCCGCGATCCTGTGCGGGTGACGCCCGTTGACGAGAGCCTTGTGATCTCGCCCGCGGACGGGGTGGTTTGCTCAGTGGGTGTTTATCCGCCGCCGCCGGAGCTTGGCCTTGGCGAAGGCGCCATGACCCGCGTCTCGATCTTCATGTCCGTGTTCGACTGCCACGTGAACCGCACGCCTGTCGATGGGCGCGTCATGCGCGTGGCCTACAAGCCGGGCCTTTTCGTCAACGCGGACCTCGACAAAGCCAGCGAGGACAATGAGCGCAACGGCTTTGTGATCGAGTCGCCCCGGGGCGTGTTCGGCGTGGTGCAGATCGCCGGGCTTATCGCCCGCCGCATCGTCTCGTTCTCCAAGGAGGGCGATACGGTCGCGACTGGAGAGCGCATCGGCCTCATCCGCTTTGGCTCGCGCGTGGATGTGTACATGCCGCCGGGCTGCTCGCCGCTTGTGGCGCTCGGCTCGAAGGCGGTGGCGGGCGAGACCGTGATCGCCGCGTTTGGCGGATCCGAGCGCCCGCGTCAGTTCCGCACGCGGTGACGGGGATGGTGGGATCATGAGCCAGACGAACATGCCCGACGTCGGTGGTCCCGCTCCGAAGCGCCGGCGCTTCGTGCGCATCCCGTTGCGCTATCTGCTGCCGAACCTCGTGACTTTGCTCGGCCTCGCGCTGGGGCTTACGTCGATCCGGTTCGCCATCGAGGGCAGGTTTGAACTGGCTGTGGTTGCGATTGCTGCGGCCGCTGTTCTTGACGGGCTGGACGGGCGCCTCGCCCGCGCCCTCAACGGCCAGTCGCGGTTTGGCGCGGAGCTTGATTCCCTGGCCGATTTCATCGACTTCGGCGTAGCGCCGGCGATGCTGCTGTATCTGTGGAGCCTGCACGAGATCAAGAACGCGGGCTGGTTCGCCTGCATGGTCTATGTGATTGCGTGCGCCCTGCGTCTGGCGCGCTTCAACGTGATGATCGACGATCCGAACAAGCCGAAGTGGGCGGGCAAGTTCTTCACCGGAATGCCGTCTCCGGCTGGCGCCATCGTCGTGCTGCTGCCGATCTATCTGCATTTGTCCGTATTCCAGATGCCGATCGACCGCACCCTCGTGCCGGTCTTTATCACCTACGTGCTGCTGGTGGCGTTCCTGCTGGTCAGCGGAATTCCACACTTCTCCGGCAAGGAAATGGGCCGTATTCCACGCGAATACTTCCTGCCTGTCATGCTCGGCGCCATGGCGGGGCTTCTCCTGCTGGCGAGCTATCCCGCTGAAGTTCTTGTGGTTCTGACGCTCTTGTACCTGTCGCTTATTCCGGTCGCGTGGCGTCGGTACCAGGCGTTCGAGCGTGCGGATGCGGCAGCGGCGCAGACTGCGGGCGAGAAGGCGCAGCCGCCGGAGGCTGCGCCCTGACCGCTTACGGGCCCCGCATGGCGTCGTTTCCGCTGGCGTCCATAGAGGGACGGGTCCATATACAGGGCGACTCGGGCGTTCGCCTGTTCACAAAGCTCGCCTCTTCGATTACGGTCCGCGCGTTCGGCACGGGCCGCACGGCGCGCCAATAGCAAGGGATTACATGGCTAAAGAAGAACTTCTCGAGTTTCCGGGCATGGTCACGGAACTTCTGCCGAACGCGACTTTCCGCGTAAAGCTCGAGAACGATCACGAGATCATCGCCCATACCGCCGGTAAGATGCGCAAGAACCGCATCCGCGTGCTTACCGGAGACCGTGTGCTGGTGGAGATGACCCCTTACGACCTGACGAAGGGCCGGATTACTTACCGATTCAAGTGAATCGCCGCTTCAATCAATCCGTTTCGGGTGACCGTTCGCGTCGGCTCGGCCGGCGCTTTGAAAGGGACGTCGCGTGATCGGCTTCTTGCGCAAATCCGACCCCGCGCCAGCGTCGTGGCGCCCCAAGCTTGCGCTGGCGTCGGCCTCGCCGCGTCGGCTGGCGCTGCTCCAGCAGATCGGCGTCGAACCCGACAGCCTCTTGCCGGCGGACCTCGATGAAACGCCGCAACGCAACGAGACGCCTCGCGGCCTTGCGGTGCGTCTGGCGGACGAGAAGGCGCGCGCCGGAGCCCGCGCCGCGGCATTGCAGGAAGATCTCAGGGGCGCCTACGTGATCGCCGCGGACACCGTGGTCTCCGTGGGCCGCCGCATTTTGCCCAAATGCGAGATGGCGGAGGATGCGGGCGCCTGCCTGCGGCTCCTCTCGGGACGCAACCATCGTGTTTTCACCGCCGTTACGCTGGTCACGCCCAAGGGGGCGGAGCGGCGGCGGTTGGCTGACACGCGGGTGCGCTTCAAGCGACTGTCGTCCGCCGAGATCGAGGCCTATCTCGCCTCAGGCGAGTGGCGCGGCAAGGCGGGCGGATACGCAATCCAGGGTCTCGCCGGGGCTTTCGTAACCAAGCTCGTCGGCTCCTACACCGGCGTGGTCGGATTGCCGCTGAATGAGACCGCGCAACTTCTCGCCGGCGAGGGGTATCCGGTCCACCTCATGTGGCTCAACAGCGACTGAGGAGCGCAGGCGTGGTCACCCCAGCCAACGACAATGACAACGAGAAATCCGCCGAAGCGGCCGAACAGACGGGCAAGCCGTGCCCGATCTGCGCCCGCCCGGGCTTGCGCGCCTATCGCCCGTTCTGCTCGCGCCGCTGCGCTGATGTGGACCTGGGCCGCTGGCTGTCGGGAACCTACGCCGTCCCGGCTGCGCCCGATCCCGACGACGAGGACGAATTTCCGCACGAGCCGCGGGATCGGGAGTAGGGCTGGAGCGCGCGCGGGGACGCGCGCTTTCAGGCGCAGCCTTGCGAGCGAGGACGCTCGCGGTCCCGGCAGGCGCCAGACCGGAAATCGACCTGATTGAATCAAGTCGTCCGCTCTGGCTTCTTGTTTTTCCCGCATTTTCCTACGTCCAACCGGCATCCGCCTGGACGGAAAATGCTCTATGCCTCCGGTTCAGCCGCCGTCACGTGCGGATGCCGGGCCGGGTTCAGAGCCCGCCCCAGCCGGTCTTTTTTAGTTCATCAATGGCGCGCTCCTGCACGGCGGGCGTGGTGGCGAGGCCCTTGTCGAGGGCGGCCTTCACCTGTTCCGCAGAGAGATAATCAATATCCATGCGCGCCTTCGCCGCTTCCGCGAGCAGCGCCTCGTCCTTCAGCGCGTCGGCGAAGGCCTTGCGTAGCGCGGTAACGCGATCTGCTGGCGCGCCGGGCGGCGCAGCGAACGGACGATTATAGTATTGGGTCGACAGGATCAGATCGAGCGCGTCCTTTTCAGGCCCCGCCTTCATGAGATCCATCACGAACGGCACGCCGAGCTTCTTGAGGTCCGGGTGCGGTTCGTTGGCGATATCGAGGCCGATCGCGAAAGCCTTGCGCTCCAACGCTGACAGCGCCTGCACCTTCGCGCTGTCCCACCCCCAGCCGCACACGCCGTTCACCTCTCCGCGCTCCATGGCGACGAGGATGTTGCTTGTGGATTCGTAGCCCTTCACCTGCTTGAACTTTGTGCCCACCAGCGAATTCAGGATCGCGGGGATCATCGACGTCGATCCCGCGGAGGCTCCGATCACAACCTCTTTCTGAACCACGTCGTTCAAGCCGGCGACGCCCGAGCGCGGCGTGAAAGCGCAGATGGTGGACGTGATGCTCATGCTGCCAATCCAGTTGAACTGGCGCATGTCGTAGGAAACGCTCGCTGACTTCGCGATCTGGTTGAGGGTGAGCGTATTGTGCAGGATGGCGATGGTGGACCCATCCTTCGGCGCGATCATGTAGAGGTGGTTCGCGCTTTTAAGCCCTCCCGCGCCGGGCATGTTTTGAACCACCATTGTTGGCGAGCCCGGCACGAAGCGGCCCATGTGGCGGGCGAGCAAGCGCGCATAGGCGTCATACCCTCCGCCCACGCCTGATCCCACCAGCACCGTGATGTTCGTGCGTTTGTAGAAATCGGAGACCGCATCCGCCGATGCGCCGCTCGCAGTTGCGCATATCGCGACTGTTGCGAGCGCGAGAAGGCCTTTCTTCATGGGCTTTCCTCCTGTGTGATTGTTATAATTGCCGAGCGTCAAAGCCCCGTATGGAAAAATCCGCCGTGGATGGCGTCGTGCCATAGTTTTGCAGCGGTCGGCGCAAGGCCAAGCGGCAGGTCCGGCTCGGGGCGATAGTAGATATGCGTGCCCGCCTGTAGTTGAGTCACGCGCACCCGTGGCGCCGGGTTCAGTTGCGCCAGCATCGGCAGGATGATCTCGCTGAAGGCTTCCGGCGAGTTGTCGCGGCTGTAGCCGGAGTTCACGTAAAGAATGGGCGTCACCGGCTTTGCGCCGGGGCGCGTGTCGTAATGGCAGTAGCCGCGGAAGCGCTGCGCCAGCGCATGCGTCTGCGCGTCATCCATTCCCATGCGCTCGGCTACGGCGCGCGCCGCGGCGTCCAGCGAGGCGACGATGTTGTGCGTGATGGTGTACTCGGCCTTGAAGCTCGGGCGCGCGCGGTCCTTGCCCCAGGCGTCGAGCACTTCTTCCATCAGCCAGGGCAGGCGCATGAGCGCGGTTGGCCCTTCCTTGCCCAGCGCCTCCGGGCCGAAGTAGCGCGCGAGGTCGCGCCATGTGCGGATGTAGAGTTCGTTGAACGGA
The DNA here is from genome assembly GCA_027484655.1 of Hyphomicrobiales bacterium. Taxonomy (GTDB): domain Bacteria; phylum Pseudomonadota; class Alphaproteobacteria; order Rhizobiales; family Beijerinckiaceae; genus Terripilifer. Next base: position 14,209 of record JAIXSM010000057.1, on the reverse strand, counting down.
TCTGTCCGGCGCGCAGCCTCTTTCTTCACGCGGTCATAATCGCCGATCTTGCCCAGCGCGCCAGACCAGTCGTGCTTCACCTCATTGATGTAACCAAGAGGCGCGGTCTCGATTTCCGTCTGCCCGGCGATGTTGGGCACCCGTTGCACGATGTAGGCGGAGAAGGCGCCGCCCGTTGAGTGCCCGTGCGTGAAGATCGAGAACTCGTCTTCCGGGAAGTGCCTGCGGCAAGCTTCGATCATGCCGTCTTCAAAAGCCGCTGGCCACGCCGCCATGCGATGCCAGAAGGTCGTGCCCGGTTTGGCGCGGGCGAGCGTGCGCCGTCCGTAGCGCAGGCGATTCATGTGCGTTTCATCGATGATGACGTCGTATTCGTCGCGCTCGATGGTCTCGCCCGCAAGCCATATGGGCGTGCGTACAGAACCATCCGCCCGGATGGTGTCGCTCGGCCAGTCGCGCGCGGGATCGTTCAGGTAAAGGCGTCCGGGGAATGTCATGGACACCGCGCGCGAGCCAAACTTGCCGGCGATCAGGCGCGCGAGGGTGGAGCAGGACTTGAAGTCTCCATCGCCGCCATGGAGCAGGAGAAAGCCGATCTTCTTGCCGTCGGGCCCCCGCGCGGCGAGGCTCTGGTCCGCTGGCTCGGTGACATAGACGCCGATGTCCCAGTCAAGGCCGAGCGTGCGTATCCGGAATACGTCCTCACGCTCCGCAATCTCGATGTCGGGCATGCCGCGCGTCTGCCGATCCATCTCGATCACATCTGCTGCGGAGTAGGTAGGTTTGGGCTCCCAGAACGACGTGCTGCCCGCCGGCTCGCGCTGGCTCATGTTGCCTCCCTCTGTAGCCGCGCGTGGCGGCCTCTATTGTTTCGCTAGGCTCAACATGCCCGCCGCAACGCCTTGGCGCAAGCGCGCGGCGGCGTTGCGCGAGCTGGCAGGGCGGGCTACCGTTGACGCCAAATTGCGCCTGGAGCGCGAAAAAGGGGAGGACACCATGAAGCTGCACGCCCGTGTGCTGGCTGCTGCGTCGTTTGCATGTTCAACGCTGTTGGGAGCCGCTGCGGCTCAGGCGCAGGACTTTCCTGATCGTCCGGTGCGCATCATCGTGCCGGCGGCGGCAGGAGGCGCCATCGACGCCGCAGGGCGCATCCTTGCGCAGGGGCTCACCGAGCACTGGGGCGGACGCCCCGTTGTCGTGGAGAACCGCGTCGGCGCATCGATGGTGATTGGCGCAACCGCTGTGGCGCAGGCGAAACCGGATGGTTACACGCTGCTGGTCGCGCACGATGGCGTTATGGCCGTCAATCCTCACTTCGTGAAGAACATCACCTACGACTCCCGCAAGGATTTTGCCGGTGTTGGTATTATCGCGCGGCTGCCGCTGGCGTTGTTTGTCCACGAAAGCGTGCCCGCGAAGAACGTGCAGGAGTTTATCGCGTACGCAAAAGCCTCGCCCGGCAAGCTCAACCACGGCTCTGGCGGGCCGGCGTCGCTTCTCGCGCTGGAGTTGTTCAAGGCGATGACAGGCGTGCAGGTGGTGAACGTGAACTATCGTGGCTCGGCGCTGTCGATCAACGATCTTCTCTCCAACACAGTGCAGTTTGTCTTCGCCGACATAGCCTCAGGCGGCGCTGCATTACAGTCCTCGTCCGTCCGCACGCTCGGCGTCACGTCCATGGAGCGCGCAACATCGCTGCCGAACGTGCCGACCATTCATGAGGCCGGCCTCGCCAACTATGACACGGCCACATGGATCGGCGCTTTCGCGCCGCGCGGCGTTGAACGCGCGGTGCAGGAGCGCCTTGAAAGCGCCGTGACGGCGGCGGCCAGGAGCGAGGCCGTGCGCAAGAGGCTGCTGGCGATCGGCATGGAGCCTGCGGCCCTCAGCGGGCGCGAAGCGGAGCAGGTGGTGGCCAGCGATCTCGAGAAGTGGGGCAAACTCATCCGCGAGCAGAACATCCAGTTCGCGCAGTAAAGGCAGGCGCGGCGGGCTCCCGTTCACCGGGCGCCGTTACTGGGTCGCGCCTTGCTGGCCACCAGCGTGATCATGCGAATGATCTCCCCCGCGACCTCGTGGGGAAGGTCTGCATGGACGGTAAGGCGCGTCCGGTCGCCCACTTTCGCGATGCTGATGGAGCCCGGGGCGCCTGCGCGCATGATGCGGTCGCTTTGAGGCTGGCCGGCAGCAAGCCCGAGCCGCCAGACAAGATCATCGGTGGTTGTGCCAAGCAAGGTGGCCAGCGCCCACGCCCGGCTCAGGGTGATGTCCGCGCTGTCCTGCCCATTGAGGATAGGGCCAATGCTGGCCTCCGGAACGCCCCACGCGCTTGCGAGATCCTTGATGTGAAGCCCCCGGGATGCAAGTTCGTCCCTGATCCAGCGCCTGTCCATTACCGCCTCCAAATGTCACATAAATTGAAACATATTAGGCAGCGCAGGTCATCCAAGTATTTCATCGCCAAACGAATGTAAGTTACTTATGGATGAATAAATTCACTAAAATTATATCTATTAAAAATAGCATCAATATTTAAATATGCATGATGGTTAGCACTGGTTGCCGCTGCGTGTCCAAAAAATAAATGGACCCGGAGTCAGCTGCCGCTCGCCGAAATGACTTGGATGCTGGCCCAAGCACGCGCAGCCCCGCCACGTTATGAGGTGGCAGGAAGCCTTCGCGTTCTGATTAAGGGGATGGTGCCCAGGGGCGGAATCGAACCACCGACACTGCGATTTTCAGTCGCATGCTCTACCAACTGAGCTACCTGGGCGACCGCGGCGCCCGGGGGCGTCGCTGGTGAGCCGGCTTATAGAAACAGCGCGAACGCTTGTCCAGCCCCAACTTGAGGTTTCGCCAGTTGATTTCGAAGGCCGCACGAAGCGCCCGCGCAACTGGGGCCAGTTGCGGGCGCTTCCGGAAAAAAGGGGCCGCAACGCCCGCGCGTCGAGGGCGGACAGGCGCCCCGCGGCGCTGGCGTCGGCAGATATCGGCAAGCGTCGGTGAGTCCGGATTTAGTTCATCCATGAACCAATTCAGTAGCTTGTGGTGGGGCGGGTTGACGCAGGTCAAATCCGGGCGCATCCTCCTTGCACTCAGGAAAGAGGACGCTCACGCGCATCCAGGTCCGGGGAGGAAACGCCGAAAGGCAAAAGGGCCAACGAGCTCGGAAAGCCCCGCCCCAGCGGGGCTTTTGCTTGAGGAGCGCCCTTCCTCCGCAGGCTCTTGTGCAGGCTCTTGTGCAGGCCCGTGCGCCGTCCCCTGCCGAAACCGAGAGGACGAAAGGGTTTCACATGCTGCCCGAAGACATTCACCCCGTCTCCCGCTGCCGTTTGGCTCCGCCCAAGCGCGAAGATTTCGACGACGCCGGAAAGGTGGTGTTCGATAGCTACGTGGATCCCAATGGCGGATCGATCCGCGGGTTGCAGGGGCCCGGCGGCATTCAGCTGCACTCCCCAAAGCTCGCCCAGATCAACAGGCCGTTGAACAAGTACCTGCGGTTCGACTGCGGGTTCACGCCGCGCCAGCGTGAGGTCGCGATCCTCATCACCGCGCGGGAGGCCGACAGCCGGTTCGAGTGGGCTGCCCATGAGCCCGAATCGCGCAAATGCGGCGTGCCGGAAGAAACGATTCAGGCCATCAAGCACAAGCGCTCACTGGAGGCCGTGCCGGAGGAGGACGCCGTTATCATCCAGCTCGGGCGCGAGGCGTTTGGCGCGCGCAAGGTGTCGCCGGCGACCTATCGCCGGGCGCTCGAGGCGTTCGGCGCGAAGGGGCTCGTGGATCTCGTCGCCCTCATGGGCAAATACGCCGCAACGGCGGCCATGCTCTGCGTGTTCGACATGCAGCTTGATGACGGCGAAACAGCCATCCTTCCGCTGGAGTGATCTTTCGCCGCGCGGCGCCCGGCTCTATGTATAGGGGTGGGCCGCCGTGCGGCGTGGCGCTGACAGGGCGGAGACGTGCAATGTTCAAGTTCCTCCTTGCCGCCGTCGCCACCGCCATGGGGGCTGTGATCGTCCGGATGTTGCTGGCGAAAGCAGGCTTCATCCGGCGGGCGCCGCGTGAGCAGAAAATGAGCCAGCTCCGGAAGGAGCTCGATCTGTTGCTTTGGGCGCCGCCTGTGCTCATCGCGCTGGGCGCCATTTACGCGGTCGGCGCAATGCTGCTGCGCGGCAACTGACCCTAAAGCTTGGGTTTCCCTTTGATTTTGCAGTGGATGACCGGCGCCGGGGACTGGCGCTGGCATGCAGGACGTGGGACGTGCTGCCGCTTCTCGCGGGCGGAGCGAAGCGCGGCATGGCGGTTGAAGTCGAGCTTGGAACCTGTGTCGAAAACGGCGCCCCCGCGCTGATCGACATTGAGGAGCTGCTGGCTACCCGTTTGCTTGTGCAGGGCAATTCCGGCTCTGGCAAATCGCACCTGCTTCGTCGCCTGCTGGAGCGCAGCGCCGGTTGCGTACAGCAGGCGGTGATTGATCCGGAGGGTGATTTCGTCAGCCTGTCCGAGCGGTTCGGACATCTGGTCATCGATGCGGACCGCAGCGAGGCTGATCTGGTCGCCATCGCCGAGCGGGTTCGCCAGCGCCGGGTCTCCTGCGTGCTGAACCTCGAAAATCTCGAGGTGGAGTTGCAGTTGCGCGCTGCGGCGGCGTTTCTGAACACGCTGTTCGAGGCCGATCGCGACTATTGGTATCCCATGCTTGTGGTGGTGGATGAGGCGCAGCTCTTCGCGCCTGCTGTCAGCGGGGATGTGTCCGAGGACGCGCGCCGCGCGTCGCTGGGCGCCATGACCAATCTGATGTGTCGCGGCCGCAAGCGCGGGCTCGCCGGCGTGGTGGCGACCCAGCGCCTTGCCAAGCTCGCCAAGAATGTCGCGGCGGAAGCCACCAACTTCCTCATGGGCCGCACCTTTCTCGACATCGACATGCAGCGCGCCGCCGATCTTCTAGGCCTTGAGCGCCGTCAGGCCGAGGTGTTCCGCGATCTCGGGCGAGGCCGCTTCGTGGCTCTTGGGCCAGCGCTGTCGCGCCGCGCGATCCAGGTCATGGTCGGGTCTGTGGAAACCGCCGCCCGTGGCGCCGCCCCCTCGCTCACCCCGCTGCCGCAGCCGCTGGATGACGGCGACCGAGACGATATTCTCGCCTCGGCCCCCACTGCGCCCGCGCCGCGCCGGCCTGCGCGTGAATCCCGACAACCCACTGAGGATGTGCTCGCTGCCTTGACCCAGCAGCCGGAGGAGGCGGCCCCCGCCGAACCCGAGGACACGGGGGTGCTCGCAGAGCGGGAGGCCGCCTACCGCCGTGTCCTTTGGGATCTGATGGCGGAGGACGGGGCGCCGTTCCGGCCGGAGGCGGCGCTCTATCAGGATTTTCAGGTGCACTGCCGCATCCGGCGCGTCGGCGGCGCGCGGCTCGACCTGCCGGAGTTCCGCCAGAGGCTAGCGCCCGCGCGGGCTGGGGTGGAGCCGGACGTTGCTGAATCAGAGGCTTGGGCGGCGGTTGACGCCGTCGCCGCGCAGATTCCGGAGGAGCAGCGGGTCGTGTACCTGCTGATTGCGCGCGCTGCTCACGGGGGCTGGCCGTGCCCGTCCGATCTCGACCTCGCGCGGGCGTGCGCCAGCCATTCGCCGGGCCGGGGCCGCAGCCGCCTGCAGGCCCTTGAGCAGAGCGCCTTCGTCGTGGTTCGCAAGGACATGCGCGGGGCGCGGGTCGTTGTGCTGCCCGATCTCGCCTGGGAGACCGCGCCCGGCGATCCCGCGGCGCCAGCGGGTTGTTACCGCGAGACGGCGGCGGACGCCGGCCTCACGGAGGCGTGAGAGCACGTGCTTGTGTGACGTTGGACCCGCGCGCGTCCCCGCACACCTCACGAATTGAAAATCGCGCCGGCGCGCGCCAATGTGAGGCCATGCAGGCTGGAACATACAAACTCGGCGTCGCGCGCACGGACGATGCCCAGCGCCGGGCGCTGCGGCGCATCAAACAGTGGACGCGCGAACGGTTCTCGTTGCGGGACAACGAACTCGCCATGGTGACGCAGGAAGACACGCGAATTCCCGGCGCGCCGCCTGTGAACACGCTGATCGTGTTTCAGTGCGCCGACGGGCTGAAGCGCCACTATCGCATCTTCAAGCCTGCCGTTGAGGTGACTGAAGACGACCTGCCGCCTTCATGGATGAGGGACGCCCTCGTCACACCCGAGGGCTTTCAGTGCTCGTGCTGCTAGGCGTCAGGCCTGCGGCTGCTTGTACCAAGCCTCGACGTCGCCGGTCAGCTTGATGAGAAGCGGGCGGCCGTAACGATCGATCGCCTTGCCCGCAGGTACGCGCACCCAGCGCTCGCTGATGCAGTATTCCTCGACGTTTGTCTTCTCGACGCCCTTGAAACGGATGCCGATCTCCCGCGACAGCGCGGCCTCGTCGTAGAACGGGCTGCTGGGATCAACGGACAGGTGGTCTGGCGGGGTGTCTGTCTTGGCGTCGTTCATGGTCTGCCTCTTCTGGAGTCGCGCGGCTTCTACCATGGCGGGGCCGGGGCGCCCAATTGGCTCTTGCAAGGGCGCCCATCGCCCCACCGCGTCATGCCGACGAAGGTCGGCATCCACGACAGGCAAACGCTTCGGCCCTGCGGCCTACCGTGGATCCCGGCCTTCGCCGGGAGGACGGCGAGGCGGCGCGCAAACCACCTCGCGCCGCCCCCTTCCGCGCTCGCGCCGTTTCGCCTACAAAGCGCGAAACATCCAAACGAGGGAGCGCAGCGCCATGGCTTTGCCGCATTACAAATCCGTCACCCGCACGCAGGTCGCCAATCATGCGCTCAAGGACGGGCTCGTGAAGCCGAACGGCTTCGAGTTCGATTGGGTGGAGGTTGATCCGCTGATCGCTGCCTTCCGGCGCATGGTGCGCGGCTACGAGTTCGATATCTGCGAACTCGCCATCACCACCTACATGTGCGCCAAGGCCTACGGCAAGAAGTTCACCGCCATTCCGGTGTTCATCGTGCGCCAGTTCCATCACGGCGCGATTCTGGTCAACAAGAACGCGGGCATTCGCTCGCCGAAGGATCTTGAGGGCAAGCGCGTCGGCGTGAACCGCGGCTACACTGTGACGACAGGCGTGTGGGCGCGCGGCATCCTGCAGGATGAGTACGGCGTCGATCTGTCGAAGGTGACGTGGGTGCTCTCCGGCGACGAGCACGTGGCCGAGTACAAGGCGCCCGCCAACGTCGTGCCCATCGAGGCCGGCAAGAAAATGGAAGACATGCTGATTTCCGGCGAACTCGTCGCCGCCATCGGCGTGTCGGTCGATCATCCCGACATCGTGCCGCTGATCCCCAACGCGGAAGAGACGGGCTTCGCGGCGCTCGCGCGCAATGGGCACTATCCGATCAACCATCTGGTCGTGATCCGCGATGAGCTGATTGAGGCGAACCCGGGTCTGGCCACGGACGTGTTCAACGCGTTCGCGCAGGCCAAGCAGATGTACGTCGAGAAGCTGAAGGCGGGCCAGGTGGATCTGAAGGGCGACGCCAAGATGCACAAGCGCGTCATGGAGATCACCGGCGGCGATCCCATGCCCTACGGCATCGAGCCCAACCGCGCCGTGGTTGAGAACCTCATCGGCCACGCCAAGCGGCAGGGCATTCTCGCGGGCTCGGAGCGGATCGAGGATCTGTTCGTGAAGGAAACGCTTGGCCTGGTGGGCTGAGACGAAACCCGGGCGGCGCAGACTGGCGCCGCCCTTTTTTTATCAGGGGACAGCATGCCCGAGTACGTGTCCACGTATCGCCTCACCCACGAGGCGACCATGAAGATGCTGGCCGCGGGCGTCGCGAAGGCTGACGAACTTGGCGTGAAGGTCGCGCTCGCGGTGTGCAACCAGAGCTGCGAGACCATCGGCTATCTGGTGATGGATGGTGCGCGCCACTTCGCAGGCCGCACGACGACGAAGAAGGCGAAGACCGCCGCCTCACAGCGCATGGACACCGGTTATGCTGAGGAGCATCGCGTGGTGTCCATGCAGATCCGCATGGATGGCGATTTCACCAACGTGCGCGGCGGTCTGCCCGTGGTGCTCAACGGAGACACGATTGGCGGCGTGGGGGCAGGCGGCGCCCATCAGGATGAGGATCTCGCCATCGCCCGCGCCATGATCGCGGCGCTGGGTTGGGCGGAGCAAGGGTAGGGCGGCTGGATCGCGCGCCACATCCCCGGACGCCGAAGGCGATCCGGCCTAGGGGCCGTGCTTCATGGCTGGATCCGGGTTCGGGCTGCGCCCGTCCCGGGAAAGTGGTGGGGTGGACCGCGCGCGTCCTCGCGCGCCTCGGTCGGCGCCATGATGCGGGCGAGGACGCCCGCGGTCCTGAAAGCGCCACTCTGCCCGCAGCGTCATGCCGGCGAAGGCAACAAGCGCCCCTTGCATCCACGATAGGCAAACGCTTCGGCCCTGCGGCCTGCCGGGGATTCCGGCCTTCGCCGGAATGACGGAGAGGTTGGCGCCCTTCTGTCCTCCCGATGGTCTGTCGTCGCCGGGCCTCTGGATCGCGCGCCACATCCCCGGACGCCGAAGGCGATCCGGGGCCTCCCGCGCAGATAAATGGTGATATGCCCCCTCCCGGCTGGCTCCGCCAGCCACCCTCCCCCGCATGCGGGAGAGGGAGTCGCGCACGTTGGTTTGCGCTTACTGACACAGGCTGAATGCTGATCGTTAGCGTCCCTCTCCCGCTTGCGGGAGAGGGTGGGCGCCGGATGGCGCCCGGGTGAGGGCTTACGCCCCCATCACAGCCACGGCATCAGCGAGGCGTGGATCACGTCCTTGACTGCGCCTTCCTTGGCGCCGACCGACTTGATCGCGAGGTCCACGTCGTTCAGGCCGAAGCGGTGCGTGGTCACGAGGTCCAGCGGGAAGCGCTGCGAGGCGAGCTGCTGCAGCGCGAGTTCGCAGGCCAGGTACGAGTGGCCGCGGGCGGAGTACATGGTGATGTACTTTGTCGTCATCTTGCCGATGGGGAAGTTCGGGAAGTCGGGCATCTCGCCCTGCACGACGATGCGGCCGGCCTTGCGCTTCAGCGCCTCGATGCCAAGCATCACGGGAATGGTGCCCGCGCCGGCGGTGCAGTCGAGCACCACGTCGACGCCGCGCCCGCCCGTGGCTTCCATGATCGCGGTGAGCGGATCAACCGCGTTCACATCGATCACCACGTCGGCGCCGAGCTTCTTGGCGACCTCAAGGCGCGCGTGATCCTTCGCCGTGCCCGTGACGATGATCTGCTTGGCGCCGGCCTGCTTACAGATGACGGTCTGCGACAAGCCCTGCTGGCCGGGGCCCTGGATCAGCACAATGTCGTTGTAGCCGACCTTGCCTTCAAACAGCGACCACTCGATGCCGTTGGCCATGGGCGTAACAAGGCCCGCCAGCTCGGGCGAGACGCCCTTGGGCACGTGATGCACCACCGCGTTCCACGGCAGATACATGTACTGCGCGAAGCCGCCCCACAGGTGCGGCGCGCGCTCGGCGGAGGTGTAGCCGTAGCGGATGCCGTCCGGGTTCGTGCGCCAGTCGGTGTTTTCGCAGTGGCGGTACTCGCCCTTGTGGCACCACTCGCACTTGCCGCACATCACATAGTGCTCAACGAAGACGAGATCGCCTTCCTTAAAACCCTTGCGGCGGGTGAACTCCTTGCCGCACTTGGCGATGTAGCCAATGTTCTCGTGACCCATGATCACGTTGGCCTTGGTGGGCGGGTTGAAGTAGAGCTTCACGTCCGTGCCGCAAATGCCGCCGACCTCAACCTTGAGAAGGGCCGCATCGTCCGGGATGTCCGGCATCGGATACTCGAGAACCTCGGTCTTGCCCGGGGCGGTGCGGACGGCCGCTAGAACCTTTTCAACCACGGCGATCTCCTCCTTTGGCGCCATTTCGTTCGCGCGCACATTAGGTTCGGCCCCCTGCGGGTCAAGCGAAAGTTGGGCGCTCGCCCGCGCTTCAGCCTTCAGCCGCAAATCGGTGGCGGCGTTGCGGGGGTTCCCCCCGCATTTCCGCCAGCCGCGGCTCCTGCGCAATCACCGCTGCAGCCATGGCTTGCAGCCTTGCAAGATCATCCTCCGCAAGGGTAGCGGCCTGCGTCGGACGGCCGAGCTGCACGAGTTCCGGGAATGTCGGCAGGAATGGTTCGCCCGGGGCGATGCGAAGCTCGCCGGCCGCCCGCCGGCAGATGAAGACTACGGAGCGCCGGTCCTGCGCCGTAGCTCGATCCGTGAACAGCCCCACCACGAGACCCAGCCGCAGGGCAGGGTGCTTTGGCATGCCCGCCGGCTCCGCGAGGTACGCGGCGACGGGAGCCCCGTCCGCGCGCAACTCCCCGCGCACGCCCGGCGCCCCCGCGCAGCAGGTGCACTGCACGTCCGCGTCGTCTGGGTCGGGCCAAACCTCGTAGGCCACGGGGCGCCTTACATCCAGGGATCGATGGAGACGTGGATGGAGCGCTCCTCCATCTGTCCGCCGACGATCTTTAGCGCCTTGTCGATGTCCCCCAGGCCGAAACGATGGGTGGACATAAGCTCCAGCGGCAGGATTTTGCGCGCCATGGTGTTGAGCGCCATCTCCACCGCCTCATAGCTGTGTCCGCGCAAGCCGCGGATCGTGAGCTGGTTGTTGATCAGGCGATTGACATCCAGCGCTTCCGCCGGCTCGCCACGAGAGACGGTGAGCAGCACCCCGCGCTTGCGCATCAGCAACAGAGAGGGGTTGATGTTCTTCGGCCCGAGCCCGGAGCAGTCCAGCACGATGTCGGCCATTCGCCCGCCGGTGATGCGGGAGACCGCGGCGCCCAGATCTTCCTGATCCACCGCCACCGTGTGGGTCGCGCCGAGCATCTTCGCCAACTCGAACCGCTTCTCGTCGTGGGCCAGCCCTGAGACGATGATGAGATCGGCGCCGGCGATCTTGGCGGCGACCACGGCCCCGATACCCTGCTGGCCGGGGCCCTGGATGACAACCGTTTTCCCGGGGCCTGCGCCGCCATCATAGTACATCCACTGGAAGCCGTTCCCCAACGGCAGCGCCATGGCTGCGATGTGCGGCTCTACGCCTGCGGGCACCTTGTGCACGATGGTGCGGGGATGCATGTACACGAACGTGCTGTAGCCGCCCCAGAGGGAGGGCTGCACCGTGATCGGCGTCGAGCCGAAGCGGATTTTGCCCGGCAGCCGCTGGTCGGTCTCGAGGCAGGAGCGGATTTCGCCGCTGCGGCAGTATTCGCAATGCCCGCAGGGAAGATATTCCTCCAGCGCGACCAGATCGCCTTCCTTGACGCCCCACCGATAAGACGCGGCCTCGCCGATCTTTTCGATTGTGCCGACCATCTCATGGCCGAGGATGCGCGGCCCTGGCTTGTCGTTCTTGTACATGCCCCAGTCGCTGCCGCAGATCCCGGTCACGGATATGCGCAGCAGGCCTGCGTCCGTGGGGATCTCGGGAAACGGGAACTCCATGATTTCGGTCTTCACCGAACCGACGGCGACCGCCGCCCGGACTTTTGTCTGGTTCGCCACAGTTGTTTCCTCCGTGGCTCTTGTTTGGCTGCATTTCACGGTCTGGGCAAGTGCGCGCGCCGGAGCGGCGGCGCCTGGAGTGCGCGACGCCCTCAACGGCGATGATCGGTGCAAAGCAGCCCGCGAACCGGACTTGCCGCGTTACCGGGTGGTCAGGCTTCGGCTGCGCGCGTCTTGCGCGAGTTCCTCAGGGCCATCGACAGCGAGTATCTGGGCAAGCTTCGTCCGCGCCCGATTGACCCGACTCTTGATGGTGCCGACCGCGCACTGACAAATCTCAGCGGTTTCCTCGTAGGAAAATCCTGAGGCGCCCACGAGCAGCAGGGCCTCTCGTTGATCGGGTGGCAGCGTCTCCAGCGCAAGCCGGAAATCCTGCACGTCCAGATGGGCCTCTTGCGAGGCCTGCACCGACAACCGGGCTGCGTAAACACCATCCTCATCCTGCACTTCGCGGCGACGCTTACGGTATTCGGAATGGAACAGATTGCGCAGTATGGTGAAAAGCCAGGCATTGAGATTAGTGCCAGGCTGGAAACTGTCAGCGTGCGCCCATGCGCGCATCAGAGTGTCCTGCACCAGATCGTCGGCGCGCTCGGCGCGTCCGCTCAGCGAGATCGCGAAAGCGCGCAGGGACGGCAGCGCTTTCATGAGGCCAGCAGTGAACTCCGCGCGATCGTTCACGATTTGCCTTCCTTGCGCTCTTTTTCATCAAGCTTCACGAGCAGCTCGATGAGCCTTTCTGGTATTGGCTCGTTCAGAAGCTCATCATAGTAGGCTCGAAGCTTGGCCCCGATCCTGCGTTGAATATGTTCATCGATTTGAATCTCGTCTTCGAGATTGTCCGAATCTGCGCGCGATTGTTTTTGCGTCATCAATCATGCCCTTTATGAAAGCGAATGCGTGGCAGCTTGCCCGTTATGCTTTCGCTCCAACCTAGTCACGGCCGTTCGATTGAAATAGAACTTGTAAAATATATACGCTCTGGTGCAAATGAGAACCAGTCCCGCGTTTCAAAAAAACCATGGGTGCAAAATGTCGATCGCGCAACAACTCGCTCCGCACCTTCCTTATCTGAGGCGTTATGCGCGAGCGCTCACCGGCTCGCAGACATCCGGCGACTCCTACGTGGTTTCTGTTCTCGAAGCTTTGCTGGCGGACTCGTCTATCTTTGATCGCGCTCTGCCTTCGCGCGTTGCGCTGTACAAGGTTTTCGATTCCATCTGGCGGTCTGTCAGCATCAATCATACGCTAGCCGAGACCGGCGCTTCAGCTGATCCTTATCGGCGTATTGGAGCGCTGACGCCTCGCTCCCGCTGCGCCTTCCTGTTGCTCGCCATGGAGCGCTTCGATGAAAGCGAAGCCGCGCAGATTCTTGACATCGACGTCCCGCAGGTGCGCCGTCTCATCGATGACGCGGGTCATGAAATCGCTGAACAGATCGCGACGAATGTCCTCATTATCGAGGACGAGCCGCTGATCGCCATGGACCTTGAGGGCATCATGGAGCAGCTCGGTCATACGGTGGTCGGTGTCGCCCGCACGCACAGGGAGGCTCTGGATCTTGCGCGGAATTCGGACATCGGGCTCATTCTCGCCGACATCCAGCTGGCGGATGGAAGCTCGGGGCTTGAGGCAGTCAACGAACTGCTGCGCAGCGTCCGTGCGCCGGTGATTTTCATCACCGCATTCCCGGAGCGGTTGTTGACGGGTGAGCGCGCCGAGCCGACTTACCTCATCACCAAGCCGTTCCAGCCTTCGCTGGTGTCTGCTCTGGCGAGTCAGGCCCTGTTCTTTGACGAGAAGGCCCGCAGCGGCGCTGCGCTTTAACAGGGCGGTCGCGGGCGAGGAGGCGCAGGTGGCGGGCAGGGCGGTTTTCCACAGACAGGAAAATGTCCGTGAAGGGGCTTGCGTCCGCCGGCGGGGGCCTTTAGAGAACCGCTCATCGACGGCGCTGCTGCGCCGCTCGCGGGCGCTCCGCTCCAGTTTGGTCTGATCGAAGGCAAAGTTCTGCTGGACATCGGCGGTGGATGGGGGTACGGTCCGGGTCTTCCGAATTTCGGAATGCTGACTTTCGGCTAGGGCATCACGTCTTAGCGCGGAGTTTTTGTTGCCCCAGTATGCAGCCGTGAGGCGCGGGGTCGTTCCGATCGAGGTGACTGGCCCTTTGGGGCGTGCTGTTTGACATGTGAATCGGAAGGAAGAGAGACGTGGACGGCGGCGTCCTTGCGGGTGGGTAGCGATACCTGCCGTGAGAGATACGCTGACTGTCACGTTTTACTAAGCACACCATTTCGGCGTCGTGAGATGCTGTGATGTGCTTGGGACTCGTCAAGAGAAGATGTGACTAGTCAGAGATCAAGATCTCGATACAACTTGAGAGTTTGATCCTGGCTCAGAACGAACGCTGGCGGCAGGCCTAACACATGCAAGTCGAACGCCTCAGCAATGGGGAGTGGCAGACGGGTGAGTAACACGTGGGAACATGCCCTTTGGTTTGGGATAACTCAGGGAAACTTGAGCTAATACCGGATAAGCCCGAGAGGGGAAAGATTTATCGCCGAAGGATTGGCCCGCGTCCGATTAGCTAGTTGGTGAGGTAACGGCTCACCAAGGCGACGATCGGTAGCTGGTCTGAGAGGATGATCAGCCACACTGGGACT
>JAIXSM010000077.1 GCA_027484655.1 Hyphomicrobiales bacterium | reverse complement strand
GCGGCCGCCGCATCGCGGAAGAAAACGCCTTCGAGCACGTGGCCGGCTACGCCTGCTACAACGACGGCTCCGTGCGCGACCTGCAGTGGGCCACCACCCAGTGGACCACGGGCAAGAACTTCCCCGCCACCGGCGCGTTCGGCCCCTGGCTCGTGACGACCGACGAGTTGCCGGCGGACACGAAGCTCACGCTCATCACCCGCCTCAACGGGCAGGAGATGCAGCGCGCCACCACCGACATGATGGTGCATTCGATCCCGCGCCTCATAGCCTTCATCTCGCGCTTCACGCCGCTGGAGCCCGGCGATGTGATTGTCACCGGCACGCCCGGCGGCGTGGGGGCGCGCAAATCCCCGCCGCTCTACATGAAGGACGGGGACGTGTGCGAAATCGAGATCGACCGCGTCGGCGTGCTGCGCAACACCATCAAAGCCGAACAGGCGTAAAATCCAGCGGGCGGCCCCAGCGGCCGCCCTTTTTGTCAGGGAGTGTCAGATGCGCCCGCAGGCTCTCGGCTATCTCGTCGTCAGCGCCAAAAATCTGGAGGACTGGTCCATCTACGGACCCGACCAGCTGGGCCTGCAGCGGGTTGATCGAACCGCCTCCACCATGGCGTTTCGCATGGACGACCGGAAGCAGCGCCTGATCGTCAACGCGGACGGAAACACCACCATTTCCGCCTACGGCTGGGAGATGGCGGACGCCGCCGCCATGGACGCCATGGCGGCGCAGCTGGAGAGTGCCGGCGTGCGCGTGACGCGCGGCTCCCGCGCGCTGGCCGACGAGCGTTGCGTCACCGATCTCGTCGCGCTCTCCGATCCCGGCGGCAACAGGCTCGAACTGTTCCACACGCCGCACGTGGCGAACGAGGCGTTCGCGCCGGGTCGCAATATCGCAGGCTTCCGCACCGGGCCGCTCGGCCTCGGCCACGTTGTCATCCAGTCGCGCGACATCAACCCGATGATCGCCTTCTATCGCGACGTGATGAAGTTCGGCGTCAGCGACTTCTACGACAAGCCCTTCACGGCGTGCTTCTTTCATCTCAACCCGCGCCATCATTCGTTCGCGCTTATCCAGAACGACAAGGATCAGGTGCACCATCTGATGATGGAGTACTTCGCCTTCGATGACATGGGCCATGGCTGGGACATCGCCCAGGCGAGCGAGCGCGTAGCGGTGACGATGGGACGCCACGCGGGCGACGATATGACCTCGTTCTACACATGGACGCCGTCGGGCTTCATGGTGGAGTCGGGGTGGGGCGGCAAGTGCATCGATCCCGAAACGTGGACGCCCGGCGAACGCAGCGTGGGGCCCAGCATCTGGGGCCATGACCGCCTGTGGATGCCGCCTGAAAAGCGCAAGGAGGCGCGCGATCTCGTGCTGCGCAACGGTGCAAACGGCCTGCGCCGCCCGGTGCAGGTGATCGAAGGAAACTACAACCTCATGCCCGGCGTCTGCCCATGGTGGGACGAAACCATGCGCAAGGCCACCTGAACACAAAAGCCCCGCCGGAGCGGGGCTTTTTTAGTTTCGAAATCAGCGAGGCCTCAGCCCCAGAGCTGCTTGGAGGCGATCTTCGCGCCCTGGGCCATGGCCTCGAGCTTCGCCCACATGATGGAGGGATGCACGCGGCGATAGAACGGGCCCTGCGCAAACCCGCAGTCCGTCGCCGCCATCACGTTCTCGCGGCCGATCAGGTTGGCGATGCGCACGATGCGCTCGGCCACCAGTTCGGGATGCTCGACCACATTGGTGGCGTGGCTGATGACGCCGGTCGCGAGAATGCGGCCCGGCGCGAGCTTCTTCTCGCCCCACACCTTCCATTCGTGCTCGTGGCGCGGGTTCGCGCCCTCGATGACGAAGCAGCCGGCCTTGATCTGATAGATCAGATCAATGATGTCGCGCAGCGGCACGTCCGTCGTGTGCGGGCCGTTCCAGCTGCCCCAGCACACGTGGTAGCGAACCTTCTCTTCAGGAATGTCGCGCAGGGAGTAGTTGATCAGCTCAACCTGCTTGCCGACCCACTTGCGGTAATCCTCGAAGCTCGCCGGGGGAACCATGCGGTCGTAGGTGACAGCCAGACGCGCGTCGTCGAGCTGCACGATCAGGCCGGATTCGACGATCTTCTTGTACTCGGCGTTCATCGCGGTGGCGATGGCGTGCATGATGTCGTCTTCGGTGGCGTAGTACTCATTGCGCCGGTCGGGAATGACGCTCGAGGGCGAGGCGACAGGCAGAAAGCCTTCCTGCACGCCGTTGGCGGCGAGCGCGTTCTTCATGTTGTCGATGTCGCGCTGCAGCGCCTCGAAGCCGGTGTATTCGATTGGGCCGACGCACACGGAGTCCAGAGTGGTGGCCATGCCCTCCTTCGAGTCCATCTCGTCATAGAACGCGCCGAACCGCGTGCGGTCCGCGCCGCGCCGCCAGGAGTTCTCGCCCTGGAACGGGCGGCGCTCGAAGCCGCTGAGACGCTCGATCACATACTGCGACCACGAGATGCCCTTGCCGAACTCGCCATCGCTGGGAATGTCGACGCCGATGTCCTTCTGCTGGCGAATGACCTCCTTCACCTCTTCGGCGAGCTTCGCGCGGTGGGCGTTCTCGTCCACGGCAGCGCCCGCCTGCTTGGCGCGCAGGTGGTCGACGACGGACTGCGGCCGGATGAGGCTGCCGACATGGGTGGTCAGAATGCGGTCAGTGCTGCGCAGCATGGGCGGATCCTTGGGCTTTGTTTGTTGGGTGGGACGCGCGTTGCGCGCGCCCCATTGCGAAAATGTCTAGGGCAGGGCGCGACCTGCGGCAACCGCAGGCGGTCAACCGACGCGCGCGGCGCGGATCGCCGCCCACACCCGCGCCGGCGTCGCCGGCATGTCGAAATGCTCCACCCCGGCCTGCGCGAGGGCGTCGCAGACGGCGTTCATCACCGCCGCCGGCGCCGGCGTCGTGCCGCCCTCGCCGCCGCCCTTCACCCGCAGCGGATTACCCTTGGTGGGATGCTCCGTGAGCGCCACGTCGAACGAGGGCACAAGATCTGCGCGCGGCATGGCGTAGTCCATGAAGCTTGCGGACACCACCTGCCCCTCGCTGTCGTAGGCGTGGCGCTCCACAAGCGCCTGGCCCACACCCTGCACGATGCCGCCATGAACTTGGCCATGGAGAATGAGCGGGTTGATGGGCTGGCCCGCGTCGTCCACCGCCGTATAGCGCGTGATCTCAATGACGCCGGTCTCGGGATCAATCTCCAGCTCGCACGCGGCCGCCCCCGTGGGGTAGGCCGGCATGCGGCCGCGAAAACCTGCGGTGGAAGCGAGCGCCCCACGCAGATCCGCGGGACAATCGGGCTCGTTTTCGGCGATGCGCGCCACATCGAACAGGCTCAAGCGGCGATTGGTCTGCGGCGCGCTGAACAGGCCGTCGTTGTAGGCGATCTCGCGCGGCTTGGCGCCGAGCGCGTGGGCGGCGACGGCCCGCGCGCGCGCCATCATCTCCTCGCCCGCCTGCACCATCAGCGCGCCGGCGATGCGCATGGAGCGATCCGAATGGGAGCCGCCGCCCGACACCACCTGATCTGTGTCGCTGGAGACCACCTGCGCCTGCGCGGGCGTCACGCCGCACAAGTCCGCAACCACCTGCGCGAACGAGGTTTCATGCCCCTGACCTGTGGACTGGGTGCCGACCACGAGGCGAATGATCTCGT
>JAIXSM010000034.1 GCA_027484655.1 Hyphomicrobiales bacterium | reverse complement strand
GGCGGCCTGAAGGTCGCGGCCGTGAAGGCGCCGGGCTTCGGTGATCGCCGCAAGGCGATGCTCGAGGACATCGCGATCCTCACGGGCGGCCAGATGATCGCCGAAGACCTCGGCATCAAGCTCGAGAACGTGTCGCTCCCCATGCTCGGCCGCGCCAAGAAGGTGCGCATCGACAAGGAGAACACCACGATCGTCGACGGCGCCGGCAAGAAGAGCGACATCGAAGGCCGCGTTTCGCAGATCAAGGCGCAGATCGAGGAGACCACCTCGGACTACGACCGTGAGAAGCTTCAGGAGCGTCTGGCCAAGCTCGCGGGCGGCGTCGCGGTGATCCGCGTCGGCGGCGCGACGGAAGTCGAGGTCAAGGAGAAGAAGGACCGCGTTGACGACGCGCTCAACGCCACCCGCGCTGCGGTGGAAGAGGGCATCGTTCCCGGCGGCGGCACCGCTCTCCTGCGCGCCAAGGGCGCTGTCGCCAAGCTCAAGAGCGACAACGCTGACGTGCAGGCCGGCATCAACATCGTGCTGAAGGCGCTGGAAGCCCCGATCCGCCAGATCGTGGAAAACGCTGGTGTCGAAGGTTCGATCGTCGTCGGCAAGATCGGCGAGAACACCTCCGAAACCTTCGGCTTCAACGCCCAGACCGAAGAGTTCGTCGACATGATCAAGGCGGGCATCGTCGATCCGGCCAAGGTCGTGCGTACGGCCCTGCAGGACGCGGCCTCCGTGTCCGGCCTGCTCGTGACGACGGAAGCCATGATCGCTGACAAGCCGAAGAAGGACGCAGGCCCCGGCATGCCTCCGGGCGGCGGCATGGGCGGCATGGGCGGCATGGACTTCTAAGTCCATCGCGCTTTCATAACCCCGATCGGGCCCGGACGATCAATCGTCCGGGCCTTTATATTTCTGACACGCGCACAACGTCTCAAAGTTAAGAACAAGTGTGCTGTTGTTTGAAACATGTTCCATCCAAGACGCAGGCGGGACGCCAACGGACGGCCGCTTCACTTTTCCTTTGACGCGCCTTGTGCAAAGGCGTTCAATTTGCGAGGAAGATTGGAGAAGAGCCGGGGGGGCTCGACGAATGTGGCCGATGCCACACTCCGCCTCTCAGTAGCGTCGTTACGAAGGTCCATGCAGGACTCCCCGCGACGTGACGGAAGTGCGGCACAGAGGGCGGCAAAGACATGGCGAACAAGACCTTGACCCGTCAGGACCTGCTACAAGCCGTGTATGTGGCTGGTCCTGGATTGTCTCGTGTTGAGGCCAAGAAGATCGTCGAAACGGCTCTTGAAGAAATCTGCAGCGCGCTGGAAGGCGGCGAGTCCGTGAAGCTGCGCGCGTTCGGCACGTTCCAGGTGCGCTCCAAGCGCCCGCGCGTTGGCCGCAACCCGAAGACCGGCGCTGAATATCCGATTTCCGCACGTCGTGTGCTGACCTTCAAGGCGTCGCCGCGTCTGGTGGCGGCGATCAACGGTGAAACCCTTGAGGACGACGAGTCCGACCACGAGGAAGCGACGCCGACCCGTCGCGCCACGCCCCTTCAGGCGGCTTCCCAGCGCTAACCCATTCCCTTGCGGCGATTGCGCGCCCTCCCAACCGAGTTTGCATCAATGATTTTTCTGACCGGTCTGGTTGCGGCGACGGCCGCAGCGTGCGTTCTTGCCAGCGTCGTGAAGGGCGGCGGTCCTGTTCTGGGCCTGCCCCTCGATGGTCAGTTGCTCGGTGTTGCAGCGACCGGCGTCATTCTGGCGTTCGCGATGTCGCGCTCCCGCAACATCTCAACGTTCCTGAAGATCTTCGTGACGATCTTCGCGGTCGAATACGGCCTCACCGGATTGACGTTCGCAGCGGCGACCGTTGGCGCATGGCCAAGTGCGCTTTCGGGGCTCACGCCCCCCGGCAGCCTGCCCGCGATGCTCGCCGCCTTCGGCGTCGTCGTTGTGCTGATCGCGCGCATTCCTGTTATTCGACAGATCACAGAGATCGCCGATCCTTTCTTTGAAACTGATCGCACGCGCACGGTTCCGCTGGGCCCTCTGGGCGCGCGCGTTGTG
Source organism: Hyphomicrobiales bacterium (assembly GCA_027484655.1). Classification (GTDB taxonomy): domain Bacteria; phylum Pseudomonadota; class Alphaproteobacteria; order Rhizobiales; family Beijerinckiaceae; genus Terripilifer. Next base: position 68,140 of record JAIXSM010000034.1, on the reverse strand, counting down.
CGCGAGAGCGCGCTGGGAACAGGCCTCGTCGTGACGCTGGTTGTTCTCAATCAGCTTCAGGTCGCTATCAATGTTCGCCTGTCCTTCTTCAACAGAGACTTCTTCAACGCCATCCAGTCGAAGGATGAAGCGGCGTTCTGGAGCCTGCTGATCTTTGTGTTCTGCTTCTGGGCCAGCGTCTTCGTCATTTCGGCGCTTATCGAATACTTTCTTGAATCCGTCCTCAAGATCACGTGGCGCGAGTGGCTCACCGAGCGCTACTCGGCGAACTGGCTGTCACGGGGCGGGCTCTACCGCATGAACCTGGTGGGCGAAGGCGCGGACAACCCCGACCAGCGCATCGCTGAAGACGTGCGGGCGTTCATCAACCTCACCTACGCTTATTCGATCAGCGTGCTCTCGACGCTGAGCAACCTCGTGTCGTTCTCGATCATTCTCTGGATGATCCCCGCAAGTTTCGTGATCCCCGGCACGAGCATCGTAGCGCCCGGCTTTCCGTTCTGGGTGGCGCTCGCGTACGCCTCGCTTGGCACATGGATCACCCATCGCATCGGCAAGCCTCTTGTCCGTCTCGACTTCCAGCAGGAGCGCCACGAGGCTGACTTCCGCTTCTCGCTGGCGCGCTTGCGCGAGTACGCAGAGCAGGTGGCGCTGCTGCGCGGCGAGCCTGCAGAACGGCAGATCCTTGGCGCCCGCTTCACCGCCATCGTGCAGAACTACTTCGCCATCGTGGTGCGCAACCTCAAGCTCACCACGTTCACGCAGTCGTTCTTCCAGGCGAGCGTGGTGATCCCCTACATCATCGTCGCGCCCTACTACTTTGGCGGCCAGATCACGCTCGGCGTGATGACGCAGACCGCCGGCGCGTTCTCGCGGGTTGAAGGCGCCCTCTCGTTCTTCATCGCCAGGTATCAGGCGCTCGCGAGCTACAAGGCCGTGGTGGACCGTCTCACGACGTTCGGCGACGCCATGCGCCGCGCCCGCGCGCTGGGCTCCCAGCCGCCGCACATTGTCCACGGACGCAGCGCTGGCGGTGATCTTGTGCTCAACGGCTTGCAGCTTCGCCTGCCCGACGGGCGCCAGATCGTCGATGTCGCCCACCTGCGCTTCGAGAAGGGTCGCTCGACCCTCGTCACAGGCCCGTCAGGCTCCGGAAAATCGACGCTCTTCCGCGCTGTCGCAGATATCTGGCCCTACGGGGAGGGGCGCATCGAGGCGCCCGAAGGCGCGCGGGTGATGCTGCTGCCGCAGCGGCCTTATGTCCCCTCCGGCACATTGCGGACGGCCGTGACTTACCCCGCCCTCAGCGGATCCTACAGCGACGATCAGATCATCGCGGCGCTGAAAGCCGCGCGGCTGAGCCACTTCGCCGATCAGCTCGACGCAGACGACAACTGGGGCCAGCGTCTCTCCGGCGGCGAGCAGCAACGCCTCGCCATCGCCCGCGCGCTGCTGGACAAGCCGGAATGGCTCTTCCTCGATGAGGCGACTTCCGCCCTCGACGAGCGGCTTGAGGCGGAGATCTACAGGACGCTGCGCGCGGAGTTGCCAGAGGCAACCATCGTCTCCATCGGCCACCGCAGCACGCTCATTGAGTTGCATGACGCGCGCATCGACATGCGCGCCGGCGATAACGGCGTGTCATCGCCGCAGCCGATGGGACAAGCCGGTTAAGCGAACGCAGGAGCGTGCGTCCGCAGGGACGCCCGCTTCCGTTCAGCCCTTCTTCTGGTAGTCCTTGATTTCGGAGAAGCGGATCGCCGGCCACTTCTCCTGCTCATAGCGCAGCGCCCAAGCGGACTGCGCCATGAACACCGGCGCCTCATCAAGATCGAGCGCGATGGAAGCGGGAAACGCCCGCACGAACTTGTCCAGCTCGATCTTGTCGTCGCTGGAGATCCAGCGCGCGAGTTCAAAGCGGCTCTGCTCAAAGGAGACAGGAAGCCCGTATTCCTGCTGAAGCCGCTCTTGCAACACGTCGAGCTGAAGGGCGCCGACCACGCCGACGATGGCGCCTGAACCATCGTTGGGAATGAACGTCTGCACGACGCCTTCTTCCGCCATCTGCTGAAGCGCGTCGCGCAGCTTCTTGGCCTTCATGGCGTCGGTGAGTTTCACGCGACGCAGAATTTCCGGCGCGAAGCTCGGCACGCCGCGAAACACAAGATCCTCGCCTTCGGTGAGCGTGTCGCCAATGCGCAGCGTGCCGTGGTTGGGAATGCCCACCACGTCGCCCGCATACGCCTCATCCGCAATGGAGCGCTCCTGCGCGAAGAAGAACTGCGGCGCCGTGAGCGCCATCATCTTGCCCGTGCGCACCAGCTTCGCCTTCATGCCGCGCGAGAGCTTGCCCGAGCACACGCGCATGAACGCGATGCGGTCGCGGTGGTTGGGATCCATGTTCGCCTGGATCTTGAACACGAAGCCGGTCATCTTCGGCTCGCGCGCCTCCACCATGCGGTTGGCGCTTTCCTGCGCGCGGGGCGGCGGCGCATAGGCGGCGAGTGAATCGATGAGATCCTGCACGCCGAAGGTGCGCAACGCCGAGCCCCAGAACAGCGGCGTGAGGTGCCCCTCAAGGAACGCTTTTCTGTCGAACGGCTTCAGCGCCTCCACAGCGAGCGAAATCTCGTCGCTGAACGCCGCGCGCTCGTGCTCCGGGATCATCTCGGCGATGGAAGGATCCGTCGGCCCGTTGACCTTGCGCGGCCCCTCTTCGGAATCGATCTTGCGCACCGTGCTGTTGACGATGTCATACGTGCCCGCGAACGTGCGTCCACGGCCGATGGGCCACGTCATCGGCGCCACGTCCAGCGCCAGCGTGCTCTCGATCTCGTCGATGAGATCGAAGGGATCGCGCGTCTCGCGATCAAGCTTGTTGACGAAGGTGACGATGGGAATGTCGCGCAGGCGGCAGACCTCGAACAGCTTACGCGTGCGCGCCTCGATGCCCTTGGCCGCGTCGATCACCATCACGGCGGAGTCGACCGCGGTGAGCGTGCGGTAGGTGTCTTCCGAGAAGTCATCGTGGCACGGCGTATCAAGAAGGTTGAACACGCAGTCGCCGTACTCGAAGGTCATCACGGACGTGACCACGGAAATGCCGCGCTCGCGCTCGATGCCCATCCAGTCGGACCGCGTCTGGCGCCGGTTCGCCTTGGCGCGCACTTCGCCCGCGAGCTGGATCGCGCCGCCGAACAGCAACAGCTTTTCGGTGAGCGTGGTCTTGCCCGCGTCAGGATGCGAGATGATGGCGAAGGTTCTCCGCCGGGCGACGGGGTCGATGGCAGGCATGTTGTCCTCGGGAAACAGCGGGCGCGCCCGCGTCCGGGGTTTGCCCCATCGGGGCCGCGAACGCAAATGGGCGGGGCGGCCAGCTTACAAAAACTTAACTTGCCGGTGGCCGTCCAGGCGGGCCAATTGACCCCGATCAGGGGTTGACCATGTTCAAGGCTTATCTGCTCCGCTTCCACAGATGGGTAGCGCTCGCTTTCGCAGCGCCCCTGCTCGCGGTCATCATCACCGGGCTGATCCTGTCGTTCCAGCCGCTCCTGCAAAGCGCTTACGTGCGGCCGGGCGCCGTCACGCTGGAGCGGGTCGAGAAGCTGCTCGATGAGCACGACGCGAAAGGGGGCGCGCGAAGTTTCCGCATCGACTGGTTTCAGAATGTGATCTCCATCGACGGGCGCATCGACGTGGACGTGGACACGGGCGCCATCGTTGAGGAGGATCACTGGTTCTCGGACTGGATGGCCGCCTCGCGCGGGCTGCATCAGCGGCTGGTGTACGACATGGAATGGCTGGTGATCGCCTCCACGGCGGCGATGCTCGTCATCATTCTTCTGGGCGCCTTGCTGGGGCTTCCGCGCCTCGCCAACACCATCTCGGGCTGGCACAAGGGCGTCGCGTGGGGCCTCCTGCCGCTGCTGGCGCTCTCGCCGCTGACCGGGCTCCTCATCGCGGCTGGAGTGACGTTCTCGCAGCCAGCACCACGCACGCAGGCCCTGCCGCTGCGCGAGGCCCTGCGCGTCATCGCCGCGTCGCACGATCTTTCGACGGTGGAATGGGTGCGCGTGCGCGGCGGCCGCCAGTTGGCGCGCATTTCCGATGGCGCCCGGCAATCGACTTTCGTCGTAACCCGCGACGGACTGACCCCGGCCAGCGCCAACCTGCCGCGCACGTTCCATGAGGGAACGTTCTGGGGCGTGTGGGGCGGCGTGATGAATGTGCTGCTGTCCGTGGCGTTTCTGGCCCTGCTCGCCACGGGCGTGCTGCTCTGGTTCCGCCGCCGGTTGCGGCCAAGACGGCGCGTGCGCGGCCCGGCGCGTCAGCCGGAAGCCTCACTTGAAGGCGCAAAGCCCACGTCTTAGGCTTATTGGGCGTGGCTGCGGCGCCCGCTGGCGAGTCTTTGGTCGCTGCTGCGCTGGTACGAGCCTTGCTAACGCTGAGTCGTGCCCGCGCGAGTTCCTCGCCCGGGCTGCCGGGTGGGGTTTATGCTCGAACAGAGTTTCTGGGACGAAATGAACGCCAGCGGCGGCGACGTTCGCAGCGTCTACGCAAAAATCGACGCATGGCTGCGGGAGACCCCGCCGGATGTGCTCTCCGCACGGCGCAGCCAGGCTGAACTGCTGTTCAGGCGCATCGGCATCACCTTCGCGGTCTATGGATCCAAGGACGCGTCCGAGCGCCTCATCCCGTTCGACATCATCCCGCGCATCATCTCGCAGAGCGAATGGGGGCTGCTGGAACGCGGCCTCGTGCAACGCGTGAAGGCGATCAACGCCTTCCTCACGGACATATACGGCGCCCGCGAGATCCTGCGCGCCGGCGTCGTGCCCGATGACCTTGTCTTCCGCAACCCGCATTTCTGCCCGCAGATGGCGGGGCGCCGCGCGCCCCATGACATCTGGGTGCACATCGCCGGCATCGACATCGTGCGCACCGGCGAGAACGAGTTCTACGTGCTGGAGGACAACGCGCGCACGCCCTCGGGCGTCTCCTACATGCTGGAGAACCGCGAGGTGATGATGCGGCTGTTGCCGGATCTGTTCGCCGCCCACCGCATCGCGCCTGTCGAGAACTATACGGACCTGCTGCTGAACTGCCTGCGTTCCGTGGCGCCCGCCACCGCTGCGCGCGAGCCCGTGGTGGCGCTGCTGACGCCGGGCCAATTCAACTCCGCCTATTATGAGCACTCGTTCCTTGCCGACAGGCTTGGGGTGGAGCTTGTGGAGGGCAGCGACCTGCTGGTGCGGGACGACGTGCTCTACATGCGCACGACGCAAGGCCCAAAGCGCATCGACGTGCTCTACCGGCGCATCGACGACGATTACCTCGACCCCCTCGCCTTCCGCCCGGACTCGGTGCTGGGCGTGCCGGGCGTGCTGAACGCCTACCACGCCGGCAACCTCACGCTCTCCAACGCTGTGGGCACTGGCGTCGCCGACGACAAGGCCATGTACACGTACATGCCCGAGATCGTGCGCTTCTATCTGGGAGAAGAGGCGATCCTCAAGAACGTGCCCACATGGCGCTGCCGCGAGCCCGACGCGCTCGCCTATGTCCTCGACCATCTGCATGAGTTGGTGGTGAAGGAGGTCAACGGCTCCGGCGGCTACGGAATGCTGGTGGGCCCCCACGCCACGCGCGAGGAGCGCGCCGCCTTCCGCGAAAAGCTGCTGGCGGACCCTGTGAACTACATCGCCCAGCCGACCCTGAGCCTGTCCACCTGCCCGACATTCGTGGAGAGCGGCGTTGCGCCACGGCATGTGGATCTGCGCCCGTTTGTGCTGACCGGCGCCAATGGCTCGCGCGTGGTGCCCGGCGGCCTCACCCGCGTGGCCATGCGCGAGGGCTCGCTCGTGGTCAACTCCAGCCAGGGCGGCGGCACGAAGGACACCTGGATCATCGAAGATCCCGACATGCGCGCCCTCGCCTCCTTCTCCAGCCAGCGGAGCGTCTGATGCTCGCGCGCACCGCCGACAATCTGTACTGGCTCGCCCGTTATGTGGAGCGCGCCGAGTTCACCGCCCGCATTATCGACATCACGTCCCGGCTTGCGGCGCTGCCCAAAGCCTATGGCGGCGCCTCCGGCGCGGAATGGGAGAGCGCGCTGGTGGCGCTGGGCGCCCATGAGCGTTTTCGCAAGACCAACGAGGTCGCCGACGAATCCGCAGTGCTGCGCTTCCTCGTGTTTGATGCGGACAACCCCTCGTCCATCCGCTACTGCATGGACCGCGCCCGCGCCAATGCGCGCGCCGTGCGCACCGCGCTCACGGCGGAGATGTGGCAAGGCGTCAATTCCGCGTGGATCGAGATGCTCAACATCGAGCGCGCCGTTGCGCCCTTCGAGCGCATGACCCGCGACCGTATCGATCCCGCGCTTGACGCCGCGAAAGGCATGTCCCGGGACTTCGACGGGCTCGCCTATCGCAACATGCTGCGCAATGACGCGTACTGGTTCAGTCGCGTGGGGCTTTACACGGAACGCGCGGACAACACCGCCCGCCTTCTCGACGTGAAGTACCATGTGCTGCTGCCGGAAACGGAAACGGTGGGCGGTTCGCTCGACTACTTCCAATGGACGGCGATCCTGCGCGCGGTCTCCGCGCTGACCGCCTATCACTGGGTGTATCGCGAGAGCATCAAGCCGTGGCTCATCGCCGACCTGCTGATCCGCAAGAAGGAAATGCCGCGTTCGCTGGTGTCATGTTACGACAACCTCGCCGGCTTCGTCGATGCGATCGGACGCGCCTATGGCCAGCAGGGCCCGGCCCAGCGCCATGCGCGCGCCGTTTTGCTGAGGCTTGAAAACACATCCCTCGACGATGTTTTCAAGACTGGCGTGCATGAGTTCCTGAGCGAATTCATCGAAGACAACAACAAACTCGGCGCCCTTCTCGCCGAACAATATCTCCTGAACTGAGCGCCCATGCGGATCGTCATCCGGCACGAAATCGAGCAGTCGTTTGAACCGCCCGTGAAATCTCTCAATCAGGCGTTGCGCCTGACGCCGCGCAGTCACGAAAGCCAGCACGTGGTGCGATGGCGCGTGGAGACTGATGGGGACAGCCGCCTGCGCTTAGGCGAGGACGCCTTCGGCAACGTGGTGCACGCGCTGGGCGTCAGCGGCGTCACCTCGCAGTTGCGCATCGTCGCCGAGGGCGTTGTCGAAACGTTCGACGCCGCCGGCATCGTCCGCGCCACGGTGGAGCGCTTCCCCCCGGGGCTTTTCCTGCGCGACACAGGGCTGACCATGCCGGATGCGCCGTCGCGGGAGATCGCTGCGCGGATCAGCGGCGGCAACATGATTGAACGGTTGCACACCCTGCTGCTGCGCCTGCAGCACGGGGAAACAGAGGCCCGGGACGACGAGGCGGCGCAAACAAATCCGCAGGATACCGACGAGGCGGAAGCGCTCGCCCATCGCTTCATCGTCTGCGCCCGTCTCATGGGCGCTCCCGCGCGGTTCATCGCCGGATACGTCCTGCATCCCGAAGAACGCGAGGGCAAACGTCATGTGTGGGCGGAGGCGTATGTTGAGGGCGTCGGCTGGATAGGGTTTGACCCCGTGAACGTGATCTGTCCGCACGATGGCCACGTGCGCGCCGCTGTCGGCCTCGACGCCCTTGACGCAGGCGCGACGCGGGCTGCTCCGCAGCCCTTGTCCGTTGCTTCGTCGGTTTCGGTCCGTCGAGCGGATTGAGACGGGGAGATCGCTGCGCGCACAGTTGAGGCGGCCCCCGCAGGGCGCTAAGAAGCCGCATTGAGGGGGCGTTTCAATGACCTATTGCTGTGGCATTCTCGTGCGCGAAGGGCTGGTGATGATTGCGGACACGCGCACGAACGCGGGTCTCGACAACATCTCGACGTTTCGCAAGCTGCATGTTTTCCGCCGCGACGGCGAGCGCGTGATGATGATTGCGACCGCGGGCAACCTGTCGCTCACGCAAAACATCATCAACCACGTGACCGAAGGCCTCGAGAACCCGGACACCGGCGCCCTCGAACGCCTCATGGACGCGCCGAGCATGTTCGCGGCCGCGGAACTGATCGGCCGGGCAGTGCGCAAGGTGCGCGACGTGCAGGGCGACGCGCTTGAAAGTGCGCGGATCTCGTTCGATCTCACGCTCCTCTTCGGCGGGCAGATCGCGGGCGGGCGCACGCGTTTGTTCATGATCTACTCAGCTGGTAACTTCATCGAGGCGACGCAGGACACGCCCTATCTGCAAATCGGCGAACATAAATACGGCAAGCCCGTGCTCGACCGCGCGGTGGCCTACGACACGAGCGTCGATGAGGCCCTGAAGCTGGCGCTGGTGTCCATGGACTCCACCATGCGCTCGAACCTTGGCGTGGGCCTGCCCATCGACATCGCCGTGCTGCCGCGCGATCAGCTTTCGCTCGAGGTCGATCATCGCATCGACAACGCCGATCCTTATTTTCATGATTTGCGGGATCGCTGGTCGGTCGCCCTGCGCGCCGCGCATATGAGCATCCCGCGCCCGCCGTATCTGAAAAAGTTGCCGCCCCCGGCCTGAGCGGGCAGCCCCCACCCGGGGTCCAGCCAGCCGGGGACACAGCGGGCCAGCCGCGATTATCGCCTTGAAGCCCGTCCGCCTTCGCGCTACCGTTCGTCATATCGCCAGGGGCGCCGTCGGCAATCGACGGCTGAGAAGCACCCTTTGAACCTGAACTGGTTAGGACCAGCGTAGGGAGGGCGGGAAAGCGGAGCGTATCCGCCTTCATCGCTTGTCACCTCCCGCACTGGAACAAGGCGCTTCGCGCCAGGAGGAGGCACGCAATGAACGTCCAGCCCAAGCCGAGTTCCCTTATCCCCGAGACTGTCACCACCGGCCCGCTGACGGGCTCACGCAAGGTGTATGCGACGCCCAAGGGATACGAGGACGTTCACGTGCCCTTCCGCGAGATCGTCATCACGGATCCGGCCGAGCCCGCCCTGCGCGTCTACGACGCCTCCGGCCCCTACACCGAGACCGACGCCCGGATCGACCTGAACAAGGGCCTGCCGCGCGTCCGCGAGCCCTGGATCGCGCGCCGCGGCTTCAAGCCCTACGAGGGCCGCGCCATCAAGGAAGAAGACAACGGTGGCGTCGCTGGCGACAAGCTCGTGCCCCCCTGCCCCGCCAACACGAATCCGCTGTCGGGCGAAGGCGCGCAGTACGTCACGCAGTATGAATTCGCCCGCGCCGGCATCATCACCGAGGAGATGGTGTACGTCGCCCATCGCGAGAATCTGGGCCGCGAGAGGGCGCTTGAGTGCGCGCAGGCCGCGGTTGAGCAGGGCGAAAGCTTCGGCGCGGACATCCCTGCGTTTGTGACGCCCGAATTCGTGCGCGACGAGATCGCGCGCGGGCGCGCGATCATCCCCGCCAACATCAACCATCGCGAGCTGGAGCCGATGATCATCGGCCGCAACTTCCTCGTGAAGGTGAACGCCAACATCGGCAACAGCGCCGTCACCTCCTCCGTCGCGGAAGAGGTTGAGAAGCTGGTGTGGTCGATCCGCTGGGGCGCGGACACGGTGATGGACCTGTCCACGGGCCGCAACATCCACAACATCCGCGACTGGATCATCCGCAACTCGCCGGTGCCGATCGGCACGGTGCCGATCTATCAGGCGCTGGAGAAGGTGGGCGGCGACCCGCTGAAGCTCGACTGGGAAGTGTTCAAGGACACGCTCATCGAGCAGGCCGAACAGGGCGTCGATTACTTCACCATCCACGCCGGCGTGCGCCTTGCGCATGTGCCGCTCACCGCCAACCGCACCACGGGCATCGTCTCGCGCGGCGGCTCCATCATGGCGCGCTGGTGCCTTGCGGGCCATCGCGAAAGCTTCCTGTATGAGCGCTTCGACGAGATCTGCGATCTCATGCGCAAGTATGACGTCTCGTTCTCGCTGGGCGACGGCCTGCGCCCCGGCTCCATCGCCGACGCCAACGACGCCGCGCAGTTCGCGGAGCTGAAGACGCTGGGCGAACTCACCAAGGTGGCCTGGGAGAAGGGCTGCCAGGTGATGATCGAAGGGCCCGGCCACGTGCCGATGAACAAGATCAAGGTCAACATGGAGAAGCAGCTGCGCGAGTGCGGCGAAGCGCCCTTCTACACGCTTGGGCCGCTGACGACTGACATCGCGCCCGGCTACGATCACATCACGTCGGGAATCGGCGCGGCGATGATCGGCTGGTTCGGCACCGCCATGCTCTGCTACGTCACGCCCAAGGAGCATCTGGGCCTGCCAGACCGCGACGACGTGAAGACCGGCGTCATCACCTATCGCATCGCGGCGCACGCGGCCGACCTCGCCAAGGGTCATCCCGCGGCGCAAATCCGCGACGACGCCATGAGCCGCGCGCGCTTCTCGTTCCGCTGGGCAGACCAGTTCAACATCGGTCTCGATCCCGACACCGCGCGCGCCTACCACGACGAGACGCTGCCCAAGGATGCGCACAAGACCGCGCATTTCTGCTCCATGTGCGGCCCCAAGTTCTGCTCGATGAAAATCACGCAGGATCTGCGCGTGGAGGCCGCGGCCATGCTCGACAACGAGAAGGCGGCGCTTGAGGGCATGGCGGCCAAGAGCCGCGAGTTCCTCGAGCAGGGCGGCCAGCTTTACGTGAAGAGCTGATCGATACGCAGTCTTCGCTGAAACCAGACACGCGGGCCAAGCTGCCCGCGTGATCCCTTCGTGGTGACTACAAGGACCGCGCCATGCTCCCCTCCCGCCGCCGCCTCATCGCCGGCTCCGCCGCCGCCGCCCTCGCCGCCCCGGCTGTCGCCCGCGCGCAGGCCGGCCCGGTCACATGGCGCATGGTCACCTCGTGGGCCAAAAACCTTCCCGGCCCGGGGGTTTCCGCGGAGCGGCTCGCGCAGCGGATCACCGCGATGAGCGGGGGGCGCCTGCGTGTGGACGTTTTCGCGGCCGGGCATATCGTGCCGGCCTTCGGCGTGTTCGACGCTGTGTCGTCCGGCGCGGCGGAGATGGGGCACACCGCGTCCTTCTTCTGGGACGGGCAACTGCCGGGCGCGGCGTTCTTCACCACGGCGCCGTTCGGCATGGGTCCGCTTGCCCACCAGACGTGGATCGAGCATCGCGGCGGCCAGCAACTGTGGGACGAACTCTACCGACCCCGCGGCGTGCGCGGCCTGCTGGCGGGCAACACCGGCCCGTCCATGGGCGGATGGTTCCGCAAGCCGGTTGAGAGCCTGAAAGACCTGAGCGGCCTGCGCATCCGCGTGCAGGGGCTGGGCGGCGAGGTTTACGCCGCGCTCGGCGCCACGCCGCAGTCGATCCCGCCGGCCGACATCTATCCGGCGCTGGAGCGGGGAACGATTGACGCCGTTGAGATTCTGGCGCCGGTGAACGATCTGCCGCTGGGGCTGCACCGCATCGCGCCGCACTATTACATGCCGGGCTTCAACAAGCCCAACGGCGCCGGCGAGGCGCTGGTCTCGCTCGCCGCTTTTGAAAAGCTCACCCCCGATCTTCAGCGCGTGGTGGAGAACGCCTGTCAGGCGGAGCATTCGGCGGCGCTGGCGGAGGCTGAGCATCAGAACGGCGCAGCGCTCGTGGACTTGTTGCGCGCGGGCGTGAAGGTGAGCGCGTTCCCAGCCGACGTGATGAAGGCGGCGCGGGACAAGACGCAGGATGTGCTCGACCGAAAGGCGAAAGCCTCGCCAATGGCCGCCCGCATCGTCGCCTCGTGGCGCGAGGCTCTCAGCCAGGGGAGCCAGTGGTCCCGCGTATCTGCGTACATGGAGGCGTCCCTGCGCGGGGCGTGAGCGCGACTGCGCGGATGAACCCGAAGGGGGCCTGTGCTATTATGCAGCATGGAGGTTCCCATGGGCGCGTTCAAACCCACGGCGGAAATCGAGGAACTGGCCCTCAGGCTCGCGGAGGTTCAGGGCCGCGACGTTAACGAAGTCGTCGCCGACGCGCTGCGCGCGGCGCTGGAGCGCCGTCGTCGCCCGGAGACGCCGTCGCAAACCGCTGCGCGCATCCTGAACGAACGTGGAATTACTCCTCGCCCGGGGGCGAACGAGCCGCTACCCCGCGACGTCTATCATGAACTGGAGGGTGGTCCCTGATGTTTGTGGACGCCTGCGCGATCGTCTCTTTGTTCGTCAGTGAGCCCGACGCCGACGCCTACGACGAGGCGCTGACAAAAGCCAGCGAGCCATTCACATCAGCGCTTGCAGTCTGGGAAGCCGTCCTCATCCTGGCGCGGCCGGAAAAGCTCGAAGCGCCACTGCCCGATACGCTTGGCGCGGTCATGCAGTGGCTGCGCGAACGGAAGATCGAATTAAGAGATGCGCAAGCCTCACCTGCGGAAATCCTTTCGCTGGCGATCTCCGCAGCCGTTCAGCAAGGGGTCGGCAAGAAACGCCTGAGCAGTTTCGACTGCTTCCACTACGCCCATGCGAAGGCCGCCGGCGCGCCGATCCTCACGAATGACAGACTGCTTCGCGCGACCGACGTCGCCGTCGCGCCCTGATGGACAAAAGCGATGCCCCACGCTGAAAAATATCTTCTCGCTGGCGTGATGGGATTTCCCATCATGCATTCGCGTTCGCCCGCCATTCACAACTACTGGCTCGCCGAATACGGGATGCTGGGCCACTACGCGCCTCTCGCGGTAAAGCCCGACGGGCTTGAGAAAGCCCTGCGCGCGCTGCATCCGCTGGGTTTTGCGGGCGTGAACCTGACGATCCCGCTCAAGGAGCTGGCGCTGCCGATGCTCGACGAGGTGGATCCCGTGGCGCAGGCCATCGGCGCGGTGAACTGCGTCGTGGTGGGCGACGACGGGCGCTTGCGCGGATTCAACTACGATGCGTTCGGTTACGTGGAATCCCTGCGCGAAGCCGCGCCCGACTGGCGCGCCAATCAGGGCCCCGCAGTCGTTCTGGGCGCCGGCGGCGCCGCGCGCGCGATCCTTGCCGGACTTCTCGCCGAAGGCGCCCCGGAAATCCGGCTCGCCAACCGCACCCCTGAACGCGCGCAGCAGCTTGCGACAGAGTTCGGCGCCCGCGTGCGCGCCATCGCCTGGGATGAGCGCGAGGAGGCGCTGGCGGGCGCGGCACTTCTCGTCAACACAACAAGCATGGGCATGACAGGGCAACCGCCGCTCGAGATCGCCCTTGACGATCTGCCAGCGGGCGCGCTGGTCAGCGATATCGTGTACGCGCCGCTGGAGACGGACCTTCTGGCGCGGGCGAAGCGCCGCGGCGGGCGCGCTGTGGACGGACTGGGTATGCTGCTGCATCAGGCGCGCCCCGCCTTCCGCGACTGGTTCGGCCCCATGCCGAAGGTGACGCCGGAGCTTCGCCGCAAAATCGAGGCGTCGTTGTAAGGCTGCTGCGTCCTTGCCCTCCCCCTCCCAATCCGGTAGAGCGTACGCGCAATGACCCCGGCCGGCGCCGACATGGATTGCCGCGGGGTTTTTTTGTGTGTCTGAACGCCGGGACAGTCGGCGCGGAGCGAAGAGATTCACATGGCCAACGTTGTGGTCGTCGGCGCCCAGTGGGGCGATGAAGGCAAGGGCAAGATCGTCGACTGGCTGTCTGTCGAGGCGGACGTGGTCGTGCGCTTCCAGGGCGGGCACAACGCGGGCCATACGCTCGTCATCGACGGCGTGGTCTACAAGCTCTCGCTCCTGCCCTCGGGCATCGTCCGTCCGGGCAAGCTGTCTGTGATCGGCAACGGCGTGGTGGTCGATCCGCACCACCTTGTGAAGGAGATCGGCCAGCTGCGCGAGAAGGGGGTCGAGGTCACCCGCGACAACCTGCGCATCGCCGAGAACGCGCCGCTGATCCTGTCCATCCACCGCGAGCTGGACGCCCTGCGCGAGAACAACGCCTCGCCCGGCGCCAAGATCGGCACCACCATGCGCGGCATCGGCCCCGCTTACGAGGACAAGGTGGGCCGCCGCGCCATCCGCGTGATGGACCTCGCCGACCTTTCCACGCTCGACGCCAAGATCGAGCGCCTCCTCGCCCACCACAACGCCCTGCGGCGCGGCTTCTCGCTACCAGAAATCCAGCCCGCCCAGATCCGCGACGAGCTGGCGCAGGTCGCCGGCGAGGTGCTCCAGTACATGGACCGCACCTGGTCGCTGCTTGAGGACTTGCGGCGCGGCGGCAAGCGCATTCTGTTTGAGGGCGCGCAAGGCGCCCTTCTCGACATCGACCACGGCACCTATCCGTTCGTCACCTCGTCCAACACGGTGGCGGCCAACGCCGCGACCGGTTCGGGCCTTGGTCCCAAGGCGGCGCAGTACGTGCTCGGCATCGCCAAGGCCTACACCACGCGCGTGGGCGGTGGGCCATTCCCGTGCGAACTGACCGACGAGATCGGCAAGACCATCGGCGAACGCGGGCATGAATTCGGCACCGTCACGGGCCGCGCACGCCGCTGCGGCTGGTTCGACGCGGTGCTGGTTCGCCAGACGGTCAAGACCTCGGGCATCGACGGCATCGCCTTCACCAAGCTCGACGTGCTTGACGGTTTCGACGAGATCAAGGTCTGCACCGCCTACCGCCTCGACGGGGAGGTGATCGACTACCTGCCCGCCAGCCAAGCGGCGCAGGCGCGCGTTGAGCCGATCTACGAAACCATTGCTGGCTGGACCGAAACGACCCGAGGCGCCCGCTCGTGGGCCGATCTCCCCGCCGCGGCTGTGAAGTACGTGCGCCGCGTCGAGGAGCTGATCGAAGCCCCCGTAGCGCTTTTGTCCACGAGCCCGGAACGGGCGGATACGATCCTCGTGCACAACCCGTTCCGCGACTGAGACGCCGCTTCCGACTGTCGCGGAAGTCGCTTATTTAAGTTGACGGGCGAGCGTAGGAGTGGTGAGAACGCGCCATGGCAGATTACTACCCGTTGCTGGCGCGGGCAGTTGCCGCGCTTCCGAACGCCGGCCGCGATGCAAGGCTCGCCATCTATGAACGCGCCCGCAAGGCGCTGCTGAACCAGTTGCGGTCCCTCGAACCGCCGGTCTCAGAAGAGCATCTGGAGGCCGAGAGCCAGGCGCTCGACGCTGCGGTCGCGCGGCTCGAAGCCGAGCTGGAGGCGGAGCAGCCTCCGGCGCAAGCGCCAGCGCCGATACCCCAGGCGTCAGCGCCGATACCCCATCCCGAATCGCCGCCGGCCGCTCCGGCCCGGCCTGATACGACGGCGGCGCCCGCAGCCACCGCGCCGGCGCCCGGCGGACTACGCACCGCCGATGCGGCTCCAGCGGAGGCGACGCCATCCTCCCGCACACCGACGCCGGTGCGAGCCTCGCTCGCCGCGCGCGCAGGAGCCGCGTCTGCGGTGGCCCGGCCGCCAGGGGCCGCCAAGCCTCCGCTGGCGCCCGGCCGTTTCGGCGCCCCGCCCCCACCAAAGTCGGCGCAGGCCTCGGGCGCCGGCGGGCCCGAACTGAAGGCTGAGGGCAGAAGCCGCCTCGGCGCCCTGTTCAGCGCCAAGCAACATCCCCCGCTTCCTGATGAGGCGGCGCCAAAGCCGCCGCCGCCGGCTTCTTCCCCCGATTTGCCTGACGGCGAGGAACAGGCGGCCGTCAGATCATCCGCAGGGCGGGGCGACCTTCCCCGTCCGGCCGCGCCGATTCGCCCGGACATCAGCTCCAGAGTTCCGCGACAGGTTCTCATCTGGATCCCGCTCATTGTCCTGATCGGCGGCGGGATTGGCTTCGCGGCGTGGCATTTGCGCGTGCCGCAGGAGGAATTCGCGCGGCCCCGCGCCGGGCAGGAGGCTCGCGAGGGTTCGACCAAGATCAACGAGCGTGTGGGCGGCGGCGCCGAGCAGGCAGGCACGCAGGCAGGCGCGCAGCAGACGCCACCCGCCACGGCGCAGCAGCCGCAGGCGCCGGCCCAGACGCAACCAGCGAGACCGGCCCAGCCCCAGCAGCAGCAGGTCCAGCAGCAGCAGCCCCAGCAGCAGGCGGCCCAGCCGCCGGGCGCAATCCCAGCGCAGCGGGCCGCCATGCTGGTTCAGGCCGCCGCCAACGATCAGCAGAACGTGGAAACCCACGTGGGCTCAACCTCATGGCGGATCGAGGAAAGCCGGCGCCCGGGCGGCGCGGGCCTGCCTGCCCTGCGCGCGGACATCGATCTGCCGGGCGTCGGCCTGCGTCTGATGTTCCTGATCGAGAAGAACAACGATACGACGTTGCGCGCCTCGCACATGCTGACATTCCGGTTCCTGCCTCAGGAGGGATCGCGCCTGCCGCCGGTCGCCGAGATCGGGTCTCCGCAAATGCGCAACGAGGCTGCGCCCGCGGTCGAGCCGCTTGCGGGCGCTTCAGCAAAAATCACCGACCAGATCTACATCGTCGCGCTGACCGCGGATCCCAACCTTACAATGCGCAATCTTGAACTGATCCGCAGCCGCGGCTGGTTCGATCTGCCCCTTCGGCTCTCGGACGGGCGCATTGCCAAGATCACTCTCGAGAAGGGGCAGTTGGGCGAACGCCTGCTAGCCCAGGCGCTGGACGCCTGGCAGCGCTGATCGCTCGACGCGCCGTCCGCCATGAAAAAAGCCGCCCATGGGCGGCTTTTGTGTTTCATGACGGCTGCGAGGCCGCTCAGGACACCGGGAGCGCAACTGCGGCTGGCGAAGCCCCCGCCTCGATCCGGGCGAGGCCTGCTTTCACCGCCGCCTGCACCTTCTCGAAGGCGCGCACCTCGATCTGGCGGACGCGCTCGCGGGAGATCCCAAACTCGCCGGAGAGTTCCTCAAGCGTGACGGGATCGTCGGACAGGCGGCGCGCCTCGAAGATGCGGCGCTCACGCTCGTTCAGCACCGACAGCGCCTGACGCAGCGCGGAAAGCCGGTTGCCGGCCTCCTGTTGCTCGACGAGGGTTGTTTCCTGATTCGTGCTGTCGTCCACGAGCCAGTCCTGCCACTCGCCCTCTCCCTCCTGGCGGATGGGCGCGTTCAGGGAGGCGTCCCCGCCGAGGCGGCGGTTCATCTCCACCACCTCCTGCTCGCTCACCCCAAGGCGCGTGGCGATGATCTTGACCTGCTCGGGCCTGAGATCGCCCTCCTCCAGCGCGGAAATCTGGCTCTTGGCCTTGCGCAGGTTGAAGAAGAGTTTCTTCTGATTCGCCGTGGTGCCCATCTTCACGAGCGACCACGAGCGCAGGATGTATTCCTGAATCGAGGCGCGGATCCACCACATGGCGTAGGTTGCGAGGCGGAAGCCCTTGTCGGGCTCAAACCGCTTCACGGCCTGCATGAGGCCCACATTGCCCTCAGAAACCACCTCGCCGATGGGCAAGCCGTAACCCCGGTAGCCCATGGAGATCTTCGCCACCAGTCGAAGGTGGGACGTAATCAGCCTTTGCGCGGCCTCGCGATCGCCATGCTCCCGCCAGCGCTTGGCGAGCATGTACTCTTCCTCCGGCTCCAGCATGGGGAACCGGCGAATCGCAGCGAGGTAGCGCGACAGACCACTTTCTGCGGAAAGCACCGGAAGCGCAGCGCTCATTTAATCCTCCTTGGGTCCCCAAACAGGGCAACCCGTTGCGGCCGCATACGCCGACCGCGCGCGTTGATATAGGGACTGGCGACCGTGGCCGAAAGAGGGCGCAGCCCCGAACTACACACTAGGTCACGCGCAGGCCGATCTCCATTCGGGCCGCTTCCACCGGGGAACCCCGTAGGCGAGGTCGCGTTCCATGGGCGAAATCGAAAGATGGCCCGCGCCCCCAGGCAGGCGCGCCGGAAAAAGCCCCTCCATCGGCTGGGGGAGGGCGCACTGAAACATCAGAGTTTTCTGATACGACGCCGCCCGCCGGGTCGGGGCGCATTTTTTTCGCGCTTCCCGCGCTGAAAGCGTTTCGTTAACTGCAAAGATCGATAGAGTATTCTCATCGCTGGCGTTTTCTCATTCCGCCACGTTCCGCTGACATCGATGGCCTTGTTCGGCGCGCCTCCCTGTGAAGGGGTCGCGCCTGCACAGGAGGAACACGTGATCCAGGCGTCGCGCCGCACGTTCCTTGTCTCCGCCCTGGCGGCGATGCTTCCGGCCGCCCGCGCGTCTGGCCAGGGCGCAACCGGGCTCATCCGCTTCGGGGTGACGGTGGCGGACAACGTGGTCTACGCGCCGGTCTTTGCGGCGGCCGAACTCGGCTTCTTCGAGGCCGCCGGCGTCAAAGCGAGCTTTGTGCCCCTCCGGGGCGCCGCCGCTGGCGAGGAGGCGCTCGCAGCGGGCCACGTGGACCTGATCGACCATGTGATCGCCTACACGAGCCGGGCCGTGGCGAGCGGGGTCGATGCGCGCGTGATCGCCACCGCGAGCAACGGTTTTCTGGGTTGGAGCGTCATCGTGCGCGCGGACAGCCCCGCCACGAGCCTGCGCGACCTCGTCGGCAAACGGGTTGGCATTGGGCCGCGCCTGAGCGTCAGCGAAATGGCGGCTCAACGCGTTGCAGACCAGTTGAGCGCGCGTTTCGATCTGGCGCATCTGTCCCCCGGCCTGATGATGCCGGCTCTGCGCAGCGGCGAGGTGGACGCGGTGCTGTTTTCCGCGGCAGTCGCCCAGCGCGAGGTGGTGGCGGGAAACGCCCGGACCCTCCACGATCTCACTGACCCGGCCGACAGAACCGCCTTGTATGGCTACACCGCGTCGGCCGAGGCCATGGAGCGGCGCAGGGGCGACCTGCGGCGGTTCATGTCAGCGGTGCTGCGCGCCACTGCCCACATGCAACGTGAGGAAGCGTGGTCGCTGCGTTTCCTGAAGGAGTACGTGAAGATTCCCGACGACCGTCTCGCCAGGATCCTGCATGACCGCGTCATCGCACACCTCTCCACTGACGGCGAGACGGAGCCCGACGCCGTCGAGCGGGCGGTGGCGCTCGCCGCCCGCGCATGGAATGCGCCGGCGATGGTCGAGACCCCCGTCAGCGCGATGTTCACGAACGCCTTTCTGCGCGAGGGCGCCTGACGCTCACCGGGTGAAGGTGAACGTCGAGATGCGGCACACATTCACGCCCTGCTTCGTGGCTTCCTGTCCGTTCTCGAACACGGCGCGGAAGTCGTAGATGCACTTGCCCGACCCGTCGTCGATGTTGACGTCGATGGACTCGCCGTCCTCCAGCACGTCGTCGCCGAGGATATCCTCCTCCCACGAGTTGGTGGTTGTGACCGAAGCGTAGAACTCGACCATCGTCATGCCGGTCGCGTTGATAACCTCAACGACCCGATTAGCGGCGGCGACGGGCGACCCAAGCACGAGGAACGGCAGCATTGAGGCGGTCAGCAGAAGGGTGCGCAAGGGGAAGTCTCCAGGCGAAAAGGCCGCGGTCAAGATACGCCGTCCGCCCGGAGATGCAATGCCCTGACACGAAAATACTGAATAAATACTACGGTAAAAACACTACTGCCCCGGCGTGCTCGCCCGCCTCCGCGCGCGTGTGAGCGAGCGCAGCCTCCGCCAGCGGGTACGTCGCCGCTACGTCGATTCGCAGTACGCCACGGCGCACAAGGTCGAAAAGGCGCTCTGCCGTCCCGCGCAGCCGCACAGGATCGTTGAGGTAATAGCTCACCGCCGGCCGGCAGATGGACAGCGAGCCCTTGATGGCGAGGTCGATCATATCGATGGGCGGCACGTGGCCGGACGCGTTGCCATAGTTGACGAGCATCCCGAACGGCGCAACGCAATCGAAGGAGCGCACGAAAGTGTCCTTGCCAACCCCGTCGTACACGGCATCCACGCCGGCGGGGACGAGCCGGCGCACCTCGCTCACGAAATCGACTTCGCGATAAAGGATCGTGTGGGCGGCGCCATTGGCCTGCGCGGCTTTCGCCTTCGCCGCTGATCCCACCGTGCCGATCACCGTGGCGCCAAGATGCGCGGCCCAGCCGGTGAGAATAGCGCCTACCCCGCTTGTGGCGGCGTGGATGAGAATGGTCTGGCCGGCGCGCGGCGGAAAGATGCGCTCGATGATGCTGGCCGCTGTGGCGCCTTTCAGCAGCAGCCCGCAGGCCACCGTGTCCGCGATATCGTCCGGCACGGGCACGAGACGGTCCGCAGGCACATTGCGCTCCTGCGCGTAGGCGCCGCTGTTGCGGTAAAAGGGTCCGCGCATTCCAACATAGGCGACGCGGTCGCCGGGCTTCCATGCGCCCGCCTGCGCGCCAGCCTCAACCACCACGCCGGCCGCCTCGTTGCCGAGAATGATGGGCATGGGCATGGGTTCAGGCTGGTAGAAGCCGCCGCGGCGCACGTTCACATCGGAGAAATTGAGCGCAATGGCCGTGTGGCGCACGCGCACCTCATCTGGCGCGGGCGGGGCTAACTCCACGTCCTCAAAGCGCATCTGGTCAGGCCCGCCGTGGGCGTGGATCCGCACCGCCTTCATGTTTCCCCCCGTTGTCGTCGCGTTCTCGCGCTCAGGTTTTCGGCTTGAACTCCGTGGGATCGAACCCGTAATCGAAGGTCAGCTCCTCACCCTTCTTGATGTCGCGCAGCGCCTGGAACCAGACGCCGCCGCGGCGGATGAGCGCTTCGAGATTGGGCTTCTTCGAGTGGTTGATGTAAACGGAGTCATTGCCGCCGAGGATGCCGTCGATGTAGTGATCCTCGACGTCGAACAGCGCCGAATAGCCAATGGAAGAGTAGAAGCGGTCGCGCCGCGCGCCTTCGCGCCGGCTCAACTTCTGGCCGGTGTACTGCATGATCCATGCGCCTTCAGGGATCTTCTGTTCAGCGAAAAGCCCGCGCCCGTGAATGCGCGAGGTTTTGACCTTCACTTTGATTTTCGCCATTGCCCCACGCGCTTTGTGTCTCGATGCAGAGTTCGAGCTAGTTCATCGGGACAGGTATTGCAACCGCGGCCGCTTCGCGCCGGCCGGCTTCCGCTCTAATGAAAATTGCGCCCGCGCGGCATCACCGCCTCAGCGCGGCGCGCCGCCTGCTTCTCGCGGGGATCGCGCTGCTGGGGACGCTTCACCTCATCGGCGCGGGCGAGGCTCGTCACATCAGGGCCGAGCGCGGAGAGAAGCCCGAGCATGGGCGACAAATCCTCCACATGCTCGGCGACCACGTGAATGACGCCCGCCTCATTCTGCAAACGCCCGGTAATGGCGACAAACCGCGCGCCGATGACCTGCGGGCGAAAGGCCTCAAACGTCTTCGGCCACACAATGGCGTTGGCGACGCCGCTCTCATCCTCGATGGTCATGAACACCACGCCCTTCGCAGAACCGGGGCGCTGGCGCACAAGCACAAGGCCGGCGACTGTGACGCGGGGGAGATGGCGCTGCTGTCGTCCCCCCTCCCGGCTGGCTCCGCCAGCCACCCTCCCCCACTTCGTGGGAGAGGGAGCGCCAGCGATTTTCATTGAAGCTGAATCATTGGGCGCGACTCCCTCCACCGCTTGCGGGGGAGGGTGGGCGCCGGATGGCGCCCGGGAGGGGGCGGCGCCCCATTGCGGGGCGCTCAACAACGCCAGATCCGCGCAGCGCGCCATGCGCCGCGCCGCAAGCCGCGACCGCAGGAACGACACGGGATGCGCCTTCAGCGACAACGACAGCGCGCGATAATCCTCCACCACATGCTCGCCCAAGGGCATGGGCGGCAGATTGGCGTCAGGCTCGATCTCGGAGACAGCCGCGTGACGCCAGAGCGCAAGATCATCCTTGTCGCCCGCACGGTTGAGGCCGCGCACGGCCCACATCGCTTCGCGCCGGTCGAGCCCCAGCGAACGGAACGCATCCGCCGCCGCAAGCTTTTTCAGCACCGCCGGCGACAGCCCCGTGCGCAGCCACACGTCGCGCACGGAATCATAGCCCGCGCCCCGGCGCGCCGCGATGAGGCGCATGTCATTCTCGCGCACGCCGGCAATCATGCAAAAGCCCAGCCGCAGCGCGTGGGTGGCGCGAATGTGCGGCGCCTGCTCGGCGTGCCGGCGCACAATGCGCCGCTCGCCCGGCTTGGGTCCGTCAGCCTCAAGCGCACAATCCCAATCGGAAAAATTCACGTCCGGCTCGCGCGCCTCAACGCCATGCTCGCGGGCGTCGCGCATGATCTGCGCAGGCGCGTAAAAGCCCATGGGCTGCGAGTTGAGCAACGCGCACGCGAACACATCCGGATAGCGGCACTTCAGCCAGCACGAGGCGTAAACAAGCAGCGCGAATGAGGCGGCGTGACTCTCGGGAAAGCCGTACGTGCCAAAGCCCTCGATCTGCGCGAAGCAACGCTCGGCGAACGCGCGCTCGTAGCCGCGCGCCATCATGCCGTCGATCATCTTGACGCGGAATGTGTGGATCGTGCCCACGCGCTTGAAGGTCGCCATGGCGCGCCGCAGCTTGTCCGCCTCCGACGGGGTGAAGCCCGCGCCGACAATGGCGATCCGCATCGCCTGTTCCTGAAACAGCGGCACGCCAAGGGTTTTGCCAAGAACCGCCTCAAGCTCCTTCGAGGGATAGGACACGCTCTCGAGCCCCTGCCTGCGACGCAGATACGGATGCACCATGTCGCCCTGGATGGGGCCCGGCCGCACAATCGCAACCTCGATGACGAGATCGTAGAACGCGCGCGGACGCAGGCGCGGCAGCATAGACATCTGCGCGCGGCTTTCAATCTGGAACACGCCGATGGTGTCGGCGCGGCAGATCATGTCGTAGACGCACGGCTCTTCAGACGGGATGCTGGCCAGCGTCAGCCGCTCGCCGTAGTGCGTCGCCAGCAGATCGAGCCCGCGCCTGAGGCAGGTGAGCATCCCCAGCGCGAGAATGTCGATCTTGAGAATGCCCAGCGCGTCGAGATCATCCTTGTCCCACTCGACGATGGTGCGCCCCTCCATGGCCGCGGGCGCGACAGGAACCACCTCGTCAAGCCGCTCGCGCGTGATGACGAAGCCGCCCGTGTGCTGGGAGAGATGGCGCGGAAAACCCGCTATTTCCTGCGACAGGCGCACCAGATGGGCGCATCGGGGATCGCTTTCGTCGAGCTTCGCGCGCGCCATGTCGCCGGTGCGGTCGCCGCCCCACACGGCGGATGCGAGCGCGCCCAGCGTCGCGTCGTCGAAACCAAAGACCTTGCCGATTTCGCGCAGCGCGGAGCGGCCGCGATAGGACACCACGGCGGCGGTGAGCCCCGCGCGCTCGCGGCCGTAACGCGCATAGATGTACTGCATCACCTCCTCGCGCCGCTCATGCTCGAAATCGACGTCGATGTCGGGCGGCTCGCGTCGCTCAGCGGAGATGAAGCGTTCAAACAGCAGGTCGTGCTTGGTGGGATCAACCTCCGTCACGCCGAGGCAGAAGCACACAGTGGAGTTCGCCGCAGAGCCGCGCCCCTGGCAGAGAATGCCTCTGGAGCGGGCGAAGCGCACGATGTCATGCACGGTCAGAAAATACGCGGCGTATTGCAGCTCCGCGACGAGCGCGAGTTCGTAGCGAATGGCGCTTGCAACCTTCTCTGGCACGCCGTCCGGATAGCGCTTGCGCGCACCCTCCCACGCGAACGCCTCCAGCGCCTCCTGCTCGCTGGCGTAGCCTTCGCGCAACTCCGCTGGATACTCGTAGCGCAACTGGTCGAGCGAGAACGAGATGCGCGCGAGAAAGCGCATCGTCTCCGCAATCGCCTCCGGCGCATCTTGAAAGATGCGCGCCATCTCCTGCGGCGCCTTGATGTGACGCTCGGCGTTCATGTGCGACAGGCGGCTACCGGCGTCCGCAATGCGCGCGCCCTCGCGAATGCAGGCGACCGCATCGGCGAGATCGCGTCGTTCGGGCGCGTGCATCATCACATCGTTGACGGCGATGAGCGGCAGGCGAAGGCTGCCGGCCTGCGCCTTGCGCGCGGCGAGACGCTCGCGCATGCGCCCGTCGTAGATCATGCGCGCGGCGAGCCACACGTTATCGCGGGAGGATGCGAGAAGGCGGGGGAGATAGCCCTGCTGTCGCGCCCCCTCCCGGCTGGCTCCGCCAGCCACCCTCCCCCACTTCGTGGGAGAGGGAGCGCCAGCGATTTTCATTGAAGCTGAATAATTGCGCGCGACTCCCTCTCCCGCTTGCGGGGGAGGGTGGGCGCCGGATGGCGCCCGGGAGGGGGCGGCGCAAGCGCCAGAGGGGGCGGCGCCCTCGTACGAACTCTCCTCCATCACGATCAGCAGCAGGCCCTCGCGCCATTGCAGGAGATCGTCGAGAAACAGCGGGCACTCGCCCTTCCTGCCGCGCATGTTGCCCTGCGTGAGCAGACGGCAGAGGCGCCCCCACGCGGCGCGATCGGAGGGATAGGCGAGAATGTCCGGCGTGCCGTCGCAGAACACGAGACGCGCGCCGGCGACCACGCGAAAGCCCTTCTCCGCCGCAGCGTTCTCGCGCGCGTAAACATGCGCGCGCACCACGCCGGCGACCGAGTTGCGATCCGCAATCCCCACGCCCGCCAGTCCGAGCGCCATGGCCTGCGCCGCCATCTCTTCCGGATGGGAGGCGCCGCGCAGAAACGAGAAGTTGGTGGTGACGGCGAGTTCCGCGTAGCTCACGCGAACAGCCCCTGCACATACCAGCGCGGACGTTGCGGCTGCGCGCCATACAGTCCCTCGCGATACAGCCAGAAGCGGCGCCCGTTCACATCCTCCACGCGAAAATAATCGCGCGTGAGGGCGCCCGCCTCGCTCTTCCACCATTCGGGCGCAATGCGCTCGGGCCCCTCGATGGCGGCCACTTCATGCATGGCGCGCCGCCAACGGAATCTCAGCGGCGGGCCATCCGGCACTTCGGCGATGGCCTCGATAGGCTCCGCCTGCTCGAACAGGCGCAGCGGCCGCTCGCCCGCGTGCGCCGGCGCGGGCGCAGGTTCTGACGGCGCGCCGCGCACGGCCGGTCGCGCCTGCGCCGCCCGCTCGGGGATGTGGCTGTCGTGGGGATGCAGGCGCAGCACGCGATGGGCGCCAAATCGCGCGCTCATGCGATCAAGAAAATCCGCCAGCGCATCCTCGTTGCGCGCGCGCATAAAACCGCCCGGACTGGCGAGGTCGCCAACCAGATGAGCCTGCTCGGCGCGCAGGGTCTGCGCATCCATCACCGCAAGGCGAATGAGATCGAACCCGTAGCCCGCGTCGAGCGGATCGCGGGCAAGCGTGGAGGCGCCCTGCGCGCCCGCCTCGATCTTTTCGCGGAAGAGCCGCGCCATGGCTTTGGGATCGCGCAGGGGGCGGCTGGCGGCGCAGTCGATGCGGCGGACCGCGCCGTCGACCCGAAACAGGATCAGAGCCAGCCGGCGCGCGCCCTCGTCATGGCGCCCGAGCATGGCGCAGAGATCGTGGGCGAGCGCGAGAACCGTCGCCTCGATCTGGTCGCGCGCCATGACGCCGTCAGCGAAACGCCGCTCCGCCACGTAGGAGGGCGCTTCAAAGCGCGGCGAGATGGGGCTTTTCGCAAGGCCCATCATGGCGTCAAGACGCGCGAAGACTTGCGCGCCGAACCGCGCCGTGATGGGCGCCCGCGGGCGATGCACAATATCGCCGATGCGCTTGAGCCCTGTCTGGGACAAGGCGAGCGCGGCATCGGGGGCGATGCGCAGGGCCGCCACCGGCAGCAACGCCATGGCGCGGGCGAGCGCGCGGGGATCGTCAGCGGGCAGCATACGGTCGCGAGCGTGTTCGCCGCCGAAGCGGGCCAGCGCCCAGGCGGCTTCCGGCGTGTCGGCTAGGCCGGCCCGGGCGCCGTGACGCGCGAGCTTCTCCTCCACCAGCGCCATCAGCGCCGATTCGCCGCCAAACAGGTGGGCCGCGCCCGCCACGTCGAGCACCACCCCATCGGGCGCGTCGGGAGCGGCGAGCGGCGTGAACCGCCGGCACCAGTCGGCGACCAGATCGAGGCGTTCGCCAGCGTCCGCCTCAGGCGGCGCGGACGTCGCCGTCGTCGTCAAAGCGCTCAGGAAGACGGAGAGATAACGCGGCACTGAACAGATCCTCCTGGAAAGGCCCCTCCTGAAAGGCGTCGAGATCACGGGGTTCGTCCGGCCCCCACGCCGGCAGGCTGCCCGGCGGCCCCGCGTGGCGCACGCGCCAGGCGCCCTGCCCCGGCAGCGGCTTGCGCCCGCCGGAGGGACGCGGCGCCGGCCGCGCGGCCACCTCGAAGCGCATGGGCGTGGGCGCGAGAAACGGCGCGCGCGCGCTGGCGGGCGGACGCAGCAGAATGGCGCGGGCGCCGCCCGTACGCGCGCCCATGGCGAGGCGGCGCACGATGGCGGGCGCATCAGCGCCGGAAAGGGCGCCCGGCTCGCAGATCACCGCCCCGAACGCGCGGGAGCGGATCGCCTCCTCCAGCGCGAGGAAAACATCGGCCCGGCGCGGCAGCCGCATGAGCACCAGATCGCGCCAGCCGACGCCGAAGGCGCCCAGCCCGGGGGCGTAGGGCGCGCCGCCCTCAAGCAGGGCGAACTCGTCGGCGATCCACAACAGGGCCCCGCCATCCTCCCGCAGAAAACGCCCCGCCACCGCAAGGGCGAACCCGGCGGCCGCAGGCGCGTCGGACGCATGGGCGGGCGCCACCTCGAAAAAGGCCGAACGCCGCCGCTCCAGAGCGCGGGCCGCCGCCTCCGACGACGAACGCGGGCCTTCGGACGCGGCCAAACCCGGCGCGACGCCGCCTTCCATGCGCGCGATGGTCTCGCGCAAAATACGTATCCGTTCCGACCTGCCGCCTGGCGACATCGGCTCGCTCCGCTAACGTTCACTATTTGTTCTGATGAAACTTCGGATTGGCCCAAGAGTCAAGACAGGGGTCCGCCCCCCTGTTTCGATGAGATTGCGATCCCGCGGCGAGCGAAGCCGGACTGCGACCCGCGCCGCGCTGGATGCCGCGTTATGACAATCGTAGAGCTTGCCGGGGCTGGCGGACGCCTCTATCCCATAAGGAATGGACACGAGCGCACAACGTTTGGCCGACGATACGGCGGACAAGGTCTGGCGCAGGCTGCTGCGCGTTCAATCCCGGCTTGAGGTCGCCATGAGCGATCGCCTGCGCGCCATCGGCCTGTCAACCGCCCAGGCCCATGTGCTCACCATGCTCGCAGACCGTGAGGGCCTGACCCAGAAGGAGATCGGCGCCCGCCTGTACGTGACGAAGGGCAACGTCTCGGGCCTCGTGGACCGGCTGGAAGGCGCCGGCCTTGTGGAGCGGCGGACGCTCGCCGGAGACAAGCGCGCCCACGCGCTGCATCTCACTCCAGCAGGGCAGGAACTCGCCGCCCTCGCAAGAGCCGCCGAGCAATCCTTTGTGCGCGAGACCCTCGGATTGCTGCCGCCCGAACGCTTGCGGGAGATCGACGCGACCCTGCTCGAATTGCGCGACCGGATCCGCAAGGCTGGTCGCCTGCGGCGGCTTGACAGAACACCTGCGCCATAAGCTGCGCGGTTAACCGTCTGTTCAGCGCTATGGCGGATCTTGTTTTGTCGTAAGTTGTTCAGAGTACAGCGATGCAAGATCCAACGCCGGTTTTCGAAATAGAAGAGCCCGCTGCGGCGACCCCGCCGCGTCCCTACAGGCAGCTCGGCGTTTCGAGCGTGGCTGCAGCGCTGGATCTGGAGATCGCCATCACCGCGGCCATCGACCAGTTCATGGCGGAACTGAGCATGCAGGCTCCCGCAGCGGGTCCGGACCCGTCGAAAGCCTGACACCCCACCCAGCGCGCCCGCACAAGAGCAGAGCGCGCTGGATTCAGGATCTTGGTGAGACCGGCGGAGCCGATCAGCGCACGATGACCTTCGCGCCCAGAGCCGTGCGGTTGTACAGGTCGATCACATCCACGTTACGCATCCGGATGCAGCCGGACGAAACGCTTTGTCCGATCTTGTCGGGCTCGTTCGTTCCGTGGATGCGATACAGCGTGTCGCGCGAGCCCTGGTAGAGGTAAAGCGCGCGGGCGCCCAGCGGATTGTCCGGCCCGCCGGAAAGACCGCCTGCCGCCGCGGTCGGCCGCAGGTGCGGCCAGCGCTGCAGCATGTCCGACGGCGGCATCCAGCGCGGCCATTCAGCCTTGCGGGCCACGCTCGCCGTTCCGGTCCACCCGAACGCCTCCGAACCCGTTGCGACGCCGTAGCGGATGGCCTTGCCGCCCGGCATGACGAAGTAGAGAAAGTTCGACTTGGTGTCGACGACGATGGTTCCCGGCTTCTCGCCGGTTGGGTCATCCACCTCGTAGCGGTCGTAACCCGGCTCCAGCGGCACGTCCGGCGCCGCCCTGGCCATAAAGTCCCTGTCCCGCGTGGTCATGGAGGGCTCCGGCACGGGCCGGAAATTGCAACCTGCCAGAATAATCCCCAGCGCGGCGACGACCGCTGCTCTTTTCAACATTCAATCAGCCCCGAATCAGAACCCCGTCTGGTTTTCAAACGTAGAAGGCAAGCCGTCAAGCTTGCAAAACACAACAAAGTCTGTTGTCGCCGCGCTGCAACATAAATTCGCGCCCGGCGAACTTGTTCAGGCGTAAAGCGCTTGCACCATGAACGCCGTCAGATAGCTTCCGTGTCCTTTGCGGCGCCGCACCGGAGTCCCTTTGTGAGCACCCTGTTCATCACCCACCCCGTCGCCCGGGGCCACGACATGGGCCCCGGCCATCCGGAGCAACCGGCGAGGCTGCGGGCGATCGAGCAGGCCCTGGAGCATGAGCGTTTCCAGTTGCTCGCCCGCGAGCAGGCGGCCCGGGGCGAGGCGGCGCAAGTGATCCGCTGTCATCCGGAGGCCTATTTCCGCAGCCTTGAAGAAGCCGCGCCCGGCGCTGGCGTGGTGCATCTGGACGGGGACACATCCATGGGTCCGGGCACATGGGAGGCGGCGATGCACGCGGTCGGCGCCGCGTGCCAGGCTGTCGATGAGGTGATGGGCAAGCGCGCCGCGAACGCCTTCGTCGCCATGCGCCCGCCGGGACACCACGCAGAAACCTCGACGCCCATGGGCTTCTGCTTCTTCAATAACGCGGCGATTGCGGCCCGCCACGCGCAGGCCGTCCATGGCGCGCAGCGCATCGCGATCATGGACTTCGACGTGCATCACGGTAACGGCACGCAGGACATCTTCTGGGCTGACAAGAGCGTGATGTACGCCTCCACCCATCAGATGCCGCTCTATCCCGGCACCGGCGCGCGCGGCGAATGCGGCGAGCACGACACCATCGTCAACGCGCCCATGCCGGCCGGCGCAGACGGCGTGGTGTTTCGCGAGGCGATGGAAAGCGTGGTGCTGCCGCGCCTCGCCGCATTCCGGCCGGATCTCGTCATTGTCTCCGCCGGGTTCGACGCCCACCGGCGCGACCCGTTGGCGCAGATCAACCTCAACGAGGATGATTTCGCCTGGGCCACCGGCAAGCTGATGGACGTTGCGGAGGCGAGCGCGGGCGGGCGCGTGGTGTCGCTGCTCGAAGGCGGTTATGATCTTGACGCCCTTGGCCGATCCGTCGCCGCCCATGTGGCCGCGCTGATGGGCCGCGCCTGCTGAACAGCGCGCGGTCGTCCCCGTTGCGTGGGGCTGGAAGCGCGAGGGGCGCTCCAAACAGCGAAGCCAGCCTTGCAGTCGCCAAAGTCTCGCTGTCTAATTGCGTCATGAACAAGGTGGCCGCATTCGCCTGCATCGTCCTCACCGCCATCGTGGCGGGATGCGACGACGCGCGGGCTGAGTGCCGCGCAGTTCAGTCGGACAGTCGCGCCTTTCTCGTATGCGCGTATCCGCAAAAGACCGACGTTCGGACCTTTTTCGCTGATCCGGACGGTGAGCCGTTCGGAACGTTCACCGCGCTCTCGGAGTCGCTGACCGCGCGCGGCGAGAAGCTTGTTTTCGCCATGAACGCCGGGATGTACCATCCCGACTTCAAGCCGGTGGGCCTCTTTGTGGAGGCGGGCGTTCAGCTGAAGGCCGCCAACCAGCGGCCGGGCGCCGGCAATTTTCATATGAAACCCAACGGCGTGTTCTACGTGACGCGCAGCGGCGAGGCCGGCGTGGCGGAGACCGGCCGCTTTCTGGCCCGCCGAACGCCGGTGGCCTACGCCACCCAGTCCGGCCCCATGCTCGTCATCGACGGCAAGTTGCATCCCCGCATCCGCGAGGACGGCACCTCGCGGAAAATCCGCAACGGCGTTGGCGTCTGCTCTGACGGGCGCACGCGGTTCGCGATCTCCAACGAGCCGGTGACGTTCCACGAGTTCGCGACTCTGTTCGGCGAAACCCTCGGCTGCCCGAATGCGCTGTATCTCGATGGCAGCGTGTCGTCGGTGTACGCGCCCTCGGTCGGGCGTCACGACCGCTGGCGCCCCATGGGCCCCATCGTGGGCGTGGTGCAAAAATCGCCCTGACGCCGCGGTCGGGCGGCGAGTGTGGACCGCGCGCTTTCTGGACCTCGCGCCACATCCCCGGACGCCGCAGGCGATCCGGGGCCCCGCGCGCAGAAGCACCCGCACAATAGAGCACATGCGGGCGAGGACGCCCGCGGTCCATCAGCCGCGTTCTCTCGCCAGCGTCATGGTCGGCGAAGGCAGACCATCCACGACAGGCCGAAAGTTCGGTTTTGCGGCCTGTCGTAGATTCCGGCCTTCGCCGGAATGACGGGGAGGCGGACGCCCACCTGACCAAGCTCCGATGCGCGCCACATCTGCCCGGCCGTAATCTTCGGGGCGCAGCCCCGCCCCTTTCCCATGCCTTCGCCCCGTGCGATGCTGGCGCGACACGCGCCGGAACAGGCGTTTGAGGGAGGAAGCATGTCGAGCATACTGTCACGGGTGATGGGCGCCGTGGGCGCCATGGCGATGCTGGGAATCGGCGTTGCGAGCGCGCAGGAGACCGCCGCCCAGTATCCAAGCCGGAACGTTCGCCTTGTGGTCTCGGCCGCGGCCGGCGGCGGCAACGACCTGATCGCGCGCATCGTCGGCGAGCGCATGCAGGCGCGCTGGAACCAGCCATTCACGGTTGAAAACCGCCCGGGCGCAGGCAACAACATCGCCGCCGAATTCGTGTTCCGCGCGCCCAACGACGGCTACACCATTCTCGTGTCGCCGCCGGCGCCGCTGGTGGTCAACGCGGCGCTGTTCAAGGAATTGCGCTTCGATCCAAAGAGGATGGAGCCGGTGGCGGTCTCCTCGTCGATCCCCAACATGCTGGTGGTGCGCGGCAACGCGCCGTGGAAGACGGCGAAGGAGTTCATCGCCTTCGCAAAGGAAAATCCGGGCAAGCTGTCCTACGGCTCGCAGGGCAACGGCACCACGGGCCACCTCACCGCCGCGCTGTTTGAAATGCTGATCGGCGCCAAGCATGCGCACGTGCCCTACTCCGGCGCCGCGCCCGCGCTCAACGATCTGGCCGCAAACCACATCGACTTCATGTTCGCCGACATCGGCACCATCATGCCGCTCGCGCGGGCTGGGCAGGTACGTATGCTCGCCGCCACCATGAAGGAAACGCCCAAGCAGGCGCCAGGCGTGCCGACCATTGCGGAAGCCGGCTTGCCGGGTCTGCTGTCAGACACCTTCACCGCGTTCACCGCGCCTCCGGGCACGCCCCTCGATATCCGCCAGAAGCTCGCAGACGCGATTCGCGAGATCATCTTCTCGCCGCAGGTGGTGGAGCGGCTGGATCAGCTCGGCGTCATTCCGCTCGGGCTCGGTCCCAAGGAGATGGCGGAGTTGATCGCCTCCGAGTCCAGGCGCTGGACCGACGTGGTCGAGAAGGCGAACGTTCGCCTGCCGCAATAAAGGCCAGCGCCCGGCGGATCAGTGACCGATTTCGCCGGGCGGCACGAACGCGCCGTCGTCGCGCAGCATCCCGCCCCGGCTCGCCAGCGCGGGCTGACGCGGCGCCAGCGGCGACGGCGTCTGCGCATTGAGCGCGAGACGCCCGCCATATCCCCCACCCTGCCCGAGCCCCATAGGCGCAATCGGCGGGAGAGGCGCGGCGCGCACCTGAGCCGCCGGTTGCTGACGCGCCGCAGCGACGTCCTGACGCACGCCGCCCCGACGGGCGATTTCGAGATCGGGCTCCAGCATCGGCGGATCAGGCAAATCGTCGAGGCGCGGGCGCGGCGGCGCGTCGCGCAGGATCGGCCGGCAGTAGCGGCGCGGCCCCTGCGAGGTGTTGCCGTGCATCGCCAGATCCACGTGAAAATGGTTGTAGTGGAAGGCGTTGGACCCCGGCCCAAGCACCGTGGTGAAGAAATCGCACGCGCCCTGATGGCTCTCGCGCAGGAAGGCCTGCTCGTCGCGGTCGCCCTTCGTCCAGCCCTTGATGACGCTGATCTGGCGACCGTCTGCGAGCTGGAAGCCGCCGATGTCGAGCGCGTTGCCGAAGGCGTGCTCGGAGAGTTTGGCGCCAAACTGATTGTTCATGGCGCGACAGCCGTAGCTGCCCATGGTTTCGATCTGCGTCACCGGCTGCTTGAAGCGCGCCCATGCGGCGGGTTGCACCACGTCGGTGAGCCACTGCTCCAGCGCTTCCGTCATCGGACAGTTGAGGGTGGCCGTGCTGGAAATGGCGACCGTGCCATCCTTGAGCGCGGAAACCTTGAGCGGAGCATTCAGGCCGCAGATGCCGGGACCGTCGATGGCGCGGGCGGGTTGCACATAAGCGCTCGCGCGCACCGTGCGCCGCGCCATGCACGCCTTGTCGGCGGCGTCCCGCCACGCCGGACGCTGGGGACGCTCGAACAGGCCGCACCCGGGAAGGGTGGCGACCACGCCGATGACAAGCAGGAAAGGCAGAACTCTACGCGCCATTCCCGACGATTGAGGGCGAGAGTTTAACCCTGCCTAAAGGATGACGGTTAACGGCGCTTGATTGTTGCTCAAAAGCGATACGCGCAAAAAAATCCCCGCCCGGGAGGGCGGGGATCGCAGTGCGTGAGAAGGCGCCTCACGCGTTCGCGCGCGATTCGGCCTGCTGGTTGCGATCGCGCATAAAGCGCTCGAACTCTTCGCGATCCTTCGCCCGGCGCAGGCTCTCGATGTAATCCGCGAACTCGCGCTCGGCGGTTTCCAGCTTGCGGCGCTCCTCTTCAAGGCGGGCAAGCTCGCCCTCGCGCCACGCATCGAAGGCGGTGTTGCCGGAAGAGCGCAGGCCGGTGAACCCCCAGTCGCGAGCCGCCGACTGGGCACGGCTGCCCGACCCAAAGGCGCGGCTGACGTCAGGCCATTTTCTCATAACCTTCTCCTCGATCAGGACGCGGGCGGCGGTGACCATATCCTCCGTGTAGCCCTGGCGGTTACGCCACAGCTTCCAAAGCAGCAACGCCAACCCCACGGGCCACCAGACGATGAAGCCGATGACCACGGCGGCGATTTCGATGGCGCGCCAGCGCGGGCGGGCGTCGCGGTCGTCATACCCCACGGCCGGCCCCACGGCCGGGCGATCGCGGTGACGGGCGCTGGAATAGGCGTTCATGGGCGATGCTCCTTGGCGAAGACCCCGGGCGAAAACCCTGGGCGAAGACCCTGCGAGCGTGGTCGCATGTGAATGTAATTTACATTTACATCGCCAGGGTTCAAGGGCGCCTCCGCGCCCGCGATCCAGAAATCGGCGCATGCGACGAAAAAGCCCGCGCGGTCAGTTGCGCGCCGCGTCGCCGGGGCGAGAGATGAGCGACTGGGAGATCTGCCAGACCTTGTAGGGCTTTGCGATGAACGGGGCGGCGCGCAGGCGCGGCGGCACGCAGGCCAGCTGCTCCCCGGAGACAAAGGCGAACGGCACGCCCCGCTGTTGCAGGTCGGCGGCGACCTCGTAAATCTTGCCATCTGGCATGTCGATGTCGAGAAACGCGAAATCGACCGCTTGCCGCGCGTGGGCGCGCGCCTCGGCGACGCTCCCCGCAACGCAAACTTCGGCGTTGAACGCCTCCTGGACGATGCACTCGAGATCGAGCGCTACGAAGGGATCGTCTTCGACTATCAGAACCCGCACGGCGGCAGTCCCCGAGGCGAGCCGAAGGGCCGCCAACGACCGCTCAATGCGTGCGGAACCGGAAAGTTCCCGAAGCGCGTCAAGATGACCGCCCGTCAACACAGCGCCTCGGCCGCCGCGCCGGCGACGAGCGAGCGCACGCCCCGGTCGAGGATGGCGCGCGCATCCTCCACGCCTGCGACCGGCGGACGGCTGCGCAGCATCAACATCGCCGCCCCATGGGACATGGCCCAGATCTCCAGCGCCACACGACGGGCGCCGTCAGCCGGCGCGCCCCGGGCGGCGAGCGCAGCCCCGGCCGCGAGGGTGAGAAGCTCGAACGCCCCCTCGCCTGGACCCGAGCCGACCGCCCCCTCGCAGGCGCTGGAGAACATGCTGCGATAGTAGCCGGGCTCGTCCAGTGCGAACGCCAGATAGGCGCGGCCCATGCGGGCGAGCGCGGCCTCGGCGTCCGGGCGCCCATTGTCCCACGCGGTCGCAAGCCTTTGCAGGAACAGGCCAAAGCCGCGGCGCGCGACCTCTCCCATCAGCGCGTCGCGGTCGCTGAAGTGGCGATACGGCGCCGCCGGCGTCACGCCGACCGCCCGCGCAGCCTCCGTGAGACTGAACCCCGCCGGGCCGCGCTGCTGAATCAGCGTCCGCGCCGCCTCGATCAGCGCATCCTTGAGACGGCCGTGGTGGTAGCCGCGGCGAGCAGCCTCCTCGCCCGATCCGTCATGACCGCCGCTCACCAGAGGCCCCCGGGCGGCGCAGAGAACTTTGACACGGCGAAATTCATGGATACCATCGAATCACTTCCATAGTCGCGTCCACGCTGGAACGACGCGCTCCGCGGGAGGGTGACGATGCTCGGACTTCAGGCAATGGACATCCTCGCGATGATCGCCTCTTTTCTGTTCATAGCCGCCGTGGCGCTGGCGTCATTCTAGACGGGCGGCGCTCTTCATCCAGCGGGGAAACGCTCCGCGACGGCGCTCCCGGTAGCTATATCTCCGTACTTACCGCACTTGAAGGCTTTTGCCCGCCCACCGATATTAGGCAAGTGAACCGACGCGTGCGGGAGGGAATCGCCGCGCCGGGTGTTTGGAGGATGATTTCATGACGTCGCAGAACATGCGTACTGCGGGCCGTATGTTCGCCGTGACCGCTGCTCTGGTCCTGGCGCTGGCCCCCGCCGTGGCGGAAGCGCGCGCCGGCAAGGGCAGCAGCTCCGGCAGCCGCGGCGAACGCAGCGAAGCCGCGCCCCCGTCCACCGCGACCGCGCCCGGCGCGGCACAGTCTTTCCAGCGTTCCGCAGGCCCCAATCAGGCGGCCCCGGCTCCTGCCGTGAACCGCCCCGGCGCGGCTGCGCAGCAGTCCGGCGGCATGTTCAGCTCGCCGCTCGCCCGCGGCCTGATGGGCGGCCTCATCGGCGCCGGCCTCATCGGCCTGCTCATGGGTAGCGGCCTGCTGAGCGGGCTCGGCAGCCTCGCTGGCATCTTCGGCCTTCTGATCCAGCTCGCGCTGATCGGCGGCCTTGTGTGGCTCGCTGTCGCCTTCTGGCGCCGCCGCCAGCAGCAGCAGCAGCCCGCGGCGGCCGCCGCAGGCCTCGACCGCACCGCGACCGGCTCCGCGCCGACGCCGGCGACCCCGTACTCGCCCTACAACCCGGCTGAGGCTCAGCCCCAGACAGCGCCGCGCTCCGCCCTTGGCGGTCTCGGCGGCGGCATGGGCGGTGGTCTGGGCGGCGGTCTTGGCGGCGGCATGGGCGGTGGCCTTGGCGCGCTCGGCGGCGGCTCGTCCGCCTACGGCGCGGCGTCCCAGCCTCTCAAGGTGGATGGCGCTGACTTCGAGCGGTTCGAGAAGCTTCTTGAGGAAGTTCAGGGCGCCTACGCTCGCGAAGACCTCGCCTACCTGCGTCGCATCGCGACTGAGGAAATGGCCGGCTACTTCCGCGAGGATCTCGAGGAGCAGGAGCGCAAGGGCCTGCAGTCCAAGGCTGGCAACGTGAAGCTCCTTCAGGGCGATCTCTCGGAAGCGTGGGTCGAGCGGAACGGCGAGTTCGCCACCGTCGCCATGCGCTACGAGATGGTGGACGCCATCGTGGATCGCGCGACCGGCCGCCTCGTCGAGGGCGACCTGACGAAGCCGCAGGAGATCACCGAGATCTGGACCTTCATCCGCGGCCATGGCGGCAGCGCGCAGGACTGGATTCTCTCGGCGATCCAGCAGATCGAAGCGCCCACGCAGCACTGATCCCGCTGGGTTCTCTGTTACGAAGGCGGCCTCCGGGCCGCCTTTTTCTTTTGGCCGCAAGCGGTCCCATTGCGAATGCGCGCTTTTGGTTGACGCCCAGCCTGCCCGACCCTCGCAGCGCCCGGTCATGACGAGCCAGCAGCGCCTCCGAACGTCTCATCCCGAAGCCCGCCCGGACCTCCGCCAAAACCGGACAGATCGCGAGCTTGCTGCGCCCTGCAAGGCCTGACTCGCATTGCCACGGCGGTCGCGTTATCTTGTGCTCTGGTTCCAGGAGTTGTGTTGATGGAAGCCTCGCGAAAGACCCCGCGCGATATCGCCCGACTTATGGGAGCGCGCGCCCGCACCCTCTCCACGGGGCAGGCGGGTTCGTGGCGGCGGGAGACCTACACACTGCCGCGTCGTGAAGCGCGGGCCAAGGCGCGCGAGTGGTTCGAGCGCTTCCCCAAGGCGGCCTACATGACGGAGATCGAGTTCTGGCGGGAACTTGACGACGGAGTGATCGAGTTCACCATTCGCCGGCTGCCCACTGCGGACTGACCAGCCGGTCAGCCCGACAGACCAACGCCTCACCGCGCCCGCCTTCCCCATGGACAGGCCATCACCAGATGCCCGTTTCGCTCCGGTCGGATTGCGTGGTTTCCCAGATCACGCGGCGTGCGAATACCCTCGCCCAAGCGATCCAGACCTGCGATTGCTTGACCTAAACTGATTTTAAACCAACAAGAAACAAGTTCCGGCGAAGGCTAAGTGGCCTTCGTTTCCACCGTTTCTGGCTTTAACCGATTAACTCCAGACTCGTTAATTCAATAACTCGCATCTTAAACAATTGTGGCGCAAATGTGCGGGTTTTCGCCATTTTTCGACTTCGATCATGATGAGGTCGTTCATAATTTAGCTTACCTTCATGGCATAAAAATCTCCCAACGGCAGCTCTTCAGCTTTGCCGCTACATGTGGAGAGTGTGAGTTATGCGTATGATCCGTTACGCCAGCCTGGCGCTGCCCCTGCTGGCGGCGTTCCCGGTTTCCGCCGCCGACCTTCCCCGGCGCAACTTCGCGCCGCCGCCGGTCGCCGCCTACACACCCGTGTCCGCCTTCTCGTGGACCGGCTTCTATGTGGGCGTGAACGGCGGTTATTCATGGGCCTCGCTGGGCTCCATCGGCAACGCGACGTTCGACCGCCCCAGCGGCTTCACCCTGGGCGGGACGGCCGGATACAACCAGCAGTTCGGCAACTTCGTCCTTGGCCTCGAGGGCGACCTCAACTGGAGCAACATCGATTCCTCCCGTCGCCAGACGATCACCATTGCGGCCGCTCCAAACGCCGTCGTGTATGCGTCTGATGTGAGCTGGGCCGGCACGCTGCGCGTGCGCGCCGGGTACGCGGTGGACCGGGTGCTGCTGTACGCCACCGGCGGCTACGCGGGCGCTTCGCTGGATCTCGCCTACACGAACGTGACGGCGTCCACGTCCGCCTCCCAGAGCAAGTGGGTGCATGGCTACGCCTTGGGCGTGGGCCTCGAATACGCATTCACGCGCAATCTCTCGGGCAAGGCCGAGTACCTCTACACCGCCCTTGGCGACACCGGCGCGTTCACGGGCGCCTACGCCGCGCGCGCGGATTACAGTTCGTCCGCCGTGCGCATGGGCGTCAACTACCGCTTCTGAGCGACTTCACCCAAAGCCAACCCGCGAGAACCCGGCGGCCCCCCGCCGGGTTTTTTCGTGCGCATTCCGCATCGTCAAAACTTGAGCTAAGCTGAATGCGCAATGATCCTCACGGAGCGAACACATGGGCCTCTGGAATTTCGTCAAATCGGTTGGTGAGAAATTGATGGGCGCCGGCCCTGCGGAAGCCGCGGATGCGGACACCCTGCGCCGCGAGGCGGAAAAGCACGGACTCGACATGTCCGGCGTGGAGGTGAAGGTCGATGGGGAGAAGGTCGTTCTCAGCGGCCGCTCGCTCTCCACCGAAGAGGCCGAGAAGATCACGCTCGCCGTCGGCAACACGGTTGGCGTGGCGCAGGTGGAGAACAACCTCGCTGTGGAGAAGGAGGAGCCCGAATCCCGCACCTACGAGGTGAAGAAAGGCGACACGCTGTGGCGCATCGCTGAAGAGATGTATGGCAAGAGCAATGGCGGAAAATTCAATCTGATCTTCGAGGCCAACCGCCCCATGCTGTCCCACCCGGACAAGATTTACCCAGGGCAGATCCTGCGCGTGCCGCCGCTGCCGTGACGCCGACGGGCTGAAGCACACCCCGGGGGCGATACCGCCCGCCCCCGGCGGTCCTGTCAGATCGCGTCCACCCGCCAGCCGCCGCCCTCGCCTTGCGCCAGAACGCGCGCCAGCCAAGGCGCGAGCGCGCGGGCCTCCTCGGCGAGCACGTAAGGCGGATTGATGACCGCAAGACCGGTGGCGACAAGGCGCCCCTCCGCTTGCGGCGCGGCGACCGCGAGTTCAAGACGCAATCCCTCGGTCGCGCCCGCGCGCCTCAGGGCGGCGTAGAAACGATCCACCACGCGCTCGTCCTTCACCGGATACCAGAGCGCGTAAACGCCGGTCGGCCACTTGCGCCATGCGCTGGCGAAAGCGTCCGCCATGCGAGCGAACTCGTCCGGGCTCTCGAACGGCGGGTCCACCAGCACCAACCCGCGACGCTCAGGCGGCGGCACATACGCGTTGAGCGCCATGTATCCGTCGATCTCCAGCGTCTTTACCCGGCGGTCGCGACCCATGGCGCGCGCGAGCGCGGCCCGATCCGAGGGGTGTAATTCGCACAGCGTGAGCCTGTCCTGCGGGCGAAGAAGCGCTTGCGCGAGCGCGGGCGAACCGGGATAGGCCGCAGGCTTGCCCTCTCCGTCGCAGGGCCCGACCACGGAGAGCCACGGCGCCAGCAGGTCGCGGATCATGGCGGGCTGGTCCGCCATCGCCACGCGGGCGATCCCGTCGCGCCATTCGCCGGTGCGCGAGGCCTCATCGCCGGCAAGATCATAGCGACCGACGCCGGCGTGGGTGTCGAGGTAGCGCAGGGGCGCGTCCTTGCGCATGAGATACGCAAGAACGCGCGCCAGCAGGGCGTGCTTGAAGACGTCCGCGAAGTTCCCGGCGTGGAAGGCGTGGCGATAATTCATGCCATCAGCGCGTGGGCGCCGTAACCTCCTGCGCGCGGCAGCCCGAGCGCACGACGTCCGGGCAGGCTGTGAACGAGCGCAGATCCTTCGACAGGCACACCCGCACCTCCTGCAACATGCCCCGCACGCAGGTGACCGCAAGCATCCCCGGGCGCAGGCCCGGATTGGCCTCCATAAACGCACGCTCGATGTCGCGTGTGCGCAGGCGCCCGCCCTCCTCCGCCTGATCGAGACCGGCTGGCAGGGCCACCTTGTCGCGCGCGCGTTTCACCTCGGAGAAGTACTCCGACGGCGACACGCCCGCGCATGTCCCGTGCTTGCGCCACTGGTGGCGGGCGAGCCCGTCCTCCGGGAACAGGCCGCGGATGGAGCGGATGAGGCTGTCCGGGGCGTTACGCGCCGGATGCTCGCAGTTGGACGGATATCCGCGCTCATGCTGCGGCCAGAGCCCGTGCAGCACGAAGCCCTTCGGCGCGCCGTCGCACTGGTCGCGCCCCTTCTCGCGCCCCTCAAGCGCGCAGAAGCTCGGCGACCACGACAGCGCGAGCACATAGAAATCGAAGTTGCGGACGGATCCTTGCGCAAGGGCGCCCGGCGCGGCGGCGACGAGGGCGAGAAAGGCGGCGGCGAGGATTCTCACGGCAGCGCTGCCCTGCAGTCGCGGCCGAACGCGTAGTGGCGATCGAGGCCGACGACGCACCACTCAACCCCCGCCCCCCATCCGAGGGGGCCCTGCTTCTCGCTCAGGTGGTAGACCACGTTGCGCACCTTTCCGTCGTTCATGATGGCCCTCGCCTGACAATAGCGGCGAGGAATGAAGTCGAGCCCCGTCGTACGGTATCCCGTCTCGACAATGGCGTCGTAGGAAAGAATGGCAAGCCCGGAGTTCCAATACTGCGACTCCGCCTGATCGAAACGCACAGTGATCTGCTGGAGGATCGACTGGTCGTCGCAGGCGGGCAGCGCCCCGTCAAAGGGATGATAACGGCGCTCGGCCGGCGTGATGGGCCGGGCGGAAGCAGGCGCAAGGGCGCTGGCCAGCGCCAGGACGGCGCAGAAAGACAAAATGGCGGATCTCAGCTTGGTCGGCATTTGACACACTCCGATGCGTCCACGATGCGCGGGCGCCGGGGTCTGGTCAAGGCCTCGCAGGCCGTAGAGACGAGCCGTGTCGCTTCAGCAACACACTGTATTGTCAAGGATATTGCCTCGTTTGCCGGGAGGGAAGCGCCGCCGTGCGCGGGCCGGACGAGGCCCCTGCCCCGCCGCGAGAGCGGAACCCGACCCGATGACATCAGGTCGCCCGCTCTCGTTTCTTGTTTCCGCATTCTTTTGCGTCCAAGCGGCATCCACCTGGACGCAAAATGCTTCAGTAACCGCGCCGGAACCGCATGACCCCGGCGCTGGTGCGAAGCGTTAGAGTGTCGCCCACATGACTCCACGCAGGCCGCGAGTAGAGGCCGCTCAGGTATGTGCGCTCGAACTGCATCACGGCGGGCGGGCACGCGCGCTTGGTGATCGCGAGCGGACCCGCGACGAGGGTTTGCACCCGTGTAGGATAAATGGCGGCGGAAAACGTGTTGCAGCCGGAGAACCCGGTTCCCCGATACGAGGAATCAATGCGCAGGGTCGCCTCGGTGGCCGGACGGCGGCCGTTGATATCGACAAGCGTCCAGGAAACGCCGATCGGGAAGGGTTTTGGCGGCTCGCGCCGCTGCTGCTCCTGCTGCTGGCGATTTGGGCCACGCTGGCCCTGCTGCTGCTGGGCGAGCGCGGTCGAGGCTGTCGCCATCGCGCAGATCGCGATTACAAGGCGCGTCCGGTTTGTGTTCATCGCGAGCCTCTTGGGTCGATTCGGCGCGGATGCTAACCGCAATCCGCGGCGGCGCGAACAACGCGATGAGAAATCCCGGTGCAAAATCTGCTCATTCGCCCAAGGCGCCCAGGGACGGGTTGAAGGAATAACCCTCAGCCGATCCGGGCGGCGAGCTTTTCGTAAAGCGGATTGCGCGCGCTGAATACGTAATCGAGCGACGACACGGCCACATGCTCCGCGCCGCGCGCAATGAGCCAGTCGGCGAGCGGCGCAACCTGATCGGCCGGGCACACCAGTTCGAGGCCGGGACCATCCGCGCCGAGCAACGCGCGGGCGCCGAACGTCTCACCCGCGAGACGGGCGGTCTCGCCAACGTCGCCGGCGATGCGCGCGCGCACCTGGCGGGATGTGCGGGCGTCCTCCTCCGCCGCGATGCGCGACAGGATGAGCCGCGCGAGCCGCAAGGCCTCCGTGCTCCAGTTGGCGCCGACGGAGGCCACGAGATTGGCCTGCGAGCACAGCATCACGCCATCATCGAGAACTTTCAGCGCATTGGCCTGCAGCGTCGCCCCGGTGGTGGTGATGTCGACGATCAGCTCCGCCTGCCCCGCTGCGGGCGCGCCCTCGGTTGCGCCAAGCGACTCAACGATGCGGTAGTCCGTGACGCCCTTTTCCGCGAAGTAGCGGCGCGTCAGGTTCACATACTTGGTGGCGACGCGCATGCGCTGACCGCGCCGGGCGTGGAACGCTGCGGCCACGTCCTCAAGGTCCGCCATGGTGCGCACGTCGATCCACGCCTGCGGCACGGCGACAACCACGTTGGCGTGGCCAAAGCCCAGCGGCGTGAGCAGTTCCACCTTCAGATCGGCGTCGGGAATGGTTTCACGCACCAGATCCTCGCCGGTGACGCCAAGATGGGCGGCGCCGGAGGCAAGTTGCGCGACGATTTCGGACGC
Organism: Hyphomicrobiales bacterium; assembly: GCA_027484655.1. Lineage (GTDB taxonomy): Bacteria > Pseudomonadota > Alphaproteobacteria > Rhizobiales > Beijerinckiaceae > Terripilifer. The sequence continues at coordinate 26,086 of JAIXSM010000034.1, read as the reverse complement.
CGAAAGGAAGGCGACCTCAACGCCGGGGATCTCGCGCAGCACACCGCGATAGTCGCGGGCGCCGCGGCCCTGCACCAGCTTCAGCCCTGCGCGGGCGAAGAAGCTGAAGGCGTTCTCCTGCAGCCGACCCTTGGAGGGGACGGCGAGCGTCAGCACCGGGGCTGTCATTCTGCTGCTCCTGCGGCGGGATCGAGACGTTCGCACCAGATGGCCGCGCCCACGGCCGGAATCTCGGAGGCCGCGCCCAGCGTGCGCAGCAGGCCGTCGTACCGGCCCCCGCCCACAACCGGCCGGCCGTCCGTGCGGCGCGGATCGTGCGCCTCGAACACAAAGCCCGTGTAGTAATCAAGGTTGCGGCCGAAGCCGGCGGAGAAGGTGAGGCTCGCCACATCGAGGCCGCGCGCGGCCATAAAGCCCAGCCGCTCGTCGAACGCATCCAGCCCCGCCCGCAGGTCGAGGCCGGCGTCCTCCGCCAGCGCCCGCAGCTGGCGCGAGCACTCGTCCGGATCGCCGCTGATGGCCAGCCAGCTGTCGAGCGCCTGCCGCTTCTCGGCGGGAAAACCCGCGCTGCCCTGAAGGGCCGCCTGCTCAAGAAACCGCTCGGCGATTTCGGCGGCGCTGCGCCCGCCAACCGAGGAGATGCCGGCGATGGACAAGAGGTCGCCCACGAGCGCCCGCGCGCCCGCCCGGTCAACCCCTTCGAGCGCCGCCAGAACGCCCGCGTGCTCGCTGGCGCTGGACTGGTCGGCTGCGGCGACCACATCCGCCATGGGCACGCCGCGGGCGTGAGCCCGACGAATACGACGCAGCCACACGGGCGGCAGTTGCAGCGCCTCCAGCAGGCGTGAGAACAGCCCGGCGTCGCCAAAACGCACCCGCAGGGACGGCGCGCCGCCGCGCGCGGCGGCCTCCAGCGACAGGGCGAGGATTTCCGCGTCCGCCGCCTCGCGGTCCTTGCGGCCAAAGCTCTCGAGCCCCGCCTGGTCGAACTCGCCCGGCCCTTGCGGGCGGATGCGGAACACCTTGCCCAGATAGGAGAACGACGCGGCGGCGCCGGCGCCCGGAGACGCCAGATACGCAAGGCAAACGGGAATGGTGTACTCGGGCCGCAGGCACAGCTCGGCCCCGGCGCCGTCGGACGTCACGAACAAGCGGCTGCGAATATCCTCGCCGGCGAGGTCGAGAAAGACGCCCGCAGGCTGGAGAATGTTCGGCTCCGCCCGGTCGTAGCCCGCATTCACGAGGTGGGCAATCAGCCCATGGAGCCCGCGCTCCGCGTAGTCCGCCATGGCGTCGCCGATCCGATTCCGTTGATCCTGCCGTCGAATTGCGCCTCTCTTAGCAAGGCGCGCCGCCCCCCGCGACAGCTTTCCGCCGCAAAAGTGAACGTAGGTTAAGGCGAGAGACGCTCCCGGGGCGCCATTGTGTCCGGGCGGGCCGAGATTCACCTCTCTGCGTCATGGATCGGCCAACATCCCGGTGCATTTCATGCCCGCGTTATGCCCGCGCGCGGTTGCGCGGATCGATCCAGGAACGAGGAGGCGTCGTAAATGAGCATGTTGGCGCTTGAGCCGGCGAGAGGCTGTGAGGATCTGATGGACCGGCTGGACCGTGAAACACGGGACTCTGTGCTGGAGCGCCGCAATTTCTTCCTCGGGCTTTGGGCCGGCGGCCTGCTGGGGTATGAGGGTGACCAGCTTGCGCTCTACGCCGGGGAGGTCATGGCCAGCGACATGTCCGAGCCGGGGCCGGACGATGTCATCGGCCGTCTCGTCAAGGATTTCGCCGCCCATGGCGTTCCGCTTGGCGCAGCAGACGTGCGGGCGCAGCTTCAGCGGGCGGAGCGCCTTGTCCGCTCTGAGCTTTTATCGACAGACTAAGACGCGAGGCGCGGGGGGATGGGAATGGTTGACGCGGCGCACGACGCCTCAGCGGAGGGCGAGACGCGGCGGGCCTTGCGTCGGCTGATCGCCATCACCGAGGCAACCGAACGACCCACCCTTGGCTCGCTGATCGATGCGCTTGGTCGTTCCGGCCACGGGCTTGTGTTGCTTCTGCTTGCGCTTCCCTCGTTCATTCCCGTCCCCGGCCTGCCCACAGGGCTCGTCTTCGGGACGGCGCTGATGCTGGTCGCGGTCCAGATGATGCGGGGCTCTGAAACCCTGGCGCTGCCTCAGTGGATGCGCCGGCAGGTTCTGCCCCGGGGCGCGCTGGTCGCCACCGCCGTGAAGCTCGACGCCTGGATGGGGCGGCTGGAAGGTTTGCTCCGCCCGCGCCTTCAGGCGCTCACCGAGGGCGCCGGCGTGGTGATCGTGGCGGCGCTGATCCTGATCATGGGAATCACGCTGCTGCTGCCAGTGCCATTCGGAAACCAGGGCCCGGCGTTCGCCGTGGTGGTGTTCGCTTTCGGCATCATGGAGAAGGACGGGCTCGCCATCATCGCGGGAACCGTCCTCGCCGCCATCGGCTTTGCGTGGAACATCGCGCTGGTGATCTTCGGCGTCGCCATCACCGAATGGCTCTGGGGCTTGTTTTAGGTTTTCGCGGGCGCCCGGCGCAATCGGGACCGCGCGCGTCCTCGCGCCACATTCCCGGGGCGGGCAGGCCCGAACCCGGATCATAGCAAACCGGATGAGGACTGGCGCAGACTGGATGAACGTTGACCGGGCGGCCTGCCGTGGATGCCGGCCGTCGCCGGCATGACGCTGCAGGATGAATGGACCGCGGGCGTCCCCGCCCGCAAGATGGCTGCGCGCGGGGACGCGCGCGGTCCAGATGACACCCGCCTCAGTGCCCGGCAGGGCCCACCACGCCGCCGCGCGGCACCGCGTGGCCGATCCCAAGCGGCTCGGCGTCGATCAGCACGAACGCCATGCGGCAGACCTCTTTGCCCCGGTTGATCCACGCGTGGTTTGTACCGCGCTGGATCATCACGTCGCCGCGCTTCATGGTGACGACGCGGCCCTCGTCCAGCTCCATGTCGATCTCCCCATCAAGCACGATGATGTAGTCGATCGTCTCCGTGCGGTGCATGCGCGGGATGTTGTCCGGCGGGTACTCGGCGATCATGAAGCGCGTGCCGTTGACGGGGGGATAGGTGCCCAGCTTGCGCGCGCCCATGTCCTCGGCGTCGTCGCCCAGCGGCATCGTGCAGGGCGCGGAATCCGTGCACCACATCAGCGTGGTGAACTGCCCCGGCGACGAGCCGGTGCGCACGTTCTGCGCATCACCGTCGATGATCACCTTCGCCGATCCATCGGCATCGTGCCCGGTGACAATGCGGCGAATGGGGCTGGCCGTGCGCTGCGACTTGTCGCGCTCCATATGACGTTTCCTCGCTGTGTCTGTTGCTTGTGGGCGCACAGGCTAGCAGCGGGACGCGCGCAGCGGCAAGGGGCGGGGCTATTGGGAGCTAGCTTCGATCGCTACTCTTTGTTAACCAATCGCCTATGTTATGGCTTTGCCTTATCTATGAGAACATCAATGGACCCGACATACAATATCCGCGGTGGATATAAACCAACGCTTAAGCGCTTTGCCGATCTAGATGGTCCAGATTTTTTTCCTACGCCAAAATGGGCAACTTTTGCGCTGGTTGAAAACGAGAACTTCAAAGGTGACGTTTGGGAGTGCGCTTGTGGTGACGGGGCGATGTCCGAAGTTCTAGAAAGCGCCGCCAAGAAAGTTGTCAGCAGTGACTTATACAATCGCGGCTATGGCGAAGTCGGAGTTGATTTTCTGTCTCAGAACAGAATCATCGACAATGTAGTCACGAATCCCCCTTACAACTGCGCGGAAGGCTTCGTTGCAACAGGACTACGAACAGCGCGCAAAAAGTTCGCCTTGCTGCTTCGGCTCGCGTTTTTAGAAGGAAGCAACCGTCAAAAGACGATTTTTTCTATCAACCCACCTTCAAGGGTTTGGGTATTCAGTGAAAGGATTACGTTCTACCCCGCTGGGACTGTTGCGAAGGGTTCCGGAACCACTGCGTATGCATGGTTTGTGTGGGATAAGGATGCTCTAGGTAATACAGAACTGAAATGGCTTAAGCCTGGCTACAAAGCTAAGTATGGCGGCTGAAGAGATTAGCAATTTTCAGCCGTCCCGCGGCCGTTATTCTAATGCCACCAGGTATACTTTCAGCATACCCGTCGTGAATGATGTTACCTTCAACGTTCTTGTGAGACGTAATGTTTCTGACTTGCTGCTCCCAAAGCTCATCATTTGGGCGGGTGGTGGATTGCGTACGATCTTCGCTGGAAAGATCGATGTGCTGAGGAATCCTATCTTTTAGCTCAGCCATACTCGCTTCCCCAGAAGGGCTGTCGGCGAGAATCACGAGTACGGCCTCTGCAATCTCTGCTTCGGTGGTTCTTGGCATGTCACACTCCGCTCTTCATGGACACAAAGCTAAGAACAAGCCGAAACAACTGCAAGGGCAAAGGCTGAAGAAAACTACCGCCCCAGCACGTCCTTCACCGCCGCCACCAGATCGGCTTCCGGCGCGGCGAACTGCGCGCGTTCCTTCAGCGCCAGATACTCTTCGCGCGGCATGTCCTTGGCGGCTTTCGCCAGCGCTGCGCCAGCGACGAGATCCTTCACCACGATCTCGCCCTTCTCGCGCTCGTTGGAGCCCTGAATGATGGCGCAGCGGCTGTTGCGCTTGTCGGCGTATTTGAGCTGCGCGTTCATGCCCGCGGAGCCCAGATAAAGTTCCGCCGAAATCCCCGCCGCGCGCAGTTGCGCGACAAAGCCCTGATAGCGGGGGATCTGGTCGCGATCCATCACCAGAACCACCACAGGCCCCTGCGGCGCAGCGCCCGTCACAATCGGGGACTTGATGGCCTGCAACGCGGCCAGCAGCCGCGACACGCCGATGGAGAAGCCCGTCGCCGGAACAGGCTCGCCGCGGAAGCGCGCCACAAGCCCATCGTAACGTCCGCCCCCGCCCACGGAGCCGAAGCGCACGGGGCGACCGTATTCGTCCTTCACCTGAAACGTGAGTTCCGCCTCGTACACAGGGCCGGTGTAGTATTCCAGCCCGCGCACCACGGCGGGATCGATGACCACGCGCCCGTCGCCGTAGCCGCCAGCGTCGAACAGCGCGGACATTTCCTGAAGCTCCGCCACGCCCTCAAGCCCGCGCGCGCTTTCGCCCACAGTGGCGGCCAGCCGCGACAGGGTCGTGGCGTTGTCGCCGCCGCGCGCCGACGTGAAGCTGAGAATGCGGTCGATGGCGGCGGTGGAAAGGTCCGCGCCCTTGGTGAAATCGCCGGACTCATCCTTGCGGCCGGGGCCGAGCAGCAGGCGCACGCCGTCTGCCCCCAGCCGATCCAGCTTGTCGATGGCGCGCAGCACGATGAGCTTCTGGGCTCCCCGTCCCTCACCTTCGAGGCCTGCGGCCTCGAGCACGCCGTCCAGCACCTTGCGGTTGTTGACCTTGATGACGTAATCGCCGCGCGCAACGCCCAGCCGCTCCAGCGCATCGGCCGCCATCATGCAGATTTCAGCGTCAGCGGCGACGGAGGCCGCGCCCACCGTATCGGCGTCGAACTGCATGAACTGGCGGAAGCGGCCCGGGCCGGGCTTTTCGTTGCGGAAAACGAAGCCCGCGCGATAGCTGCGATACGGCTTGGGCAGCTTGTCATAATGCTCGGCCACATAGCGGGCGAGCGGCGCGGTGAGGTCATAGCGCAGCGACAGCCACTGGTCGTCGTCGTCCTGAAACGAGAAGACGCCCTCGTTGGGCCGGTCCTGATCGGGCAGGAATTTGCCGAGCGCGTCGGTGTATTCGATGAACGGCGTCTCCACCGCTTCGAACCCGTACAACCCGTAGATCTCGCGGATGGCGTGCATCATCCGGTCGGCGCCGGCGAGTTCACCGGGGCCGCGGTCTGCGAGCCCGCGCGGCAGGCGCGCCTTCACGGATGTCTGCTTCTCGGCCTGTTCGCTCATGTGCGCTGATCCTGCGGTTTCCGCGCCTTGTAGGGGGCCGGAACCCGGGGAGCAAGGGGACCGCGAGGCCGCCCGGCCCGGATCAGTTGGGGCCGACCGCGCAGGTCTGGCCAGCGGCTCTCACTCTAGCGCAAATCGCCTCCGCCGCTGCAAGATCCAGATTGCCGACCCGCAGGCGCCACGCGCCGCCGTTGCGCCGGGTGTAGGTGAGCCTGTTGGCGCCGATGTACGGACCGACCTTCGCCTGCGCAGTCTTGAGCGCGGCAGCCGCCGACCGCTGATCCGGGTATTGGTCCAGATACACCGCCACCCGCGCGCCGGGCGCGACAGGAGGCCGGAGCGCGGGCGCGGGCTTTTCGGGAGCGACGCGCGGATCGCTCGCTGGCGCCTTGGCCGGGGCAGCGACCGCAGAGGGCGGCGCCACAGCCTCAAGCGGCTCGGGCTCCGGCGGCGCGGGGGCAGCGGCGACATCCGACGGGACCGGCAACGCCCCATCGACGGCCTCAACCACCGGCCGGGGAGCAAGCGACGCAGGGGCAAGCGACACGGGGGCAAGCGGAACCGGAGAAAGAAGGGATGCGGGGGACGGCGACGGCGCCTGAACGGGAAGCCGGGAGGCGGGCGCGGATCTCGGCTCACCAGCTTTCGATGGAGGCGCGGGGCGAATCACCGCCGGCGGTCCGTCGCCGCGCCGCCCCCAGGCGGCGAAGCCCGCAGCCGCCGCGAGCACCGCAGCGGTTGCAACGCACAGGTAAAGCATCAGCCGGTCGCCCGCCGCCTTTGGACGCACGCGGGACGCGGGAAGCCAGTGGACTCCATCGTCCCGGCCAGGGCGGGCACGTGGCAGCTGGGCCTTACGCAAGTTGCTGAAATTCATCGCTCTCCACTCCCGGAGGCAAGGCGGCCGCCGGCCCGCGCGCAGACGCGGTTGTGCCCGGGCAATGTGGCGGCAGAGGGCTGCGACCATGGCGGCGGGTTGGCGCCGTCAGCTTGACGGGCCGCGTTTGGCGCAGATACGGTCCGCCCGGCTCACGGAACATGGATGATGAATTTTCGCGTTTGGCTTCTGGTTGCCTGTGTCTCGCTCGGCGCCTGCTCACAGCATGGCCCTGGCGACATGCGCGCAACGATGGTCGAGCCCGAGGCGACTGAGCATGAAACCCCGGTGAATGCGCAGCAGCCCGTTTCCGGGCTCATGTCGCTGTTTTCGCAGGCATCCTCCCCAGCGCCACTGACTACTGCGCAGTCGCCTTCGGTTGCGCTGGCGAGCGCGCAGAGCTTCCAGCCGACATCGCCGGAGATGATTCCTGGCGAGTTCACCGCCTACAACGCGCCCCTGCCGCCGCTGCGCCCCGACTTTGGCGACCGGCTTGCGGCGACCGCCGAAGAGACGCAGATGGCCAGCGAGATGCTGCAGCCTCCCCGAGCGTCCTGGCTGTCGGCGCTGACGGGCGCCTTCACCCCGCGCGAGGCCGCGGTCGAGCCGGAAGAGCCCAACAACGCGGCGCAGGCGCAGGCGCAGTATCAGGCGCATGAGCGCGCGCGCGCTGCGTCCCTTGTCGCCTTCGAGCACAAGGAGGCCGGCGTGCCCATGCCCGAGCGGCCGGCCACCCGCAACCGGGGCACGAATGAGGCGCCTGTCGCCATCACCTTCACGCCCGCGAACCTGCAGGTGGCTGGCGTAACGGCCCCGCCAGTGCGCACGGAAGGCGGAACTCGGTGGCGCGCCGCCTATGATGAGGTGGAGACCGACTGCTTCCCCACTCGCCTGCGGCAGGCGCTGGAGCAGATCGGGGCGCACTTCAACAGCGAGGTTCTGGTGACCTCAGGTCGGCGCACGACGGGCCGCACCGGCTCGCTGCACCGCACCTGCATGGCCGCCGATATTCGCGTGGTCGGCGTCGCGCCCGAGGAGGTCGCCCGCGTCGCCCGCACGATTCCCGGCCTGAACGGCGTGGGCGCCTACAGGCACGTGGCGCTCACCCACGTCGATGTGCGCGAGGAGCGTCTGGCCTGGCGCTGGTGAGCCTTACGGCTCCAGGTGCGCGTCCAGCATCCACAAATCCTTGTCGGCAGCGGCGGCGATGGCGGTGAACAGGTCGGCGGTGACGACGTCGCCCGCATCCTCCGCCGTATCAATGGCCTCCCGCGCCGCCTTCCCGAAGGTCGCGAAGGCGATGCTCATCCGGTCCAGATGGTCGCGGCCCGCGCGAATCTCCTTCGGATAGGCGGGCAGCGTTGTGGCGGCGGCCACCCCCTGCACCGTGCCGTCGGCGACACCACCCAGAGCGACGATGCGCTCGGCGATCACATCCACGTGGGCCGTGACGTTGGCGTGGAGTTGATCGAACAGCGTGTGCAGCGCCGCGAAGTTGAGGCCCTTGACGTTCCAGTGGGCCTGCTTCGCCTGACCAGCCAGATCGATGGCGTCGGCGAGGCGCGCGTTCAGCAGGTCGCACATCTTCTGGCGGGTGTTGGCGCCCAGGTCGATGCGGGTGGCGTTCGTGGTCATCGTCTTTTCTCCAATCGAGCAGGCCAGCCCGGCCCCGTCTTTGGTTGTGACCCTATGACGACGATTTCTATTCGTCTAATCGATTGATTACCTCTCAATCATCGTTTCGACCTATTATCAGGCGACGGCGCGTATGGCGCCCGCCGTTTTCTCAACGATCTCGTCGATATGCGCCGGCGTGGCGATGAGCGGCGGCGAGATCACGAGAGTGTCGCCGGCCACGCGCATCAACATGTCCTGACGGTGGAAGGTTTCCTGCGTCGCGGCGTAGCCACGCTTGCCCGGCGCGCCGTCGATGGGCGCCAGATCGATGGCCGCGGCGAGCCCGACGGTGCGGATATCGACCACGTTGGGCAAACCTTTCAGCCCGTGCACCGCGTCCGCGAACCCGTCCTCAAGACGGCGCGCATGGCCGAACAGATCCTCGTCCTCGTAAAGCGCCAGCGTCGCGAGGCCCGCCGCGCAGGCCAGCGGATGCGCGGAGTAGGTGTAGCCGTGGAACAGCTCAACCACGTGCTCGGGGCCTTTCATGAACGCGTCGTGAATCGGCTTGCGCACGACCACGCCGCCCATGGGCACGGTTCCGGACGTGACGCCCTTGGCGAAGCAGATCATGTCCGGCACGACGCCGTAGCGCTCGGCGGCGAAGGCGTATCCAAGCCGCCCGAACCCGGTGATGACCTCGTCGAAGATCAGCAGAATGCCATGCTTGTCGCAGATGGCGCGCAGCTTCTGCAAATAGCCCCTGGGCGGGGGCAGAACGCCGGTGGAGCCGGCCATGGGCTCGACGATCACCGCCGCGATGGTGGAGGCGTCGTGCAGGCCGACGATGTTCTCCAGTTCGTCCGCCAGATGGGCGCCCCACTCCGGCTCGCCGCGGGTAAACGCCTGCTCGGCCCGGTTGTACGTGGTCGGCAAATGATCGACGCCGGCGAGCCCCGGGCCGAAGGTCTTGCGGTTGGCGACCATGCCGCCCACGGAGATGCCGCCGAAACCTACGCCGTGGTAGCCGCGCACGCGGCCGATGAGGCGCTGGCGCGCGCCCTGCCCGCTCACGTTGTGATAGGCGAGCGCGATCTTCAGCGCGGTATCGACCGCCTCCGAGCCCGAATTGGCGAAGAACACATGGTCGAGATCCCCGGGCGCGAGGGCGGCTACACGGGTGGCGAGCTGGAAGGCTTTCGGATTGCCGAACTGGAACGGCGGCGCAAAATCCATCTCCGCGGCCTGGTCCTGGATAGCGCGTACGATGGGCTCGCGCCCGTGGCCTGCGTTCACGCACCAGAGGCCTGCGGCGGCGTCGATCAGTCTGCGCCCGTCGGACGACACGTAGTGCATGTCCTTGGCGCCCACGAGCATACGCGGCTCTTTCTTGAACGCGCGATTGGCGGAGAAGGGCATCCAGTACGCTTCGAGATCGTTCGGCGCGAGAACCGTTGGCGAAGCTGCGGCGGAGGACATGAGGCGTCACCTTTTTGTGTAGCGCCACCTTTATACCACGGGCGCGCCACGGGAGGACACGGACGGAAAGCTGACTTGCCGCCTGTGCCCCGTTAGGAGAAGGTGAAACGGCGCAGCCCCCCGAGGCGTTCACCAAACCCGCGCGGAGCCCGCATGCTCTTCCGATTGCTGTTCGCCGTTCTCGTCCTCGCAGCCGGCGCCGGCGCCTATGCGTACTGGGAGCGCGGCGGATTTTCGCCGGTGGCTCAGACGCTGGCGCCTGTCCGGGGGGACGCGGCGGAGGTTGTGTACGCAACAGGCGTCGTCGAGCCGCAACGGTGGGCCAAGGTTATCGCGCTCCAGCGCCGCCGCATCGTGGACCTGTGCTCGTGCGAAGGACGCCCCGTCAAAAAGGACGAGGTTCTCGCGCGCCTCGACGACAGCCAGGAACAAGCCCTGCTGGCGGAGTTTGTGGCGCGTCGCAACCGGCTTCAGGGCGACGTGGAGCGCCTCACCGGGCTCGTGCAGCGCAACATCGCGCCCCAGACCCAGCTCGACCAGACCGTGACGCAACTGCGCGAGTTCGAGGCCCGCATTGAGGCGGTGCGCGAGCGCATCAACGAACTCGTGCTGCGCGCGCCCATGGAGGGGGTGGTGCTGCGCCGCGACGGGGAAATCGGCGAGATCGCCGGAACCGGCGCCAATGATGTGCTGTTCTGGGTGGGCCAGCCTCGCCCGCTGCGCGTCGTGGCGGAGGTCAACGAGGAGGATGTTCCGCGCGTGCGCGTCAAGCAGACGGTCCTGCTGCGCAGCGAAGGGTTCCGCGGCCAGAGGCTGCATGCGACAGTGGCGGAAATCACGCCCAAGGGCGATCCGCAGACGAAGACCTTTCGCGTCTATCTCTCGCTCCCGGACGACACGCCGTTGCTCATCGGCATGAGCGTGGAGGCGAACATCGTCACGCGCGAGAAGCAGGACGTGCTGCTGCTGCCGGCGGAAGCGATCATCGGCGGCGCGGTGTTCGTGGTCACTGACGGCAAGCTTGCGCGCCGCCCGGTGGAGACAGGCCTGCGCGGCACGCGGATGGTGGAAATCGTCGCGGGCGTCAGCGCGCGCGACCGTGTGGTTTCGCCCGCCACGGCGCAATTGCGCGACGGGCAGCGGGTGCGCGTGGGCGACACGCTGGCGGGCGCCAAATGAGCCTCGTCTTCGACATCGCCGTCACGCACATCCGCGCGCGCATCAGGCAGACGCTCGTCGGGTTGATGGGCGTGGCTACCGGCGTCGGCTTCTCGGTGATGATGGCCGCGCTCATGGAAGGTTCGCAGCGCGACTTCGTCACCCAACTTGTTGACGCCCTGCCCCATATCTCCGTCACAGACCAGCGGCGCGAACCGCCGCGCCAGCCCGCCGAAGACGCCTACGCCGCCGCGCAGATTTATGGGCTGACAACCCCTGTCATCCGGCCCGGCATCAAGAATCCCTACGCCATCATCGCCTCCATCGAAAGCTGGGCGCCGGGCTCGGTCGCGCCGTCCGTTCAGTCAAAAACGGTGCTGCGGTTCGCCGGGCGCGACACGGCGGCGAGCGTGATCGGCATCGATCCGCGCCGCGAGCCCAATGTTTCGAAGCTCGCGCGGCAGATCGTCTCCGGCTCGCTGGACGATCTCTACAAGGCGTCGAACGCCGTCATTCTCGGCTCCGGTCTCGCGCGCAAGATTGGCGCCCGCGTGGGCAACTCCGTAACGCTTGTGGGCGGCAATGGCCGCTCTCTCTCGGCGACCGTCGTCGCGCTTTCCCACACGGGCGTGAGCCAGATCGACGAAAGCCAGGCGCACACGCTCATCAAGACGGCGCAGATTCTGGCCGGGCAAACCGGGCTCGTGAACGAGATCCGCGTGCGCACCAACGACGCCATGAACGCGCGCGACGTGGCGGCGCGCATCGAGATCGAGACAGGCTACAAGGCGCTTTCGTGGCTTGAGGCCAACGAGGATCTTCTCGCCGCTTTCCAGATCCGCAATTTCATCATGTACGCGGTGGTGGGCGCGATCCTGCTTGTCGCCTCCTTCGGCACCTACAACATCATCTCGACGATCACCCACGAGAAGACCCGCGACATCGCCATCCTGAAGTCGCTGGGATTGCCTGCGCGCACGGTGCGACGGATCTTCGTGATCGAGGCGCTCGCCATCGGCGTCATGGGCGTGCTGGCCGGGTGGATCCTGGGCTATGTCATGTCGCTGGGCATGGGGCAGATCGAGTTCAAGTCGCCGTATATGGACGCCACGCGGCTGCCGATCCTCTATTCGCCCTTGCACTATGTTATTGCCGGCGCCGTCGCGCTCGCAGCCTCGGCCATCGCCGGCTATTTTCCGGCACGCAAGGCCGCCTCCGTGCAGCCGGTCGACATCATCCGGGGCGCCTCGTGAGCGCGCCTGCGCCCGACAGCAGAACGACGCCGCTTATCGAGACGCGCGGCGCGACACGCGTCATCAATGGCGATGTGCCGACAACGCTGGTGGCGGGGATCGACTTCGCGGTGCTGCCTGGCGAGTTCGTGGCGGTGACTGGCCCGTCGGGATCCGGCAAGTCGTCCCTGCTCTATTTGCTGGGGTTGCTCGACAAGCCGACCACGGGCGAGGTGTTCGTCAACGGGCAGGCGACGAGCGGGCTGAGCGAGGACGCGCGCGCCGCCTTGCGTCTGGCGACGCTGGGCTTCGTCTTCCAGTTCCACTTCCTGCTGCCCGAGTTTTCCGCCCTCGATAATGTGATGTTGCCCATGCGCGCGCTGGGGCGGCTCACCGAGGCGCAGATGCGCGCCCGCGCCATGGAGATCCTGTCCTCGTTGGGGTTGCCAGAACAGGCGCGCAAGCGCCCCGACCAGATGTCCGGCGGCCAGCGCCAGCGCGTGGCCATCGCCCGCGCGCTCGCCAACGATCCGCTGGTGATCCTCGCCGACGAGCCCACGGGGAATCTGGATACGCAATCAAGCGCGCAGGTGCTTGGGATTCTGCGCAAACTGGTGGATACGGCGCCGGGGCGCGGCAAAGCGGTCGTGATCGTGACCCACGACCTTGACCTCGCCGCCCAGGCGGACCGCCGCGTGCACATCGTCGACGGACGCATCGCGGCGACGCCGCCGCGCTGAGGATTAGAGCACGCGCGCTTCGTAACCGGCGGCCGTGATGGCGGCCGCGAGCGTTTGCGGCTCGACCTCGCTCACGCCGTCCATGCGGGCGGCGGCCAGATCCACCGTCACCTGCGCGGCGGGATCCTTGCGCTGGACGACGCGGGTGACCGCGTTGACGCAGCCCTGGCACGTCATGCCCTTGACCTCGATGTGAACGGCTTTCTTCTCGCTCATGGCGAACTCCTGCTGGCCCTTGTCGCTTACGCGTCTTTGACCGCCTCCGCCTCGATCTCGATCAAGTACGATGGATTGGCGAGCGCCGGCACCATGAGAAACGTGCTTGCGGGCGTGTGGGCGCCGAGAAAGCCGGCGCGCACCTCGCGAATGACACTGATTTCCTCGGGCCGCGTGCAGTAGGTGACGATCTTCACCAGATTCTCCACATCCATGCCCGCCGCCCGTAGCACGGCGCGCATGTTGGCGAACACCTGCTCCGTCTGCGCCCGCATGCCCTCGCACATCGTCCCGTCAGGCCTCACGCCCACCTGCCCCGAAATGATGAGGCGACGCGCGTTCGCGGACACGAGAACGCCCTGGGCGTAGGCGGACGTGGGCTTTGGCGCGTCGTCGGGGTTGATGAACGTGGGCACTGTCGTCTCCTTGGTTGATGGGCTGCGGGGACCGCAGCGCCAAACGATCAATCGCCGTGAATGGCCTTCTTCGTCTTGGCGATGATGGCGGGCGGCGAGGCGTACACCTGCTTCACCAGCTCCTGCACCTCTTCACCCGAAACCGGAACCACGTCGAGCCGCGCCTTGCCCGCCTCGGCCAGCAACTCCGGGTCCGCCAGCGTCTGGGCGAACGCCTTGCGCAGCGCCGCAGCGCGGTCGGCGGGGACATCCGGCGAGATCACGAACGGGCGGCCGAAGCGCGACTGGCTGAAGAACAGGTCGAGCATCGCGCGATCCTCGTCGGTTTTCGCGAAGCTGTGGGCCAGCGGCACGCCTCTGGCGTTAAGGTCGGGGTGCCCTTTCTGATGCGTCTGCAGGATGACATGGACGCGGCCAGAGTCGAACCAGCCGGGCTGCGTCACCGAGATGGAGGGCCACGCCAGTCCGCACGCGCCTTGCGCCTCGCCGCGCTCCACGGCGAGCGAAATCTCGCGGCTGCCGGGGTAACCGGTGACGACCTTGAATTTCGAGCCCAGCACCGCGTTGATGACGAGCGGATAATCCGCCGTGGAGCTGGACTGGCTCGCCGCCAGCAGCAGTTCAGTCGTGAGACTGTCCCTGAACGACTTCGCCTGCGCGTCCGTGCGCGCGATGCAGATGTAGATGTCGTCGTTAGCGCTGCCGAGATAGTAGAACTTAGAGGGGTCGTGCTTCACCGGCGTCTTGCCCAGAAGCGGCTCGAGAATGACGCCCGACTGGAACGCGCCAATGGCGGTGCCATCCTTCGGCGCAACATTGTAGAGGAAGTTGGCCGAAACGTTGCCGCCAGCGCCAGGCATGTTCTGCACGACAATGACCGGGTTGCCCGGGATGTGCTTGCCCATGTGGCGGGCGACGAAACGGGCGTAGGTGTCGTATCCGCCCCCCGGGGACGACCCGACAATGATGTTCATCTGCCGGCCCTTGTAGAAAGCCGCCGGATCCTGCGCCGCCGCCGGCGACCCGACCGCGAACGCCGCGAGCACCGCGCCAATTCCCCAAGCTGCTCTCATCATCGACTGTTCCCTCCCGTGATCCGGAGGCCGATCAACGCCGGCCGTCCGTTCGCACACACTAACGCGGCTTGCCGCAGGCCGCCAAGGCCCGGCTGCCTGCGCCGTTTCCCTTGACACTCCACGGCGCTGGCCTTAGCGCCAGCCCATGCAGCAGACATCACGCGCGAGCGCCCCCGGCGTCCCGATCCTCAGCGGCTTTGGCGAAATCGCCGACCGCTATGACGTTGTCCTTTCCGACATCTGGGGTGTGGTTCACAACGGCCGGGAGCACTTTCCGCAAGCCTGCGACGCCCTGCGGCGGTTTCGCGAGCGCGGCGGCACGGTTGTCCTCGTCACCAACGCGCCGCGCCCGTTTCCGCCGATCCTGGAACAACTGGAGATGCTGGGCGCCCCGCGGAACTGCTTCGACGAGGTGGTGACGTCCGGCGACGTCACCCTGCGCTTCGTCGCCGCCCATGGCGACAAGCCGGTGCACCACATCGGCCCGCCCCGCGACCGCACGTTTTTCGACATCATGCAGGCGCAGATCGGCCATCGCCCCCCCAGCGTGGAACTCGACGCGGCCGAGTACGTGCTGTGCACCGGCCTGTTCGACGACGACCATTCACCGGATCTCTACGCCGAGGAACTGGCGAAGATGCGCGCGCGGGACATGGAGCTTATCTGCGCCAATCCGGACCTGATCGTCCACGTGGGCGAAAAGGAGCAATGGTGCGCCGGCGCGCTGGCCCAGCTGTATGAAGAGGCCGGCGGTCGCGTGCTGCAGGCGGGCAAGCCGTTCGCGCCGATCTACGAGCGCGCCATCGAACTCGCTCAGGGTCGCCGCTCTGCGCCCATCGACCCAGCCCGCGTGGTCGCCATTGGCGACGCCATCCGCACCGACGTTCAGGGCGCCATGGATCAGGGATTTGACGCGGTTTTCGTCACATCCGGCATCCACCGGGACGAGTTGCACCCCCATGGGCGACCCGGCGTGCGCGGCGATCTGGACATCGCCGCCATGGGCCGCCTGCTGGAGAAGACGGGCGTGCGGCCCGTCGCGGCCATGCCCGCGCTGGTGTGGTGAGGTTTCCACGCGACATGGGCGCCGATCTTCCCTCCGCAGGCCGCGGTTTCATCATTGCGCGCGATCCGGCGGCACCGCCGCCTGGCCTCGAGCGCGCAGTGGTGGCCATCGGCAATTTCGACGGCGTGCACCGCGGCCACCAAGCGGTTGCGGCCCGCGCCGCGGCTCTCGCCCGCAACCTCGGCCGCCCCTGCGCGGTGCTGACATTCGAGCCGCACCCGGCCGATTTCTTCGCGGGCAGGCCTGTGGTGCATCGCCTCACCCCGGAAACCGCCAAGGCCCGCGCGCTGGCCCAGCTGGGCCTCGACGGCATGGTTGTGCTCTCGTTCGGCGCGGAATTGGCGAAGCTGCCGGCCGAGCAGTTCGTCACCGACATTCTGGTGGGCCGCCTTGGAATCGCCGGCGCGGTGGTGGGCTACGACTTCCATTTCGGACGCGGGCGCGAGGGCTCGCCGGACTTCCTGCTGGACGCTGGCCGGCGGCACGGCTTCGCTGTTGAGATCGTGGAGAAGATCATGGCGGATGAACTGGGCAGCCTTGAAGCGGTTCATTCCAGCGGCGTGCGCGCGGCGCTTGAGCGCGGCGACGTGGCCGAAGCGCGCCGGCTGCTGGGCCACGACTTCTTTGTGGTGAGCGAGGTCATCCACGGCCAGAAACTCGGCCGCACCATCGGCTTTCCCACCGCGAACCTGCGCATCTCGCCCAGCTGCGGCCTGCGCCACGGCATCTATGCCGTGCGCCTGACGGTCGACGGCAAGACCCACGACGGCGTGGCGAGCTGGGGGCGCCGGCCCACCGTGGACAACGGCGAACCTCTGCTGGAAGTGTATGTCTTCGACTTTTCCGGCGACCTCTACGGCAAGCAGGTCGAGACGGCGTTCGTGGAATGGATCCGCCCCGAACTGAAGTTCGACGGGCTCGACGCGCTGACGCAGCAGATCGAGCAGGACTGCGCGGACGCGCGGGGGATTTTGGGTTCAGAGAAGACGTGAATCGGGGTGGAACCGTATAACTTCCGTTATGCGGAATTCGCTCGCCATGGGGTGTTCCGGGTTTAGAAGCACATTCCACGCTTGTGGGGCGAGTGCAGACGGAACGCGCGCCAACGCGCTCTGCCCCGTTTCCAGCCAGTTATCACCAATCATACGCTTCACAACCTTATCTTCCTGCCACCCAGTTGAGGCGGCAACGGGAAGATCAATAACTTTTGCGAGTTTTGGGCCTTCGATCCGCAGCAACTGGAACGCCAACGGCTGTGGACTCACGCGCAATTGGACCAACGATTCCAGCATTGCGCCTGGCGAGCATTCAGCCATGTAAACAATGGGACGACCTCTGGTGTGCCACCGTCCGCTGACGAGGCGCCCACCCTGCCCAGAAAGATCCACGTGCTGCGAAATGCGCCAGAAAATCATAAGTTCGAGCAAATTTGAAAACGAAAGGACTCAGGAAAAAATCCCATGTTCGATACGCAGGAGAAGGTCGCGCACCTGTTCTTCGCCGCCCGGGCGTGCTGCAGTTTCAGCAGGACTGAAGCCGTCCAGCGAAGGCAAGCTCTGCATGAGCCACATGCGCGCTCTTTCCGGCGCCCCAAACACACGAACGGTCTCGTGGAAAAGCTCCGGCGACACGCCATGCGTTTTAGAGTTATCGCCGCTAACCGCAACACGCTCGGGCGACTCTTTGCCCGCGCGGAGTGCCCGTTCAGGCTCACGCGACACTCCGACAGCGCTCTGCACAAGGTAGGTTAGAGATGGTCCGCTCATAGAGACCTCCGATATTTTCAATCTAATTCCCTGATCCGATACGGCGCAAGGGCGCCCCCCTACTCCGCCGCCTCGATCTTCTCCTCCTCGCCCAACGCGCGGAGCACAGCGTCCGTCTCCCTGGCGATCACCTTCAGATAGGCGAGCGCGGCGGAATCCGGCTTGTAACGGCCCTGCTCCCAATCGCGCAGGCGCGCGAGACCGATGTGGAAGCGCGCAGCGAACTCCTCCTGCGTGAGACCGAGCCCGCGCCGCGTCAGCTGGATCGGCGCAGCAATGGACAGGCGCTCCAGCTCCTCTTCGGTGAAGGGCGGATTGTCCGGATCCTCCAGCGCGTTGCGCTCGATCTCCTCGGGCGTCATGGTGTCGAGGCGGGCGAGGTCCGCCTTCTGCTCCTCGGTCAAGGGAGACGGATTGGCAAGATCAAGTGTGTATCGAACGGTTCCCATACTTCACCTTCTCGCCTGCGTTCGCAGCACGTAATGAAATCAGCCTGATTCTGCCGCCTCGCAGCGTGAAAACCACCGTGAGAAGACGCGTTCCGACCAGTCCAACCCGCTTGAAGCGGGCCTCTCCCTCGCCTGCCCGAGTCACATCAAACTCAACGAAAGATCGCGCACGAAAAACCAGTTCCGCGGTCGAAAACCCGATCCCATGCTTGGCCACGTTCGCGGCCGCCTTCGCCTCGTCCCATTCGAAATCGAGTTCATCGCGCAATCGAGTCACCGGGAAAAAGTGTCGGTTAAAAACTGAAAGACAACGCGGAAAGACTACGGGCATCCCGCAGTTTCTGTCAAGCTCCAGCGAGACCGGGCGGGCGGGCGCCGCGCCCCTCTGTCGTTTTCGCCATGTTCCTGCTAGAGACGGGCATGGTTCGCAATGCGACTGCGACGTTTCGAATTACCGGCCCGGCCCGCCCCTGAGCGCGCCGGGATATTTGGGCTGGGCTCCCCGCCCCAGACTCTTCGCCCTAGACCCTCCGCCCCAGGCTCCTCGCCTCTTGGCGCACCGCCTGCAAAACCGTAACACCCTGTTCGACCCCGCCGCGCCGACGCCGGCGACCGCAACGATTGGCCAGTCCGATGAACGACACGCCCAAAGGCATCGACTACTCGAAGACGCTCTACCTGCCGCAGACCGAGTTTCCCATGCGCGCCGGCCTGCCCCAGAAGGAGCCGGAACTCCTCGCCCGGTGGAAGCAGATCGACCTCTACGGGAAGTTGCGCGAGCAGAGCGCGGGCCGGCCGAAGTTCGTCCTGCATGACGGCCCGCCCTACGCCAACGGCAACATCCACATCGGCCATGCGCTCAACAAGATCCTCAAGGACATCGTGACGCGCAGCCAGCAAATGCTGGGCAAGGATTCCAACTATGTGCCGGGCTGGGACTGCCACGGCCTGCCCATCGAATGGAAGATCGAGGAAGACAACTACCGCTCCAAGGGTAAGCAAAAGCCGGATCTCTCCGACCCTGCGGCGATGATCGCGTTCCGCCGCGAGTGCCGGGCTTACGCGGAGCACTGGCTCAACGTGCAGCGCGAGGAGTTCGTGCGGCTTGGCGTCACGGGCGACTGGGCGAACCCTTACTCCACCATGGCGTATGCGGCGGAAGCGCAGATCGCCCGCGAGCTGATGAAATTCGCCGCCAACGGCCTGCTCTATCGCGGCTCCAAGCCTGTGATGTGGAGCGTGGTCGAGAAAACCGCTCTCGCGGAGGCGGAAGTCGAATACGAGGACTACCAGAGCGACACGGTGTGGGTGGCGTTTCCGGTGAAGGCGCTGGCGCCGGCGGCAGGCGACCTCGCGGCCGCCTCCGTCGTGATCTGGACGACGACCCCGTGGACGCTGCCGGCAAACCGCGCGATCTCCTACTCGCCGAAAATCGAGTACGGGCTTTATCGCGTCACCGAGGCCGCCGCTGACAACTGGGCGAAGACCGGCGCGCTTTACATCCTCGCGGATCGGCTTGCGGCGGATGTGTTCAAGGCCGCGCGCGTCGAAAACTTCGAGCGCGTGCGCGCCATCGATCCCCAACATATCCGCGCCTGCTCGCACCCACTCGCGCACCGCGTCGAGGGCTACGGCTTCGACGTGCCGCTGCTCGCTGGCGATCATGTCACCGATGACACAGGCACCGGCTTCGTGCACACCGCGCCAAGCCACGGCCGTGAAGACTTTGATGTGTGGATGAGCAACCAGCGCGAGTTGATCGCACGCAGCATTGAAACGCGCATTCCCTACACCGTGGACGCCGATGGATTTTACACCAAGGACGCGCCGGGCTTTGAGGGCAAGCGCGTCATCGACGACAAGGGCAAGAAGGGCGACGCCAACGAGGCCGTGATGGCGGAGCTGCTGGCGGCCGGCAATCTTGTCGCGCGCGGACGCCTCAAGCACCAGTACCCGCACTCGTGGCGCTCGAAGAAGCCGGTGATATTCCGCAATACGCCGCAGTGGTTCATTGCGATGGACAAGCCGCTCCCGGAGAGCGCCGACACAACGCTGCGCGATCTCGCGCTAAAGGCCATCAAGGAAACCCGCTGGGCGCCGGCGTTCGGCGAAAACCGCATCACCGGCATGATCGCCAACCGGCCGGACTGGGTGGTGTCGCGCCAGCGCGCGTGGGGCGTGCCCATCGCCGTGTTCGTGAAGAAGGGCACGCATGACATTCTCGTGGATGAGCGCGTGAATGCCCGTATTGCAGCCGCTTTCGAGCAGGACGGCGCCGACGCGTGGTTTGCGCAAGGCGCCGCCGCGCGCTTCCTTGCGCCCGAGCACGATCCCGCCGACTACGAGAAGATCGACGACGTGCTCGACGTGTGGTTCGACTCCGGCTGCACCCATGCGTTCACGCTGGAGGACGTGCAAAACTTCCCCGGCCTTGCGGGCATCCATCGCATACGCGACGGCGGCGCCGACGAGGTGATGTATCTGGAAGGCTCGGACCAGCATCGCGGCTGGTTCCATTCCTCGCTGCTGGAAAGCTGCGGCACGCGCGGGCGCGCGCCCTACGACGTGGTGCTGACCCACGGCTTCGTTCTGGACGAGAAGGGCCAGAAGATGTCGAAGTCGCTGGGCAACGTGGTGGCGCCGCAAACCGTCATCAAGGATTCTGGCGCCGACATCCTGCGCCTGTGGGTCGCGGCGTCCGACTATTCGGATGATCTGCGCATCGGCCCCGAAATCCTGAAGACCTTCGTCGAAACCTACCGCAAGCTGCGCAACACCGTGCGCTGGATGCTGGGCTCGCTGGCGCACTACGACCGCAAGCGCACCGCGGCGCTGTCGCAGATGGATGAGATCGACCGGCTCATGCTGCATCGCCTGCATGAGCTTGATGGCCAGATCCGCGACGCCTACCGCGCGTTCGACTACAAGCGCGTGATCGCGCTGATGTCGGCGTTCATGACGAGCGATTTGTCGGCGTTCTACTTCGACATTCGCAAGGACACGCTATACTGCGACGCGCCGTCCAGCATGTCGCGCATCTCCAGCCTCACGGCCATCGAGCATATCTTCACCCGCGTGGTCATGTGGCTCGCGCCAATCCTGCCGTTCACGAGCGATGAGGCGTGGCTGGCCCGTGGCGTCAGCGAGAACGGCTCGGTGCATCTGGAAACGTTCCCCGAAACGCCCGAAAGCTGGCGCGACGACGAACTCGCCGCGCGCTGGCGCATCATCCGCAACGTGCGTCGCGTCGTCACCGGCGCGCTGGAGATCGAGCGGGCGAAGAAGACCATCGGCTCCTCGCTCGAGGCGGCGCCGGTTGTCTACGTTGATGACGAGACGACCCGCGCGCTTCTCGCCAGCGTCGACTTCGCGGACATCTGCATCACCTCGGGGCTCACCCTCGCGGAGGGCGCGGGCCCGGCGGAGGCGTTCCGCCTCGACGACGCGCCGGGGATCGCTGTGGTGAGCCAGCGGGCGCCGGGCGTGAAGTGCGCCCGCTCGTGGCGCTACTTCGATCCTGCGACAGCAGACCCGGAGCATCCCGACGTGACGCCGCGCGACGCCAGGGCTCTGCGCGAGCTGGCGGCTCTCGGCCGGCTGGGCTGAGGCGGCCATGGGCGCCCTGAGCAACCCACGCGCGCTCGGCCTCGTCGCAGCCGCGGCTGCGCTCGTGATCGATCAGGCGCACAAGCACTGGATGCTGTTCGTCTACGACATCCATGCGCGCCAGCCGGTTCGGATCACGCCGTTCTTCGATCTGGTGATGGCGTGGAACCCGGGGGTGTCCTACTCGCTGTTCGCAGCGCAGACAGACGGCGGGCGACTGACGCTTCTGGGCGTCACGCTGGCCATCACGGCGGCGCTGGCGGTGTGGATGTGGCGCTGCGGCGACCGGCTTACGGCGCTGGCGCTTGGGCTGGTGGTCGGCGGCGCCCTGGGGAACGCCTGGGACCGTTACGCTTATGGCGCCGTTGCCGACTTCTTCCATTTCTTTGTGGAAACAGAGCGTTGGGGACGCGTTTCCTGGTATGTGTTCAACCTGGCCGACGTCGCCATCGTTGCCGGCGTGGCGCTTCTCCTGTATCAAAGCTTCTTCGAGAGCCCGGCGGGCTCCGGTCCGGATGGCCCAAAGGACGAAACGGGCGCTCCGTCACCGAATAGCCGCGATGCGGCGGCACGTTGAGGCTTCAGCTTTCAGGGGATGAGCGCATGGTCTTTCGTTCGTCAAGACAAGGTTTCGCCCGTCCGTTCAGCATCTTGAGCGGCGCCGTCCTGCTTGCGGCCCTTTCCGGGGCGACGCCGGCCCGCGCCCTGGACGACGGGGCGGACAACATCTTCAATTCGATCACGAGCCTTTTGACGCTCGGCATCGGCGTCGGCGGTCAGGAAGCGAAGCCGCGGATCGACTACCGCGAGCGCGCGCCGCTCGTGTTGCCGCCGGACCTTTCCCGCCTGCCTGAGCCCGCGCCTGCCGGGTCCGCCCGCAATGCGGCGTGGCCGCAGGATCACGACCTGGCGCGAGCCCGTCGCGAGCAGGAGCGCGCCCGCCGCCCGCGTGACGAGGAGCCCACCCACGCGCAGCTGCGCGCCCAGCGGGGCGCCGGCGAAGCGCCGCGCGCCCAGGAGTGCCGTCAGGACGTGCTGGAGCGCATCTGCAACCCGGAGGAGTTCTGGTCGACGATGCGCGCCGGCCGCTCGACGCCCGCGCCCGATAGGGTCGCGGCCGGACAGGAGCCGCCGCGCCGGGCGCTCACCGATCCGCCGGCTGGCTTCCGCCGCGCGAGCCAGGACGTCAGGTACACGTTCGAAGTCGAGCGCAAGGTGGACCTCGGCGACGCCCGCGCCCAGGCGCTGGAAGACCAGCGCCGCGCCCGCGCGATTTCGCAGGGCCTCGATCCGAACCGGTGAGGGCGGACGTGGCGGTTCGCGGCCGCCGACCTTATATCTGGTGAACGAGAGGGCGCTCGCGCCCTCTTTTCATATCCGTCATCGAGTTACGGAGGACGCAGTCCGATGAACCCATCCGTGCCGAACGCCGCCGCATCCCCGGGCCTGACCCCATCGGCCGCAGGCGAGACCATCGGGGGCGGCGCCGTCAATAACTTCACCCTCGCCAACGGGATGGACGTGGTGGTGATCCCCGACCGCCGCGCGCCCGTAGTCACGCACATGGTGTGGTATCGCAACGGATCGGCTGACGATCCGCCGGGCAAGTCGGGCATCGCCCACTTCCTTGAGCACTTGATGTTCAAGGGCACCAGCAACCACAAGCTGGGCGAGTTCTCGGAGGTCGTCGCCGAACTCGGCGGCCAGGAGAACGCGTTCACGTCCACCGATTACACGGCCTACTTCCAGCGCGTGCCGCGCGAGCACCTGCGCGTGATGATGGAGTTCGAGGCCGACCGCATGACGAACCTTGTCCTGACGGACGAGATCGTGGCGCCCGAGCGCGACGTGGTGCTTGAAGAGCGTCGCATGCGCACGGATGCAGACCCGGCCTCGCAACTCAGCGAGGCGGTTCACGCGGCCCTCTACACCCACCACCCCTACGGCAAGCCGATTATCGGCTGGCAGCATGAGATTGAGTCCCTCGGCCGCGAGGACGCGCTGGCCTATTACCAGCGCTTCTACACGCCCGAGAACGCAATCCTCATCGTCGCCGGCGACATCTCCGCCGATGATGTGCGCTCCCTCGCCGATGACACCTATGGCCGCATTCCGGCCCGCGGCGACGCGCCCAGGCGCTCGCGTCCGCGCGAACCCGAGCCCCGCGCCCATCGCCTCGTGACGCTGGCCGATGAAAAGGTGCAGCAGCCCTCGCAGCAGAGCCTGTATCTCGTGCCGTCGTACACGTCCGCCGAACCGGGCGAGGCGGAGGCTCTTGAAGTCGCCGCGCATCTGCTCGGCGGCGGCCCCACGAGCCTGCTTTACCGCAAGCTCGTTGTGGACGAGAAGATCGCGGTCTCCACCGGCGCTTACTACATGGGCACGGCGCTGGACGCGACGCGCTTCTATGTGTGGTCGGTGCCCGCGCCGGATGTGACGCTCGAGGCGCTTGATGCGGCCGTGGGTCGCGTGGTGTCCGAGATGGCCGCCAGCCCCGTGAGCGAGGAGGATCTCGCCCGCGCCAAGACGCGGCTGATCGCCGACGCGGTGTACGCGCAGGACAGCCAGTCCATGCTCGCGCGCTGGTACGGGGCCGCCCTCACCACCGGCGAGTCCGTGGCGTCTGTGCAGAGCTGGCCTGCGCGGATCGACGCCGTCACCGCCGAGGCCGTCCGCGACGTGGTGGCCAAATGCCTTGATCGCCGCCGGGCCGTGACTGGCTTCCTGCTGCCCGAGGAGCCGGCGCAAGCCGCCTGATACCGGCGGGGGCGACGCCGCCCCTGTCCCGCCGCACCAATCACGCCGCAGGGGCGCGGCCGACCGGATGACTCCATGAACGCGATGACACAGACACCCGCTCCCTCCCGCGCCGCCACCGTACAGAAGGTGAAAACCCCAGGCGGCAACGAGGTCTGGCTGGTGGAGGACTACGCCGTGCCCCTCGTGGCGTTCCAGTTCGCCTTCAAGGCGGGCGCGGCGCAGGATCCTGACGGAAAGGCCGGCGTGGCGAATATGTTGTCGGGCCTGCTGGACGAAGGCGCCGGTCCGTACGACTCGGAAGCCTTCCACCGCGCGCTGGACGACCTGGCCGTGGAAATCTCCTTCCATGCGGATCACGACAACGTCCACGGCCAGATGAAGACCCTGTCGCGCAACATCGACAAGGCCTTCGACCTGCTGCGCGTCGCCGTGTGCGAGCCGCGCCTCGACGCCGAGGCGATTGACCGCGTGCGCTCCCAGATCATCGCGGGCCTGAAGCACGAGGCGAAGGATCCCGGGCGGGTGGCGGGCCGCGCGTTCCGGGCCGACGCTTTTCCCGGACATCCGTACGGACGCCCGACGCAGGGGGATCTTGAGAGCGTGCCGCGGATCACCCGCGACGACCTCACCGCCATGCACCGCAACGCGCTCGCCCGCGACAACCTCAAGATCGCCGCAGTGGGCGCCATTGACGCGGAGCGTCTGGCGGCGCTCGTGGACGCGACGTTCGGCGCGCTCCCCACGGCCGCCTCGCTGACGCCCGTGCCGGACGCAACGCCGGTCGCGGGCGCCAGGCGCGTGATTGATCTGGACGTGCCGCAATCGACCATCCGCTTCGGACTGCCGGGGATTGCGCGCAACGATCCGGATTTCATGATCGCCATCGTGGTGAACCACATTCTCGGCGGCGGCACATTCTCGGCGCGTCTGTTCAAGGAGGTGCGAGAGAAGCGCGGGCTCGCGTACTCCGTTCACTCACAGTTGTCGAACCAGGATCACGCAGCGATGTTCGCAGGCGGCACCTCGACGAAGAACGAGCGCGCCGCCGAGTCCCTCGCGGTGATCGAGGAAGAGATCGCGAAGCTGGTGTCCGACGGGCCGGACGAGGATGAACTGGTGAAGGCCAAGAAGTACCTCACCGGCTCGTATGTGCTGCGCTTCGACACCTCGACCAAGATCGCCGGCAACCTGCTTGGCCTCCAGACGGACGGGCTGCCTGTCGAATACCTCGACCAGCGCAATGGCATGATTGACGCGGTGACCATGGACGATGTTCGCCGCGTGGCGCGCCGCATGTTTGACGGCAAGCAGCTGCTGGTGACGGTGGCGGGACGCCCGGAAGGCATGTGAGGGCGAATGGGACCGCGCGCCACATCCCCGGACGCGGAGCGATCCGGGGCCTCGCGCGCAGGTTATTTACATTGCTGCTGGAAAGCCCCCACCCGGTTTGCTTCGCAAACCACCCTCTCCCACTGAAGCGGGAGAGGGAGACGCGCACAATAATTTGCGCCTAATTATACAGCTGCAATGCAGCGACGTTGGCGCCCCTCCACCGCTTGCGGGGGAGGGTGGGCGCCGGATGGCGCCCGGGAGGGGGTGGTCATCAGCGAACGGCCCTTTGCCTATCGTGGATGCCGGCCGTCGCCGGCATGACGCGCCTGCGGCGCGGGCGC
>JAIXSM010000015.1 GCA_027484655.1 Hyphomicrobiales bacterium | reverse complement strand
GGTTCAGCGCCTGTTGATGGGGTTGGCGGCTTTGGGCGTTCTGACCGCCGGTGCGGTCGCGCAAACATTCCCGAGCAAGCAGATCACTATTGTGGTCCCGTTCCCCGCGGGCGCCGGTCCTGACGTGATCGCCCGGTTGCTCGGCGAGCGCATGGCCTCCACCATGAAAGAAGCGGTCGTCATCGAGAACCGCCCCGGCGCCAGTGGAATGGTGGGCGCGACGGCTGTGGCGCGGGCCGCGCCGGACGGGCACACGCTGCTGCTCACGCCGAACACGCTGTTCATCGCGCCCCATGTCGCGGCGCCCGGCACGAAGCCGCCTGTCGATGTGATCGCGGATTTTGTTCCGGTCATCATGCCCTCGCAGACGACGATGCTGATGGTCGGCAACCCGAGGCTGGGCGTGAAGAACGCCCGTGAGTTTGCGAACCTTGCCCGTGCGAAGAACGGGTTGAGCTACGCGAGTTCCGGAAATGGCTCGGTGCTGCACATCGCGGGGGAGCTTTTCCGCGACGCGTCGAAAGTGGATCTGGTGCATGTGCCCTATCGTGGCATCGCGCCTGCCGTGAATGATGTGATCGCGGGCCATGTGGCCGTCACATTCGCGGGGCTCGGGCCGGTGCGTGAGCAGATCCGCGCCGGGGCGCTGGTCGCGCTCGCTGTCGTCGAGCCCAATCGCAGCCCGTCTTTCCCCGACGTCCCCACTGCCATCGAGCAGGGGTTCGCTGACGTCGCCGTTGACGGCTGGTACGCGCTGCTCGCGCCCAAGGGCGTTCCCCAGGCCGTCATCGACCGTCTCAACAAGGATGTGAACGCCATCCTTCAGATGCCCGACATCCGGGAGCGCATTGAGCAGTCGGGCGAGGTTGTGCTGGGCGGGCCGCCGGAGGCGCTCGCCAAGCGCATGCGGCATGATTTCGAACGCTACGGCCAGATTGTTCGCAAGCTCAACATCACAGGCGACTGAGCGCAGTCATGACGCCATTGCCGATGGTTGCGCCCGCATCACGGGCGCAACTGGTTCTTCTGGGCACCATGGCGGGGCCCATTGTGGATGCGCAGCGCGCAATGGCGGGCGCCGCGGTGGTGGTGGATGGCCACGTCTACCTGTTCGATTGCGGATATGGCGTGGTGGCGAGGCTCGCCGCCGCCGGCCTTAGGCTGGCGGACATTCGGGCCATCTTCTTCACGCATCACCACTCGGACCACAACGCGGATTATCCCAGCCTCATTCATCTCGCGTGGATCCAGGGCCTGAAACACAAGGTCCACGTGCTCGGGCCGCCGCCGACGCGCCGCATTCATGACGCCGCGCTCGCGTTCAACACGGAAGATATCGACATTCGCGTGAGGGCGACGGGGCGGACGCGACCGAACGATGACTTCGATCTCACCGAGATCACTGCGCCTGGGCTTGTGTATCGCGACGAAGCGGTGCGGATCACCGCGGCTCTTGTCGATCATCCACCCTTCACCCACGCCTTTGGCTTCCGTATCGAGGGTGGTGAGCGCACCATCGTGCTGTCCGGCGACACGGCGCCGTGCGACGCGCTCGTTGATCTTGCGACGGGCGCCGACGTGCTTGTGCATGAAGCCATGCATGAACCCGCGATCGACGCCATGCTGGCGAAGCGCCCCTACGTTCCGCCGGGTTTGCGGACCTTTCTCGCGCAAGGGCACACGTCGGCCGAGGATTGCGGGCGTATCGCTGCGCGCGCGGGCGTTGGCGCGCTGGTGCTGACGCATCTTTTGCCCGCCGATGTGCCCGAGGATGTCTGGATCGCCGAAGCCTCCAGACATTATGCAGGCCCTGTCGCCGTGGGCCGCGACCTGATGGTTCTTTGAACGATCAGGGCAGGGGTGTGCGCCAGGCGTCGTAGCCGTAAACCCAGTCCGCGCTCTCCTGACCCTTCATCCACTGGTTGCCGCGCGAGCCGATCTGTATCTTGCCCGTGCGCTCCAGCCGCGCGGCTTCGTAGCGTTTAAGTTCGGCCTCAGGCTCGTCTCCCGCAAGGCAGCGCCCGAGCACCACGCCATCCTCGATGGCCATGCCCGCGCCCTGCGCCATGAACGGCAGCATGGGATGACACGCGTCGCCCAGAAGCGTGACGCGCCCCACCGACCAGCGCGGCAGCGGATCGCGCTCGTACAGCGCGCTTTTCAGAACCGTGTCGCAGGCGTCGAGCAGCATGCGGGCGTCGGGGTGATAATCCTTGTAGAAGGCGCGCAGCTCATGAACGTCTCCTGCGCTGGTCCATGATTCTTCCGTCCACGACTCCTGCCCGGTCGTGGCGAACACGAACGTGTCGCGTCCAAGATTGAGAGGAAACGTCACGATCTGGCTTTGGGGCGTAGGCCCCCACCATTTGGTGAAGGCTTCGATTTCCGGTGCGTTCTTGACCTTCTCCGTCGGCACCACGGCGCGAA
Source organism: Hyphomicrobiales bacterium (assembly GCA_027484655.1). Taxonomy (GTDB): domain Bacteria; phylum Pseudomonadota; class Alphaproteobacteria; order Rhizobiales; family Beijerinckiaceae; genus Terripilifer. The sequence goes on along the minus strand of JAIXSM010000015.1, from coordinate 91,583 downwards.
ATGACACCACGCCTGTGAAGCGAGGATTTTCTTCGCCGAAGAGCGCGGTGCGGACACGCGAGTGGATGCCGTCGGCCCCGATCACAACATCGTGGGTGGCGACTGTCGAGTCATCAAAATGCAGGCTCACGCTGTCGCCGGCTTGCTCCAGCGTGCGCAGGCGCTTGGAGAAATGCACCCGGTCCGCGGGAAAAGTCTCGGTGAGAACCGCGAGCAGATCGGCGCGGTGGATTGTGAGCTGCGGCGCGCCGTAGCGCGCTTCCGCCGCATCGCTCATGGGCAAACGCGATGTCTCACGGCCTGTGTCCCAATCGCGACTGATGCGGAATGTGGGGCGCGCGCCGGTGCGCCGGCATGCCTCGCCAACGCCCAGTCCATCGAGCGCGAGCACTACATTCGGCGTCAGATTGATGTCTGCGCCAACGCGCATGTACTTGCCCGCCTGCTCGTAGACGGTGACATTGTGGCCGTTGCGACGCAGCGCGATCGCCGCCGTCAGCCCGCCAACGCCTCCGCCGACCACGCCGATGTTCAGGGATCTCGCCATGAGGTCTCTCTACTGTTTGAAATCATGAACAGGCTTGCTCAGGCGCGCGAGAAGGTTCGCGGCCATAGCGTACCCGGTCGTCAGGGAAGTCTTGGGATTGCCGGGCGCCGGATGCCCCGCAATGTCGATGGTCACATCCACGCAAGCGGAACGGATTCTGATGACGTGCACATTCCGCGTGGACGCAGGATCAGCCACAAGCCGCACGCGTGTGCGCTCGAACCCGGCTCCCGCGAGAGCAATGGTCGCGGCTACATTGGCGTTTTGCGGGTATGCCCGGGAGGCGCTCGCCGCGTCGCCCTCAAAGAAGCACGTAGCCTCGCTCATGGATGCAAGATCAACGATGCGCTCTGCGGGGGTGCCAATCCAGGCCTTCGGCGGTTTGCATGAGGTGTAGATCACCTCTTCCAGCCCTGCGAGGCGCGCCGCCGCGAGAATATCGAGACCTCCAACTGCGCCCGCACAGCACTCCCAGCGGCCGCCGCCAGCAGCGCTGGCGTTGTCCAGTGCATCGCGCACGCTGCGATCCGCCAGCGCGCCAGCCGATACCACGAGAAAATCAACGCCGGCCGCCAGCAACGCTGGCCCGCTTGCGCGCACGGCTTCTTGACCTGCAGCCTCCGCGACGATGCGAGGGCCGTACGCGATCAATCGCTCGATGGTCTCAACGACAATCACTTCGTGGGCGAGCGCGCCCTCTAGTCGCAGCAACGCTTCCTGCGCCGATGACGAGCGCCCCGGTCGCGCCAGAACGACGAGCGCATCCAGCGGCCGCGCAACGGCCGCCGTCAGCGCATCAAGCGCCTGCAACGCGACAGCGCCGTAACCAATTAAGCCGAGCTTCAACGCGCGCCTCCTGCCGCCCCCGCAGGTGGGCCGCCGAAAGCCTGGGCGAACGGGCCGATGGCGTTCATATCGACTTCGATCATGCAGGGGCCATGCGTTGCAAGCCCGCGGTCGAGGGCCGTCGCAAAATCCTCCGCCCGCTGCACGCGTTCATGCGGCATGCCGATGCTCTGCGCGAACAGGCCAAAGTCCGGCGTTGTGAGGCGGCAGTAGGCGCGCCGGCCTTCGTACTGTGCATCCTGAATGTTTGAGATCACGCCATAAGCGCGGTCATTCATGATAACGAACGTGATGGGCGCCTGTTGATCCATCGCGGTTGCGAACTCGCCGAGATTGAGCATGGCGCCGCCGTCGCCGATCATCGCAAGGGTTCGCCTGTCTGGCGCAGCCATTGCCGCGCCCAACGCCATGGCGGCTCCCTGGCCGATACCGCCTCCGAGCGCATGAACGCCAAAGCGCGGCTCCGCCAGCAGCACATAGCGATTTCCAAAGGTGGAGTTCGAAATGGTCACATCGCGCACAAAGGGAAGCGCCTGCGCCAGAACTCTTTCGCGCATGGCGTCGGCCACTGCGCGATAGGGCCCGAGTGTGGCGCGCAGGGACTCTTCTCCTGCATGACGCGCGGCGAGCACACTGGCGCCAAACTCCGCATCGACATCGAGCCTGTCTGGCAACCGCTCAAGCAATCCCGCCAGCGCAAGCCGTGCATCGCCGTGCACAAAAAAGTCGACCGGGTAGTTGCGTCCGCCCTGACTCGCGTCCGCATCAATCTGCACAAGCGGCTTGCCGAGGCGCAGCATGTTGTTGCGCGTTTCGTTGCCGCGCAGTCGCGAACCTACAACGATCATAAGATCGCATGCGTCGAAAAGCGCCTGCGCTGCAGGTGTCATATTGAATGCGCCGAGGTTGCGCGGATGCGTCTCGGGCACAACAGCGCGTCCGTTGGTGCTCGTCACGATGCAGAGGCCCCGCTCGGCGAGCGCCGTTGCCTCGTGGCTGGCCGCCCGTGAGCCGCCTCCGAGCCACAGCATGGGGCGACGCGCGGAACGCACGTAATCCGCCAGCGCGTCAATCGCCTCGGGCCGCGCTGCGACCTGCGCAACCGCTGGCGCCGTGATGCGCGCAGGCGTTGGCGCCGTCATGCGCTGCACATCGACGGGAATCTCCAGACTCACAGGTCCGCTTGGCGCAGACAGCGCGCAGGACATGGCCGCCTGAAGGGTTGGAACGGCGCCGCGCGCCTCCCAGATGCGGAAGATCGACTTGGAGACGGCTTTCAGCATATCGGGCTGGCGCGGCACGTCGTGAATCGCGGCTCTGTCGCGGTCCATCCACGGCGTATCGATCTGCGAGGTGATGTGAAGGACAGGCGAGCCCGCGGTCAGGGCCTCAACCTGCGATCCACATGCATTGCCTGCCGCAGTCCCTGTGCTCGTGATGCATACGCCAAGCGTGCCGGACACGCGCGCGAACGCATCCGCCATGTTCATGGCTCCGGCTTCGCCGCGTGCGGGAACGAAGCGGATGCGGCCTTGCCTGAGGATCGCATCAAGGATCGGCATGTTATGAATTGAAATCACGCCGAACGCGTGGGTGACCCCCGCTTCAGCGAGCGTGCGCGCAACAAGGTCGCCGACGGGCTCTTCGGACAATGCCTGCTTCTGCGTGGGATCGATAGCCATGCCGCCCTCAGATGTAACGGGATACGCCGCCGGAGATTTCAAGCGAGGCGCCTGTGATATAACCAACCGCAGGCGAAGCCAGAAAGACGATCGCGCGCGCGACCTCCTCCGGGAGCCCGAGCCGGCCGTATGGGATATGCTTGCTTTTCGCGAGTTCGGCGATCCATTCGTCGCGCGACTGCCCCTTGTTCTCGCGCGCCTGGAAGCGCCGCTCCCACTGTCCCGAATCGATCAGGCCCAGCACGACGGAATTCACGCGGATTGCAGGCGCGAACTCGCGGGCGAGCGATTTCACAAGCGACTGCACGCCAGCGCGCGCCGCTGATGTGCAGACCATGTAGGGCTCTGGCTGGTAGGCGAGTAACGAGTTGACCGCGACGATGGCGCCCTGTCGGGACCGCTCCAGCGCAGGGCGGAAGGCGCGCACAGGGTAAATCTGACTGAAGAACTTCAGGTCGAGTTCTTCGCGCCATTGATCATCGGTCGTGTCGGCAAAGGTCGACATGCGGCCCTGGCCGGCATTGTTCACAAGGATGTCCACCTTGCCGCGCCAGCTCGTGGCCGCGTCGGCGAAGGCGCGCACCTCGTCAGCCTTCGTCACATCGCAACATGCCGCGAGCACGCGCTCAGGCCCGAAGCGCGATCCGAGATCAGCCTGCGCTGCCTGCAAGCGGGCTGGATCGCGCCCGCAAATCGCTACGTCAGCGCCTTCCTCAAGAAAGGCGGATGCGGACGCGAGCCCGATGCCCGAAGACCCGCCGGTGACGACGGCGACGCAGTTTCGAAGCGCAAGGTCCATGTCCGCTCGCCCCTCAGGCCTTTGGCCGCTTCACCTTGGAAAGCGGGTGATTGTCCGGATAGCTCGGCGTTTCGGGCTTCAGGCTGCCGACGATCACAATCATCAGCGCTTCTTCAGGCCCCTCGTTGACGAGGCCGCGATACACGCCTGCAGGCACTGAAATCAGATCGCGCTCTCCCAAGATGGTATCGTAGCGCTCACCATTGTGTTCGACCATGATGCGCACGCGCTCGCCGCGCAGGATGAAGAACACCTCTTCGGCGTCCGTGTGCAGGTGTAATGGCCCTTCGCAGCCGGCAGGCAACACCATCGTGGAGAACGTGAAGTGCTCTGCGGGAACTGTATTTGTGTCTGACGACACGCCCGTTGCCCCAGTGCCGACGTAACGCATCTGCGCGCGTTTGTACTTGGGGTCGAAGTCCGCCTGAAACTTGAGCGCATTCCAGTCGAGCGTGCGGGTGGAGAGCCGCGCCACGCGGGACTCAACCCACTCACCCAAGTTCTTGCCATCAGGGATTACCACATCTTCCGGTCTGGTCTCCGCTACGGCGCGCTCGTTCATGGTCGCTACTCCTGCGTGGGCGGCTTGCTGGGCGCAGCCGCAGTTGACGCAAAAAACAGCGGCGAAGCGAAGGCGCCGCATCGTTTTTTGATTTTGACAACGTGTACCGCAGCCGTTAGCCTGTTGCAAATATGAAGTTCTGTTTCTCTAATGAAACAAAGCGGCCATGGTGAGTAATGGCTTCGAGCTGCCTGAGCGCGCCGGGTCCAGCCAGCGCAACGAAAGTCTTGTCGGCGTGGGGCGTCTCCCGCACGGAGTGTTTTCCCGCATTTGGTTTTGTCCCCGCTCGTGGCGCCATTCGCGAACGGGTTCGGCCGGCCGGCAAATGATGTCTCATGCGACGCCTTCGCCGTATCCTGATGCGCATCAAACCCGCGAGCGTGAGCCGGCGGACTATGAGAACCTGCTGAGGGGCTGGCGCAGCTGATCGCGGCGGCCGCCCCGAGCGCCGTCGTATGAAATCCGGAGGAACATGTGAGCATTACCGGAATCGACCGTGTCACGTTCGGTGTCGAGGACATCGCCGCCTGTCGGGCGTTCTTTATCGACTTCGGGTTGAGGCTTTTAGACGAGACGACCTCAGGGCTCGACTTTGAAACGCTGAACGGTTGCGAGGTGCGCGTACGCGCCAAGGACGATCCATCGCTCCCGCCAGCTATCGAAGCGGGCTCCACTGCGCGCGAGGTGATCTGGAGCGCGCAAAGCGAGGCGGATCTCGCGCTCCTGCGCGAGCGGATGCGCAACGCGCCTGGCTTCAATGAGTCGGACGGAACGCTTTACTGCCGCGATCCGAACGGGCTTGCTATTGGCGTGCGCGTCTCGCGCAAGCGTTCTGTCGATGTCACTGGAACGCCAGCCAATACATGGGACACAGCTGCGCGTATTGATCAGGCGAGTCCCAGCTACGAACGCGCTGAGCCCATAGAGGTCGGCCACGTCGTCTTTTTTACGGACAAACTTGCGGAGGTGACCCAGTTTTACGAGACCATCGGGTTCTGCATGTCGGATCGGTATCCCGGACGTGGGCACTTCCTGCGCACAAGCGAGCGCGGGGGCCATCATGACATGTTCCTTCTGCAGACGCCTGACTCGAAGCCGGGGCTCAACCACGTGGCGTTCGCGGTTCGCGATATCCACGAGGTCTTCGGCGGCGGGATGCATATGTCCCGCCGTGGTCACGAGACGCAGCTGGGGCCGGGCAAGCATCCCATTTCGTCGGCGTTTTTCTGGTATTTCAAGAGCCCTGCCGGGGCTCTTGTCGAGTACTATGCGGATGAGGATGTCCTCACTGAAAACTGGCGTCCGAGAGATTTCACGCCCGGGCCGGATGTATTCGCGGAGTGGGCGATCGCAGGCGGCATTGATGGCGTGACGCGCCGACAGAAGTTGACGCAACCGCAAGCGCAGGATGGCAAGTTCATCACTGAGAAGCGGACCTGAGTCTTTCAATCGCAGACGGTGAGGTTGTTTCGCTGATCGGACCTTCCGGATGCGGCAAGAGCGCAAAGCTCAATATCGGATCAGGCCTCGATCCGGCGACGGGCGTTGGCGGCAAAGGGTTTGAGGACATCGATGTGGAGACATTTGATCGAGTCCTTTCTATCAATGTGCGTGGCGCCTGGTTGGTGACGCGCACGAGCTTGGATCAGACCGGATCTCGGTGAATGCTGTCTCGCCCGGTCTCGTCATCTGCGAGGCGACCGAGTATGCGCCGCAGGAGCGTCATGATCTCTACATTGATGGTCGCGCCATGCAGGGGCGTCAGTTCCCTGAGGATGTGGTTGGCGCTATGGTTTTCCTCCTGTCCTCTGGCGCCGGGTTTGTCACCGGCCAATTGGTGCCTGTAAATGGCGGCTTCACCTTCAATTGAGATGCGCAGTGCAGCGCTTGCCGGTGGCGAGATTGCATGGCTGGAAGCGGGTGCGAGCGCGGGCCCCGCGCTTGTTCTGCTGCATGGTATCGGCTCCGCCGCATGGTCATGGCGCGCCCAGATCGAGGCCTTTGCAGCCGACATGCGGGTCATCGCCTGGAATGCGCCAGGCTATCCTCCCTCTGCGGCGCTGAGCGCTGAGGCGGCGCGTGACGCCGCCACCTATGCAAAGCGACTTGAAGCTCTGCTCGATCATTGCAGCGTGACGCGTTGCCATGTGGTCGGTCACTCGTTGGGGTGCTTGATTGCGGCGCGCTTCGCCGCGTCCTCGCCCAGTCGTGTGGCTAGTCTCACGCTTGCGAGTTGCGCGCTTGGACATGCGCGCCTTGCGGCGCACGAGCGCGAGCGGTTGCTGGAGTCCCGGTTGGCGGACGTGCGCGACCTGGGCGCCCGCGGCATGGCTGAAAAACGCGGACCGCGGCTGCTTTCGCCCGGCGCCTCGGCCAACCTCGTTTCGCTGGTGGTGGACACCATGGCGCAGGTGGACGCGCAAGGGTATGCGGACGCGGCGCGGATGCTGTCCAGCGGCGATTTGCTCTCAGACATTGAAGCGCTCAACCGCGATGTTCCGATGCAATTTGTCTGGGGCGAAGACGATGTCATCACGCCGCCTGCCGCTAACGAGCGAGCGGCGTCCGTTCGACCCGCTGCTCGGCGCGTGGTTCTGCCGCAGGCGGGTCACGCATGTTATCTGGAGCAGCCCGGCGCCTTCAACGCCGCACTCGGGGCGTTCGTGAGGGATCATGGGTAAGTTGGCTGAAGCAGAAAAGCCCGGCGCCGATCCGCGCGACCGCTACATCGTTCCTGCGCTGGCGCATGGCCTTGCAGTGCTCGGGTTGTTTTCGCGCGAGCGGCCTGCGTTGACGGCGCCCGAGATCTGCGAGGCGCTTCAACTGCCCCGTGCAAGTGTTTTCAGACTTCTCGTGACGCTCGAACGCACCGGCTATCTGCGACGGGAGAGAGACGAGCGCACGTTTCGTCTGGGACCGGGTCTCATCAATCGCGGCTTCGTGTATCTCTCGTCCCTCGATCTTGTGGAGATCGCGCAGCCCGTTCTGCAAAAGCTGCGCGATGAGACTGGCCTGTCCGCGCACATGGCGGTGCGGGAGGGGCGGGAGGTGGTCTACGTCGCTCGTGTGGCCGCCATGACCACGGTCGCGACAAGCGTTCAGGTGGGTACACGATTTCCAGCACATGCGACAGTCATGGGCCGGATGCTGCTTCTCGATCTCGGCAAGGAAGACCTGCGTGCGTTGATCCCCGAGCGCAAGTTGCCGCGGTCCACGCCGCAGACGCCGGGCACGTTCGAAACCCTCTGGAAGCTTCTGGAAGAGGATCGGGCCCGCGGCTACTCGGTGAGTCAATCCTTCTTCGAGAAGGGCGTGAGCGCAGTCGCCGCTCCCGTTCGGGACAGCGCCATGCGCGTTGCCGCCGCCGTGAATGTCACGGCCGTTGATATGCATGTCGATATCGACGCCATGCACGGCCGGATCAAGGATCAGGTGCTCGCTGCGGCGGCAGAAATTGGTCAGTGGCTGGCTGGCGGCAGGCGCAGTTGAGAGCTGGATCCTGTCGCCGTGCGTAGCGCATCTTGCGGCTGTTTCTTGCAGATACATCCAGACATGACGTTGGCGCTGAGCACGAAGTCTTGCTTGTGAAGTGCCCCCTTCACCACTGCTGCGACAGCATCACGATCCTGTTTTGGTAAATGATGCGGCGCCGGCCTCCGCTTTTGGGTTGTATTTGAAGCGCATTGCTTTTTGACTATGGCGGGAGTATTGGCCATGGGATTCATTGTGGGTCTGCGCGGTTCATTCAGGGGCGAAAGCCATGGCATCGGAATCCTCTGGTAGTGTTTCCACTACGTCTAGTATGTCCGTCAGCAATCAGGCGCAGCCCGATCACACACAGGATCCGCACAAGCGCGCAAAGTTTCTCGCTTTGCTCATAGGTTGCGTTGGCGTCGTCTATGGCGACATCGGCACGAGCCCGCTTTACGCCTTTCGTGAGGCGATGCTCACTGCGGGCGCCACGACCGGCGGCGCAGCGAGGGAGACTGTGCTTGGTCTGCTCTCGCTCATTCTCTGGGCTCTGACTATTATTGTCACCCTGAAGTACATTGTCATTCTTCTGCGAGCGGACAACGAGGGGGAAGGCGGCACGCTGTCCCTTATGGCGCTTGCTCAGCGCGCAATGGGCCGAAGGACAAACGTCGTGTTTGTGCTCGGCATACTTGGAGCGGCTCTGTTCTACGGGGACGCTCTGATTACGCCTGCAATTTCGGTCCTGTCTGCAGTCGAGGGACTCAAGCTGGTTCATCCAGCGATGGAGCGCGCGGTCCTTCCGATCACCCTGGCCATCATCATCGGACTATTCGCCGTGCAGAGTCGCGGCACCGCGGCCGTGGCCAAGTGGTTTGGTCCGATCACGCTGGTTTGGTTTATTACCATGGCGATTGGCGGTCTGCTTCACATCGCCGACGATCCCGGTGTGTTCGCGTCGCTCAATCCTGCCTATGCCGTGCAGTTTATGTTCAGCCACGGCAAGATTGGCCTGATAGCGCTTGGGGCCGTGTTCCTCGCCGTGACAGGGGCGGAGGCGCTTTACGCGGACCTCGGACACTTCGGCAAGAAGCCGATCCGCGTCGCCTGGGCTATCGTCGTATTTCCTGCGCTGGCGCTGAATTATCTGGGGCAGGGCGCCATGGTGCTCGCCGACCCGACCAAGCTGGAAAGTCCGTTCTTTCTTCTGTTTCCTGATTGGGCGTTGTTGCCCGTCGTGGTGCTGGCGACCTTTGCGACAATCATCGCAAGTCAGGCCGTTATCACGGGGGCTTTCTCGCTGACGCGTCAGGCTATCCAGCTCAGACTCCTGCCGAGGCTTGAAATACGGCACACGTCCGCCGATCAGGAGGGGCAGATTTATATGCCCCAGGTGAATTACCTGCTCATGATCGGCGTGTTGCTGCTGGTGGTCCTGTTCGGGTCGTCAAGCAAGCTCGCCACCGCTTATGGCATCGCCGTTACTGGCACTATGGTCGCGACAGCTTGTCTGGCTTTCATCGTCGTCTGGCGGCGCTGGAACTGGCCGCTGTGGGCCGCGGTCGCGCTAATGACGCCCTTCGTCACGATTGATCTGATCTTCTTCTCGGCCAACGCCCTGAAGATTATGGACGGCGGATACGTGCCCCTGCTTGTGGCGCTTGGCATCATGCTGTGCATGTGGACATGGGTGACCGGCGCCGGGATCCTTTCCGACAAGATAGGCCGGACGGATGTTCCTCTCGCCTCGCTGATCGAGCGGCTTGGTCAGAGTCCGCCGGCGCGAACGCCCGGCTGTGCGGTTTTCCTGACTGCCGAACCCAACACCGCTCCGCACGCGCTTCTGCATAGTTTGAAGCACTATAAGGTTCTGCACGAGAAGAACGTGATCCTCACGATCCGCTCAACGACTGTGCCGCGGGTTTCAGATCAGGATCGCGTGAGCATTGAGACGATTGACAGCAGCTTCTCGAAAGTGACGCTCCGCTTTGGCTACATGGAAGAGCCCAATGTGCCCAAGGCGCTTGCATTATGTCGCAAGCAGGGGCTCAAGTTCGATATCATGTCGACATCTTTCTTCCTGTCGCGGCGGTCGATACGGCCGTCGGTGCGCGGGGGTATGCCAATATGGCAAGACAAACTCTTCATCGTCATGGCCCATAACGCCAGCGATGCGAGCGCCTATTTTCACATTCCCACAGACCGGGTTGTGGAGATCGGAGCGCAGATCAGCGTTTGAGCCGCCGGCCGGCGCCTCACTTCGTGCCGAACATGCGGTCGCCTGCATCGCCGAGGCCTGGCACGATGTAGCCATGCTCGTCGAGTCTCTCGTCGATCGCCGCTGTCCAGATCGGCACATCCGGGTGGGCGCTGTGGAAGCGCTTGACGCCTTCCGGGGCCGCCAGCAGGCAAACAAAGCGCAGGTCTTTGGCGCCTCTCTCCCGCAGCCGGTCAACGGCCGCTGTCGCTGAGTTGGCGGTCGCAAGCATTGGGTCGAGGACGATGATGGTTCGGTCCGCGAGGTCGTCCGGGCCTTTGAAATAGTATTCGACCGCTTGCAGCGTGGCAGGGTCGCGGTAGATCCCGAGGTGGGCTATCCGTGCGGAGGGCACAAGATCCAGCATGCCGTCAAGGAACCCGACGCCTGCACGCAGGATTGGCGCGAAGACAAGTTTCTTGCCTGCGATCTGAGGCGCCATCGTGGTCCGGAGCGGCGTTTCGATCTGGACGTTCTCAAGCGGCAGGTCGCGTGTGACCTCGTAGCAAAGCAACATGCCGATCTCGTTCATGAGCTGGCGGAAGCCCCGTGTCGAGCGGCTCTTGTCCCGCATCAGCGTCAACTTGTGCTGCACCAGCGGGTGGTGGATGACGTGGACCTCGCGCATGCTTATGATCCCCTCTTTCGATCGTTACTGCCGCCGCGTCGTTGAGCGCGCGCCCGGACGAGGATGGATGTAGCGCCGATCCTTCAGACTGAACGATGGGCGGGCCAGCAGGAGCACCGGAGCTTCAAGTGACGAAAAACACGCTCACGGACAAGATCGTGTCTCAGCTGACGCAGGATATCGTCAGCAAGCGCCTTGCCCCGGGCGAGGCCCTCGACGAAATGCGTCTTGGCCAGCGGTTCGGGGCGTCCAGGACGCCCATTCGCGAGGCCCTGCGGCAGCTCTCGGCCAGCGGGCTTGTCGAGTTGCGGCCGCACCGGGCGCCCCTCATCATGGCCACGGATCTGGCGCAACTGCGGGATATGTTTGACGTTATGGCGGAACTGGAGGCGCTCTGCGCCATGCGGTCGTGCACGCGCATGACCGCCCGGCAGCGTCATGAACTCGACGCCCACCATCGCTCGATGGCTGTGGCGGTGCGTGACGGTGATGTGGAGGTCTATCGTCAGGGGAACGTCACTTTCCATGCGATTCTCTACGAAGGCGCACATAGTCCATACCTGAAGCATCTTGCCCAGGCGACCCGCCAGCGTCTTGCGCCTCACCGGGGCGTCCAGCTTGAGGCGCCCGCCCGCATCGCCCAATCGTACGCAGAACACGACGAGATCGTGAACGCGATTCTGCGGGGCGACGAATTTCAGGCCGGGGATGCGATCCGCAGGCACCTGATGGTGACGCAGGAAACCTTGTCAGAAATGGCGGTTGAGAAGGTTGCCTAAAATATAAGCATTCCGAATGAATTGCATACAGTAGGCGGGCAGGCGAGATCCGCGGCGCTTTGGGCTGCGCGCTTAACCTACTGTGGTTGCAGCAAATACGAAAAATTCAGGGCCCTTCTCATCCTGGCACAAAGGTTGCTGCGTTGCTCGCAGTGGTGAGGGTGCGGCTGAGCAATGGATATTCCCTTCGATCTCGACAATTTGCGCGCTTTCTATGCTGAAGGCGGAGCCTCGCGCGCCATTGTAGCGGCTGCCTATCAGAGGATTGCGCGCGCTAACGATCCTGGCGTTTTCATCCATCTGGCTCCGGAGAACGAAGTCGCCGAGGCGGCCAGCAGGCTGCCGCCGTTTGATCCGGAGCGTTATCCGCTCTGGGGCGCCCCCGTCGCCGTGAAGGACAACATCGACGTCGCGGGTTTGCCGACGACGGCGGCCTGTCCGGCGTTCGCTTATGTCGCCGAGAGCGATGCGCCCGTGGTCGCGCGGCTGCGCGCCGCCGGCGCGCTCATCATCGGCAAAACGAATCTTGACCAGTTCGCGACGGGACTGGTTGGCGTGCGTACGCCCTATCCGGCGCCTCTCAATCCTTTCGATCCCTCGCGCGCGCCCGGCGGCTCAAGTTCGGGATCGGCGGTCGCCGTGGCGCGTGGATTCGTGACGCTCGCCCTGGGGACGGACACGGCCGGCTCCGGGCGCGTGCCTGCGGGTCTGAACAACCTCGTCGGCCTCAAGCCAACGCTCGGCGCTCTCTCGACCCGGGGCGTTGTCCCTGCGTGCCGGACGCTCGACTGCGTCTCGATTTTCGCGACGCGCGTCGCCGACGCGTGGACCGCGTTCGAGGCCCTGTCCGTTTATGACCCGAAGGATCCCTTCTCCCGCCCCTGGGAAGACGCCGGGAAGCCCATCGCTACGCTCGGCGCGCCGCGTGAGCAGGATCTGCTCTTCTTCGGCGATGAGGCCGCCCGTGGGGCGTGGCTGGCGGCGCGGGCCCATCTGGAGGCCTGCGGCGTAACGGTTCGTGAGGTGGACTTCACGCCGCTCTTCGCCGTCGCGCGTCTCCTGTACGAAGGCCCGTGGGTGGCGGAGCGTCGGGCGGCGATCCGCCCCTTCATGGACGATCAGCCCGACGCCTTGCATCCCGTCACCCGGCGGATCATCGCCGGCGCTGACCGCTTCTCCGCTGTCGATACGTTCGACGCTATTTACAAACTTGCCGAGCTACGCCGTCAGGTCGAGCCGCTCTGGGGCGAGATCGACGCCCTTGTCGTTCCCACAGCTCCGATCGCGCCAACCCTCGCGCAACTTGAGGCGGATCCCTTCACGCCCAACGCGCAGCTGGGAACCTACACGAACTTCGTCAATCTCCTCGATCTTTCCGCCATCGCTGTTCCCGGCCCGTTCCGCAGCGACGGCATGCCGGCCGGCGTGACCCTGATCGGGGAACGCGGCGCCGATGCGGCGCTCGCCCAATGCGCGCTGCGGCTGTTCGAGGGACGCGGCGGCGTCGCCACGCATGAAGGAGTTCTGCGCAGATGACAGAGATGATCGAGATTGCCGTTGTGGGCGCGCATCTGAGCGGGATGCCCCTCAACCACGAACTGACCGCGCGCGGTGGCGTCCTGCGTCGCCAGATCGCGACCCAGGACTGTTATCGGCTGTACGCGCTCGCAGGCGGGCCGCCGGCGCGTCCGGGCCTGTTGCGCGTGGCCGCCGGCGCGGGACACTCCATCGAGACTGAGGTCTGGGCGTTGCCGCCTGACCAGTTCGGCTGGTTCGTCGCCGGCATTCCTGCGCCGTTGGGCGTTGGCGTGCTGCGTCTGGCGGATGGCGGCACGCCGAAAGGGTTCCTTGTTGAGCCGGAGGGGCTCGCAGGGGCTGAGGACATTTCAACCTTCGGCGGCTGGCGAGCGTTCGTCGCCGCGCGAACCCGGAGCGTCGCGTGAAGCGCGCCCGTCTCATCACGCCTGCCACCCAAGAGGAGAGATTGATGCTGACACGCCGCACCGTATTGACCGCCGCTGGCGCCGGCCTCGGCACGCTGGCCGCCCCCGCCATCTTGCGTGCGCAGGCGCCGCGGGTCGTGAAGATGGGCTCGCTGCGCCTCATCCATTCGATGACGCCGCACTTCTACGAGCGCTTCGCGCCGCCCAACCTGAAGATTGAGATCATCACGTTCGATTCCCCCACCGACGGCAAGAACGCAGTCGTCACACGCTCCGTTGACTTCGGCGGCTTTGGAATCGCGGCGGGCATTCTGGGCGCGGCCGCCGGCGAACCGGTGGTTGTGGTCGGCGCTTTTTGCAACAAGGGCATGGGCGTTATCTCGAAGGCTGGCTCCGACATCAAGTCGATCAAGGATCTGCGCGGCAAGAAAGTTGGCATCTGGCCTGGCTCCACGCAGGAGGTGTTCATTCTCGAGCGCCTGCGCATGGAGGGCATGGGCATCCGCGACGTGCAGTCCGTGCGCGTCCCATTCGGCGAAATGCACGTCATGCTGGCCCGCGGCGAGATCGACGCCTACGTGGGCGCTGAGCCCGGTCCGGGCCTGTCCATCGCCACAGGCGTTGGTCAGCTGGTGGAGTACCCGTACGGAACCGCCATGGGCGGGCTCAATATGATTTTCGCGACCTCCGAAGAGGTGGCCCGCAAGGATCCGGAACTGGTGCGCACAATGCTCACCGTGCATCGCAAAGCATCCGAATTCATGATGGCCAACAAGGATGCGGTGGCGGAGATGACCGTGCAGCGTCTCGGCGCCAATCGCGCGGCGGTGGATCAGGCGCTGAAGGCCGGCAACGTGGAGTACATCTGGAAGCTCGACGACACTGTGCTGAGTCAGGCGCGCACTTACGCCCAGCAGATGCTGGAGCTGAAACAGATCCGCGCGCTGCCCGACTTCGGCAAGTTCCTCGACCCGAGCTTCTCGAAGGCCATCGGCTGATTCAACACAGCGACGTCGATGCGTGCGCATCGACGTCCCCCCGGAGCACGCGACCATGTCGGTCACCAAAGCCTCTCCTGACGAGACGAGCCCCGCCGCGACACCGGCGGCGGGCGCCCCGCTGCAATGGTTAGCGCGCGCGATGAAGCCGATGGCTCTGGCGCTCGTCGTCCCGCTCTTGCTGCTGGCGTTCTGGCACATCGCCACGACAAACCGTTGGACGCGACTCATCCCGACCCCGGCGGACACGGCCGAATACATGGTCGATTTCGCGGTTGGCGGTATTTATGACGACGCGTTCTCCGGCACCTTGCTGACGCATCTGCTGGCGTCCATGAGCCGCGTGTACGGCGGCTTCGCGTTGGCCGCGCTTGTCGCACTGCCGCTGGGCATTCTCATCGGGCGAGTCGCGACGGCGCGCATGGTGCTCGATCCCTTCTTCCAGCTGATGCGCCCGATCCCCGTGACCGCATGGCTGCCGCTATCCATGATCCTGTTTGGACTGGGTGCGCGCTCCGCGTTCGCGCTGGTGTTTCTGGGCGCGTTCTATCCAATCCTGCTCAACACGATTTTCGGCGTGAAGAACGTCGATGGAAAACTGTTTGAAGCCGCCTCCATGCTCGGTTGCCGCGGCAAGGCGCAGTTTTACCGCGTGGTGCTGCCAGCGGCCCTGCCGTCGATCTTCACGGGCCTGCGTCTGGGGTTGGGTCTTGCCTGGTTCGTCATCGTCGTCGGTGAGATGACCGGCGTGCCGCAGGGTCTGGGCGCCGTCATCATGGACGGACGCACGCTGTCGCGTACGGAACTCGTTATCTGCGGCATGATCGTGATCGGCGTCGCCGGTTTCATCTCTGACCGCATCATCCTCGCCATAGGCAATTACTTGTTGCGCTGGAGCCCGAACCACCATGGCTGACGCCTCGCCTCCGATCCTTCAGATCAAGGATGTCTGCAAGGACTTCGTGCTTCAGGGACAACCGATCCATGCGTTGTCGAACGCATCGCTGACCATCCACAAGGGCGAGTTCGTCTGCCTGATCGGCGCCTCCGGGTGCGGAAAGTCGACCCTGCTGCGCATCGTTGCCGGCTTCGAGACGCCAACCTCGGGCGAGGCGCTTATGTGGGGCATGCCCATCATGGAGCCTGATCCGCGACGGGGCATGGTCTTCCAGGACTACGCCCTGTTTCCATGGCTCACGGTGCGCGACAACATCGCCTTCGGCCCCCGCGCCGCGCGCCGGCCCAAGGCGGAGATTCGCGACACCTGCGAGCGCTTCATCGACATGGTGGGGCTGCGCCGGTTCGCCGACGCGTACCCGCATCAGCTTTCTGGCGGCATGCGCCAGCGCGTGGCCATCGCGCGTGTGCTCGCCAACGACGCGGAAGTGGTTCTGATGGATGAGCCTTTCGGCGCACTGGACGCGATGACCCGCGAGCGTCTGCAAGAGGAGCTGCTGGATATCTGGCGGCGCACGAAGCTGACTGTGATCTTCGTCACCCATTCCATTGAGGAAGCTATTTATCTGGGTGGCCGCATCGTGGTGATGACTCCAGGACCGGGCCGCATCGAAAGCGATAACGAGGTCACGCTGCCACGGCCGCGAGATGTGTCGTCGCCGGAGTTCAACGACGTGCGCCGCATGTTGTCGGCCCGGCTGCACAGTCACCACGCCCCGAAGGTGGCTTGATGCGCCCTGAAGACCGCCTCTCCTACGCCGCGCCATTTGATCACCCGCAACGCTCCGCGCCCGGCGGCGCGGCGGTCATCGTGTGGCCTGTGGTGAATGTCGAGAACTGGCTGATTGACAATCCCATGCCGCGTCAGGTTCTGGTCGCGCCCACGGGCGCCGTGCTGAAACCCGACGTGGCGAACTGGGGCTGGCACGAATACGGTATGCGCGTCGGCTTCTGGCGCTTGCATGAAGCGTTTGCGCGGCGCGGCCTGAAGCCCACCCTCTCCATCAACGGCTCTGTGTGCGATGCTTACCCGCGCCTCGCCGGCGCCGCTCACGACTCCGGCTGGGAGTTCATGGGCCATGGCTTCGTGCAGGTTCCAACCCATCTGGTGGAGGACCAGCGGCGGATGATCGCAGACACGGTGGAGCGCATTCGCACCTTCACCGGGCGTCCGTGCGAGGGCTGGCTCGGGCCGGGCCTCACGGAGACGCTGGAGACGCCAGACCTGCTCGCGGAAGCCGGCGTGCGCTACGTCGCCGACTGGGTGGTGGATGATACGCCCTGCCGACTGCCAACTCGCGCCGGCGATCTTGTGACGATGCCCTATACGCTGGAATTGAACGACATCGCGATCAACATGATCCAGTATCACGGCCACGACGAACTGCGCTTGCGTGCGCAGCGTACGGTTGATCGCCTTGCGCGGGAAGCGCGCGCGTCTGGTCGCCCAAAGGTGATGTGCTTCGCCGTTCATTGCTACATCACCGGCGTTCCCCATCGAATCGACAGCTTCGAGGCGATGCTCGACAGCCTGATGGCGCGGGATGATGTGATCTTCATGCAGGGCCGCGACATTCTGCGCTGGCATCTGGAAACAGGTTCTGTTTGAAGCGCAACCCGATCCGAGCGCAGGCGCTCTGACGTGTGTAAATAAGGTGGGACGAGCCAGGCGCTATAAGATCGGCAGGGGGATCCTATAGAAACCCCCTGCCGTCGGCGTCTTCACCCCTCTACGAGGGATTTATGGAGAACCAGAGCATTTTCCGTCCAAGTGGCTGCCGGTTGGACGTAAGAAAATGCGGAAGAAACAAGAAGCGAGACCGGACGACCTGATGCAATCAGGTCGGTTTCTGGTCTAGCGGTTCGTAAAACGGCCAAGGCGCAGAAACTGGGTCTCGCCTGACACGCCTTGAACCCCATCGTTGTCAGTGACAGCGTACATTTCTCCGCTGCGATCTATCGCAAAGCTCTCAAGCTTTTCGAGCACTACACCGCCTGACTTTGCGAGGTCCGGAACAACGTCGCGAAACAGGGTCTTTTTCAAGACCGGGACGTTCGCTGCGCCTGGCGCCGCCGGAGCAAGACCCGCCACCGAGAACCGGTAAAGACGCTTGATCGCAAGGTCGCCCCACTGGTTGTTGCGCTCGATGACGATGAACTCGTCCTGCCCTACGGCGGTGATCTCGGACAAGCCCATCCAACCGGCGGAGGTGGCTCCGAGAGGATAGTGGTAAACACCCCATTCCTTTGTCGAAGGCTTGAACCGGACGATTTTCGTCAGTCCCTTGGGATCGTCCTTCCACTCGCGCTGCACAGCAAGCCACACGACCTCGTCCGCGCCGGACCCGGTGGCGGTGACGCCTTCGAAGCCGAAGCGGACAGCTTGTCCGGCGATCGCCTGAGGCAAGAGATGTTCCGCCTCAATGACTCCAGAGGCTGAGACGGCCAGGAGCCGATCCGGCAAGACACCTTCCTTGCGCTCAGGGTTGCCCTCGGAGGCAAGCCAGAACCCGCCGCCGGAGCGCATCGCAATGCCTTCAATGTCGAGCCCCGTGGCGGGCTTGCCATCGCGCGAGACGGTGACGGCGGCGGTGATGCGCGCAGGCGTCTGAGTCGCATCGACCGTAAGGATCTGAGCCTCGGTGTAGAAGGAATCCGTCACGGCATAGAGCCGGCCGGCGACATTTGGATCGGCGGCGAAGCCCGACAAGGCGCCCCACGGCAGCGGCGCGCCATCAGGGCCGTTCTCCGAACGAATGGTCGGATATGCGGCGGGCATGGTTGAGCGACGATAGATCGTTAGCGTCGAGCGAAGGCCCGTTTCAGGGTTGTCGGCCTCTGCGGCGGCGACGAACAGGCCCCGCGCAGGGATAGCGAGCAGCCCCTCGGGCGCTACGCCTGCAGGAAGGGCCTGCAGGAATGTGGGGGCCTTGCCCGGGCCTTCGTCACGCCACACGCTCACGAGCGACGCCCGCTCCGAGCCGATAAAAATAAGCCGCTCACCGTCAAAGGTCGCGACCTCAACGCCTTCCGGTTCGTTGCCGCGATTGCCTGAACGCATCTCCGGATAATGCCCGAGCGAAATAGCGAGATGCTCAAGGAAATTGCCCGAGTCCCATTCAATCGTCCCATCACGGCGGAAGATCGTGAACCCGCGCGACCCGTTGCGGTAATCGCCCTCGTTGGCGGTGACGAAGCGCTCGTTGTCGAGCCACTTCACTGCATCAGGCTCGCGCACGACGTTCTCAAGGCGCTGTGTGGGGCTGATTACTCCGTCACGCCTCGCATCGACTTTGTCGAGCGTCACGACTCCGGCGGAGAAATGCGCTGTCACGCGTGCTGATGCGATATCGACAATGACGATATGGTTGTTCTCCTGAAGGGTAACGACCGCTTCGCCACGGGAGTTTACATCGACGAACTCGGGCTCGGGGTCTTCGGGCGCAACCGCTGCAAGACCAGTCAGATCGACGCGTCGAAGACCTCCACAATCAAGCCCAGCTTCCGAAATCGGCACAATCGTCAGATTGCCCGGGGGCAATTGTGGGATTTCGCCGCGATTGAGCTTCTCATCACGCTCGTTCTCAATGACGACGACAAGAAACCGGCCGTCCATGCTGACAACGTTCGAGTCCGGTTGTCCGCCGAGTTCACAACGCATCACCTCGCGGCGAGAGGCTACATCGACGACGGCGACGTAACCTGAGGGCTCGCGCTTGTTCGGCGAAGTATCAACGACGGTGTACGCCCGCGCCCCGCGTACGGCGACCGAGGTCAGTTCGCCTTTCAGCGGCAGGAAACCGGCAGGGCGTGGGGCGGCTGGATCGGAAATATCGACAAAGCCCAAACCATTCTGCTCGCCGTCAACGTAGATGAGCGTTGTGCCGTCCTGGCTGGCGGCGACAATCTCCGCAATGGACTTCTTCGCTCTGTCGCGGTCCTGGGGCAGCATTCGGACCGCTTCTATGGTCGCGATGCGGTTGAACATCCTTGCGTCCTGCGCGTGCGCTGCAGCGGGCAAGAAGAAGGCGGCGGCGAGAAAAAGCTTGAGGCTCATGGTGGGTTCTAACTCCAAAGCGCCCCAGTGACGCAGTTTGCAAAAATCCCCATCCGACGGGGTTTGCCCGGATTAGTACGACGCTTCTGCGACGGATCCGTGACACGCGGGCCACCGGATCGGCGAAGAGTATCTGTTCGATGCCCAACAGCTCAAGCCTGCCGCGATACGCCTCCCCATCGCTCAGGCGCGTCTGGACCCACACGCATCCAGGATCATCAAGCTACAGACCGGCGGAACAGGCCCGCGAGCTGCTCCGTTTGCGAGCAAGCGCAGGACTTTCTGGCTTGCCGCAAAGCATCAGATGGCGATGAAGGCCCAGCTCAGCCGCGCAATCAGCCAACCAAGGAAGGCGCCAACAAGGACATCAGAGGGATAGTGAAGCCCAAGGACCACGCGCGACATGGCGACGAGGGTGGCAAACGGTACAAGTACGACCGCGAGCGCGGGTGCATAGACGATCGCGATGCTTGTGAAAAGCACAGCGTGGAGCGTGTGGCCCGAGGGGAAGCTATAGCGGTCGAGCGGCGGCATGGCGCACTCGATCGCCTCGAAGGAAATAAACGGGCGCTCCCGCACGAGCCTGCTTTTCAGGATCTTGTATGTCGCAAGCCCGACGGCGGCGGCACACAGCATGTGTGTGGCGGCTCTGAAGCCGTCGTGCAGTTGCTCGCCCCATAAGATGAGCGGCATGAGCGCAATAAGCGCAAACCAGAACACGCCATCGCCGAGACGGCTGACAACGCGAAAGACGCCACGAACGGCGGGCCGCTTACAGGCGCGGTTTGCAAAGCGACAGAGTCGCTGCTCGGCTGTATCAGCCCTGGCGAAGAGCGCGTTGACGGTCATGCTGCGACCCTTTCAGGAGAAGGCGCGGCGGCGAGGCCCTCGTAGAGCCCAATGAGGCGCTCGGCGAACCGGCGCGAGGACCATGCCTGCGCGTCCGCCTCGGCGAGAAGTGAAAGCTTCGACCTTTGTTCAGGCGACCTCAGGATTTCCGCCGCGAGTCGCGCGAACTCGGCCTCATTCTCAGGCGCTACTGTGGCCCCGTGCATGCCGGCCAGCACGTCTGCCGTCCCCATAACGGCAGTGGAAACAACGGGTGTGCCCTGCGCCATCGCTTCAAGGAGAACGAGACCTTGCGTCTCCGTTCGTGACGCAAACACGAAGACGTCCGCGGCGCGGTAGCAGTCGCGAAGCGTTTGCCCACGGTCCATATTGCCGAGAAGACGCACGTTGCTGCCCAGGTCCAGCGCGCCGATCAGCACCCGAATATGCCGTTCAGCGGGCCCTTCTCCGGCAATCAGCAAGAGAATGTCTGGTATGCGCTGACGCAACTCAACCGCCATACGCAGCAGGAAGTCGATGTTTTTCTCGTGGGCGACCCGACCGACGAACAGCGCCACAGGTCTATCCTCTGGAATGCCGTTGAGCGCTCGGAATCGACCTCTATCACCCTTGATGAAAGCGGTCGCCGGCATCCCGGTCGGAAGTGTCGTGATCGGGGAGTTCACGCCATACTCCCGCAGGGCGTCTGCCATCTGGCGGGAAGGCGAGATGATGTGCGCGGCGGAATGGCACTGGGACACGGTGATTCGACGTGCGAAAGACTTCGTTAAAGCTGGCGGCAGCGCAGGCACATAATGATGCAGGTAATGCTCGAAGTAAGTGTGGTAGGTTTCTACGAGCGGTGCGCCAAGTCGTTGCGCCAAACGCGTTCCGGCGTAATGGGCGGTGAATGGCGTCTGAACATGGATAACGTCATACGCGCCAGGCTTCAGTGTGGATGCCCATGCCATCAGCCTCGGCCAAACGAGGAGGCGGTCTTCCGGGTCAAACGGCACGCGCCACGAGGGAATTCGCAAGATGTTGTCGTCGTCTGAGTCCTCAGGCGAATGCGGGTACTCCGGCGCCACAAGCGTGCACTGGTGCCCGAGATTGTGAATGTCGTCGCGGAAGGTCTTGATCGACGTGGAGACGCCGTTGACCCTCGGAAAGTAGACATCAGATAACATCAAGATCCGCATGTAACGACACTACTGTCATAACATGACAGTTTTGCGTCGGCGCAGGGTGTCGGCGTGTTGAAGCCCAAATCTGGCTTGCGCACACAGTCGCCTTGGGGAGAAAATGTTCTGCGCTCCGGTGTATGCGCTATTGGAGTGTGTGGCTCGCATTTGTGAACCGCCCCGGGGTTGCTGGGGGCTGATTTGGTCCAGTCGGGCTGCCAGGGCATCATTTTCCAGAGCAACATCGACGCCTTCACGACGCCGTTGGCGCCAGACGCTGCAAACGCCGCAGACGCTCCAGTTGCGTCTGAATACATGGCGGATCTCCGGGCGCAGCGCTTGGTCCCGCCGCGTTTGGACAGATTGCCGGGCGGCGCCAGCCCGTTTGACGAGATGATTATAGTAGGTGGACGGGGCGATCGTCAGAACGTTGCAGATCGGCTCGACCCCGTGCGCATCCCGATGCGCGTCGGGTTCCGACACCGTTACTGCGACCCGCGGTCGAGGTCCGCCATTGCAACATATGCAGCTGCATTGCGGAGGATGGCGTTGGCCTGATGCGGCTTGCGGCTCTCGCGCTCAGGGGCTTTCAGCTGCTCGGCCATTCCGGTCAGGAGGCCCGGTCGCTTACCGCTGGTGATCTCGGCCTTGTTGACCCAATTCTTCAGGCTTTGCGACGTGCAGCCGGTCTGTGCCGTGGTCGACGTGACCGACTTCCAGCGGGAGGAGTTCTGACTTCGTTGTCCGGAACCAGCCGTGAAGCCCGCGCACGGACCTCAGGTGTAAACTTGCTTGTGGTCTTGCTCATGACGGCTCGACCTTCCCAGGCGTTCGGGCCTCCCGCAAATCCGGCGCGAGCGCTGTCCAGTGGCGTATCGGACGCGCTGAATGCGCGACCGCATGCAGGGGAGCGCGTGAGCGGCGATCGGAATTATTGTTTCTCGATGCCCGCCTTTTCCATCAGCTCTCCCCATTGCTTGAGCTCCTGCGCCATCATTTCGGCGAGCGTCGCGGAGGAATTGGGGAACGCCTCTGTGGCGACGTTCAGTAAATAAGCGCGCGTCTCGGCGCTCCCGGATATCTGATTGAACATGGTTTCAAGCTTCGTGATCGCCTGTCTGGGCGTGCCCTTTGGCGCGTAGGCCCCGAACCAGGCCGCGATGTCGACGTCCGGAAAGCCCTGTTCGAGAGCGCTTGGCAATTCGGGCGCGGCGTCGCTTCGTTTTGCGAGGGTCACGGCGAGCAGCTTCATGCGGCCGGCCCTCGCCTGACCAACGGCAAACGTCGAATCGGGGATGACAAAATCAAGTCCCGACGAAAGGTCGCCGACGGAATCGCCCATCGACTTGTAGGGCACTCTCGTCGCTTTGCCGCCAAAGCGCGCCAGCAGCAGTTCAGCCGCGACGATCGCTGTCGTCGTC
Source organism: Hyphomicrobiales bacterium (assembly GCA_027484655.1). Classification (GTDB taxonomy): domain Bacteria; phylum Pseudomonadota; class Alphaproteobacteria; order Rhizobiales; family Beijerinckiaceae; genus Terripilifer. Next base: position 68,627 of record JAIXSM010000015.1, on the reverse strand, counting down.
GTGCCACCGTAAGTCGCCTTGCCGCCTTTCTCGATCACGAGCCGTTGGAGGTCAGCCAGCGAGTTTATGGGCGAGTTTGGTCCAACAGCGACGACAAACGGGAGCCGCGCAAACGTCGCTACCGCATCAAACTGCTTGATCGGGTGGTAGCCGGGATCCTTGAACGCATGAACGTTGCCAATGAATGCCACGTTTGGGGCGACCAGGATCGTGTAGCCGTCTGGTTTTGCGTTGGCGACGAAGTTCGCCCCGAGATTGCCAGCGGCTCCCGGCCGATTGATGACGACGAAAGGCGTCCCGCTGATCTCCTGGAGCTTTTGGGAATAGTATCGTGCGAGGATGTCGGCGCCGCCGCCAGCCGCATACCCGATCACCACCCGCACAGTCGTCTCGGGGTAACTCTTTTGTTGCGCCTGGCTGGCGCAAGGCGCAGTCAGAACCAGCGCCGTCACCCATGCGGCAAGCCGCCGCCAATATGCTTTGGTCTTCGGCCCGACACGCTGATCGCTGTTCATGGAGCTCCCCCCTTCATGATTGTTTGTAAAGTCGTGATCGCCTTTGTTGAAGGTTGCACCGTCTTGAGGAAATTATCAACTGTGGAGCTCCATGAACGGTTTTTGAGAGATGCATTCAGTGTGACAAGTGCTCTGACCGCCATTCTTTGGACCGCCGAATGGTAGGGTTTTCTGGGGGCAGGACACTGTCGCGCCCACCGCCTTCAGTTTTGCCTAGCCTCAGCGAGCGTTGCCGCTGCGCCGCTATGGCGAGCATCGGCGCGCAAGCTTTGCGCTGTACGCTGCGCCGCTTTGGGCGCCCCGGCGCCGAGTCAGTATGGATTTCATGAGTTTGCGCGAAGTCAATGTGGAACAAATGATTTCTATAGATATTTTATACGTGGATCGGGCTCTGAATCATCATCCCGAACGCAGTTAGTGTGGAGGTTGTCATGTTGAAGAAGACGATTGTGATATTGGCTCTTTGTTCCATCGCAGGGCCCACGTTCGCCCAGTCTCAGAGCACACCGACGAAGAAGTTGCTGCCGCGGCCTGCAGTCACTGAAGCGCAGAACGACACGCTGCAGATGACCTGCGACCAGGGTCGGAAGCTTGTGTTATCGCAGCCGCAGGGCGTCGTTCTGAGGACGGGCGCCAACCGCTGGGACCGCTATTATCACGACACCGAATTCTGCGCTCAGGACCATCTGGTGCCTGAATTCGTTCGCACAAAGGACAATCAGGCCTGCATGATCGGGTACACCTGCCATCCGCTGGCAGGCGATGGCGCGGATTGATAGGCCGCTATCGACTTGGTGACCCGCCACCGCGTATTTCCTCCACGTGGAGTTCGAGCGCATCAACGCTATGACGTTCCAAGGACCAGTATGAAAAAGGAGCGGGAAAAACCCGCTCCTTTTGTTTTCAAGGAAGGAATCGCTTCAGGAGCCAACTCGATAGCGGCCTATCAATTGGCGCCGTCGCCCGCCGCTTCAACCGCCCACCACGGCAATCCAGCATCTGAAACGATCTCGGAGCCAGATTATATTTAGGGGGCCACGCGAGAGCGAGTGTCCCGTTCGTCGGGCGCCCTTGAAGCGTCAAGAAAAATGAGTACGCTCGCGACGACAGATTCGCAAATTAACTTGAACTTTGCTTTGGTGGGCTGATGCGAAGATCGTTTTATGTGGCTGCGTTTGTCGCTTTGTTGCTGCCAACCGCAGCGACCGCTCAGGGCCCTTGCGTGGGACCTTGGTTGAGTCCTCATATTTTTGCCGCATTACCCCAAGACGCCCGAGAGGCGGAGTTGAAACGCCTGGCGGATGGTCTGTCCCAGGGCTGTCTTGAGGCATTGAATGGCCTGGGATATCTGACAAGCGCCCTGCCAAAGGATTATCCTGACGCGCTTCGATGGTTCCGCGTTCTCGTATCCGTCACCGAAACCCAATATCGGCAGGTCAATACGCAATCAGCGTTGCTGCAGCAGTTTTTGCAGAAGGTTCAGGAATTGCACGCTGGCTTGCAGGGTTCAATCGAGGAGAGTGAAGTCCTGCGGACTGGAATGGCGACCCTGCGAACTGACCTCGCCAATTCTGTCGCCCGTCGTGACCTTCTGGTTGCGGAGCTTCGTGTGGCCAAGGATGCGCTCGAAAAAGCCCGCATTGAGATTACTGCGATCGTCGAGGATCGCGCCAGAGTTACCGCGAAATCCGACGAACTCGATGCAAGGTATGCGCAGCAGGGGAGAGAGCTGGAATCGGCTAAGAATAACTACGCAAGCGCGACATCGCTTCTGAACGCGAAGCTTTCGGAACTGGAAGCGATGAACAGGCAGATTGCTGTGCTGAGAACTAATGAGCAGTCAGCTGGCCAGCGTGTGGGCGAGTTGCGCGCCGAGGCACAAGAGCTTCAACGCAAGCTTTTTGAACATTCAGAAGCTATTCGGAAACTCGAAGGTCTTGTGGTTGCCGCTGCTCTGGAACTGCAGGAAGAGCGAAAGAAGGGCAGCGAAAGTGCTGCGCGACAAAACGAGGCCGCCGTCTCAATGAAAGAGGAGATAGCGGAAGCGCAACGGGTCGCAGAGCGGGCGAAAGATGAGGCGGCCGCTCGGCAGGCAAGGATCGAGCGACTGCAGGTTGATCTCGACCTGGCAGTCGAAGGTCTGCGCAAAATGGAGATGTCTTTTGTTGAAATGCGCCGCGCCAGAGACACGTTGGATCTGGATTTGCAGCAGGCCCGCGTCAAAGAGGCCGCGCTTGATTCAAGTATAGACAAGATGAGAGGCGAGAACCACGAGTTGCAGACGCTTGCGGCCTCTCTCAAGACGGAAATCGCCCTAGTTCGCGGCGCCGCCGCGAATCTCTCAGCGGAATTGGAAGCAGAGAAAAAGCTTCGCGGGCAAGCAGAGGAAAAATTGGCGCGGGAAACTGAGCGCTTTGAAGATGCAAACTCGAAGATGACGCGACTGAAGCCATTTATATCTGAGTTTTTGAGATCATTAGCGGACATACTTGGTGGCTACGAGGGCGTGGGTATTCAGGGTGATCGATTTATCATTCAGTCTGAGATCCTGTTCGCTTCGGGTTCATTTGAACTAAGCCCCGAGGGCCAACAGCGGGTCGAAAGCGCAGCGCATGTGATCGGTGCGATTGGATCCAAGATTCCGCACGATTTGCCATGGGTTGTGCAGATTACCGGCCACACGGACCGTCAGCCGGTTCGCGCCAGCGGACGGCTGCAGGACAATTGGGAGCTTTCTACCCGCAGGGCTCTCACTGTCCTGCGCATGTTGGAAAAGAATGGAGTTCCCGCTGTCAATATGGTCGCAGCCGGACATGGCGAACATCGTCCGGTCGCCACCGGGTCATCGCCTGGGGATTTTTCTCGCAACCGTCGGATTGAGATAAAGCTCACCAATTAATGCGTCGCTTTCGGGGCGCGATCATTGGCGGGCCATACTCAGAATGGAGATGGGCGATGCAGGCGTTCCCGGCAAGAATACCCGATCATCAAAGGTAGACGTCGCCGCGAGCCATAGTGTCCCCGTGTGGCCCAGTGTGCGTTGCGCCGGGAATAAATGCCGGTCCCGATAGATCGATACGGTCACCATCGAGGATGGGGTGGACAAGCCCGCGGCAGATTACGCCCGCACGCCCATCGGCGACGGATTCAAACCGACACCCGCGGGTCTCGACCAAGTCCTCCCTGCGCGCGACCAGCCAATCTCCTGGCTCTTCTCCCCGCTTTTCAACCCCTTGCCGAGGGGGCTGCGTGCGCAGCCGAACTGTCGATGAGCGCGTACGCGGGCGGGCCTCCGACGTTCGCTAGTGTTTGTAACAATGGCGCCCAGACGCCTTTCTCCGCCCACCTCACCCCAACGCCGTAATTAATCTGCGCGCGTTACCTTCTTCAACCATACGAAGCTCTTCTGCGGAAAACCCGCCCCCGCGCAGGCCTTCAAGATTTTCGCCCATCGACATATATGGAAAATCCGATCCGAACATCAGTTGCTCCGGTCTCGTGAATGCGCGTAGCGCGGCGAGCGCTGGGGCTGAGGTGGCGTTCGCAGTCTCGAAGTAGAGTGACCCGAGGACGTTCATCACATCGCCCCCGGGCGCGATGTGCTCACGCGCCTTGGAATGGCGCGAGAGCGCCTCAATGCGCTGCGCCAGAATGGATAGTGCGCCGCCACCATGTGAGAAGAGGAACTTGATGTTTGGATATTTCTGGAATGCGCCGTTTACAAGCAGGCTCATGATAGCGCGGGTTGTATCGAAGGGATACTCGATCCACGAAGGATGGGAGCCAGGCACGAGACCCTCGCAGCAGAATGGCGCGAGTGGATGAAAATAGACCAGCGCTTTTCGGCGGTTCAGCTCCTCGAAAACGGGCGCAAATTCGGGATCTCCCGGCCATTTGTCACCGAAACTCGTAGCCATCTCGATGCCGCTGACCTGCAGTGAGTCGAAACAATACTCTATCTCACGCAGGCTGCCTTCCACATCGCGGCAGATAATGAAGCCGAACTGCGCATGGCGTCCCTTGTGATCGGCCGCCAGTTGCGCCCCGTATTCGTTGGTTGAGCGTATGAGGCCACGCCATTCGTGCGGAGCATGAAACCAGTGTAGGGGCGCCGACGCCAGCGACAGAACGCTTTGCGCCACATCGCTTCGGTCCATTTCTTCGATCAGTTGCGCATGTGTCCAGTTGGCGATGTTGGCCGGTAAGGCGCCGCCGCCTTGCCGCCAGGCGCGCTTGAGATCTTCCGAGAAGAAGTGGCAATGGACGTCGACCACGCGAGGCGAGGGGCCGCTATGATTTCGCCCCAACCCCGCCTGCGCTGTCGGCGCGCGCCCGGAGATTGGCGCGCGTATCGCTCCAGCGCCCGCTCCGAGCTGCGCGCGTGGCGCCGCTCGCTTGTTCTGGAGCGAGCGACGTGCGGGTGGCCAGCGCAGCGGCGGACAGCAAGCTGCGTGGCACAGGTTTCCGGAAGCCGCTGTCCCGTCGATGCCCATAGCTAACTCCTACCTGACGGATTTTTCGTCAGAGCGACCGGTGCGAAAGCCGTTTACGCGATCGACGATTTCTTTTGGCGTATCGTAAAGATCGAGAAGGATCTGGGTTATCTCCTCACCGGTGATCGGATCGATTTCCAATCCCTGCTTTTGCGCTTCGGCCACCAAAGCCGGATCCTCAAGAGCAGCAATGAACGCCTTGCGCAGGACCGCAAGCCGATCAGCGGGCGTTCCCGGAGGCGCCGTAAATGGACGGCCCATTTCCTGTGTGGCGAACACGAGCTGGAGCGCGCGCTTATCTTCTGGCTTTGAGACCATGTCCATCATCAACGGCACGTCCTTGAGATCCGGATGTGGCTTGTATGAAAACTGCGCGAGGAGGTTGATCTTTCTCTGCTCAGCCCAGTCGGGCCGCGTCGTCTTCAAGCTTGCCCAGCCGAAGCCGCAACGTCCTTCCACCTCGCCGCGTTCAATGGCGAGCAGGATATCTGCTCCGCCGTAGCCTTGTATGATCTGGAACTTGGTTCCCAGCATTGTATTCATCATGCGCGGCATGACGGAGTCTGATCCGGCGGCGGCGCTTGCGCCGACCGGGATTCCGATTCGCTGCGCGTCGGCCACCGTTTTGACCGGCGATCCCGCGCGGGTGAAGCAAACGCTCGTCTGCTTCGCGGCGCTGCCAATCCATGCGAACTTGCGTCCGTCAAACAGCGTGCCCTGTGGCGCGACAACTGGCTCCAGCCCGATGCGCTCGTGGAAAATGCCCATAGCGAGGCCATCTTTCGGCGCGACATTATAGAGCCAGTTGGCGAGTGTAAGGCCGTTGGCGCCCTCCATCACTTTCATAACCGTGACAGGATTGCCGGGAATATGCCGACCGATGTGACGCTCAAGCAGGCGGGCATAGGCGCTGTAGGCGCCTCCTGCCGAAAGGCCGCTGTAAATGATGAGCGTCTTACCCTTGTAAAAACTGTCTGCAGGCTGGGCTTGCGCCGGGCAGGCGCCCACCAGGACTCCCGCGACAAGCGCCAAAAGCATGCCTGTACGCGCCATCGCTTTCGCTCCCCGTATGTGTGATTCCTTCGTCTGACTAATAATGCGCCGCTGGTCAGGACATTTCAATCCGCGCAGTCGGACTGTCGCCTCCAGGTGCAGTTTATAGCCACGGACCTGCCCTTTGCGGGAAGCCGGCTGGGGCAGGGGTCGCCGTAAAGGAGGGCGTCAAGGTGGGGCGTCCGCCCGTTGCCACGCTGCTGAAGCGGATGAGTATGACCACGCCGTATCGCAAGCCGAACACCTCAAACCAGCCCATTGGCACAGAATCTGTCCGTACCTTGTGCTCAACTTTCCCGTCAATCGACCCAATCAGGTCTGGGGGATGGACGTTAATTACTTCCCCATGGCGCGCGGCTCCATATATCTCGCGGCCGGCATGGACTGGTTCACTTGCCGGGTGTTCGCCTGGCGGGTGCCGAGCACGCTGGAGGGCGACTCCTCCGTTGCGGCCGTCGAGGAGGCGTTGGCCCGGGATGTTGCGCTCGAAGTTTTCAACATGGATCAGGGCAGTCAATTTACGTCGATCGAGTTTATCAAGGCGCTGGCCGACAGGGAGATCAAGATTAGCATAGAAGGCCAAGCAGATCGTGGGGCGATGACGTCGTCGAGCGGTTTTCGTAGACTACCAAAGAGAAAGATGTGTAACATTATAAATGAGTAGGTTCACTACTACGAGTTCAGCAGGAATCACTTCAGCTTTAGTGTCGGCAGATGTTTGTACCCAACGCCATGAGTACCGAAAACGGGATTGCTACCGCCACCGACGGTATCAGAAAGCTTTTTGCGCGGAGTAGTTATGCGGACTTCAAGGCTTCGGGAGCTCACCGGAGGTTCTACTGAACCCAGAGATTCCATATTTCCCAGCGTTCAACATACCTTGAGGGGATAGGGCAAAGCGCGTGAGAACTCTTTTCCCCGCATCGCTAGTTTGTACCGTCGACTTTGGGCCGATCAATTGGTTAGTGTGGGTGAAGACTGTAATCTCCAGCTTTTGTTCGGACCGGCTCTGGACCGTACGTCGGGCAAGCGAGCGTAGGACGGCCAAAAGCTCGTCTAGATTGGAGGGCTTCGCCACATATACGTCAGCGCCTGCCTCATAGCCCTCAATTCGGGTGTTCAAAGCCGTCTGGCCCGATAGCAGGACGATCCCAGCCAAAGGCTGACGGCCCCATATCCTGGCCACGAGGCTCATTCCATCTTCACCAGGCAGGCCGATATCGATGACATAGAGATCAGGCGGGGTAGTAGCTATCGCATCCATCAGGTCTTCAGCGCAAAATAATCCGTCAGCTGAGAAACCTGATCGCATTAATGATGCTATAATGCTTTTCCTAAGACTGTCGTGATCTTCTATAATAAGAACACGCGCTCTAGAGCGGTTTCCGTTCGTACTGAATCGATGCAGGAGTCCCGAATCGGCTTTCATCTTATTCAATATTGAGGCTGGCAGAAGGAGGCCAGTCGCGATGACGAAGCCTCTCTCGCTCGACCTGCGTGAACCTGTTGTTGCCGCTGTCGAAAGCGGAATGTCGCGTCGGCAAGCGGCGGAGCGCTTCGGCGTGGGGGCAGCGAGCGCCGTGTGGTGGTGCGCTCGCGCTCGTGATGCCGGAACGCCAAAGTTGGCGGCGCAAGGCGGCGACCGCCGCTCGCAGCGCATCGAAGCCGTCCGCGACCTCATCCTCGGGATCGTAGATCGCACGTGCGATATCACCCTCGTCGAATTGCAGGCAGAAATCGCCGTGCAGGGCCATCGCTTCTCCATCGGCGCACTCTGGCGCTTCTTCGCCCGCAATGGGATCACGTGGAAAAAAGACTGCCCACGCCACGGAGCAGGATCGGCCGGACGTCCTGAAGCGCCGACAGAACTGGTTCGACTTCCAATTCGACCTCGACTCCGAGCGTCTCGTCTTCACCGACGAGACCTGGACCTCCACCAACATGGCGCGCCGCCGTGGGCGCTGTGGGCGGGGCGAGCGCTTGCGCATGGGCGTGCCGCATGGGCACTGGAAAACGACGACCTTTGTGGCAGGCCTGCGCATAACGGGCATGGTGGCGCCGCTCGTCCTCGACGGCCCCATCAACCGTGAAGCGTTCGAGGCTTATGTCGCGCAGGTTCTTATTCCGACCTTGAGTGGAGGCGACATCGTCGTGATGGACAATCTCGGCTCACATAAGGGAGTAGCCGTTCGAGCGGCCATCGAGGCGGTCGGAGCCGAACTGCGCTACCTGCCGCCCTATAGCCCCGACTTCAACCCAATCGAAAAGGCGCTCTCCCAATTGAAAGCGCACTTGCGCAAGGCTGCCGAAAGAACCCAGGAGAGCTTGTAGGCAACCATTGGGGCTCTGCTTCCAATCGTCACGCCCCGGCACGCGACAAACTGCTACACCGCAGCAGGCTATGAGCCACCTTAAACGGAAAATGCTTTAGAAACCACGTCGGCCATCTTTCCGAAATTCGACCCGCCGCCTTCATGAAATGCTGCACATGTCGAGGCTGGGCCGCCAAAACGAACAGCACGTTCGCTGTGGCGAATAAAATAATACGACACCCGGGCAGCGTAGCCGCGACACGTTAAGTGATCCGCTTATCAAATGTAGGGCGGTGTTGAGGCAGTTAATGTTTGTAAATCGGAATAGACGCCCCATCTCGCCAAAAATCGAATAACTCGTCCAGAAATAGATACTTTGATGAATTCCGCCGCCCCTTGGGAACGGTCGGCACGTCCAGTCCATTATCCGGATCGAAAAATACGAGGTCACACTGAGAGAATAAACTCTTGGCCTAAGATATATACCCTCTCTTACAATTCAGTTGATCAGACAGGTACTCGTTGAAAAACTGAGCTGACCCGAGCACTCCGCTGGCTTCCATTTCGGGCAGCCATCGTGGCGATCCACGATTGCCATCCTCTTCGTCTCTTTCGCCCGTGCTCCCTGAACCACGCTTGTCATTGGCCTCAATCTTTAGCTGTACTATTCCTTTTAGGAGGTCGAACAGTTCGGGATCTTGGGGCTTCCACCGTTCGGGGGTGGCAAGATACTGGGGATGCTTGCCATCGTTTCCGCCATCATCTGGCATTAACATCCAGCAAATTCCGAGATTTAGAGAGGAATGCTTCGTAAGCGCCCGAAGCAGCGCATACTTCCGGTAATCGCAGACGTCGCCAACGTACTGATCCTTCACCGTGCCGCCCCCGACCGTAAATGTGGCGGGGAGTATGCCAAAATATCCCGATTTGGGATAATCCGAATTTGGGTTTCTTTGAGGGGCCAGTTTCATCTGGCGGCCTCTCACGTGAGCTCACTTTTTCCTGAGCTGTATAAAATCCCACTCGAGGAACTTGTCGCTGCTCGAAGGAAGGCTGGCTTGACGCAGGCTGAGGTGGCTAATTCGTTGAATAAGCCGCAGTCGTTCGTGTCGAAGTATGAAAGCGGGGAGCGCCTTCTGGACATTGCTGAATTCGTCGGAATAGCCAGGGCGCTTGGGGCTGACCCGATCAATATGTTGCGGCAAACACTATAAACTGTTGTGAGGGCCATTAGAGCGGAAACCGACCTGATTGCATCAGGTCGTCCGCTCTAGCTTATTGTTTTTACGCATTTTCTTACGTCCAACCGGCATCCACTTGGACGGAAAATGCTCTAGCCAGGTTTTCCGGCGCTTTCAAGCGCCTGTGGTTCCCCGCGTCGACAGTATCTGGGGTGGGGCGGTTAAGGCGATGCGGGCGTGACCACTTACCTGATGGCGCACATTTGAACTTGGTCAACAACGTATCGGACTTTACTGGCTCGATGCGCGGGAAGGATCTATGCTGGCAACGGCTAGAAACGAGGACGGTGGGAGGTTATCGTCTGCCATGGTGTACGTGGCTAGCGCGAGACAGCGAACTGTATCTGCGTCAGCGATCATACCCTGCGTTAAATCAGATCGTTATGTTGCGTTCTCCAGCCTCGAAATCATCCCTGATGAATAAGGCGGTCTAATGTAGCTATCAGCGCCGTTGTTGCATTGGGAGGAAGTTATGTATTAACGTAAAAATACGAGCGTTTGTAAGCAAACGGGAGCTGAGCTGTGAGTTTAATATTGAAGCTTTTTTTCTTGGCAATCTATCCTTTATTATTCGTGGCTCCCAATTCCGCGCAAGCTCAAAATATTTTCGATCTGCTTATACATGAGGCGCAACGCCAGGAGATCATGCGCCGGCAGCAAGAAGCGATCCAAGAGCAGCAGCGTGCTATCCAGGCCCAGGAGCGCGCGGCCCGCGCGGCCGAGCAGGCGCGGATGGTGGAGTTGCGCAAAACATGGGCTGGTATCGATCCTTACGTTAGTGCATGTGCCGATCAGTTGCTTCAGCGCAACGGACAGTCCATAGAGGCGCTGATCTCCAACGGTCTACCGGCCTCAGATCCGCAACTTGCGTCCATCTTTGGCCGTTGCCAGCCGATATCCTCGCGCAATCTTATGAAGAACGTCGAGTGCACGCTCGATGTCGGGCGCACGCGTTGCGACGAGGTGTTTGTGTTGTCTTCGGCTCAATCGATGCCGCTAACCGCGGACCAAGCCGCGACTGCACTTCTCACGGGTCGCGAGATAGGCAAGGTGGCGGTCGAGACGCCTGCAGCGCGGACATCCCGGCTCGCGGCTCAGGCAGAAGCCCGCCGGGTGCAGATCGCTGACGGCGCCATCCGCAAACTGCAGCCTCTCCTGTCGCCCGACAACAAGTTCAACCAGCAACGCGCTGCAGAGTTGCGCAAGCGAATCGAGTCCGCGCGTCGAGGCCCTAATGCCTCCGAGCCGGAACTGATCGCGCTTGATCGTTCGGCCAGCGACCTCGTCGCCGCATATCATATGGAGATGGAGCGTCGGCGCGAGGAAGCTGCCCAGATGCTAGCGCGTGGCGAAGTCCGCGTATCGGGGAAGGCGAGCAACGGCCGTCAATCGGTCGCGCAGCGTGACGCGGTTTATGAGGTTTTTGAAAAGCAACTGCGTGAATTGATTGGGTCGCAGGCCGATGGCGACGTTGGCCGGCAGTTCCGTAAGTCTGCCGAGTCGTCGCTTGATAAGTTCCGTGCGATATACTTCACGTCCGATACGAAGCTCAACTGCACAAAGGTGGGGCAGCTCTTCAACTGCAACCTCGACGGGATCTTTAAAGTAGGGGTTCTAAAGGGCGAGGTTCAGAAGCTCATGACCGCGACGGTCAGCGGCGCCGATCGCGCGTTTCGCTTCATACTGGGCTACGAGGAGAAGGAAGATCCTGCCACCCGCTTCCTGATCGATAGTATACGTGCTGAGTTCATTAATGCAGGCTACCGTGTCATCGCGCGCAATAGCGAGGAGGAGGCGATTGCGCGGGGCGAGGTCGACTACTTTCTGAACATCCTATCGATTGAGTATGACGACCAGCACGCAGATGTCGGCTCCACGGGGGGGGTGCGATTTGAAAACTATACCCTGCGCGCCCTCGTGAAGCTCCTCGACAACAATAAGAACCCCGGGGGCCGTGTGGAGCTTGCGAACGTTCCTGTGCTCAATACCAAACGCGTGCCGCGCGATACGGCGACGCCGAAGGAGGCGCGCCGCGGCCAGTTGCTGCCCATGCAGGCAACGGAGTTGGCGCGGCAGGTGCACCGGGACATCAGCGCGCGTCTGCTCACCATCGCGGCTTCGCAGAAGGCGGCTCCCGGCGCACAGGCGGCGAGTGTGCGGTCTTCGTCCCAGTACGCTGTGAAGATCGCGGGCATGACCCAGCGGGATCGGCAGCAGATCCGCATGCTGCGCGATGTGATCTCCAAAGCGCTCTCGGGCGTTGAAACGCGCGTCGATCCTGCCGGCACGAACGACAAGTCGGTCGAGATCCGGTTCGAGCACCCGAACCGCTTCGACCCGGAAGATCTGGTTGACGCTTTGTATGAGGCTTTCAAGGACCGCAAGACATTCAAGGTTCGCTTTGACGGCGCGAACGCGTTCGTCGGCTCCCTGTGACGTGGCGTTCGATGGCGGGGGATTTGGCGATGGGCATTCTTGATCGCATCCTTGGCGCATTGGGCGCTAGCATCGTCTGCGTCGCTGCGCTGTCGGCCACAGCCGGCCATGCGCAGGAGATTGGCGCAGTGCCTGGCGGCGCGGGAGAGCGGCGCTTCGCTGTGGTTATTGGACAGTCGGATTATCCGGGCGCGCGGCTCGTCACCGGGACAGGTGATGCGGGATACATCGAGAGCGCACTGGGAGACCGCGGTTTTCACACCAACGGCGCATCCGATCTCGATCAGGCGTCCATTCGCGCGAGACTGCGCGACCTGTCAGAGCGGGCGACTCTGGCGGGTGGGGCGGAGACGATTTTCATTTATCTGTCGGGGCGCGTCGCCCAGATCAATGGCGAGAATTATCTGCTGCCAGTCGGCACTCCGGTGGCGCGGAGCGCGGATGTGGTGCTCAATGGCCTGCGCCTGCGGGATATCGTCGAGAGCCTGCGCCTTGTGTCGGCGCGCGCGCGTATTCTGGTGGTTGACGCGGCCGCGCCGCCCGAGCGGTTGACGAGCGATCCGGAGTTCAGCCCCGGCCTTGCGAAGATGGACGCGCCGGAGGGCTTTCTCATCGCGTTCAACCAGAGCCCGGGGCGCACGCTGCCGGAGCCGCAGCCGCCAATGGGAATCTTCGCGAAGAGTATTCTCGACGCCATCGACCGGCCGGTCGCCTCGTTCGGTGAGTTCTTCGCTTTCACCCGCACGCGCGTGTTCGAGGAAACGCAGAACCGCCAGTACCCGTGGAGTTCTGACCGTCTTCCGGATCTCGGCTACGCGTTCTTCCCGCCCGCGCCGGGGCAGACCTTGCCCACGCTGGCGCACAAGGCCGACGAGAAGATCGAGCTTGCCTCACTGAGCCGCGAGGAGGCCTTCCGGAAGGTCGTCGCTACGGACTCGATCGAAGGTTATCAGGCGTTCCTCGTGCGCTTCCCCGAGGATGAGGCGGCTGCCACCGTGCAGTACAATCTGGCGGTTCGCCGCGAGGCGGAGGTGTGGTCCGGCGCCTTGCGGCGCAATCAGCCCGATGGGTTCTGGACGTACCTGGCCCTTTATCCGGACGGCGGCAACGTGTCCGTCGCCCGTCAGCGTCTGGCCCGTATGGGCGCGCCGATGGAGCCCCCGTCGGCGTTCGCGCCGGTCTCGTTCGCCGGGCTGCCGCCGCCGGTCGCCGGCGTCGAGATGATCGCCTCGAGCGCCAGCATGCCGGTCGAGTTTATTCCTCGGGCGCCCAGCCTCAACATGCCGGCCTGGGCGCCGGTCGCGGTCGCGGCTGTCGCCGCAGCGACGGCGGCGCCCCTTGCGGTGTCGGCCGCCCGTTCACTGCCCCGCGTATCGCTGCCGGCCGCTCGCCCAGCCTGGGCTGCGCCTGTCGGTTATCGGCCGGTTCAGGTTCGCGGGGTCGGTGGCGTGCCTGTGCAGGCTGTGGCTCCCGCCGCAAACTTCCAGCCGGTCGGACGGCCGTTGCCCGCCGCCGCGCCTGCGGCCATGGGCTCTGGCCCTGTGCCGGTGCGGGGCGCGCCGGCGCCCGCCGGCGCCAATTTCCAGCCGCTGACGCCGCGCGCCGGGCCGGGCGGCGGCCAGCCTGCGCCTATGGCTGCGCCGCCGAGGATCGTCGCGCCGAGCGGCGTACCTGTGCAGGCTGTGGCTCCCGCCGCCAACTTCCAGCCGGTCGGCCGGCCGTTGCCCGCCGCCGCGCCTGCGGCCTTGGGCTCTGGCCCTGTGCCGGCGCCCGCCGGCGCCAATTTCCAGCCGCTGACGCCGCGCGCCGGGCCGGGCAGCGGCCAGCCTGCCCCTATGGCCGCGCCGCCGAGGATCGTCGCGCCGAACGGCGCGGCGCCCGACGCTCGCCCCGGCCAGATGCCCGCACAGGCTGCGCCCGCGGTGGCTGGCCGCGGTGGCCCCAGCGGAGGCATGGCGCCCCAGATGGCGCCTCGTGTTCAGGGGCAGCGCATGGCTCCTCAGGTGACGTCGCGCGCGGGAACGCCCCGCATGGCCGCGCCTCGGACGGCCGCCCCCCGCGCGGCGCCGCGCCAGGCCGTCGCTCCCCGACAGGTCGATCGGCGCTGAGTTGCGTCCACTTCGTTCTTTCTCTCAAAGACACTGGAGCCGTGTATGAAAACGTCACTGGCCAAAGTCATCGTAGCAGCAGCGGCGGGGCTGGCCGCGTCCGGGGCCTTCGCGCAGGACGCCAACCTCGCCGGCGCCGCGCGCTTGGCCACGAATGTGGAGCAGTGCTGGGCCGACTGGCTCGCCTCCGAAAAGCTGACGGAAGGCAAGAACGCGCGGCCCGACGGATCTTTCCGGCTCGTGGCGCGCGGGCAGGGCGAGGTGAATGCGGAGAAGTCCGATGCGTCGCGATGGATTGCTGCGCGTGACGCGGCCTTCTCAATCGCCGAGCTGAACGCGCGCAATTCGCTTGCCCAGTTTATCGGCCTTGAAATCTCATCCTCGCGTTCGTTCGACGCGTTCATGGCCGGCGGCGATGAGCCGCCGCCACTCCTGAAGGACGCGGCCACGCAGCTTTCCGTGGCGGACAAGACGCTCGTCCTCACCGGCGCAGCCCTCGACAACGAGATCCGCAAATACATTCCCAACTGGGATGGCGCGGGGCGGAGCGAAGATGCGAAGAAGCAGGAGATCCTCAAGATCCAGACACGCCTGCGCGAGCGCATCGCCTCCTCTGCGCGGGTCTTCGCCAGCGGCGCGTTCACAGCCGTGCAGTGCGAAGGGCCGAACGCAGTCGATGGCAAGTACGCCGTGCTGACAGGGCTCGTTTGGAGCCTGAAGCTTGCGCAGATTGGCGAGTCGATCATCAATCCCGGGTTCCGGCTTCCGCCCGCCGCGCCCGACGCGTCGCTTGCGGCCCGCCTCAGCGAACTGGATCGCGCCCAGGCCGACTGGATGGCCGTGACCTCCGGCGCCCGCGTGTGGACCAACGAGCATGGGCAGCGGCTCGTGGTCGGCTTCGGCAGCGTGCCTGCCTCGAGCCAGGCGAGCCTCGACAACACCCGCGCCCGCACGCGCGCCATCGCCGCCATCCAGCGGTTCGTGGGCGAGCGCATAGCGGGCAGCGACAAGGACAACGTGGATTTCACCTACCGAGAGACGGACGACAGCGCGCGCTCCTTCAACGCAGCCGCCTACGATCTGAAGATCGAGGCCGTCGCCAAGACGCTGAACCTCAGCGGCGTCTCGGAGGTGAAGGCCTGGCGCGGGAAGCACCCGTGGTCCGGTGCGCTGATGACGACGGTTGCCGTCGTCTGGTCGCGTTCCAACGCCGACGACGCAGCCATTGCCGGACAGGCGCTTGAGCGCGCGGCGAGGGGCGTCGCCAACCCGCCGGCGCGGCCTGGCGTTGTCGGCGCGCCCGCAGGGGCTCCGGTGCGCTCCGGCGCCTCTTCGACCACGTCCGACTTCTAAAGTGGAGGCGACATGAACAGGCAAATGCCGCGCGCCCGTCGCTTGCGGATGCACGTCCGGGCGCTGGCCGGCGCGGTCGCGGTCGCGGTCCTGCTCGCAAGCGCTCGCCCCGCCATGGCCGAGACCCTCACCGTCGAGGCGCAGGGCGTCGGCGCCACCCGGCAGGAGGCTGTGGCCGCAGGCCTCGTGTCCGCCCTTGAGCAGGTTACCGGCGTCCGCCTCGAGGCGGCGCGCCGCGCGCAACAGAGCCTGTCCTCGGTGATCGACGAGGGCAGCGCCCGCACTACGGTTTCGGAAGGTTTCCAGCAGGAGATCCGCCAAGCTTCGGGCGGGGTCGTTCGCAGTTATCAGATTCATGCGGTGGAGGAGGAGGGCAGGGGCTTTCTCGCCCGCCTCACCGTCAGCGTCGAGCGCTTCGCGGCTCCCGGGTTGCCCACGCAGGATCGCCGGCGCCTCGTCACCATGCCGCCGCAGAACCTCGCCGGGGCGCAGCCCGCCGACGTGGCGGCGCTGCGGGACGCGATCACGTCCTACTTCGTGCAGACGCGCCGGTTCGCCGTGCTGGACCGTGAGAACGAGGCAGCTTACCGCAGCGAAATGGCGCTCCTGCGCAGCGCCGACGTTCCCTTGGCCGAGACCGTGCGCATCGGGCAGATGCTGGGCGCCGACTACATGCTGCTCACAAAACTGCGCCGCCTCGAAAGCTTCTCGAACGAGCGCACGCTGCCTGTGACGGGCGAACGCGTGGTCAACGCCGGGACAGCCATCGTCCTCGATTTCTCGATCCTCGACGTCGCGACCCGCCAGATCAAATGGGCGGGGCAGGCGGGCGTGGAAGCGCAGGGCGACGTCGCCGCCGCGCTCGCCGCCGGCGCTGCGGCGCTGGGCGAGAAGGTCACCAGCGGCATCTTCCCGCTGCGCGTGCTGCAGGTCACGGCGGGCCGTTACGTCACCATCAACCAGGGCGGCGACACGGTACGCGTCGGCCAGACTTACACGGCGAACTTTCTCGGCGACGAGATGTTCGATCCCTACACCAAAGAGCCGCTCGGCCGCGCGGAAACCCATGTCGCGACGATCCGCGTCATGCGGGTCGATCCCAAGCTGTCCTACGGAGAACTCATCGCCGGCGCGCTGCCGGACGGCGCCGACCTGATCTTGCGGGCTGAGGCGCCGCGCTCCGCCGCCCAATCGCGTCCCGCACCCCCTCCAAGCCCGAGCAAACCCCGATGGTGAAACCCGCACACTTGTTTTCTGCGCTCGCGCTGCTGTTGGCCGCCGTAGCGCCGGCGGCGGCGCAGGACCGCCCCTCGCTGGCGGTGTTTCAGCCGCTGGTCGCCGAGGCCGTGCGCGCCCGCTTCCAGCCTGGAAAACTCGACGCTCAGGAACTCGCCCGCCAGATCGAGGAGGGTATCCGCGCCAGCCGCCGGTTCTCGGTGTTCGAGCGCACGCAGGAAGTGCTGCGGACAGTGCGCATCGAGCAGGAGTTCGCCGCTGGTGAGCAATCGCTTGGCAACGCCGCGGAAGCCGGACGGCTGAACAACGTGCAGTACATCGTCCAGCCACTCATCTCCCACGTCAGCGTCAGCGTGCAACGCCTGCCGAACGAAATGCGCCCGGGCCAGTTCGTGTTCTCCGCCACGGGCTCCGCAACCGTGAGCGCCAAGGTGCTCGACACGACGTCCGGCGAGATCGTCTATCAGGTGACGCGCGAGGCCGAACTGCGCCGGGGCGGCGCCGGCGCCGCGCGGCAGACCGGCGAGAACGACGCGGCCGTGGTTGAGCACGCGGCCTGGCGGGCTCTCAGCGCCGATCTTGGCGCCAAGTTCACCGCTTCCATTGTCGGCGCGCTGTTCCCGCTGCAGGTCATTCAGGCGCAGGGCCCCGACATCTTCGTCAATCGCGGCGAAGGCCCGGGGCTGGCCGTGGGCGACGTGTATCAACTGTTCTCGGTGGGCGCGGCGCTTATCGACCCCGTGACCAAGGAGACATTGGGCGAGGCCGAATCCCTTTTGGGCGAGGTCGAGATCATACGCGTGACGCCGAAGTTCAGCGTCGCCCGGGCGAAGCTCGCGCTGGTCGGAGCGCCAAAACCCGGCGACGTCCTGCGCCCGCGGCCGTAAGCAGCTCAAACGACCACGCGAAGGTCTGCGGAGCGCGCGCGTCCTTGCTAAACTTAGCCAACGCAGAGGGGTAAAAAGCCTCGGACGTCTGCTGCCGCAATCACGCGGCAGGGGCCGGCGTTGGGAGGAAGAAACACATCCGCTGAAGTTTGGCGTGGCCAAACCTCGAATGCGAGCGCGGCTCCGCTGCCCACCGGATGCGGGCGCGCGTTCCGCAGGCGGTGTCAGGAGGAGGGTTGGATGAGAAGATTACCGCCATTACTTCTTGTGATCGCTCTGTTGTTCAATCCGGTTATCGCCGCCGCGCAGACGCAATCTGGCGACTTTTATCGCGGCAAGACGATCCGGTTGATGATAGGGGCGGCCCCGGGCGGAGGCTTCAGTGCATATGCGCTGCTGTTGTCGACATACCTTAGCCGTCATATTCCCGGTGCTCCACCCGTCGTCATCGAGCATATGCCCGGCGGGGGCGGCATCAATTCGATCAACTACATGGCTAACGCCGCTCCGCTTGACGGAACCGTCATGGCCGTCGCGATCCCGAATTTCTTCGTCACGCCGCATATCGAGCCGAACGCCGTGCGCTTTGACGCATCGAAGTTTCACTTTATCGGCCGAATGAGCGACTTCTCGCGCGTTCTGGTGGCCTGGCATACGTCCGGGGTCAAGGATATTGACGACTTGAAAGGCCGTGAGATTACACTTGCTGCGACGGCGAGGCGGTCAACTACGACCGCCGGCCCGATGTTGATGAACGAAATTCTTGGTACAAAACTGAAGATAGTGCTCGGATATACCGGTACCGGGCCAACGATGATTGCGATGGAGTCAGGCGAGGTCGGCGCGACGACCGTCGCACTTTCCACTTTGTCCAGTTTGCATCCTGCATGGTTGCGCGAGAATAAGGTGCGCGTTCTCGCTGGCATGGATTTCGCTCATGTCCCGATCGAAGGCGTGCCGCGCGTGCGTGATCTCATTTCCGACGCCAAGCAGCGCGCCTTGTGGGACTTCGTTGCGCTTTCCGCTGAATTTGGCACCGCGTTGGTGATGGCGCCTGGCGTGCCTGTCGAGCGGGTCGAAATCCTGCGCGCCGCCTTTGACGCCATGGTGAAAAGCGAGGAGTTCATCGTGGAGGCGAAACGGCGTGCTCTCGACCTCAGTCCAAAGACCGGGGCCGAACTCGCGGCGCTCTACATGGAGCACGGATCGCCGCCGCCAGATATCAAGGCGGCTGTGGCCCGCATCATGGGCGCGTCTGAATGACGGCGCGCTTTCATGGCTGAACATGACGGGCCCGGTGAGCACGCGACTTCGCCCTCTTTTCGGTCCTCTTGGCAGGAGGATCTGAGCGGGCAAGTTCGCGGGCTCCGCCGGCGCGGGGACACTTAAAGTACGGAGTCGCGGCGCTTTTGAACCTGTAACCACGCTGGAACCACGCCCGCTGGGCCGCTCTTCGCGCCGCGGTTCCGCCTGTCCGCGCCGTTCACGCGCGTGCGTCTCCCGACGGGAGAGTGCAATTCGGGGCATGTTGCGAGGCATGTGAAAAGAGTGGTGCCGCAAGAGGGATTCGAACCCCCGACCCCGTCATTACGAATGACGTGCTCTACCAACTGAGCTATTGCGGCCCGACCGCGCTTTGCAAGCGCCGCTTGGGCATCCATTATCGTCTACCGCACCGGTTTGCAACCGTGCTTCGCGCTCATCCAAAAATTCCGAAGCGGCGGCGTCTTTCCTGCGCCTTGTCATCCTCGGAGGCCTCGGCCCCCGGGTCGTCGGGCGCAGTTACGATCCGCTGCGGCAGCTTGCGCGCCGCTCGCCCGCCCTCACGTTTTGCGCTTGACGGCGCTTGCCCAGACGACGCTTGCCCAGACGACGTTTGCCCAGACGGCTTGGCCGTCTCTGGCGCTGGCGCTGGCGCGGCGGCTTGCGTGCGCGAGCCCTCCCGGGCCCCGGGCCGATCAGGCGAGGGCGCGGACGTATTTATGGCGGCGCCGTCCGGGGCGCCGTTCGAGAGGGGCTCCGCCGCCGGGGCTTGCGGTTGGGCCGGGGGCGGCGCGGGCGCTGGCGTGAGGTCGATCACCTCCGGCGCAGGGCGCGCCACGTCCGCGCGCTGGTCGGGCGCGCCGGAGCTGAACACGACGTCCGGCTCCATCGCTGCTGGAGCCAGTCGCGCGTGGGCTGGGGGGTGCGGGTGCTCGACATCGGCCGGCACAGGCTCAACCGGCGCCCAGACGGACAGAGGCTCCTCTGCGGGGCCAGCAAGCCGCTCGACGGGGGTTTCCCAGCGGAAGGCGTCGATCTGCCCGGTGGCGGGGGAGGCCGGCAGCCACCTGTCGGAGACGACCCCGTCTGCGACCCACGCGGGATCGCGCGGGGCCCGGGCGGCGCGGGCGAGCCATTCGCGCACGCGGCCGGAGGGGCCGTGTTCGGTCTCCTCGATGTCAGCCATCATCAGGCACATGCGCGCGGTTGGCCGGCGCCCGCCTTCGATAAGTTCGCTCATTGAGCGGCGCGCGGCGTCGAAGTCGCGGGCCTCAAGAGCCGCGCGGGCGATGGCGAGTTGCGACTCCGCGTGTCCTGGCGCCAGTCGCGCAAGGGCGCGTGCGCGGGACAGGCGATCGCCGGCGGCGTCGCCGCTGCGCAACTCCACATACGCGCGCGCGATGTCCGGGTGCGGGTTCGCGCGCCACGCGGCCTCAAGGATTTTCGCGGCCCGCCGCAGATCGCCCCGCCGGGCCAGCAGCGCCCCGGCCAGCACGCTCGCAGGCACGAGATCAGGCGAGAGCTTCTGCGCCTCGCGGGCGAGCGCCAGGGCTTCCGCCGGGTCGCGCTCCTCAAGGCGCATGGCCAGCGCGGTTTTCAGCGCCGCGCGCTGGCGGTCCGCAGTTTGCCGGTCAACCGCCTTGCGGGCGAGGTTGGTCTCGACCACCTGCAGGGCGCCGGCCCAGTCGTCGGCCATGGCGCGGCGCTCCAGCACCGCCTGACCGGCCCACGGGGCGGCGGCCATCTCGTGCGCTTCCCGGGCGTACTCGGCGGCTGCGTCGTCGTCGCCGCGCCGGCGTGCTTCCGCGTGCAGCCCGCGCAGTGCGAGCAGGCGGGTTTCCGGATTGTCGGCCATCCGGCGGAAGGCCCGTTCGGCGCCTGCGCGGTCGCCGTTCATTTGCGCCGCCTGCGCGCTCAGCAGGAGCGCCAGAGGCTCGGGGCCGATCAGCTTCTCGGCGTCGCGGGCCGCGCGGGCGGCTCCCCTTGCGTCGCCTGCGCCGGCGGCGACCATGCCGCGGGTGAGCGCCGCGTAGCCCTTGTTCCGGCGGCGCATTCGCGCCGTGAGCGACATCAGCGTGGGGATGCGGAACACGAACCGCACCACGCTCCACACGATCATCGCCGTGATCACGATTCCGATGCCGATGCCGAGCGCGACCACGAGATCCATGTCGTAGCGCTGGCCGCCGGCGACTACGGACACCGAGCCCGGCTGGTCGGCGATCCACGCGAAACCAAACGCCAGGGCGGCCAGAACAACGAGGAAAACAAGAACCTTGATCATGTCGCCCTCGTCATGTCCGGCCGAGCCGTTCGCTCGCCTCGGCGAGTATCGCCCGCGCCGCCTCTTGCGCCGCGAGCCGTGCGCGCGCGCGCGCCGCCCAGTCGGCCGAAACCGCCTTGCCCGCTTCGGAAAGGCTGTTCCATGCCTGCAACGCCGCCGTCACGTCCCCGCGCTCCAGCGCCCTGCGGATGCGGGCCGCCACGTCCGCGGGGGCGTCGCCGGTTGGCTCTCCAGCCGGCCGCACCCGCACGAGGCTTGCGGCGCTGCTGGCCAGCCGGTCCGCCAGCGAGGCGTTGGGGCCTGGATCCTGACGGGCGGTCACTTTCTCTTCCAGGGCGGCGAAGGCGCGCGCGAGGTCGGCGGGCAGCGCCACGCCAGTTGCGGCGCTATCCTTCAGCGCCGCCATACGTTCGGCCGGGGCGCCAAGGCGGGTCAGCGCGTCCGCCTGCGCTGCGAACGGCGCGCCGGCGTCCACGGCGCCCACGAGGGACTGCGCCAGCGCAAGGCGCGCGGCGTCGAGCGCGCGGGCGGCCAGCGCCTCGGCGCGCTTGCGTTCGGTCTCGGCCTGGCCGCGGGCCTCGTCTACGCGGGCGCCCAGCGGCTGAAGCCGCTCCTCCACAGCCTTCAGGCGACCGTCGGCGCCTTGCAGGGCCTGCGCCAGCGCCTCGATCTTGCGGGCGGCGTCCGGACCGTCCTTCGCGATGGGCGCCAGCTGCCGCTCCAGAGCTTGCAGGCGCTGCTCGGCGGCGCCCACCTGCTCGCGCAGCGGATCAAGGTTGACCGGCGGCGCAACGGGCGCCCGGGTTTCGGTGGCGCGCGCGTCCAGTTTCGGCGCGGCGATGCTCTTCTCCAGCGCGGCGAGGCGCTGCTCCAGCGGCTCGGAGGCGGGGGGCGGCGCCCGGCCTGCTTTCTCCAGCGCGGCGATCCGGCCCTCAAGGGGCGCCAGCGCGCTTGCGCCTGCGCCCGCCTGCGGCGCGTCGGCGACCTTGCGCGCGGCCTCGCTGGCCTCTCCCGCCCGGCGTGCGGCGTCGCGGGCCAATCGTTCGACAGCGTCGATGCGCGCCTCAAGCGCGCCCGGCCAGCCGCCGCCCTCGCCGGGGGCTGACGGCGTGGCGGCGTAGACGAGGATCGCCGCCAGCGCGGCGCTGGCGAGGCTGACGGCGGCCATGGCGCCAAGACCCTCGGGAAGGGGAATGGGAAGGCGTCGCCGGGGCGCGGGCTCGCTGGCGGCCTCCACGCTGGGCGGATTTTCCCCGGGCGGGGCCGTCGCAGCGGTCGTCGGTTCGTCCGTCCCCGGTGTGGCGGCTGCCGGCGCCGCCGCAGGGGCCGGCTCGGGTGCAGGCTCTGGAGCAGGCGTGGGCGCAGGCGTGGGCGCAGGTTCTGGGCCCTGCGTCGGCGTGTCCGCTGATTGGGTGGTCGGGGAGGCTGTCCCGGTGGGCGCGATTTCGCGCACGGGTTCGCCTTCGATCAGCGGCGGCTTGCGGCGTCCGGACCGGTTCGGGGTCGCCGGCGCGGCGCCTTGAGGGGTGGGGGTCTCGTCAGTCATCGTCGTGCGGTCCCAGGGGCGGCTCGTGCGAGGCCGTTGTAACAGGGCTGCGAGCCCCGCGGAAACAGAAACCGGCCAAGGTCACGATTGATCCCCCGCCGTAGCTGCCGCCAGCGTGCGCCGCGCCATGTCGGCGTGCAGGCGCTCGACCATGCGTCCGTCCATGGAAAGGACGCCGACGCCGGCGTTTTCCGGGCTTTCGAACGCGGCGACCACGGCGCGCGCCCACGCGATTTCCTCGGGCGAGGGGGTGAAGGCGTCGTTGCAGGGGGCAATCTGCGCCGGATGGATCAGCGACTTGCCGTCCATGCCCAGGTCGCGTCCCTGCGCGCATTCGGCGGCGAACCCGGCGAGGTCGGTGTGGTCGTTGTACACCGCGTCGATCACGTCCAGCCCATGGGCGCGGGCGGCGAGCAGGATCTGCATGAGCCACGGCACCAGGGCGGCGCGGCCGGGGGCGAGGCGCACCCGCGTCTCCTTGGCCAGATCGTTGGCGCCGATGACGAACGCGCCCAGACGCGGCGCCTGTGAGCGCGCGCCGGCGATGGCGCCGGCGTCGAGCACGGCGCGGGGGGTCTCCATCATCAGCCACAGGCCCACCGCAGGCGGCGCGCCCGCGGCGTCCATCCGCGCGTGGGCGTCGAGCGCGTCGGCCGCGCTCATGATCTTGGGCACGAGGATCGCGTCTGCCCCCGCAGCGCAGGCCGCGCGCACGTCGTCGGCGCCCCAAGGCGTATCGAAGCCATTGATGCGAATGACAGTTTCGCGCCCGGGGTAGGCCCGTGCGCGCACCGCCTCGCACACGAGGTCGCGGGCCTGCGCCTTGGCGGCGGGGGCGACGGAGTCCTCAAGATCGAGAACGAGCGCGTCCGCCGCCAGCGTTCTGGCCTTCTCCAGCGCTCTCGCGTTCGCGCCGGGCATGTAGAGAACGCTGCGTCGCGGCCTGGTGATCATGGCTTTCCCTTGTTGCGAACGCCAAACTAACGGGCCTGCCGGGGCCGCGCCATGGGACGTTCGCAGGAAAATCCCGCTGCGCCGTCAGAGCCTGCCAAGCAGCACGAGGATGAGCACGATCACCAGCACGAGGCCCACCGCGCCGCTTGGGCGATACCCCCAGGATCGGCTGTAGCCCCAGTTCGGAAACGCGCCGACGAGCGCGAGGATGAGGAGAACAATGAGTATCGTGCTCAGGCTCATGCAGGCCCTCCATGGCGATGTCGCTACAAGGCCGCGACGAAGGATCAATGCATCGGGGGCGTAGCGGTTCCACCGGGGCGTTGCGGCCGTGATCGTCGGGGCGTAAAACCACGCTATGAACGACCAGACCACCAGCGCCGCCCGCCGCCCCTCCGTGCCCGCCGTCTTTCCGCAGCGGCTGATTGACGGCTACGAGGCCTTTCTCGGCGGGCGTTACCGGGCTGAGCAGGAGCGCTATCGCGTGCTCGCGGAAATGGGCCAGAAGCCGCGCACCATGGTGATCGGCTGCTGTGACTCCCGCGTGTCGCCGGAGGTCATCTTTGATGCGGGCCCGGGCGAGCTGTTCGTCGTGCGCAACGTTGCCAACCTCGTGCCGCCCTACGCGCCCAACGATGATTACCACGGCACCTCGGCTGCGCTTGAGTTTGCGGTGATGGCGTTGCGGGTGGAGCACATCGTGGTGCTCGGCCACGGCCAGTGCGGCGGCGTGCGCGCCTTTGCGGAGAACGAGCGCGATCCCTACATGCGCCCGCTGTCGCCCGGCGACTTCATCGGCAAGTGGATCCGGCTCATCCAGCCGGCCTACGAGCGGCTTGGGCCGCCCGCACCCGGCGAACTCAGCGACTATGTCGAGACGCTGGCCCATGAGTCTGTGCGCCAGTCGCTTGCAAACCTGCGCACGTTTCCGTGCGTGCGCACGCTCGAGGAGCGGGGCATGCTCGCGCTGCACGGCGCCTTCTTCAGCGTGATGGACGGGCGGCTGCTCACGCTCGATCCCGCCAGCGGCGCCTTTGCCGCGGTGGGGCGCGTGGCCCACGCGGCAGCCTTGGCGGAACCGCGCTTCTGACGCAGATTAGGCGCATGACGCCTCTTTCCGTTCTCGATCTTTCGTTCGTCACCACGCAAACGCCGCCCAGCAAGGCGCTTGCGCGCACCGTGCAGCTGGCGCAGGCGGTGGAGCGGCTCGGCTACGAGCGCTTCTGGCTCGCCGAACATCACAGCATGCCCTCCATCGCCTCAAGCGCGCCCGACATCATGATCGGCCGTGTGGCGGCGGCCACCACGCGCATGCGTGTGGGCTCGGGCGGGATCATGCTCACGAACCACGCGCCGCTGGTGGTCGCGGAGCGGTTCAAGACGCTGGAAGCGCTGTTTCCCGGCCGCATCGATCTGGGGCTTGGTCGCGCGCCGGGCACGGACCAGACGACGGCCTACGCCTTGCGTCGTCGCCTTGACGAGCGGCAGGGCGACGATTTCCTCGAACGCCTGCAGGAATTGATGCTGTGGGAGACGCGCGCGTTTCCCGAGGGGCATCCGTTTCACCGGGTGCAGGCCATGCCGTCCGATGCGCCGCTGCCGCCCCTCTGGCTGCTGGGCTCCAGCGATTACAGCGCCCATCTGGCTGGGCGCATCGGGGCTGGCTATGCGTTCGCGTCGCACTTTTCCGATCATGACGCCGTCGAGCCCATGCGCGCCTACCGCGTGGCGTTCGAGCCGTCTCAGGCGCTTGCGCAGCCATACTCGGTTATCGCTGTTGCCGCGGTTGTCGCTGAGACGGATGAAGAAGCCGAGCGCCTGTCGCTGACATATGATCTCAACTGGCTGCGCCGCGCGCGTGGCGTGCTTCTGCCGCTGCCTTCACCAGAGGAGGCCGCCGCGCACCCGTGGACCGATCAGGAGCGCGCTTACGTGGCGCAGCGCCGGCGTCGTCTGTTTGCAGGCTCGCCCCAGACGGTCGTCGCGCGGCTGAAGGATTTTGTGCGCGAGACCCAGGCCGACGAGGTGATGGTGACGTCGTCGATCTTCGATTTTGACGCGCGCGTGCGCTCGTATGAATTTCTGATGGAGGCGTGGAGGGCGGGGTGAGGCGCTGAAGCTCTGGCCGTCATTCCGGCGAAGGCCGGAATCCACGACAGGCAAAATATCTCACCTGTGGCCTGCCGTGGATGGCGGCCTTCGCCGCCATGACGCATCCTGCAATCTGTTACGAAGCCCTCAGAACAGCTTCTGCGACGCCAGTTTTGCGCCCTCGACAAGGCTTTGGAACTTCGCCTCGACGATTTCCGGCGCCACTTCCGGCACCGCGCGCGGGGTGGAGGCGAAACCACAGTCGGTGGACGCCATGACATGCTCGCGGCCCACAACGTCGGCGAACTTGCAGATGCGCTGGGCCACCAGCTCGGGATGCTCCACGAGCACCGTGGCGTGGGTGATGACGCCCGGCAGCAGCATCTTCTCATCCGGTATTTTCACGCCGTCCCAGATATTCCACTCGTGCTCGTGGCGCGGGTTGGCGAACTCGAACGAATAGTAATCCGCGTTGATCGCGAGGATCACGTCGGTGAGGTGCTTCATCTCAAGGTCGTGGGTGCGCGGGCCGATGTTGATGCCGTAGCAGGTGTGATGGCGCACACGATTTGCAGGGATGTTGCGGATCGAGTGGTTCATGGCCTCCACGCGCCGCCACGCCCACTTGCGCGCCTGCTCGACCGTCATCTCCGGGTTGAGCATGTAATGCATGGCAAGGCGCGGGTCATCGAGCTGGATGGAGAAGCCCGCCGCCACGATGGCCTCGTACTCGATGCGCATCGTCTCGCTGATCGCCTCCAGAAAGGCGTCCTCGTTATTGTAATGCATGTCGACGACGGCGCCTTCCACCGTGCCCACGGACGCGCAGGGAATGAACACATCGACCGGATTGGCGCTCTTCAGCGCGACCTTCAGATTTTCGAGGTCGCGGGCGAGAATGGCGTGGCCGTTATAGGCAAGCGGGTCGACGCACTCGGAGCCTGCGGGCTGGGTGCCGGAATGGCCGGCCGCGTAGAACGCGGGAAACGCGTTGATCTCTTTGGTGTGCGTGCGCCCCTTCGCGCCTGCTGAGCGTGGGCGCACGCCGCCGAGGCGCTCGTGCAGATACGCAAAGAAGCCGGTCTTTGACTGCTCGCCGTCGCTGATGACGTCCACGCCCAGACCTGTCTGCCAGGCTACGCAATCGACAACCGCCTGCCGCACCGCGTTTTCGAACGCCGCCGGATCGACGGCGCGCTTGTCCATGCGCGCGACCATCAGCTCCGAGAGCGAGGCGGGACGCGGGAGGCTGCCCACGTGGGTTGTGAGAATGCGCTTGGTGCGGTGTTCCGCGATCGACATGTTTCCTCCAGACGGCTTGTTTGCGCTTCGTCTGAAAGGATCAATGGCACACGAGCGCCCGCGCGCGCAACGGGCGGGCTATCGCGCCGGTTCTATGTCGAAAGTTGGTCATAGAATGCCTTGTCGGCAGTCCGTCCCGTGTGGCCGGCCCGATCCAGCTCATCGCGCAGCGGCTTGAGCTTGGTCCAAAGATCTATGTTCGCATGAGCCGCAGCGTACGCCTCAAGCGCCAGCCGTATCGTTTCGGTCACGTCGAGATGTTGACTGCGCGCAAGATCGCGCGCGAGTCGTTCGACTTCGTCGTCCTTGATCAAGAGACCCATGGGACACGCTCCGGGACCAGACTGAATCTAGGCCAAGGGGCGGCGTCCCTCAAGGCCCCCCATTCACCCCGCCTTCGGCGTGATGAGCTTGCGGTTCACCAGCACCTCTGCGATCTGCACCGCGTTGAGCGCTGCGCCCTTGCGCAGGTTGTCGGAGACGCACCAGAACGCGAGGCCGTTCTCCACCGTGTTGTCCTCGCGGATGCGCGAGATGTAGGTGGCGTCCTCGCCGGCGGCCTCATGCGGCGTGATGTAGCCGCCGGGCTCGCGCTTATCGATCACGAGCACGCCGGGCGCCTCGCGCAGGATGTCGCGCGCCTCATCAGCCGTGATCGGCTTTTCGAACTCCACGTTCACCGACTCCGAGTGGGAGATGAACACGGGCACGCGCACGCAGGTGGCGGTGAGCCTGATCTTGGGATCAAGGATCTTCTTTGTTTCCGCCATCATCTTCCACTCTTCCTTGGTGAAGCCGTCCTCCATGAAGACGTCGATCTGCGGAATGAGGTTGAAGGCGATGCGCTTGGGAAACTTCTTCGACTCGACGGGATCGGACACGAAAATCGCGCGCGTCTGCGCGAACAGTTCGTCCATGGCGTCCTTGCCCGCGCCGGAAACCGACTGGTAGGTCGAGACAACCACGCGCTTGATGGTGGCGCGCTCGTGCAGCGGCTTCAGCGCCACGACGAGCTGCGCGGTGGAGCAGTTCGGGTTGGCGATGATGTTCCTCTTGCGGAAGCCGGCGACCGCGTCCGCGTTCACTTCCGGCACCACGAGCGGCACGTCGGAGTCGTAGCGCCACGTGGACGAGTTATCGATCACCACGCAACCCTGCGCGCCGATCTTCGGCGCCCACTCCTTCGACACGGAGCCGCCTGCCGACATCAGGCAGATGTCGGTGTCGGAAAAGTCGTAGGTGTCGAGGTGGCGGCACTTCAGCGTCTTGTCGCCGAAGGAGACTTCCGTGCCGATGGAGCGGCTGGAGGCCAGCGGAACAACCTCGCTGACGGGGAAGCGGCGCTCAGCCAGAATGTCGAGCAGTTCGCGCCCGACGTTGCCGGTGGCGCCCGCGATGGCGACCTTGAAACCCATGTGCGTGATCCTTGCTGACCGCCGGGGGGGACCGGCTGAAAAATTTGCCCGTCAACACCATGGGGGCGCGTCCGAGTCAATCCGGCGCCAGCATGGCCGCACGCTCTCAAGTCTTTGTTAACCTTTAGGGCAGGCGAGAGGGCGCCTGTAATGATTCCGTTAATCCGTTTGGCCGGAATCCTGCGCATGTGGGGCCGCTGGGGCCCCGGAGCGACGGATGTCACACGCGTACAGGCTCCTCGCCGCCGGCCGCCGTCCGCTGGGCCTCGTGGGCTGCGTTCTCGTGGCGGGCGCTGTCGCCGGATTTCTGGGCGGCTATGCGGGCCTTGACGAGCCCCGCTCCGCCCCGGCCGCTCTCGCTTCCGCACCCGATCCCGATCCCGCGCCCGCCCCGGCATGGTTCGAGGATGCCCAGGGCGCCCGACTTTTCGCGATGCAGCCCAATGCGTTCGGCGCGGCGCCTGCGTTTCATCATGCGCGTCGTCAGGCGACTGGCCCCGGGCGCATCGAGCAACTGGCGTTCGGCTCGCCGGATCCCGGATCGCCGCACCTGCGCTTGAGCCTCTTTCGCGCTGGCGACGATGCGGGCGCCAGCGTCTCCTTCTGGCTGGAGATGGCGCGACGCGCCGGCGAGGCCGGGCTGTCGCTGGAAAGGGCGGCTGCGGTTCCCGATGTGGCGCCGACGCGCCTCGGCGCCTTCCATGTGGGCGCGTTGCGCGTGCGCGGGGCCGAGGGCGCGCGCACGTGCCTCGGCTTCCGTCATGAGGCTTCTGCCCCGCTGCTCGTTATCTCCGGTCTTGGCTGCATGGATGCGGGCGAGCGGGAAACCCGCGACGCGCTCGTGTGCGCCCTTGAGGGGCTGGCGATCGCCGACCGCTCCGCCGATCCGGCGGCGGCCGCGTTTTTCGCCCGCGCCCGGAGCCGCGCGCCCGAATGCCGCGCGCGGGTGGCCAACGTCGCGCCCGAGCGGCGACGGTGACGCCGCAGACCTTTGAGGAACCGCTTCCCCTCCGTCGAGGTTGTCAGGCGAGACAGCCGGGATAAGGGGACTGATCGATGCGCACACTGAATGCAGTTCTGGCCGTGGCCGCTGTCGGCGTCGCGGCGTTCGCCTTCCTTGCAGACGCCAGCGCGCAGACCCGGCGCGACCGCGAGAGCGCGATCCGCAGCGCCGGCGCGCCGCCGCTCACCATTCGCCGGCGCCCATTCACCGACAGCGGCCCCATCGTGCCGCCGGGCTCGCTGCAAAACTACGTGAACATGGACACGATCTGGGGGCGCCCGGCGTGGGATCACCAGCGCGGACGCTACGGCGGCGAGACGCTGCCGCGACCTTTCGATCCGCCGGGGCGCCCCTCGCCGCTGTTCAATTTCTGAGCGGCGGCTTACTCGGCCGCTGCTTTCTGCTTGTGCGCGTTGATGATGCGCCACAGCGCCAGCGGCGTCGCGGGCATGGGCACGTCATCGACGCCCAGATGCGAGAGCGCGTCCACGAGCGCGTTGCCCACCGCCGGCAGCGCGCCGACGCAGCCCGCCTCGCCCGCGCCCTTGACGCCCAGCGGGTTGGAGGGCGTGGGGCACGGATGGCTCTTCACCTCCATGTACGGCACGGTGTCCGCATGCGGCATGGCGTAATCCATGAACGAGGCGGTGAGCAGCTCGCCGTTCTCGTCGTACTTGATGTCCTCCATCAGCATCTGGCCGATGCCCATGGCGACGCCGCCGTGGATTTGCCCTTTGAGCAGCAGCGGGTTCATGACGTTGCCCACGTCGTCCACGACGTTGTAGCGCACGATTTCGACCGCGCCCGTCTCCTCATCGATCTCCAGTTCGCACACGTGGGAGCCTGAGGGATAGTTCGCCTTGCGCTGGTGATAGACCGCGCTGGCGTTAAGGCCGGGCTCCATGTCGCGCGGGATCTTGTCCGGGTTGGCGGCGCGCAGCGCCACCTCCGTCATGGTCAGCGTCTGGTTGGTCTGCCGGTTGACGAACACACCGTCCTGGAAGTCGACATCATCAACACCCATGGCGTGGGCGGCGATCTTCTTCGCCTTGTCGATGATCTTGCCGGTCGCCATCAGCATGGCGCCGCCGCCGATGGAGGACGTGCGCGAGCCGCCTGTGCCCTCGCCGAAGAACACCACGTCGGTGTCGCCCTGCTCGTAGTGCACATCCTTGGGATCAAGCCCCAGCTTGTCGCACACCAGCTGCTTGAACACGGTCTCGTGGCCCTGTCCGTGGCTCACGGCGCCCGAGAGAATGGTGACGCTGCCGCCGCGATCAAAGCGGATTTCCGCGCCCTCGTAGCCGGCGGCGCCCGCCTTCTCGATGGAGTTGGACAGGCCGATGCCGCGCAGCTTGCCGCGCTTGCGCGCCTCCGCGCGACGGGCTTCAAAACCCTTCCAGTCGGCCATGGTCAGCGCCATGTCCATGCACTTTTCGAACTCGCCGGAGTCGTAGGTGAACGACAGGGCGGTCTTGTAGGGCAGGGCGCTGGGCGCGATCATGTTCTTGCGCCGCAGCTCCACAGGATCGAAGCCGAGTCGATCAGCGGCGATGTCGATGATGCGCTCGATCACGTAAGCGGCTTCAGGGCGTCCGTTGCCACGGTAGGGGCGCATCCAGTGGGTGTTGGAGAAGACCGCCGTCACATCCACGTGGATCGCCGGCGTGGTGTAGACGCCCGCCAGCGTGCCGAGATTGCTCACTGGCCCGCCGTCGGAGCCCGGCTGCACATAGGCGCCGAGATTGGCCAGCGTCTTGATGCGCAGCGCAAGAAACTTTCCATCCTTGTCCAGCGCCAGCTCGGCTTCCGTCAGGTTGTCGCGGCCCGCTGCGTCGGCGAGGAAGGATTCTGTTCGCGTCGCGGTCCACTTCACCGGGCGCCCGATCTTCTTCGAGGCCAGCAGCACAAGGCCAACCTCGTTGTAGACGCCGGATTTCATGCCGAAGCTGCCGCCGATGTCGCCGGCGACCACGCGCAGCTTGCTCTCGGGGATGCGCAGCGTCTGCGCCAGCTTCTCGCGGAAATCGAGGGCGCGCTGGAGCGTGGTGTAAATCGTGTAGCGGTCCGACGCCTTGTCGTAGACGCCGACGCTGCCGCGCGGCTCCATGGTGGCGGCCATCACGCGGTTGATGAAGAAGCGCTGCTTCACCACATGCGGCGCGCTGGCGATAGCGGCGTCGGTGGCGGCCTTGTCGCCCTCGGTGTGGACGAAGCAGATGTTGTCGGGGTTGGCGTCATGCACAGCGGGCGCGCCGGGCTTCAGGGCGTCTTCCGCCGTGAACACCGCCGGCACTGGCTCGTAGTCGACCTCGATCAGTTCGAGCGCGTCGAGCGCCTGCTCGCGGGTTTCCGCAACCACGAACGCCACAAAATCGCCCACCCAGCGCACCCGGTCGCCGGTGAGGCCGGGCAGGGGCGGGGCGTAGATGGGGGATCCGTCGCGCTTCTTCTTGCCGGTGGGCAGCGGCAGCGAGCTGTAGCCGGAGGCGGCCCAGTCCGCATGGGTGAGCACGGCGAGAACGCCCGGGGCGGCCTTGGCGCGGCTCGTGTCGATGTTCAGGATCTTTGCGTGCGCGTGCTTCGAGCGGAGCACGACGCCGTGGGTCATGCCGGGGAGCGCAAGGTCGTCCACGTAGCGGCCGCCGCCCTGGATGAGGCGCGGATCCTCGAAGCGCGACACCGGCTGGCCAAGCGCAAACTCTCCCATGTCATCTCCCCCTTCGCGGCGGCGCGGCAGGCGCGCCTGGCAGTTTATCGTGGCGGACCCATATCAGCATAAGGGGCCGGATTGAAGCGGACCAGACCGGAGCGGCCGGCGCAGGGGCGAAAAGGCTATTCACATGTTCGAGGGATTGCACAGTTTCGTGGCCGAAGGCGTGGCTTGCGCGTCGCACCCGGGATCCCGGTCATGAGCGGGGAGGATGTCGTTCTCATCACCGGGGCGTCGGCCGGTATCGGCGCCGATCTGGCGCGTGTGTTCGCCCGCAACGGCCACCGGCTGGCGATCGCCGCGCGCAGCGGCGACCGCCTCTCCGCGCTCGCCGATGAAATCGCAGGCTCAGGCGCGCCGCGGCCGCTGCTGGTCGAGGCTGATCTGGCGCAGGCCGGGGCAGCCGATGGATTGATGGATGCGCTGGCGGCCAAGGGCGCGCGGGTGTCCATGCTGGTCAACAACGCAGGCTTCGGGCTTATCGGCGCTGTCGCCGATCTGGATCGCGCCGAACAGGTGCGGATGATCGATCTCAACGTGCGCGCGCTGACGGATCTGACGCTGGCCTTCCTGCCGCAGGTGCGCGCGGCCCGCGGCGGCGTGCTGAACGTGGCCTCCACCGCGGCGTTCTATGCAGGGCCGGGCATGGCGGTTTACTACGCCACAAAGGCGTTCGTGTTGTCATTTTCGCAGGCGCTGTCGCACGAACTGAAAGGCGAGGGCGTGCGCGTGACGGCCCTGTGCCCGGGGCCTACGAAGACAGAGTTTTTTGAGCGGGCCGGCGCCGGGGAAAGTCCGTTCGGCGCCATGCCCATGGCGTCCTCCATGTCCGTCGCGCAGGTTGGCTACGATGGGTTCATGAAGGGCAAGACGGTTGTCGTGCCGGGCTTTGTGAACCGCTTCCTCGCGGCGACGTCGGGGCTTTCGCCCCGCGCGGTGTCCATGCAGGTCATCGCGCGGATGCAACTGGGCCGGCTGAAGGCTGACCGATGAGCCTTCAGTCCGTCATCACCAGAGCCCAGAAAACCTTGTACTTGGCGCCGGGCGCGTAGGCGGTGGCTATGCCCATCCGCTTCATGTGCGGGTTGAGCATATTCGCGTTGTGGGGCCGCGAGTCCCGCCAGCCGGAGAACGCCTCCGCCACGGTATAGTACCCGGCGGACACGTTTTCCGTCGCGCGGCCGGGATCGACCCCGTGCCGCGCCAGACGCGACTGCAGGGAGCCGGGGCCGTGTGACACCTGCCCGGCGCGGGCCATGGCGTCCGCCTGCGCCTGGGCGGCCTGCTGGAGCTTGGGGTCGAGGGTGAGCGGACCCAGGCCCTGATTGCGCCGGTAGAGGGAGATCATGTCCCGGGCGGCGGCCATGTCGAGCTTCGCGCCCTGCTGCGCCAGATTGACGTAGAATCCCGGCTGGCCTTCCGGAAGCCTGGGCGGGGGCGCGGTGGAGCAGCCCGCAAGGGTGAGCCCGGCCGCGGCGGCCAGCGAGCAGAGATAGGGAAGAGCCATGGGTGTCCTTGCAATCAGCCGTTTAGGCGTAAGGGTCAAATCCTGACGTTCAGTTACCAATCCTGACCGTGGGCGGCTCGTCTTCGGGCTTTGGCGCCGGCAGGACGCCGGCTTCTCGCAGCCGCGCGAAGATGGCGAAGTTGAGGTCCGAGCGCATTCTGCCGGCCTTTTCGACGTCTCCGGCGAAGCAGATCAGCTCGAAGCGAAGCGCGGTGTCCGTCATGGCCACGAACGCCACAGTGGGCGCGGGTTGGTCAAGCACGAGATCGTGGGCGTTGGCGCAGGCGATCAGGAGATCCCGCACCCGGTCCGGCTCGACCCCGAGGCTCACCGAAACAGGCAGGCGGATGCGGCTCACGCGGTCGGTGCGCACCCAGTTTTTCACCACGCCGGCGACGAGGTTCGAGTTTGGCACGATCACGGTCACGCGATCCGACGTTTCGATTTCCGTCGAGCGCACGTTGATGCGCCGCACCAGACCCTGGTCGTCTCCCACGGTGATGAGATCGCCGACGCGGATCGCCCGCTCCCACAAAAGGATAAGCCCGGAGACGAAGTTGTTGACGATGGACTGAAGGCCGAAGCCGATGCCCACCGACAGCGCGCCGGCGACGATGGCGAGCCGGTCAAAACTCACCCCCATGTAGCCAAGCGCAA
Organism: Hyphomicrobiales bacterium; assembly: GCA_027484655.1. Lineage (GTDB taxonomy): Bacteria > Pseudomonadota > Alphaproteobacteria > Rhizobiales > Beijerinckiaceae > Terripilifer. The sequence goes on along the minus strand of JAIXSM010000015.1, from coordinate 34,258 downwards.
TGGCGGCGGCGAGGAAAAAGCCTACGTAGCCGACGCTCGTGCGGATGGAGTTGCGCAGGCCCACGTCGAGGGGCGTCGTCGGCAGGTACTGGTTTTCCAGCCAGTCCTGCAACATGCGCGTGAACACGATCGCGCCCGCGAACAGGAACAGCGCGAGGAAGATCGTGGAGAGCGACACGGTGAGGTCGCCCACCCGGAAGCCGAAGAACGCCGCGCGCACGTTGGCGAGCATGTCGTTTGATTCGACGCCCCAGGGCGCGAGGATCAGCATGCCGCCAACCACCAGCAGCACGAGGGACAGCGCGCCCTGCACCAGCGTCGCGATCTGGCGCAGGGAGCCCCCGCTCAGGCCCACCGTGTTCATGGCGGCGCGGCCCGCCACGGAGCCGGGCTTGAACGCGGTGTCCACGCCCCGGGTCGCCACTGCGTAAAACATGTATCCCGCAGCGAGAACGAACGTCACCCATACGATCTGATCGACGATGAAGCTCGCAAGCGCGACGAAGCCGATGGCGCAGGACACGAGGATCGTGACGATCGACGCCCACGCGAGAAGGCGCCAGATGGCGTACCAGTCGCGCCGCGGCGTGAGCCGTGGTCCGAACTCCTCCTCCGCCTCGTCCTGCCGCGCGGCGACGCCGTAGAGCGTGAGCGCCATGGCGAGCGCGACGGCGACCGCGCCCACGCCCCGGGTGAGCACGGACACCGCCACGGACGCGGCCACCTGGTCGCTCATCGCCTCGATGATCTTGGTGGCGGAGACGATGATCGCCACGGTGACGGCCAGCCGCGCGAGGCGCTCGGCGGTCGGTTGCGTCAGTTCGAGCAGGCGCCATTGCGGCCTGTCCACGGCCAGCAGGCCGCGCGTCACGCCCAGCACAATGGCGATGCGGCGCACCGCGTCGAAGCCGGCGTGAACGAGCGGTTCAAGGCGCGCGTTGAACAGGTCATGCAGCCGCGCGATCTCGATGAACGCCAGCGCTGCGACGATAGGGATCGTGGCGGTGACCACGGCGACCCACACCGCGCCGGCGGCTTTCTGGAGCGGCGTGGGATCGGCCAGCGTTTTCGGCCGTCCCATCAACTGCCGCGCGCCCTTGAGGGCCACAAGCACCGCCAGAACAAGCGCGATGTTGCCCAGCAGCCAGCTGAAGAGCGCGCCGCCTGTCAGCCGCGCGGCGGCGAGAGATCCCCAGTCGCTGAGGAGCATCCCGACAGCGCGCATGTCTGTCGGCAGCTCGCTGATGCCGTTGAACCACAGGCGCGGCGAGAGCACGCTGGAGGCGCGGGCGAAAAGCGCCTGCTGGAAGATCGCCCGGCGGCGGTTGACGATGCTCGCGCCAAGCTGCTCCGCCTGCACGGCGTGGAGCCGGGCGCGCTTCACCTGTCCGTCCAGCTCGTCGAACTGCTTTTGCAGCTCCGCCCGCTCGGTCGCGGCGAGCGCCGCTTCGGGCGTGCCCGGCGTCGGCTTGCCGATCTGCTCGAGTCTGGCGCGGGCGCCTTCGAGGCGCGGTTGCAGATCCTCAAGCAGTTCCTCGTTCGCGCTGGCGATGGGCCCAAGCTCCGTCCGCAGGGACTGGAGCGCGCTGTCGGCGAGGTCAGGGCGCTCCAGCGTGCGCTCGATGCGCTCCAGCGATGCGCGCGTGCTGTCGAGAGCCTGCGTCGCCGTCGGCGATGTCTGGGCGTCGGCGGACAGAGTCAGCGCTCCCGCGAGCAGGATCGTGAGCGTCAGGGCCGCCAGCGTGGGGCGTATCAGGCGCAGCAGGCTATTCACGAGGGGCGCTCCGGAGTTTCGAATCAGCGCGGATCATAACCGAGGCCGCGCGAGACGGGCGGTCAGCGAAAATCCTCATAGATATGAACGCCGCCGGCGTAGTCGGCGACGCGCCAGCCGCCGTCCGCGCCGGGTTCGGCGTAGACCGGCCCGATGGGCGACTTGCCGTGCCCGCCGGGAATGTCGAGCACATACTCGGGCTGGCACAGGCCGGACAGGCGCCCGCGCAAGGCGGCCATGATGTCCCGGCCGCGCGCAATGTCCACACGCATGTGGCCGGTTCCGGGCGCGAGATCGGGATGGTGCAGGTAGTAGGGTTTGACCCGCGTCTCCACGAACGCGCGCATGAGCGCGGCGAGCACGTCCGGGTCGTCGTTCACGCCCTTCAGCAGCACGGTCTGGCTCACCATGGGGAGCCCCGCGTCGATCAGGCGGGCGCAGGCCGCGCGTGCGGCGGGGGTCAGTTCCCGGGGGTGGTTGGCGTGCAACGCCACGTACACCGTCTTGCCGCTGGCCTTCAGCGCCTCGACCATGGCCGGGTCGATGCGCTCGGGGTCTACGGCGGGCACGCGGGTGTGGATTCGCACGATCTTCACATGATCGATGTCGCCCAGAGCCCGCATGACCTCGGCGAGGCGGCGCGGCGCCATCACCAGCGGGTCGCCGCCCGTGAGGATCACCTCCCAGATCTCGCGATGCGACCGCAGGTAGTCCATCGCCCGGGCGAACGCCTCCGGCGACAGCGACGACGCCCCGCCCGGCCCCACGGTTTCGCGGCGAAAGCAGAACCGGCAGTAGACCGCGCAGGCGTGCAGGAGCTTCAGCAGCGCCCGGTCGCGATAGCGATGCACCACGCCCTCCACCGGCGCGTGGGCGTCGTCGCCAATGGGATCCGCGCGCTCCTGGGGCAGGGTTTCCAGCTCGCGGACGTCGGGCAGAAACTGCAGCGCGATCGGGTCCGCCGGGTCCGCAGTGTCGATGAGGTCCGCCATGGCCGGCGTCACCGCGACAGCGTAGCGCGCGCTGACTTCGTGCAGCGCGGCCGCATCGTCCGCCGCCACAAGCCCCGCGGCCGCGAGATCATCGGGGTTGCGCAGGGGGCGGCGCGAAAGCGCCAGGGCGGGCCGGCGCGCGGCGCCGCCGTTGTGGGGGAAGGCGGTCATGGACCGATTGCTTAGGGCCAAAGCGGTCAGGGACGCAACGCGCGACGAGGTCGCCCCGCTCGCGCGATCATCTTCAACCGCCTGGGCCGGATCGTGCGACGGGGGTCCAGATCACGCTCTCGACGTTGCCGGCGCCGGTCGCCAGCATCACGACGCGGTCGGCGCCCAGCGCCACGCCGCACGCATCCGGCATGTGGTTGAGCGCCATTAGAAAATCCTCGTCGAGCGGGTAACGGGCGCCATAGACGCGCTCCATCTCGGCCATTTCCGCCTCGAACCGGCGGCGCTGCTCGGCGGCGTCGGTCAACTCCCCGAAAGCGTTCGCGATTTCGACCCCGCAGGCGTACGCCTCGAAGCGCTGGGCGAGGCGGGGGTCGTCAGGCGCACGGCGTGCGAGCGCCGCCTCGCAGACCGGATACCGGTCTAGGATCGTGATCCGGCCCACGCCAAGCTTTGGTTCGACCTTTTCTGCGATGATCTTGCTGAACAGATCGGCCCAGGAATCGTCGTCGCTCACCCGCATCCCCGCTGCGCGGGCGTGGCCTGCGAGCGCGTCCCGGTCGTTCTCCCCGTCGGCGCGCAGGGTCTCCTCCAGATTGATCCCGGCGTGGCGGGCGAACGCCGCGCACACGCTGACGCGCTCGGGCTCTGCGAACGGATCCGCCGTCAGCCCCTTGTGCTGAAACACGCGCGACCCCGCCGCCTGCGCCGCCAGCGCGCACAGCTGCGCCACATCGGCGATGAGCGCGTCATAGGGTTCGCCCGCCCGATACCATTCCAGCATCGTGAATTCGGGATGGTGCAGGGGGCCGCGCTCCCGGTTGCGGAACACATGGCCAAGGCTGAAGATGCGCGTCTCGCCTGCGGCCAGCAGCTTCTTGCAGGCGAACTCCGGCGAGGTGTGGAGGTAAAGCGGGGCGGCGCCGTCAGTTCCCTCGAACGCGGTGGCGAAGGCGCCGATGTGGGCCTCGTTGCCGGGGGAAATCTGCAGCGCGGCGGTGTCCACCTCAAGGAAGTCTCTGCCCGCGAACCACTTTCTCCATTCGGAGAATGTGCGCGCGCGGGCGAGCAGGAGGGGGCGGCGGTCGGCGTGGACGCTGGGCGACCACCAGGGGGAGGGGCTCTGGGACATACGACTGGCGATTTGCGCGTGAATCGCTATTGTGCGGCCCGATTTCGAACCGGGCGCAGGGGGCAAAGGCTCAGTGGCCCCGCAATCGAGGAACTGATCCCGTGAAAGTCATCGCAAGCTCCATCCGCAAAGGCAACATCATCGAGCGTGAGGATGGCCAGCTTTACGCCGTTCTCTCCGCCGAAAGCTTCCATCCGGGCAAGGGCACGCCCACCACGCAGATCGACATGCGCCGCATCTCCGATGGCGTGAAGGTTTCTGACCGGTACAAGACGACCGAGCAGGTCGAGCGCGCCTACGTGGAGGACCGCGAGTTCGAGTTCCTCTACCAGGACGGCGAGGGCTACCACTTCATGAACCAGGAGACCTACGACCAGCTGCCCGTCTCCACGGACGTGCTGGGCGACCAGGCGATCTACCTCCAGGAAGGCATGAAGGTGATGCTCAGCGTCTTCAACAACGTGCCGGTCGCCATCCAGCTGCCCCAGCGCGTTGTCTTCGAGGTTGTCGAGACGGAGCCGGTGGTGAAGGGCCAGACCGCGTCCTCCTCCTACAAGCCCGCGACCCTGTCGAACGGCGCGCGCTGCATGGTGCCTCCGCACATCCAGGCCGGCACCCGCGTGGTCGTGCAGACGGAAGATGGCTCCTATGTGGAGCGCGCCAAGGATTGATGCGGCGCACGCGCCCTGCATCCTTGCTTCTTGCTGAAAACTGGACGCCGGCCCCCGTGGCCGGCGTTTCCGTTTGGGCCGCCGTTCACCCTTCGTAAAGCGTATCCGCGCCGCTTTTCTTGACCTTAACTACTACTTAAGCGGAAGCGTAAAATGTTGACCCAGCAGGAGCCCGGACTGGTGCGGAACGCCCGCGCCGACGCGACTACCCGCCATGCGTAAGGGTCACAGATGCGTAGCAAGCTCATCACCAGCGCCGTTGTGCTGACCGCGGCCGGATCGCCTGTCAGCGCCAATGATTGGTATACGGGCGCGCCCATGTCCGGGCGGCCGACAACGTTCAGTCCGCTGGGGAGCGTGGATCTCTCCATCGCCGCTGTCACCGGCGCCCAGCACGCGGTCGTTCAGGGCACGCTGGGCCCTTTCGGCGGGCTTGAGCAGACGGGGCTGCGTGTGCGCCTCGGCGGCATGGTGGGCAGCTATGTTTACGACTCCACCACGCCCGGCGTCGGCAAGGTGCGCGGCGACCAGACCGGAGGCGCCGTTCTCGTCGGCCACGAGTGGATCGCCGACCGGACGAAGTTCTCCGTGTATGGCGGTCTCGACGTACTCAACACCACCCTCGACCGCTATGACCCGAGAAACAGGACGTCCGGTTCAACGTTCGGCTTCAAGGGCGTGCTGGAGTTTTACTCCACGCCGACCCGCACAACCATGGCCTCGGGCGCGCTGGCGCTGTCTTCGGCCAACGCCGCCTACTACATGCGCCTCAAGGCCGGCGTCGCGATCTACGACCAGGTTTACATAGGCCCGGAAGTCCTCGCCATGGGCGACACTTTCTATACGCAGGGCCGCGTCGGCCTTCATTTGAGCGGCGTGAAGCTTGGTCCTGTCCAGTTCGGCGTCTCCGGCGGCTACGCCCACGACCGTGTGCGCGGCGGCGGCGCCTACGGCATCCTTGATGCGCGGATGACCTTCTGATCCGGGCGCGCCTTAAGCATCCGTAAAGCATAACGGACCGTTTTCCGGTTCCCAACTTGAACTTGGCAAATGCGTTAACAAACGCGACCTAACGTCAAGTCATTCCCTTTGAAAGCATTTGCAATGAGCGTCAGTGTTTGTGCAGCGGCCTGGGTTCTCAGCGCCATCGCGGCTTTTGTCCTGCTCTCCCATCCCGTCAGCGTTGATGCGCAGTTGATGCTGGGGCTCTGCGTGATCGGCGCGATGATAGTGGTGTGGCGGCTGCCGCGGACGCGGTTCAACCGGCAGCTTTTCCTCGCGCTCGGCGGCTTTGTCGTTATCCGGTACCTCTACTGGCGACTGACGAGCACCTTGCCGCCCGCCTCCGATCCGGTGGGGCTGGCCTTCGGCGTGCTGGTGCTGCTGGCCGAACTCTACTGCGTGCTCATTCTGGCGATCAGCTTGACGATCAGCGCCGAGCCGCTCAACCGTCGTCCGCTTGAGCGCGATCCCGACGATCAGCTTCCCACGGTCGATGTCTTCATCCCGTCCTACAATGAGGACGAGTCGATCCTTGCGACCACCATGGCCGCCGCCATGTCGATGGATTATCCGCGCGACAAGCTGACCGTCTGGCTTCTCGACGACGGCGGCACGGACCAGAAATGCAATGACGCCAATCCGGCCAAGGCGGAGGCCGCAAGGCAGCGCCGCGCGGTGCTCTCGTCCCTGTGCGCGCAGATGGGCGCGCAATATCTCACGCGGGCGCGCAACGAACACGCGAAGGCGGGCAATCTCAACAACGGTCTCACGCAGTCCCAGGGCGAGATCGTCGTCGTGTTCGACGCCGACCACGCCCCGTTCCGCTCGTTCCTGCGCGAGACGATTGGTCATTTCGCGCGTGATCCCAAGCTGTTTCTTGTGCAGACGCCGCACGTCTTCCTCAATCCCGACCCTATTGAGAAGAACCTGCGCACGTTTGATCGGATGCCTTCCGAGAACGAGATGTTCTACTCGTCGATCCAGCGTGGCCTCGACAAGTGGAACGGTTCGTTCTTCTGCGGTTCGGCGGCGCTCCTGCGCCGGTCCGCGCTTGCGACCGTGGGCGGCTTCTCCGGCATCACCATCACAGAGGATTGCGAGACAGCGCTCGACCTGCACTCGCAGGGCTGGACGAGCGTTTTCGTTGACAAGCCGCTCATTGCCGGCCTGCAACCCGAGACGTTCGCCTCGTTCATCGGCCAGCGCTCGCGCTGGTGTCAGGGCATGATGCAGATCTTCCTGCTGAAGAACCCGATTTTCAAGCAAGGCCTGCGCCCCATACAAAAGGCCGCCTACCTCTCCAGCATGACATTCTGGCTTTTCCCCATGCCGCGGCTTGTTTTCATGCTTGCGCCGCTGCTGTTCATTCTCCTCGACATCAAGGTGTTCGTCTCGAACCTGGATGAGGCCATCGCCTACACGGCCACCTACATGGTCGTGAACCTGATGATGCAGAACTACCTTTATGGAAAGCTGCGCTGGCCCTGGATCTCCGAGCTTTACGAGTACATCCAGGGCGTATTCCTGTCGAAGGCGCTCGTCTCGGTCGTCGCCAATCCGCGCAAGCCGACGTTCAACGTCACCGCGAAGGGTCTTTCGCTGGAGAACGATCATCTTTCGGAACTCGCGTGGCCCTTCTTCCTGATCTATGGGTTGCTGCTCGCGGGGGGCGGCGTATCGGTCTGGCGCTACTTCAACGAGCCGGCGGTCTCCGAGCTTATGGTCGTCGTTGGACTGTGGAACCTGTTCAACCTTTTGATTGCGGGCGCGGCGCTGGGCGCGGTTGCGGAGCGCAGGCAGGCTGACAGGCATCCCAGACTTGGGATTTCGAGGCAGGGTCATCTGTTCGTGGACGGCGTTCCCGTCGCGGTTGATGTTGTGAACGTGTCCGCCGGCGGCTGCGCCCTTGCGCTCGCCGACAAGGCGCCGGTGGAGCTGCGACCCGGTGTGACGCGCGGCCTGCTGACGATTGAATCCTTCAGCGGCGTGATTGCGCCCTCCGACGCCTTGCCGCTGGCCCTGAAGCGCATGAGCGCCGCGGACGGGCGCGCGATCTATGGTTTCCAGTTCGAGGAGCTGAGCCCGCGCGGATACTATGTTCTCGCGGACCTGATGTACGGCGACTCGGAGGCGTTGCCCCGCTTTCTCGCGTCGCGCCGCAAACACAAGAGCATCTTCGCCGGCAGCTGGCAGTTTGTCGTCTGGGGCGTGATCGAGCCGGTGCGCGCCGCCGCTTATGCGCTACGCCGGGACGGCGCGGCCCCCGCTGCGGAGGAGGGCGCTCATCCGCAGCCGGCTACGCACTGGCTGCGCACGCTGGTCGCTGCCGGCCGCACGCCTTCCGTGCAGAGCGAAACATCCAACACGGGAGTGAAGGTCGCGTGACCGGGAACGCAAGAACAACCATGCGCGCCGCGCTTGTGGCGGCCCTCTCATGGACGCTGGCTGCGCCCGCGCTCGCCCAGCAGGCCTCTCCGCCTGCTCTGGAAAGCCTCCAGCGCACGCCGGCAGGCGGCGCGGTGGCAAGCGGCGCGGCGGCAAGCGGCGCTGCGGCAGGCCGCGTGAACGCGCTCGCGCCCGCCCCGGCGCCCGTTCTTGCGCCCGGCCTGTCCTCGACCGCACCCGCGCCGTTGACGCCGGCTGCGCGCAACGGCGATCCTCGCCCGGCGGCTGGCCCTGCGAGTCTGCTTCGTCCGCCGGCCCCGCCGCCGGTCCCCACACACACGATCCGGCACCTCACGAACAACATTCAGGGCTTCCGTCTCGCCGGTGAGATCGCCCAATCCGAATGGCCGATGTTCGTGACCGAAGCGCAGGCGCAGAACCGCCTGCAATTCCGCGTCGCCTATCTGGCCGCCGTCTCGGTGATGCCGGAGGCGTCGTATCTCACCGTCACCATCAATGATATCGCGGTGGGGCGCACGAACATCGTTGGCACGCGGGGCGTGCGCAGCGCCACGTTCGATATTCCGGCTGGTCTTGTGAAGCCGGGGTTCAACTCCATTCGCGTGACCGCCGAGCAGCGCCATCGCGTCGATTGCTCGCTGGAGGCGACCTACGAGTTGTGGACGCAAATTGATCCCACCCAGACCGGGCTGTTGACGCCGCGCGCCGACCCTGGCGTGACGAGCATTGCGGACCTTGCGGCGCTGCCGGTTGACGAGCAGGGCGCCCTGCCCATCCGCGCCGTGACGCCGCAGAAGGCGACAATGGGGTCGGTTGAGCGGATCATCCGCGCCACGCAAATGATCTCGCTGCTGGGGCGGTTCGCCCAGCCGGTGGTCGACTTTGGTCCGCTCGCGCAGGGCGAACATGGCGTGAACCTCGTCGTTGGTCCGCTGGAGGAGATTCGCGGCCTGCTTGAGACCATCGCCGTGCCCGGCGTGCATGGCCCAACCGTGTTCGTCGCGCCAGCGCGCGACGGGCGTCGCGCCACCATCGTGGCCACGGGCCGCACCGACGACGACGTGCAGGAGGCCTTGCAGCAGTTCGCCGTCGCCGCCAGCAACAAGGGATCTGCGGAAGGCGTGCGCGCCGCCGCCGCGTTCCCCGGCTATCGCGTTGGCGGGGGCGAAGTGGTGCGCTTGCGTGATCTGGGCGTCGCCAGCCAGGAGTTTTCCGGACGCCTGTTCCGCGCCGCTTTCAATCTCATCCTGCCGCCGGATTTTTATTCCGCGGATTATGGCAAGGCGACCCTTGATCTCGCCGGGGGCTACGCGCCGGGGTTGAGCGCGGGCGCGCAGGTTATCGTCAGCGTCAACGGTCGCCACGTGATGAGCACCAAGCTCACCAAGGCTGCGGGAGACGTGTTCAAGCAAAACCCGATGCAACTGCCGCTCGGCGCCATGCGGCCGGGATTGAACCGCATCGAGATCGAGGCGCAGTTGCCGATAGCGTCCGACAGAGCCTGCGATCCGCTCGCCGCCACAGCCGGGGCCAAGCGCTTCCTGTTCCTCGACAGCACAACCATCGAACTCCCGCAGATCGCCCGCATCGCGCGGATGCCCGATCTCGCGGTGACGGCCACGGGCGCCTTCCCGTACGTCGGCGCCGAAACGCGGCCCACGCTGAGCGTGCCCGCGCCCAGCCGGGAGTCCGTTGCGGCCGCCGCCACGCTGGCCACCCACTTCGCCATCGCCGCGGGCCGGCCGATCAACTTTCGCCTGCGCTCCACCTTGCCCGCTTCCGGCGAGGGGCCGGCTCTCATCGTCGCGCCCGCGAGCGCACTCGATAGCGAGATGCTGAAGAGCGTCGGGCTGGAGCGGAATGACCTGTTCAACGCCTGGCGTGACCGCATGGAGGGGCAGGGCGCCAGCGCGGCGGAATCGCTGTCCCGCGCGGAGCAGATGGCGCGTCATCGCCTCGTGCTTCAGCGCAACTTTCCCGCCTCGTGCCACATGCCGACGCCGCAGGGCGGCTTCCGCCGGGCCGAGCGCATGGCGGGGCTCGCCACCGCGCAGGCTGTCGGGCAGACGCAGCAGCGCGGCCCCGCCAGCGAGCGCGATCTCTACGACGAGTGGGACTCGGAGCTTCGCGGCGGGCCAGGCTATTTCGGGCGCATGCTTTCGGGCGCCGAGTCCGTGAGCCGCTGGGCTCTCGGCAAGGTGGCCGCGGCGCGCGACGCGGTGTGGATGCGGGGCGACGGCGAGCCCGCCGCGCCGATTCTCACACGGCATACGCCGCTCGTGGTCGCGCAGGGCCTTCTGGGCGCGAGCGCAAGCGACGTGCGCACGGTGGTTGTCGCGCCAGACGCTGCGACTCTGCAACAGTCCGTCGCGTGCCTCGTGGACCCGCGCGTCTGGCGTCAGGTGGCTGGCCGCATGGCCGTTCTGAACAGCTCCGACGCGCAGGCCGTGCCGGTCGCCGCCACCGATGCGCAGCTGATCTCCACCCAGCCCTTCAGCGTTCAGAACGCGCGCCTCATCGTCGCCGGATGGTTTTCGCTCAACAGCAAGGCGTACGTGCTGCTGGCGTTTCTCGCAGCCGTATTGCTGGCGTTCACCACCGCAACCCTTGTCGCAAACGCAGGACGCAGGAACGAGCCATGAGATTCATCGTTCTTCTCGCCTCGCTCGTTGCGGTCTGCGCCCTGCCGCTCCACGCCCGTGCGCAGACGCCTCAGCCGCAGGCGCAGAAAATCCCCGCTGTTGATGCGCCCGCGTCGGCGCAGGGCGAGCCTGCGCGGACCATGCGCAAGCTCGATGGACGCTCCCTGCCGCTCGGGGGCACGCTGAACGCGCCCCAGGCCTGGCAGGCCTACAAGCAGCGGTTCGTCACGCAATCAGGGCGCGTGATCGACACCGCCAACGGCCAGATCAGCCACAGCGAGGGGCAGGGCTACGGCATGTTGCTCGCGGTGGCGGCCAACGACAGGCCGACCTTCGAGCGCATCTGGGGCTGGACCCGCGCCAACCTGATGGTGCGCGACGACCAGCTTCTTGCATGGCGCTGGACGCCCGGGCAGCGGCCTGCGGTCACCGACATGAACAACGCCACGGATGGCGATGTGCTCGTGGCGTGGGCGCTGGCGGAAGCGGCGGAGTTGTGGGCTGACGCGTCCCATCGGGCGTCCGGACGGCGCATCGCGGTGGAGCTTGCGCGCAAGACCGTGCTGTTCAAGACCCCGCGCGGCGCCATTCTGCTGCCGGGCGTGCTGGGCTTCAGCGCCAGCGACCGGCCGGACGGCCCCATCATCAATCTTTCCTACTACGTGTTTCCCGCCTTCGCCCGGCTCTCCAGCGTGGCGCCGGAGGTCGATTGGCGCGGGCTGATCCAGACGGGCCTCGATCAGATCCGCGCCGCGCGCTTCGGCGACAGCCAGTTGCCGGCGGACTGGATCACGGTGCGCGGGGACGCGCCGCGACCGGCCGACGGCTTCCCGCGCCAGTTCTCCTACAACGCCATCCGCATCCCGCTGTATCTCGCATGGGCGGGCGTCGGCGACTGGGAGCATTACGCCGCTTTCCATGCGTGGGCGCAGCGAACCCGCGGGCTCGCCACCATCAACCTCGACACAGGCGCCGAGGCGGACCGCCTGACCGAGCGCGGTTATGGCGCCATTGCGACGCTGCTCGCCTGCGCCCTTGAGCAGAAGCCCGCCAGCCCGGACTTCCGCACGCTGCGCGACGGCGAGCACTACTACGCCGCCACCATCCAATTGCTTGCGATCACCGCCGCCAACATGAGGTACAATTCATGCCAGCCCGGCTGACCCGCCTGCTCCTTGTGTCCGCGTCCGCCGTCGCCATCACCGGCGCGCACGCACAGACGCCTGCGACGCATGGCTTTCTTGTTGAGGCGCCCCAGCAGCCGTCGCCGGCCGGGCGGGCCGTCGGCCCCTCGCAAAAGGAGGCTGCGCCTGTTCCGGCCCCGCAGCCGCAAAGGCGCGCGCCGGCGCTGGCCATCAAGCCCATCGACGCCGAGGAAGGCGGCCCCGACGAGACTGCGTTGCGCTACTACGCGGCGCAGAACCAGACCCGCCGGGTGGCACTTGAGATCGAGCGCCTGCAGCGGCTCTATCCGTACTGGCGACCGCCCGAGACGCTGGTGGAGCCGGCGAGCACATCCAGCGAGGACGAGCAGCCATTGTGGGATCTGTTCGGCGCGGATCGCATGGACGAACTGCGCGCCGCCATCGAGCTGCGCCAGAAGCAGGAGCCCGACTGGCGTCCCTCGAAGGATCTCACCGACAAGATCGCGCGCAAGGAGTTGCGGCTGCGGCTCATGGGCATGTGGCGCGCCGGACAGCTCAACGACATCATCGCCGCCGTGCGACAGGACGGCTATGGCGGCGACCGCGCCGACATCGATCTGCAATGGACCGTGGCCGAGACGTACGCGCGCATGAAGCAGACCGGCGAAGCGCTCGACATATACCGCTCCATCCTGCGCACTGCGCCTGACCCGAAAGATCGCATCGCCACCATCCAGAAGGCGATGGACACCATGCGCATGAGCGAGGTCGAAAAACTGCTTGTCGAAGCGCGCATCGACGAGGCGGGGCGCAGCGATCTCGCGCCCCTCGCCATCGACATCACGCGTGCGCGCATCAGCGCCTATCTCCACGATGAGCGCCCGGAGCCCGTTCCTGCGGCCGAGGTGCGCACGTTCGAGGCTTACGCGCGCGGCGTGAATGACGCCAATCAGTCAGGCCTTGTGGCGTGGCACCACCTGAAGAACAGGCAGTACAGCGAGGCGCTGGAGTGGTTCAAGCTCGCGCTGGAGCGCGGCGGCGACGCCATGGTGGCGCACGGTCTTGCGCACGTGCTGCGCGAGAAGGGAATGCTGCGCGAGGCGGAGGAGGTGGCGTTCGCCTGGCGCGAACCGCTGGCGAACAATGCGATCCTGTACATCGATGTTCTGGAGGCGCAACTCACCAATCCGGTCCCGCCGTATGTGGAGCCCGAGCGTCTCGCGCGCTACGCGCAAGTGACCGTGGATCTGGCGTCCGGCGAGGGGGCGCAGGCGCTGGGCTGGTACGCCTACAACACGTGCCAGTTCGAGGCCGCCTACGAATGGTTCCAGCGCGCCGTCGCCTGGTATCCGAAGGAGACAACGGTTGTCGGGCTGATGCTTGCATCGCAGAAACTCAAGCGCACCAAGGATTTCTTCGAGCTCGCCAACCGCTATGACGGGCTCTTTCCCAAGGCTCTCGCGTTGCTGTTCCCGGATGGCTACCAGCGCCCGCCTTCCCCATGCGATCTGCTGGCGTCAGGCCGCGTCGCTCCCGCCGCCACGCGGGCGCTTGCGCCCCAGCCCGCGCCGGTTCACGCAGCGCCGCGTCACTTTGGAGCGTCGCCGCCGCCCGCCGCCGGCATGGCGTCACAACACTGGGCGCCGCAATCGTGGGGCCAACACCTTCTGCCGGTCGCGAACGATCAGTTGCCGAAGTTTGCCCGCGGGGAGTTTCCTGCCGCCGTGGAGTTGGAGAACCACCGGCGTTTCGCATCGTCGGGCAAGCTCATGGGCCGGCCCGCTGCGAGCGCGGCGCCGCCTGCGGCCCAGACGGCGCTGCGTATGGAGCAGCCTGCGCCCGCTCAACTGGTCGCGCGCCGCGTGCAAGGCGTGAGCGCCATGCCCTACGAGCGCTGGGGGTTCAGCCTGCTCCCCGGCGCCAACGGGCAGACCGCGGCGGACGCGCCGCATTCCGCCCAGGTCGCCCCGGCGGGCACCGCATGGGCGAGCGAGGGAGCGGCCGCCGCGAACGCGCCTGCGTTCGTCGATCCGCATCAAGCCATGCAGGCGATCGCGTCAGCCTCCCGCGCGCCCTTGCCGCCCGCGCCCCGCGTGGCGCCCGGGCAGGCCGGCGTGTTGATGCGCAACGCCGCGCTTGGCGGCGATGGGGTGGACATGACGCCGACCGCCAGCATTCCGGACGATCCGCTCGCCGACGCGCCGGCGGTGCTGCGCGATTCCTTACGGGCCCGGGAGTTCGTGCGCGACGATGAAGACGCGCCGGATCTGGCGGCGCGTGCGCACCGGTTTGAACACTCGCGCAGGGAGGACATGGAGGCGTTCGCCGCCGACTGGCGCCCGCGCCTCTCACGACTGCTGTCAAAAAGCCCCCCCGGCGCGCAGGACACGTGCCCGCCCGGGCAGGATCCCTCGCCGTGGTGCGAGCCGGGCGCAAACGAGCTTGAGCAAGAACTTGCACAGGAACCGGCGAACGCGGAGATCGAACAATGAAACCATTGCTCCTGTTGGCCGCCGCCACGGCGTTGGCGGGATGTCAGCAGATCGGCGTCGACCGCGGCTTCGTCGGCCGGGTTGACACGACTGCCTCGATCCTGTCGCCTCTGTCGGCGAACGCTGCGGCTGAACCGCTTCTCTCCCTGCCGGTGGAGGCCGGAGGCGTCCTGCGCGTGCGCGAGCAGCACTTCCGAAATGGCACGCGACAGGAGATCGTTCTCGCCGGCGCGAGCGGCGGCGAGAACGTGCTGGAGGTCAGCGTCCGTACGTCTGGCGGCGATGAGGCGCCCCATGGCATGTTGCAAATGGGCAAGCCGTCGCAACGCGGCATCGCCATCGAGACCGCCGCGCGGTTCCGCGGCGTGCCCATGATGGTCGTCACAAGACCCATGTCGAATGCGTTTGGACCGTTCGGTCTGGCGGTAGGCCGTCGCGAGAATGGCGAGCGGTGCGTCTTCGCGTGGCAGTGGATCGACGACATTCGCGGGGAGTCGGGCGGTCTTGGCGGATTTATGTCGGGCGCCGCGCCGGCGTCCGTGCGCCTGCGGATGTGCCGTAACAACATGACCCTCGACGAGATCGCCGCGCTGATGGAGGGGCTTCGCCGCGGCGATCGCGCCGGAATCGAGCGCCTCGTCCGCATGGACCGCAGGGGGCTGGACGACCGCGGGGCGACCATCGCCGCCGCCGCCGCCGCGCCGCAAGGCTTCGTGGCCCCCATGGCGGTCACCCT
The DNA here is from genome assembly GCA_027484655.1 of Hyphomicrobiales bacterium. Lineage (GTDB taxonomy): Bacteria > Pseudomonadota > Alphaproteobacteria > Rhizobiales > Beijerinckiaceae > Terripilifer. Next base: position 19,095 of record JAIXSM010000015.1, on the reverse strand, counting down.
TGAGAGCGCGGTGCCGAAGCCGGCGCCTGTGGTCGTTCCGCAGGCCGTCGCCCAGCCAGCGCCGCCCCCGCGACCCCGGACGAGGGTCGCAGCCCGCCCCCGGGAGGCCGCGCGCGCAAGGCCGGCTCGCACGCCCGCGCCCGTCGCCGCGCAATCTGCCGCCTCTGTCCCTCAAGCCCCTGCGTGGGGCGTTCCGGCCCCTGTGCCGGCGGGGCCGCGGTATATGGCTCCTGTGGGCGCCGACGTGACGAGTTCAGCCCGCCCGGCGCCTCCCCGTGTCGGCCTGAGCGGCGGACTGCCGGCGCGCGCGTACCTCGGGCCGGGGTCCGGCATCGCCTACTGATCCGCTATACCTTGGCCTTAACCTTTTGTGTCCATGGTTCACCGCGAGGGAGTCGGCGGCGGCCGGGCAGGTTTGATGGCGGTGGGGTTGCTCTTTGGCCTGCGCTTCGCCATTTAGCCGGTGGCGTATGAGGGGTTCCAATGTCTCTGGTCGAGTTTGAGCGGATGCTTGCGGCCCTGCTGCCCAGTCCCGGCGCTGTCGCCCTGACAATTACGGAACTGCCCGAGCGCGATGACCATCTTTTCGGCATTGTGCAGAGCGCACTCCTGCTTGCTCGTCGCCTTCAGTCGCAGCTGACGGAGGTTCATGCGCCGCGTGAGCGCATGGCCGCGCTGTCCGGCCGTTTTGCGGACCTGCGCATTGACGAGGGTTCGGGCGTGCTGCGCCTCGTCTTCGAGGGCTGAAACGAAGAAGGCCGCTCCCTGCAGGAAGCGGCCTCCGGAGCGTTGATCTGGCCTGCTGGGCTCAGACGATGGTGTTGCGCAGAACGCCGACGCCTTCGACTTCCGCCTCCACCACATCGCCCTTCTGGAGCCATGCGGGCTCCTTCATGCCGGCCGCCACACCCGACGGCGTGCCGGTGGCGATGATGTCGCCGGGCTCCAGCGTCAGGGCGCCGGACAGGCTCTCGATGATCTTCGGCACGCCGAAGTAGAGATCGGACGTGTTGGAGTCCTGACGCACGCCGCCATTCACGCGCAGGGTGAGGCGGTGGCCCGAGGGGGCGCCGAACTCGTCCTTGGTGACGACGATCGGGCCGATGGGGCAGAACGTGTCAAAGCTCTTGCCCTTGAAGAACTGGCCGTGGGCGCGCTGGGCGTCGCGGGCGGTGATGTCGTTCACCACCGTGTAGCCGAACACGTAGTCCTCGAAGTCCGCTTCCTTGATGTTGCGGCCCTTCTTGCCGATGACGACGGCCAGCTCGACCTCGTAGTCCAGCTTGTCGGTGTAGCCCTCGTGGCGCTCCACGCCGTCCTCGTGGCCGACGATGGTCGTCGGCGGCTTGGAGAAGAACTCCGGGTTCTTCGGATAGTCGGGCGTGCGGCCGAAGGCGGCGGCCATCTCCTCGATGTGCAGCTTGTAGTTGCGGCCGACGCAGAACACGTTCTTGCGTGCGCCCGGCAGAGGCGTGGCGATCTTGACTGAGGCAAGCGGCGTGAACAGCCCGTCGGGCTTGCCCTGCGCGGCGGCCAGCGCCTCGCGCGCCGTGGCCAGGGCGCTGTCGCCCCCTTCCACGATTGCGCGCAGGCTGTCGGGCAGATCCTTGCCCAGAAGCGTCTTCGCTGCAGCGACGAGATCGCACACGCCCCGGGCGTCGTCGAGCGCGCCGACCTTCAGGGCGTCGCCCGACTTGTAAGTGAGAAACTTCACGTGGTGTCGTCCTTCTTCGAGGTTGACGGGCTTAGTTATACGGGCCCAGAAACACTTCGCCGGCGAACGTGTCGCTCGCCGCGTCCACATACTCGGGCCACGCGTCGTTGTCGATGCGCGGACGCTGCGCCGCAGGGCGCGGACGACCGTCCCAGCCGATCTGCTCCATGTAGCAGTAGAGCTGGATCGCGTGGCCGTCGGGGTCGAACGCGAACGCTGTATAATCCATGCCGGGGAACAGCTCCGGCGGCAGTTTGCGGATCGTCACGCCGCGGCCCTCAAGCCAGCTCATGGCGTCGCGCAATTGCCGGTAATCCCCGACCTGGAAGCCGATGGAGAAGTGCGTGGTGTGGGCGCTCAGGCCCAGTTCCGCCCGCAGCGCGGTTGGGTAGAGCGCGATGGAGTGATGCTCGGTGTTGGCGCGCAGGAAAACGCAGCGATGGCCGCGCCACACAACCTCCTCGGTGAGGGTGAGGCCCATGTGGTCGCGGTAGAACGCCAGGTTCTTCGCCACGTCATCGACGAAGATGCGCACCGGGCCGATCTTCGTGACCTTGAAGGGGCGGCCCAGCAGCACGCCGCCCACGTCGTGCTTCTCCTCCAGCGGCTCATGGGCGCGCGTGGCGCTCAGAAGATCGACGCCGGCGGCGAAGCCCTCCTGCGTCTCGGCGTACTCGGAGCGGTGGGGCAGCTCGGGCGTCTGCGTGTAGCCGCGCCGGTGCATCCCGCCGGGCTTCGACAGGCCATCCCAGCCGATCTGCTCGATGCCGTAGTAGATCTCATTGGTGTGGCCGGCCGGGTCCAGCGGATAGGCGTGCCAGTTGGAGCCGGGGTTGTCACGGCCCGAGCGGATGATCTTGACGCCCTTTTCCGTGAGCCAGTTGAAGCCGTCCACCACCTCGCGCAGGCTGGCCACCTGCCACGTGATCTGGTTGATGGTGCTTTGCTTGTTGTAATGGGGCAGCAGGCGCATCCGCAGCTTGCGCGGAAAGATCACAAACGAGTGGTGATCGGTGCCGTGCCGCATGAAGTAGCCGGTGGTGGGGCCATGCTGGCCCTGCTCCTCGGGCGGCAGGCGGTGGCCGAGATCCAGCGGATCGGCGATGCGGAAGCCAAAATTCTCCGTGTAGAACGTCCGGGCCGCGTGGATGTCCTCCATGTCGAGGCCGAAGTGTCCGAGCCGTCGGATGCGGAACGGGCGGGGCATACGCACGCCGCCGACAAAAAAGTCCGCCGATTTCGTCTGATCGTCCATGATCGCCTCACGCCCTTGGTGCGACGGGGAGTCCGGACGCGCGCCCGGAAACTCCCTCCTCCCCGCTCGTTATCTCGCTTGATCGGCAGATTATATGCCCCACCGCGCGCTCACAAGGCGCCAGACGGGCGTGCGCCCCGCGAATCAGATGGCGAAGTCTTGCAGCCGCCAGCTTGCGGGAGATCAGGCGCGCATTTTTCCCATTGATTTCCGCTGGCGGTCCCGACAGGAGTCGAACCTGTGACCTTCGGTTTAGGAAACCGCTGCTCTATCCTGCTGAGCTACGGGACCGCACCGCGGAGCGAACGTTGTTTAGCACACGCGCGGCAAATGAAAAGCAAGGGCGCCGGATGCGCGCCGTCGCGCTCCCGGGCGCGTTGCTGGGGGCGTTGCTCCTGACTCTTGGCGCGACCCACGCCCTCGCGAACCCGGACGCCGACCCCTGTCGCCCGGAGCGGCTTGAACTCGTGGGCGACGTGGAGCCCAATGCCCACCTCGATCTGGAGCGCGCGGACGGGCCGCCCATCCGCCTCGCCGGCGTCGAGCCGCCGGTGGTGCGCGGCGGCGACGCGGATCTGGCGCAAACCGCCTCCGAGGATCTGGCGTTGTGGGTGATCGCCGGGCCTTTGGGTTTGGCGCCTGTGCGCGCCGAGCCCGACCGCTGGGGGCGGATCGTCGGCCGCCTGTTCCTGCGAAACGACGGCGCAGCCCCCCATCGCCTGCCCTCCCTCTCCGAGGCGCTCGTTGACGCTGGCCTCGCCCGTGTCGATCCGGCGACCGAGACAGGCGCCTGCCTTGAGCGGCTCTACGCCGCCGAGGTCCGTGCGCGAGCTGGCCGGCGCGGATTGTGGGAGGAGCCGCAGTTCGCGGTCATCGACGCGGCCAGCCCGCCGGACCTGACCCGGCGCGCGGGGCGGATGGTGATCGTGCAGGGTCGCGTGGCCAGCGTGCGGGCGGGTCGTGGGCCCACGTTCGTGAACTTTGGCGCCGATTCCGCCGCCAGCGTCAGCCTTGTCATCGAACGGGACGTGGCTCGCGCCATGGAGCGGGCGAAGGTCGCGGCGGGCTCTCTCGCAGGCAAGAACATCCGCGCCCGGGGCGCGCTGGACCTCAGCCGGGCGCCCCGTGTACTGATCGAGACATCCGGGGCCATCGAGATCATTTCAGGGGTTCCAGTGGGTCGGCAGACGAAGCTGTAACGATCTGTCCGCAATTCTGGCGTGAAATGACGCGGGGTCGGCTGCGTCCGGCGCCACAGGCCGGGCGTATTCTCATGGTGTGGACACGGGACGACGCCGCGCGAAGTCATGGCGTCATGCTGCACGAGGTGTTTGACGGGAATGGTGAAATCCGGAGCGATACTGGTTGCGGCGATGTGCGCTGCGCTGGCGGGATGCGCCACCCTCGATCCCTTCGGGGACCGGGGCGCTGGGCGCTCCGTGCAGACGCCGCCTGTGTCCCAGCCGGAGGCCGAGCCGGCCGTCGCCCCGTCTCCGGAGCACGCCCGCCTCGTCGCCATGTTTGGCGGCGAGTACCGCGCGCCGGCCGCCGAGGCCCACCTCAACCAGGTGCTTGCGCGGCTGGCCAAGGCTGAAGAGACGCCCGGTCGCGCCTACCGGGTCACGATCCTCAACACGCCGACCGTGAACGCCTTCGCCCTGCCGTCTGGAAACCTGTACGTCACCCGTGGGTTGCTGGCGCTGGCCAACGACACCGCCGAGGTCGCCGCGGTCATGGCGCACGAGATCGCCCATGTGACCGCCCGCCACGCCTCGCAGCGCGAGGAGGCCGCCAGGACAGCTGACTTGCGTCAGCGCGTCGCCAGCGTGGTGCAGAGCCGCGAGCGGGGCGAGGAGGTGCAGGCGATTGAAAAGCTGTCACTGGCGAGTTTCTCCCGCCGGCAGGAGCTGGAGGCCGATCAAATTGGCGTGAGGACCATCGCGCGCGCGGGGTACGACCCTTACGGCGCAGCGCGGTTCCTCGAGGCCCTGGGCAAGTCCACCGCCATGCGCGCCTCCCTGCTTGGGCAGCGGGGTTCGGACGAGGCTGACATCATGTCCACGCACCCCTCGACCCCGGAGCGCATCAACCGCGCCATCGCGGCGGCCCGGGAGGTGGGCGCCCCCGGGAGCGGCGACAACGGCCGCGACGCTTACCTGAACGCCATCGCGGGAATCGACTTTGGCGACGATCCGGCGGAAGGCCTGGTGCGCGGTCGCACGTTCCTGCAAGGCCGGCTTGGATTCATGTTCACCGCGCCCGAAGGCTTTACACTCGAGAGCGCCTCGCAAGCCGTCCTCGGCGTCGCCAACAAGGGCAACGAGGCGCTCCGTCTGGACAGCGTGCGGGTGCCCGGGGAAACGAGCCTTGACACCTACATGGCGACGGGCTGGATCGAAGGACTTGACCGGGACTCCGTTCAGGAGACCACCGTCAACGGGCTCCCGGCGGCGAAGGCCACGGCGACGAGCGCCGAATGGCGGTTCCGGATCGCGGCCGTCCGGCTGGGCGGTGAGGTGTATCGCGTCATATTCGCGAGCCGCTCCCTGACGCCTGAACTCGACCGGCGGTTCATGGCCTCGATCAATTCGTTCCGACGCATCAGCCCGCAGGAGATGTCGTCGGTGCGCGCGCTGCGGCTGGCGATTGTGACGGCGCGGGCGGGCGATACAAGCCAGTCGCTGGGCGCCCGCATGGCGATCCCCGAGCAAGGGCACGAGGTGTTCCTGCTCATCAACGGAATTCGCAGGGCAGGCCCCCTGCAACCCGGCGCACGCTACAAGCTGGTGCAGGAATAAGCCCGCATCCAGCGGGCTGTAGACGAAAGGGACGGGAGCTTTTGGCTCCCATCCCCTGCGCGATCAGGCGAGCGTCTGCCGGAAGAACGCGATGGTGCGATCCCAAGCAAGTTTCGCAGCCTCGGCGTTGTAGCGCTCGGCGCTCGTCTCATTGTTGAAAGCGTGATTGGCGCCTTCGTACATGAACGCCTGATACTTCACGCCGGCCTTCTTCAACGCGTCCTCGTACGCAGGCACCGTGTCGTTGATGCGCTTGTCAAGACTTGCGTAGTGCATCATCAGCGCGGCGCGGATGCGCTGCGCGTCATCGGGCTTGGGCGATACGCCGTAGTAGACAACGCCAGCGTCAAGTGTAGATGACACTGCTGCGAGGTTGTTCACCATGCCGCCGCCCCAGCAGAAGCCGACAGCGCCTACTTTCTTTGGCGGCGACGCCTTCTTGTAGTGATCGACAATGGCTGCAAGCGAAGCCACCGTCTTCGTGAGATCGAGCTTGGGGAACATGTCGCGCGCCGCATCCTCATTGGCGGGCGTTCCACCCATGGGCGTCAACATGTCAGGCGCGATCGCAAGAAATCCTTCAGTAGAAATACGGCGAGCCACATCCTGAATATGCGGATTGAGACCGCGGTTTTCATGGATCACAATAACAACCGCGCGTGCAGCGTCCGGCGTCGTGTTGGCGGGCCATGCCTGATAGGCCTGAATCCCAGCCACTTCTACGCGTGATGTGCGCACGCGTGGATCGTTCTCGGCGACCACTTGCGCGACAGCGTAGTTGGGCGCCAGAGACGCCAGCGCCATCTCGGCCGCAGCAACGGAACCCGTCAATACGACGAGGCGTTCCATGAACACGCGTCGATCAAGGGGCCGGTGAGTGAACTCGTCGTAAAGTGCGATGATTCTCTGGTCCATCAGTATCACTCCTTCTGCACTCGAGCTTCGTTTCGCCAAGCCGGTGGGCGCTAATGATCCGCCACAACGCATGCCGCGTATAGAGGTAAGTTGAACAGGAGGTCGGCATGGCGCAAGCGGCTGGAATTTCCCGGCAGTTCGTGAAGGCGGCGATGAACGCTCCTTTTCTCGACCGCTTGCAGGAACGCAACCTCGCGGTTCGCTGGCGCAAGGCGGACGACGAGGTCGCGTTGCACGCGCTTGCCCATGCGCACATGCGTCTGGTGATGGCTGTCGCCATGCGGTTCCGTCATTATGGCTTGCCGGTCGCCGATCTCGTGCAGGAAGGCCACGTTGGCCTGCTGGAGGCGGCTGCGCGGTTCGAGCCGGAGCGCGAGGTGCGTTTCTCCACCTATGCGACGTGGTGGATCCGCGCGTCCATACAGGATTACGTGCTGCGCAACTGGTCTATCGTGCGCGGCGGCACATCCTCGGCGCAGAAAGCGCTGTTCTTCAACCTTCGCCGCTTGCGCGCCCGCCTCGCCCAGAATGGCGACGCCGGCCAGTCCGCCCATGAGCAGATCGCCATGGCGCTGGGCGTCTCCGTCGCCGACGTGGAGGGGATGAACGCCCGTCTTTCCGGGCCCGACATCTCGTTGAACGCGCCGGTGAGCGATGACGACAGCGCATCGGCGGAACGGGGCGATTTTCTCGTCGATGACGGCCCGCTCGTGGATGAGATCGTCGGCGCCCGCATCGACGGCGAGCGGCGCCTGCGCTGGCTGCGCGAGGCCATGGCGACCCTGTCCGAGCGTGAGCTTCATATTCTTGAGGCTCGGCAACTGCGCGACGACGCCAAGACGCTTGAAACGCTCGGGGGTGAACTCGGCATTTCCAAGGAGCGCGTCCGGCAGATCGAGTCCCGCGCCATCGACAAGCTGCGCCGCAGTTTGCTCGCCATGCACGCTGAGGAAGCGGCGACCGCGCGCGTTTGACGGCCGGTCTTTCCGATTGTGACAACAAAAAAAGCCCGGCTATCAAGCCGGGCTTTTTTCGTGCGCGCGGCGCGCTCAGGCAGCCGCGTCGATTTCTCCGTCCGGGCCATCCGTGTCCGGGTCGCTGTCCCCGTCTCCATCGGCTGCGGACTGGTTGCGCGGTCCGCGCTTGGGACCGCGCTCGAGGTGCTGCTCCACGACCTTCATGGACTCGCTCTCTGTGAGCTGCCGCACGGCGGCGAGTTCGCGGGCCATCCGGTCAACCGCAGCCTCATAAAGCTGACGCTCGGAGTAGGATTGCTCCGGCTGGGCGTCTGACCGGTACAGGTCGCGCACAACCTCGGCGATCGCGATGAGGTCGCCTGAGTTGATCTTCGCCTCGTACTCCTGCGCGCGCCGCGACCACATGGTGCGCTTCACGCGCGCACGGCCTGTGAGAGTCTCCAGCGACTTCGTTACGGTGGCCTCGTCTGAGAGCTTGCGGATTGCGCCGGCGATCACCTTCGGCAGCGGAACCTTCAGCGTCATCTTGTCCTTGGCGAAGTTGATGACGAACAGCTCCAGCTTGAAGCCCGCAACCTCCTGCTCCTCGATGGCGACGATCTGGCCAACGCCGTGGGCGGGGTAAACGATAAACTCCTGCGACTTGAAGCCAGTGCGGTGCGCGCCCGGCGCGGGCTTTTCCCCGTCCTTCGGGGCGGCGGCGCGGGGGGCGGGCTTGGGCGCCGCGGGCTTCTCCGCCGCGCGGACGGCCTCTACCGGCGGAACGTCCACCGAAGCCGTCTTCTCCGGCGCCTTTTCGACCGGCGCAACCGTAGAATTGGCGACCGCAGGCTTGTTGATTGCAGGCTTGTCGATTGAAGGCTTGTCGATTGCAGGCTTTTCGATTGAAGGCTTGGCGGCCGCAGGCTTTGAGACTGAAGGCTTGGCTTCTGAAGGCTTGGCTTCTGAAGGCTTGGCGACCGGCTGCTTGGCCGCCGGTTCGGCGGCAGGGGTTGCAAGCTCAACGGCTTTCGCCGGGGCCTTTGCCTTGCTCTCGGTCTGGGCGACGACTTTCTCTTCAGGCTTGGACTTTGCGGCCGCGCGCGGCGCCGGCTTTTGGGCGGGGGACTTCTCGGGAGCGGCTGGCGCCGCCTTGGTCGTCTTTGTGGCGTTGGTCACGGAAGCTGTCTTGCCTGCTGTGTTCTTGGTGGCTGTGGTCGCCTTCACGGAAACTGCCGACGGAGCGGGCGGCTTCTGCGAGGCGGATGAGTTCTTGTCGTTCTTGCCGGCGGTCGGTCTGGACTTTGACGCAGGCTCCGGGCGCGCGGTTGCGGGCGCCTCAACGGGAGCTTTCGAGCTTGCCAGCGGTTTGCTCGCTGGCCGGGGCTGGGCGGTCGCGGATCCCTTCGCAGTCCCAGCCTTCCCGGCTGGTTTCACCGCTTCGCCTTTCGGCGACGGGGCTCCGGATTTAACCGCCGCAGGTTTGGAAGCGGCAGGTTTGGTCGCGGAAGGTTTGGTCGCGGAAGGCTTAGCTGCGGCAGGTTTGGTCGCCGGAGTTTTGGCGGCAGGAGTTTTGGCGGCAGGAGTTTTGGTTGTCGCAGATTGGGGCGGGACGGCTTTGCCGCGGGCCGCGCGGGCGGAGCGAACCGGGCGTGTGACCGCCGAGCTGGCGTTGTCAGACTTCGAGCTTGCGCTCTGGCTGTCGGGCCGCGCGCTGGCGGAACCGGACTTCGTCTTCGGCGATCCCATACTCGGCACTCCTGTCTATCCCGCTGTGGAGACGGGACGAAGTCAGGGCGAAAGCCCTGGTCGCTCGGGCGAATGGCCCGGCCTCAGTCGGCTATGCGAACGCTGTACCCGGCGGGGTAATGCTAAACCTCGACGACGAGCACTCCTCGATCAGCTCACGGCGCAAAAAAACAGCTCCGGCCAAGCCGGAGCGACCGCAAGGTTGATGTAAGAATGGACAGGCCACGCTTGCGACTGTTAAGAAAGTCTATATCACGAACTTCCACGCGAATCAAAGAATTCCGTCCGCAGGGCGTGGAACGCCCCGCGCAACGGTTAAATTTTTCCCCGGCCGGACCCGCTCAGGTTCCGATTAAAGCCCAGTTTGCGGGCATCGCCCCTCAAAGCATGTACTGGCCGCCATTGGCGGAAATCGTCGAGCCCGTGATAAATCCCGCGTCATCCGCCGCCAGGAAGAGCACGCAGCGGGCAATCTCTTCAGGCTCGCCGAGGCGGCCAACCGGGATCTGCGGCAGGATCCGCTTTTCAAGCACCGCCGGATCGATGGCTCGGACCATCTCGGTCCCTACGTAGCCGGGCGCGATGGCGTTGACCGTAATGCCCTTGCTGGCGTTCTCCTGGGCGAGCGCCTTGACGAACCCAAGCTCACCGGCCTTGGCCGCCGAGTAGTTGGCCTGGCCCGCCTGCCCCTTCTGGCCGTTCACCGACGAGATGCAGATGATGCGGCCGAAGTTGCGGTTGCGCATACCCTCGATCACGGGGCGGCACATGTTGAACAGGGAGTTCAGGTTCGTGCCGATGACGGCGCTCCACTGGTCGGGGCTCATCTTGTGGAAGAAGCCGTCCCGGGTGATGCCGGCGTTGTTCACGAGCACATCGACCGGGCCGAGGTCGGCCTCCACCTGCGCGAGGCCCGCGGCGCAGGCCTCGTAGCTCGACACATCCCACTTGTAGACCGGGATCCCGGTCTCGCTGCGGAAACGCTCGGCGGCCTCATCGTTGCCAGCGTAGTTCGCCGCGACCGAATAGCCGGCGGCCTTCAGCGCCTTCGAAATGGCCGCGCCTATGCCGCGCGTGCCGCCGGTGACCACTGCAATCTTGCCCATTGTCCCCTCCCTTGTGTGTCCGGAGCCGGCGACGCCGCGCGCCGCCGGAGGCGACCTTTCGTCAGCGTTCCACGCACAGCGCGATGCCCATGCCGCCGCCGATGCACAGCGTCGCCAGGCCTTTCTTCGCGCCGCGGCGCTGCATTTCGAACAGCAGGGTGTTGAACACCCGGGCGCCCGACGCGCCGATCGGATGGCCGATGGCGATGGCCCCGCCGTTGACGTTCACAATGCCCGGATCCCAGCCCATGTCCTTGTTCACGGCGAGCGCCTGGGCTGCGAAGGCTTCGTTCGCCTCCACAAGATCGAGGTCGCCCACCTTCCAGCCGGCCTTTTCCAGCGCCTTGCGGGAGGCCGGGATCGGGCCCGTGCCCATGATGGAGGGATCGACGCCGGCGGTCGCCCATGAGGCGATGCGGGCCATGGGCGTAAGCCCGCGCTTGGCGGCTTCCGCCGCCGTCATGAGGACGACGGCCGCGGCGCCGTCGTTGATGCCGGAGGCGTTGCCGGCGGTCACCGTGCCCTCCTTGTTGAAGGCGGGGCGCAGCTTCTGCATGCCCTCAAGGGTCGCGCCAAGGCGGATGTATTCGTCCTGGTCCACGACCACGTCGCCCTTTCGGGTCTGCACGGTGACGGGCGTGATTTCATCCTTGAAGCGGCCGGCCTTCTGGGCGGCTTCGGCCTTGTTCTGGGAGCTGAGCGCGAACGCGTCCTGCTCATCGCGGCTGATCTGCCAGCGCGACGCCACGTTATCGGCCGTTACGCCCATGTGGTAGCCGTTGAACGCGTCGAGCAAGCCGTCGCGCAGCATGGTGTCGATGAACTTGACGTCGCCCATCTTGGCGCCGGCGCGCATATGCGCCGCGTGCTGCGACATGGACATGGACTCCTGTCCGCCCGCCACGATGACGCTGGCGTCGCCATTGGCGATCTGCTGCATGCCCAGCGCCACGGCGCGCAGGCCCGAGCCGCAGAGCTGGTTCAGGTTCCAGGCGGTCTTTTCCTGCGGCACTCCGGCCTTCATCGCGGCCTGGCGGGCCGGGTTCTGCCCCTGTCCCGCCGCGAGGATCTGACCAAGGATCACCTCGTCCACGTCTTCGGCGGCGACACGCGCGCGCTCAAGCGCCGCCTTGATGGCGATGGCGCCCAGATCGTGAGCCGGTATGGCTGCGAACGCTCCATTGAAGGATCCGACAGCAGTGCGCGCTGCGCCGACAATCACGATATCGCTGGCCATGTCTTGTCTCCCGCGTTCCCGGCAGGCGCCCTGGCCCGCTGGCGTTCGCCCTGTGGCGATCTCCCTAGTGTTGGACCACTTTCACCGCGCGCCGGTCAAGCGACGAAACCAGCGCGCTGGATGAGCAATTGGTTGCAACCATGGGCGCCCCGGACACGTCTTTCGTCGCATTGCACAAAATTGTTCCAAGCAAGTGAAAAAAGGCATATCGTCCAAAAGGAGGGGCGGTCGGCGCGCTCCGGTCGGGCAGGGGCGTCATGACCAACGAAAAGCAGCCTACAATCATAAAGAAGTACGCGAACCGTCGGCTCTACAACACTGGTTCGAGCGCCTATGTCACCCTTGAGGATCTGGGCCGCATGGTGCAGGGCGGCGAGGATTTCGTTGTGGTGGACGCCAAGACCGGCGAGGACATCACGCGTTCCGTTCTCACGCAGATCATCTTCGAACAGGAGGCCAAGGACGGCCAGAGCCTGCTGCCGGTCTCCTTTCTGCGACAACTGATCCGCTTTTACGGGGACAGCATGCAGATGCTCGTGCCCGGCTTCCTCGAGATGTCGCTCAGCCGGTTCACGGACGAACAGCAGAAAATGCGGGAGCAGATGAAGACCACGTTCGGCGGCGCGCTTCCGGGTCAGGAGATGTTCGACGCGATCGAGGAGCAGACGCGCCGCAACATTGAACTGTATACGCAGGCGGTCGGCATGTTCACTCCGTTCATCCCAGCCGCCGCTGCGTCGCAGGAGGCCGCCAAGCCCGCGCCGGAGGCGGCGACCGCGCCTCGCAAGGGCGCCGAGCTTGACGATCTCAAGCGTCAGATCGCGGACATGCAGCGCAAGCTCGAAGGCCTCGCCAAGGGCTCATGAACGGCCCGATGGGCGAGGCGTCGGGCGCCAGTCCGGCGCCGCCAGCTCAAAGCCCGCGAAGTCGAACGCGGGCGCCACGGTGCAGCCCACGAGCGTCCATTCGCCCAGGCTCGTCGCCGTCTGCCAGTGACCGGCGGGAACGACGATCTGCGGGCGCTGGCCCGTGCGCAGGTCCGGCCCCAGGTGGGCGGCGGCGGCATCGTTCCCGTTTGGCGAAATGGTGATGACCAGCGGCGCGCCGGCGTAGTAGTGCCAGACCTCTGCGGCATCGACGCGATGCCAAGCGGACACGTCGCCAACCCCCAGCAGAAAATAGATCAGCGTTGAGACCGACCGTCCGTTCGCATCCGTGCGCGGATCGCGGAACGTCTCGCGGTAGAAGCCGCCCTCCGGGTGGGGCGCGAGATCGAGCATCCGCACCACCTCGGCCGCGCTCAAACTGGAAGCTGAAAAGTTCATCGCTATGCACGCCCTTCGGTGTTGCGTCTCAGCTCTTGTTCTTGCGTTCGCGCAGTTCCGCGAACACATCCGCATCTGCGGCTGTCTCCATGCCAATCGCTTTCCGCAGGGCTGGGTCGGCGGCGCGCAGGAACGGGTTCGTCGCTTTTTCGAGCGCCATGGTCGTTGGCAGCGTCGCCTCACCGGCTGCGCGCAGGCGCTCGACCTCTACGAGTCGCTCCCGCAGGCGCGGGTTATCCGGATCGACCTTGATCGCGAAACGCGCGTTCGACAGTGTGTATTCATGGCCGCAGTAGATACGCGTGTCGTCAGGAAGCGCGGCGAGCTTCATCACCGAGCTGTACAGAACCTGTGCGGGCGCCTCGAAGGCGCGGCCGCAGCCCATGGCGAACAGCGTGTCGCCGGCGAACAGCAGGCCGTCCGCATAAAAATGATAGCAGACGTGTCCGCTCGTGTGGCCCGGCGTTTCAATCACCCGCGCTGAAAGTGCGCCGACCTTCACCACGTCGCCCTCGCCTGCATAGCGGTGGGCGCCTGGCACGCGCGCCCGATCCGGGGCGGGGCCGATGATCTCCACATCGGGGAAGCGCCTGCGCACCTCGTCCACGCCGCCGATGTGATCCTTGTGATGGTGCGTGACGAGTATGTGTGTGAGCGTCCAGCCTATCTCGCTGAGGGCGTTCAACACTGGCGCGCCCTCGGGAACGTCGATCGAGGCTGTGGCCCCGGTGACGGAATCGTGCACCAGTACGCCGAAGTTGTCATCAAGGCACATGAATTGGTGAACGATTGCGGGCATCTGCTTCTCCATGTCGCCGCGAAGGCTAAAGAACGGCGCCGGGGCGGTCAAACGCGCGTGCGCAGGTTCGGGCCGCGCCCGTTGAAGCGGGCGCTCGCGAGGCATACGTTTGTCCCATGGCCGTCGATGTTCTCGATCTGCGTTCCTTTTACGCCTCGCCGCTCGGGCAAACGGCCCATCGCCTGCTGTCGGCGGCTGTCAGCGCGCGGTGGGGCGATTGCGCGCGCCAGCGTGTTCTTGGCGTCGGCTATGCGACGCCCTACCTCGACGCCGTGCGCGCAAACTGTGAGCGCGCCATCGCTTTCATGCCGGCGGAGCAGGGCGTGGTGAATTGGCCGGCCTCCGGCCCCTCCGCCAGCGCGCTTGTTGACATCACCGCGCTGCCCCTGCCCGACAGCGTTATCGACCGTGTGCTGGTGATCCACGCCCTTGAAGCTGCGGATCAACCCTATGAGTTCCTCGCGGAGGTGTGGCGCATCCTCGCGCCGGGCGGGCGGATGATTGTCATCGCGCCGAGCCGGGCAGGGGTCTGGGCGAGGGTGGATTCGACCCCCTTTGGCCATGGCCAGCCTTACTCCCGCAGCCAGTTGCGCAATCTTCTCCGGGAGACGATGTTCTCGCCGCTGCATTGGTGCGAGGCGCTGTACACGCCTCCCTTCGAGCGGCCGTTCCTGCTGCGCTGCGCGCCCGTATTCGAGAAGGTCGGCGCGCGGCTGGCGCTTCCCGGCGCGGGCGTTCATCTCGTTGAGGCGACGAAGCAGCTCTACAACCCGGCTCTTGGCCGCCGCGCCGGTCGGCGCCGGTCGGTCGCCTTCCAGCCTGCGCTGGCGGCAGGCGCGCGGCTCGGAGACGTCTTGGAGAAGTCTTGGAGACGTCTTGGAGACGTCAGCGACGGATGAGCTTTTCAGGGAACGGCATGCCAAAGCATGAGGCGAGGAACATCGCGCCCTTGGCCAGCCCGGTGCCGTCGATGCTGTGGCCCAGTCCGTGGGCGAGGCGCCACTGGCAGGAAAGCCCGGCTTCGGACAGCGCGTCCGCCGACATGAACAGCGCTTCCGCTGGCACCACCTCGTCCGCGGAGCCATGAATGAGAAAGACCGGCGGCGAAGACGCTCCCTGCGGGCGCGCCGCCAGGTCAGCCTTGAGCTTCTCCGGGCCCACCAGAACGCCGGAATAGGCAAGCACGCCAGCGGGCGCCCGCGGCCGGCGCAGCCCCACGTGCAGGGCCATCATGGCGCCCTGGCTGAAGCCAACCAGCGCGACCCGGGAATCCGGCGCCTCCAGTCGCCTCAGCTCCTCGTCAATGAAATCGTTGATGATCGGCGCGGCGGCGCAGGCGCCGTTCCAGCGCTCATGGGGATTGCGGTCAGTGAGCCGGAACCACTGGC
Source organism: Hyphomicrobiales bacterium (assembly GCA_027484655.1). GTDB lineage: Bacteria > Pseudomonadota > Alphaproteobacteria > Rhizobiales > Beijerinckiaceae > Terripilifer. Next base: position 3,853 of record JAIXSM010000015.1, on the reverse strand, counting down.
GACCGCTGGGCATATGCTCGCAAGGCTCATGGGCGTTGGGCGCGACGAACGCCGCATCGGGCAGGATCTGCGCCCACTGTTCGCCCAGCGCGATGAGATCGTTTCCATCGGCGCCGTAGCCGTGAAGAATGACCACAAGCTGCTTGGCTGAGCCCGAACGGGGCGCCAGTCGGGGGCCATCAATGCGCGTCGTCATTCTCATCTCCCGCGTTGCATCCGTGGCCATGAACGCCGCGCGCCTGCGCGTCAAGGCCGCGCTGCTTCATGCGTGGGGCCTGACCGCCCAGCCGGCCGTGAGGATCCACCGGGGGGCCCGCCCGTTTTCAATGGCGGCGCGTCGTCGGGCGGGTCGAGACAAATGTGTTATTCTTCATGTGCGCTGCGCGTCCGCGCAGGCACCGAACGAACAAGATGGCGCAGATGACGGATCCTGTCACATCGCAACCCGTGTTCCGCTTCGCACCCTCGCCGAACGGCTATTTGCACGTCGGTCACGCCTACTCGGCGCTGTTCAATGCGAAACTGGCGCGGGAGATGGGCGGGCGTCTGCTGTTGCGCATAGAGGACATCGACCCTGTGCGCAGCAGGCCGGAGTACATCGCCGCTATCTACGAGGATCTTGCCTGGCTCGGCCTCGAGTGGGAAGAGCCCGTGCGCAGGCAATCCGAGCACTTGTCGGACTATGCGCTCGCGCTGGAGCGGCTGGCGGCGCGCGATCTGGTCTACCCCTGCTTTTGCTCCCGCGCGGATGTTGCGGCGGCAGTCGGGGGAAGATCCGACTGGCCGCGCGATCCGGATGGAGCGCCGTTCTACCCGGGGGTGTGCAAGCATCTTTCCGATCAGGACAAGCAGCGCCGGCTCGCATCGGGCCAGCACGCCGCGCTGCGTCTCGACATGCAGGCGGCAATCGCTCAGGCGCAGGATCTGATCGGCTGGTGCGAGTTCTTCGAAGGCGCTGAGCCGCGGGATGTGAACGCGGAGCCATCCCTGTGGGGCGACGTGGTGGTTGGCCGCAAGGACGTGCCCACGAGCTACCATCTGGCGGTGGTGATTGATGATGCGCTCCAGGGCGTCACCGACGTGGCGCGCGGAATGGACCTGTTCAATGCGACCAGTCTGCACCGCCTCCTGCAGACGTTGCTGGATCTGCCGGCCCCGCGGTATCGCCATCACAGGCTCATCAAGGACGACGACGGGCGCAAGCTTGCGAAAAGCTCGGCATCCACGCCCTTGCGGACGCTGCGCGCGGAAGGGGTCAGCGCCCAGCAGGTGCGTGAGCGGCTGGGGTTTGCTTGAAGCGCAATTCGACCGGAGCGGAGCGAGGATCGATCAGATTGCGCGATGAGAAAAATCGCTGAAGCGCAATTCGACCGGAGCGGAGCGAGGATCGATCAGATTGCGCGATGAAAGGAAATCTGGAGCGGTCAGACTGATTGAAACAGGCTGACCGGCGATCCGACCTCAGTTCGTGCGGGCGGCGAAGCGTTGAGCCTGGGGCGCGCGGTTCATGAGCTCTTCGATGCGCCCGCGCTCGCGCCGGAAATCGGCGAGCTGGCTACCGTTCAATTCGCGCGTGCGGGCGAGACGGATTCGCAGCGGGTCCACGAAGTTGCCGTTGACGATCACCTCATAGTGCAGGTGTGGCCCGGTGGAAAGGCCGGTTGAGCCGAGGAAGCCGATCACCTGGCCCTGACGCACCCGCACGCCTTCCTGAATGCCGCGGGCGAACCCGGACATGTGATTGTAGGTGGTCACGTAGCCGTTCGCATGCTGGATCTCGACGCGGTTGCCGTACCCTGACTCGCGCGCAGCCTTGACGACGGTGCCGTTGCCGGCGGCGACGATGGGCGTGCCGTGCGGCGCGGCCCAGTCCACGCCGGTGTGCATGCGCATGTAACCCATGATCGGGTGGCGGCGCATTCCGAAGCCGGACCGTTGCTCGCCGATGCCGATAGGCTTGCGGATCAGGAACTTTCGCGTCGATCGGCCCTGTTGGTCATAGTAGTCCAGCACTCCGTCGTCGGGAGAGTGGAACCGGTAGTACCTGAACGTTTCGCCACGGGCCGTCACCGAGGCGTACAGGAGATCATACCGACCATCGCCGTCCTCGCTTTCCTCATAGAACGCCTCGAAGGCGTCGCCGCCCGTGACGGATCTCTGGAAGTCGATGTCGTTGGCGAAGATCCGCACCAGCTCGTCGATGACGGGCCGCGGTATCTCCTGTTTCAGCGCGGTCTCGTAGAACGCGTTGTAGAGGCGCGTGAAGCCCTCGTCCTCGTCCTCATCGTCGTCTGCGGGGCGCGGGCGCTGGGAGGGCGCGGGCTCCGCGCGGGCGATCTGCACGTAGGTTCCGTTGTCGGCGAAGGCGACGGTCGCCTCCTCCCGATCGTCGGTGTAGATCGACAGCCGCAGGACAAGGGGGCCGGGGCTTGCGGACTCGCCTTGCGCGAAGAGGATGCGAACCCGCTGCCCCTCGCTCACCAGCGGCTGCCCGCGCCGTGTCGGCAGCGCGGCGATGATGGCGCGAATCTGCTCCCGGGGCACGCGGGCCTCGTTGAGGATGTCCTCAAGACCCTCGCTCCGGCGCACCACAACGACCCTGTCCTCGGAGTCCCTCGCCTGGGCGTCCGCCTTCGGAATGATCGTCACATTCTCCGGAACCATGCGCACCTCGATGGACGAGAACATGGTGGAGAAACGCGTGTCGCCTGTGGTCGCGTAGGTGAGCCCCACGGGGTCAATGGCGTGGCGGCTGGTGCGGGTAAGCAGCAGTTGCTGCGGGATCGGCAGGGTGGGCCGGGCCGCGTCGCGGCCATTCATCCGCACGAACTCGTTGAGCTGGGCGGCGACCTCGTCGTCGCTCAGCGCCAGCCCTTCAGGAAAAACGCTGATGGGGGCCAGCGCGTGCATGACGAAACTGACGTCGGCGTCTTCCCGCGGCGGCTCCGGGTCCAGTCCCAACTCGGCTTGGGCGGGACCCCCGGCGAGGAGCTTCAGCGGGTTGAACGCGGGAACGTCCGACGCGAAGCCGGTGGGCGTGATGGCGAGGTTCGTCGCCACGCGGGTGAACGTTTTCTGCCGGACGATCTCGCGGTCGCCGGCGCGCATGGTGGTGGGGGTGCGGAAGGTCTGGCGGGCGGCGATGATATCGACAGGCCTGAAAAGGCGGTCGCCCTTGCGCGCCGCAGCGCCCTCGGGTCGGGGGGCCGGGCGCTCGAGCGTCGTGACCTGCGGTTGCTCGGCATTGAACAGAGAGGGATCCAAAGCCGCATAGACCGCGCCGCCGATCAGCGCCGCGCCAGCGAAGCCAGTGAGAATGGTGCCGGCGAGCCAGCGGACCGACACCCTGCGGCGTTCCAGATCCGTATGGGCGACGCCGTCAGTTTCGAGCGGCGGATCCACGCCCATGGAGCGCAGGGCGGCGGCCCGGCCCTTCCGCCGCGCGCCGTCAAGGCTGTAGACTCCACTGATGGGCCTAGAGGTTCCCACTCCACCGTCCTGTTCAGATGGCGCCCGCGCCGCGACGCCGCCGACCGATTCAACCGTCAAACGAGACACTGGACGCAGCCGACGCCGGCGTCAACGCGCTCGCAGGATAAGGCGAGGCTCGAGGCATCTTGCTGCAGATCATGGCCCGATTGTGGCTGCGCTGGCCCGGCGCCGGGGGCGGTGGGGCTGGTTTGTGTATTTTTTTTGAAATCGAGTTGACGGTTTGGGTGAGTTGGACCTATATACCGCTCACCGACGGCGACGCTGCTGCGATGCGGCGCGGTTGCTTCGGACTTCTCGAGCTTCTCGGGGCGTTTTCAACCTGATTGGTCATTGATCGATCAGGGCGGCGAGTTTCGCTGTT
>JAIXSM010000045.1 GCA_027484655.1 Hyphomicrobiales bacterium | reverse complement strand
CCGCATTTTCGCAGCGTCATGCCGACGAAGGCAAGAAGCGCCCCTTGCATCCACGACAGGCCAACGCTTCGGCCCTGCGGCCTACCGTGGATCCCGGCCTTCGCCGGGAGGACGGCGAGAGAGGCGCCAGACTGGACCGCGGGCCACATCCCCGGACGCGAAGCGATCCTGGGCCTCGCCCGCTTCTGACTGCGCGCGAGGACGCGCGCGGTCCGGACGGAGTAACTAAATCACCTTCCCCGGATTGAGAATGTTCCTGGGGTCCAGCGTCAACTTGATCGCGCGCATGACGTCGAGGGCCACGGGATCCTTCACCGACGGCAGCAGATCGCGCTTCAGCGTGCCCACGCCGTGTTCGGCGGAAATAGAACCGTCGAGGCGCGTGACGATGGCGTGAACCACCTCGTTCATCTCATACCAGCGATCCAGAAACGCCTGCTTGTCCATGCCCACAGGCTGGCTGACGTTGGCGTGGATGTTGCCATCGCCCAGATGGCCGAACGGCACGGGGCGCGCGCCGGGCATGAACGCCTCGATGGCGACGAACATTTCCTCCAGAAACTGCGGAACCTTCGCTACCGGCACGGACACATCGTGCTTGATGGAGCCGCCCTCGTGCTTCTGCATCTCGGAGAGTAGCTCGCGCAGGCGCCAGAACGCGTTGCGCTGATCGAGCGACGCGGCGATAGCCGCATCCTGCACAAGCCCGCGCTCCATGCCCGCTTCGAGAATCTTCATCAGCGCTTCGGGCTCGCCCTCGGTCTGCGAACCCAACTCCAGCAGCACGTACCAGGGATGAGGCGCGCTCAACGGATCGCGGGCGCCGTCCGCATGACGCAGCACGATCTCGAGCCCGAACCGCGACATGAGTTCGAAGGTCTTCACGTCGGAGCCCGCAAGCGACTGGGCGAGGTTGAGCAGCGCCAGCGCATCTTGCGGCGAGTTGAGGGCGATGAACGCGGTCTCCAGCGCGCGCGGGCGCGGATACAGCTTCAGCACTGCGGCCGTAATGACGCCCAGCGTGCCTTCCGAGCCCATGAACAGGTGCTTGAGGTCGTAACCGGTGTTGTCCTTCTTGAGCTTCGACAGGTTGGAGAGCACCCGCCCGTCGGCGAGAACAACCTCAAGCCCGGTGATCAGATCGCGCGCGTTGCCGTAGGCCAGCACCGCCGTGCCGCCGGCGTTTGTGGCGAGATTGCCGCCGATGGTGCACGAGCCTTCCGAGGCCAGCGACAGCGGGAACAGCGCGCCGGCCTTCTCCGCCTCCTCCTGCACGCGCGCGAGCGTGAGCCCCGCCTCCACCGTCATGGTCATGGACGCGGGATCGACCTCGCGCACGCGCTCCATGCGCTTGAGCGACAGAACGATTTCCTCGCGCGCGCCCTGGCCCGGAATTTGGCCCCCGACGAGCCCCGTGTTGCCGCCCTGCGGCACCACGGCGACGCCGAGTTCGTTGCAGACGCGCAGCACGCTGGCCACCTCGTCCGTGGAGCCAGGCCGCACCACGCAGCGCGCCCTGCCATGGAAGAGGTCGCGCGGCTCGGCGAGGTAGGCGGCCATGTCGCCGGCCTGCGTCAGCACATGCTTCTCGCCAACGATGGCGGCGAGACGGGGGAGCAGCGCGTCGCGGGAAAGATCGTCAGGCATTGTCCAGAGTCCGGTGCGTTTTACCCAGTTTAATGCGGCGCGCGGCGCATTTCCAAGCCGCCTCAGCCCAGCAGCCGCCCCTTGCGACGGCCCTTGGGCTTGGGCCGGCGAAACACCGCTACGGTCTCCACATGGGGCGAGTGGCGGAACTGGTCCACCGGCGTCGCCTTCTCGAGTTCGTAGCCGCCATCCAGCAGGATGCGGGCGTCGCGCGCCAGCGTCTGCGGATTGCAGGATACAGCCGCCACGATGGGAACTTGCGAGCGGGCGAGTTCGCGGGCTTGCGCCTCTGCGCCCGCGCGAGGCGGATCGAACACCACCGCGTCAAACGGAGCCAGCTCTTCCGCGCCCATGGGCCGGCGGAACAGGTCGCGCGTCTCGCTGCTCACGGGCTTGAGCGCAGGGCTTGCGCGGCCGGCGGCGCGGGCAAGGGCCACGAGCGCCGCTTTCTCGGACTCCACCGCGTGCACCTGGCTGCGCTCGGCCAGCCGCAACGCGAACGTGCCGACGCCCGCGAACAGATCAGCGACGCGACGGGCGCCCTCCACCGCTTCGACGGCGAGGCGCGCGAGCGTCTCCTCGCCCTCCCGCGTCGCCTGCAGAAACACGCCGGGCGGCGGGCTCAGCAGCGCCTTGCCCATGGCGAGCTGCGGCGCGCGCCGCTCGATGACGATGGAGCCGTGGTTGGAGACGCGCGCCAGATCAAGCCGCTCGGCTTCCGCCAGCAGGCGCGCGCTGGCCGCCGGATCAAGGGCGCCGCAGCCGCGCACGTCCACGTCGAGGCCGGTGTCGGTCGCCGTCACCACGATGTCGAGCGGCTTGTTGAGGTGTGCGAGGGCGACAGCGATGGCGCGGGCGGCGCGCGGCGCGCCGGCCATTTGAGGCGCCAGCACGGGGCATTCGTCGATATCGACAATGTCGTGGGCTCGCGCGCGCATAAACCCGCATTCGACGGTGGCCCGGGCCAGCGCATCACGCCGCACGCGGGCATGGAACGTGGCGCGCCGGCGTCCCTCGCCGTGGGCGTCCACCAGCGGCGCGACGTCAGTCTCGATCTTCGCATGCGCCAGGGCCTGCACGAGGACATCGCGTTTCCACGCCGCGTAGGGCGCTTGCGCCAGAGCCTGCACGGCGCAGCCGCCGCAAACGCCATAATGCTCGCAGAACGGCGCCACGCGATCGGCTGAAGGTTTCACCACCTCAATCAGCAGGCCGCGTTCGCCCTCCACCTCCGCGCGCACGGTGTCCCCCGGCAGCGCGTAGGGCACGAACACAAGGCCGCGATCTGTGCGCGCGACGCCTTCGCCCCGCTGGCCCAGTTTTTCAATGTCGAGGACGACGCCCCGCAGTCCAGCGCTCATGTGCGCATCTCCAGTCTGGTTGCGCCGAGCAGAAATTCCGTATTGCCGTCGCCGCCTGCGATGGGCGAGGGCCGCACGCCGTCCACGCGCCAGCCGAGGCTTTCAACGAGCGCGGCGATGTCGTCGCACACGCGCGCATGGATCGCCGCATTGCGCACGATGCCTTTCGCGACATGGGCGCGACCGGCCTCGAACTGCGGCTTGACGAGGGCCACAAGACGCGCGTGCGCGCTGGCGAATTGCAGCGCATGCGGCAGCACGAGCCGCAGCGAGATGAAGCTCACGTCGCTGACGACGACGCCCGGCGGCTCATCGAACATCGACGCGTCCAGCGCGCGCGCGTCACGCCCTTCCATAGAGATGACGCGCGAATCTGATCGCAAGATCGGGTGAAGTTGATCGCGGCCGACATCCACCGCGTAGACGCGCGCGGCGCCGCGCGCCAGCAGCACCTGCGTGAAGCCGCCGGTGGAGGAGCCAAGATCAAGGCCCGTCGCGCCTGTGGGATCGACCCCGAACGCATCGAGCCCCGCCTCCAGCTTCAGCCCGGCGCGCGACACCCACGGATGCGGGGCCTGCGCCTCGATGGCGGCGTCCTCCGCCACAGGCTCGGAGGGCTTCTTCACCACGCGACCGGCAACGCGCACGAGGCCTGCCTCGATGGCCGCGCGAGCGCGGGCCCGGCTGTCGAAACGGCCGGTGGAGACAAGCAACTGATCGATGCGCTGGCGGGAGGACATGGCGCCCTTGTAGGGCATTCGCACGCGGGGGGATACGGGGCCGATGGGCCTACCCGAAGAGATCCCGCTGGCGCGGCTCATCCAGGGCCGCGCGCCTTTCGGCGCACGACACGGGTCCAACGGGCGTTTGAAGATCCAGATTGTCGTTGGCGACCTTGTTCACCGCCGTGGAGATCGGCCACATTTCCAGCACGTCGTCCGCGCAGGGTTTCATGAGCCGAACCGCCGCGCTGACGTCCGTTTCGTCGCACTCGAGCCACGCGTCGAAGTCATCGCGCTCAAGAATCACGGGCATGCGGTCGTGCACGCTCGCCATGAGCGCGTTCGCATCCGTGGTGAGGATGCAGGCGCCGTCGACCTCCTCGCCATTTGGCCCAACCCACGTTTCCCACAGCCCGGCGAGCGCCATGGGCGCGCCGTCCCGGCGGCGGATGAGGAAGGGTTGCGCTGGCGGCGCCTTGCCTTTCGCAGGCTTGGGGAAGCGCCGCCACTCGTAGAACGCGTCGGCGATGAAGATGCAGCGGCGCCGCCGCGCAGCGTTGCGGAAGCTCGCCTTGTCGAAGACCGTTTCCGAGCGTGCGTTGATGACGAGCGGAAACTCCTTCGGATCCTTCACGAAGGCGGGCAGAAAACTCCAGCGCGCCAGAGCGAAGTGACGACGCCGCGCCCCGTCCGCATCGCGCGCAAGGCGCACAATGGGCACGGGTTGCGTCGGCGCGATGTTCGTGCGCGGCGGAAAATTCGGCTGCTCCACGTACTGGAAGTACGCGCGCACGGCCTCCGGCGGCAGGGTGATGGCGAAGCGTCCGCACATGGCTCTGATCGCGGTTCAGGCGACGGCGATCACCGGGGTTCCGACGTTCACCATGTCGTAAAGCTCGATGATGTGCTCGTTCAGCATGCGGATGCACCCCGCCGACGCCGCCGAGCCGATGGAGCCGCGCATGGACGGCGATGTGCCGTGGATGGCGATTTCTTCCTTCTCCAGCATCATCGCCCGCGCGCCCATGGGATTGTCCGGCGCACCGCCCGGGATCACGGGGCCGAGGCCGCGGCCGCCGCGAATGGACGCAGGCGCCTGCCAGGCCGGGGACACATGCTTGCTGACGATGTGCGTCGCGCCTTTCCATGATTGCCCGGGCTTGCCCACCGCGACCGGCCAGCTCAGCGCCGTGCCGTCGCCGCGCGTGAGATAGAGCCGCTTCTTGCCCAGCGACACGAAAACAACGCCGGAGCGCCGGTCCGGGTAGCGCACCACCGTCGCCGTCTCCGCGGCCGCCGCAGGCCCCGCGAACGCGAATGCGCCACCGCCGCCCAGCACGGCAAGAAACTGTCTGCGATCCATCAATGCCCTCCTATGAGAAAATCAGCCCATCACCGCGATGATATCGCACTGAACCAGTTTGCCGCGGTCGAGTTCCGCCTGAACCGAATGACGCACCGGCCGGTTGGCCGGATCGGGAAAGAACTCCACCCACAGGTCGGTGATCTCTTCCCGGCGCGTGACGTCGGTGAAGGCGACGTTCACTTTAACGATGTCGTCCGTGCTGCCGCCGGCGTCGCGCATGATCGCGCGCACACGCTCGAACATCAGCTTGCATTGCGCGCGCAGGTCGCCGGGCGGCTCGCCCTTCACAACGCCATTGATGATGCCGGTCATCAACAGGTCGCCGACCCGGCAGGCGGCGGGAATCGGGTTTCCGTGGCTGAACGCGTCAGAATAGATGCTCTGGCGTTTGGGCATTAAGCCTCCACTTTCGTTGTGCGTGATGACGCGCCTTTGGCGGTGGCCCAGGGGCGCCCGTCCCACGGGGTGTTCGCATCCATCAATGGACGCCCTCCCGCCCCGGCCTGGCGATGGCGGGCGCCGTCACCGCGCCAATCACGCCGCCAGCGACAGCGCCGATGGGGCCGGCCACCACGGCGCCGGCTCCCGCGCCCACGCCCGCGCCGGCCAGACGCGTCTGGGTCGAGGTGCATCCGGCGAGCGTCACGCCCGCAACGACGACAAGCAGACGAAGGCAAACGATCATGAGACCCTCCCTGACGGATCAGACGCAGGATAGCATAAACGCCGCTGCATGACGTCACGTCCCACGGGGCGCCGCCGCCCGCGCGAGCCGGTCGTTGATCGCCTCGCCAAGACCGTCCGGGGGGATCGGCGCCACGGCGATGGCGGGCGCGCCGGTCGCGTCGAGACGTCGCAGGTGCGCGAAGAGGTTGGCCGCGGCCTCCGCCAGATCGCCGGCGGGCGACAGGTCAAGGCGCGGCCCGCCGGCGCCCGCGAGCTGGCCGGCGAAGTCGAGGGCGGCCTCGCCCGGCGCAAGCGCCGTGGCGTTGAGCCGGACGCGTGCTTTTGGCGCGTAGTGGGATTCAAGCATCCCGGGGGCCAGCGGCGCCTCGCTGGAGGGATGCGCGGGGCCGGCGGGGACGGGGCGGCCAAGAGCCGCCTCAATCATCTCCCGCGACACGCCGCCCGGTCGCAGGATGCGAACCCCGCCATCGAGGCACGACACGATGGTGGATTCGACGCCCACCGCGCAGGCGCCGCCGTCCAGAATGATGTCCACCCGCCCGTCGAGGTCGCCCGTCACATGGTCGGCGGTGGTGGGGCTCACCTTTCCCGAACGGTTCGCGGACGGCGCCGCCACGGGCACGCCCGCCGCTGCGAGGACCGCGCGGGCCACGGGATGGTCTGGCGCGCGGATCGCCACGCTGTCGAGCCCCGCCCGGGCGAGAAGGCTCACCGGGCAGTCGGCGCTGGCGGGGACGACCAGCGTCAGCGGTCCCGGCCAGAACGCCCGGGCGAGGGCGATGGCGTCGGGTCCGAACACGCCCAGCGTCTGCGCCGTCGCAAGATCGGGCGTGTGGGCGATGAGCGGGTTGAAGCTTGGCCGCTCCTTGGCGGCGTAGATGCTGGCGACCGCCGTGTCGGACGTGGCGTCCGCGCCAAGGCCGTAAACCGTCTCGGTGGGAAACGCGACGAGTCCGCCCGCTCGCAGGACCGCCCCAGCGTCCGCGATGGCGCGCGCGTCCGCCGAAAGGCGGCGGGTTGTGCGCGGCGGTGGGCTGGCGTGTGTCATCTGGAGGTTTGATCCGGCGCGGGACGGCGGCAACGTTCTGGGGGGCGCCGTGGACCCCGTCAAGGCGGCGCGACGCTGCGGGCGCGTCCCCGCAAGGGGCTTGCGGATCGTTTTGCGCCATTGGGCGCGCTTGCCCCGCGCCCGCAAAAGGGCCATGTTCGGATGGATTCTGCGCCGCCCGGTCCGGATGACGCAGCGACCAGCGCTTGCTCCGGGCAGCGGCAGGAGAGAGACGGCTAACGTGTTTCCACACAATTCATTGAAGCGCTCGGCGGCGCCCGTTCCCGGTGCGCGTCGCGCTTCCCTCATCCGCCGCGTCGGCCTTTGCATGGCCTTTGTGCTCGCGCTCGCGCCACTGGCGCAGGCGCGTGAGGGCGCGCCCGCGTCCGTCCTCGCCCAGAAGCCGGTCGAGCTTGGCGGAACCCATTCCGGCAACTATCTCGCCGCGCTGATCGCCGGCTCCCAGCGCGACACGCGGGCGGCGGCCGCCTTTTTCCGCGAGGCGCTTCGGTCAGATCCCCGCAATGTGGTCCTCATCGAGCGCGCCTTCGTCGCATCGCTTTCGAACGGCGATATGCCGCAGGCGTTTTCGCTGGCCGAGCGGCTGGTGCGGCAGGACGCCAAGAACGGCCTTGCACACCTGGCGCTGGGCGTGCGCGCCATCAAGCAGCGCAGCTTCACCTCCGCCCGCTCCCATCTGGCGCGGGGCGGCAACACCCGGCGCGGCGACGTCACGGCGATCCTGCTCACAGCGTGGAGCTTCGCCGCCGTGGGCGAGTACCAGAAGGCCATGGAGGCGGCGGACCGCCTCAGCGAACGCAACTTCACCCTGTTCCGCGACTATCACGCAGGCCTCATCGCCGACGTGTCGAAGCGCACGCAGGAGGCAGGTCGGCGCCTGCGCGCGGCTTACCAGGGCGACAAGAACACGCTTCGCCTCGTGGACGCCTACGCCCGGTTCGAGGCCCGGCAAGGCCGCCGCGACGAGGCGCTCAACATCCTGAAGTCGTTCGACGAGGCGCTTCCCCGTCACCCGATCATCACGGATTCCATTGAGCGACTGGAGGCGGGCCGTTCGCTTGAGCCGGCGGTCTCCACGGCCATCGCCGGCGCAGCTGAGGTGCTTTACGGGCTGGGCGCGGCCAACGCGCGCGAGGGCGATGAACTCGCCTCGATCATCTACCTGCGCCTTGCGCTTCACCTTGCGCCCGATCACGCGCTGGGGATTGTCAGCCTTGGCGATCTCTACGAGCGCATCAAGCAGGGTGAGCGCGCCATAGAGGTGTACGAGAGCATGCCGGCGACGTCGCCGCTGCGGACCTCCGCCGAATTGCAGATCGGACAGGTGCTGGAGACGCTGGAGCGCAAGGAGGAGGCGCAGGCCCACCTGGAACGGCTTGTCGCCCGCGATCCGATGGACCCTGAAGCGCTGCTGGCGCTTGGCAATCTCCAGCGCTCCCGCAAGCTTTTCGCCGATGCGGCCGCGACCTACACCCGCGCCATCGCGCTGACGGAGAAGACAGGCCGGGTCGACTGGACGACGTACTACTTCCGCGGCGTCTCCTATGAGCGCTCGAAGCAGTGGCCGCTGGCGGAAGCCGATTTCACCCGCGCGCTGGAGCTGAACCCCTCCCAGCCGCTGGTGCTCAACTACCTTGGTTACTCGTGGGTCGATCAGGGCGTGAATCTGGACAAGGCCTTCCAGATGCTGCGCAGGGCCGTCGATCTGCGTCCGGAGGATGGCTACATCGTCGATTCGCTTGGTTGGGCTTATTACAAACTCGGCAAGTACGAGGACGCCGTGCGCGAGCTGGAGCGCGCGGTCGAGCTGAAGCCCGCCGATCCGGTCATCAACGACCACCTCGGCGACGCCTACTGGCGCGTGGGCCGCAAGCTGGAGGCTCGTTTCCAGTGGAACCACGCCCGCGACCTCAACCCCGAGCCGGAGGATCTGCCCAAGATCTTGCGCAAGATCGAGGTCGGTCTGGAGGACGATCCGTCCAAGCCCGCCGCCGAGGCGACTCCGGCGCGCTCCGGCGGGTGATCCGATGGCGCAGGGGCGGCAGGATGGCGCGCTCGTTGAGAGGGCGCCTGCGAAGGTCAATCTGACGTTGCATGTGCGCGGACGTCGCGCGGATGGGTACCACGATCTCGAAAGTCTGGTCGCCTTCGCTGGCGTGCATGACCTGCTGACGCTGGAGCCGGCGGACGAGCTTTCGCTCGTCATCGACGGGCCGGGCGCCGGCGCCATCGGGCCGCTGGCGGACAACTCCGTGCTCAAGGCGGCCCGCCTGCTGGCGCAAAACGCGCCGGGCCTGCGCGCGGGGCGTTTTCGCCTCGTCAAGCGTCTCCCGGCCGCTGCGGGCGTGGGGGGAGGCTCGGCGGATGCTGCTGCGGCGCTGCGGCTTCTCGCGCGCCTGAACGCCATGGCGCTGGACGACGCCCGTGTGCGCGCCGCCGCCGAGGCGACCGGCTCCGACGTGCCCGTGTGTCTCGATCCCCGCGCGCGGATGATGCGCGGGCGCGGCGAACTGGTTGGCCCGCCTATCGCCCTCCCGTCCCTGTTCGCCGTGCTCGTAAACCCCGGCGTTGCGTTGTCCACTCCCGCGGTGTTTCGCGAGATCGGCCTTGCGCCGGGCGAGACGTCTCCCTTCGGCAAGCATCCGGACATCCAGTCGGGCGAGGCGTTCGAGGAACTCGCTCCCAAATTGCGTAAGGCTCGCAATGACATGGAGGATGCGGCAAGCGTCCTGGCGCCTGTTGTCGGCCATGTCCTCGCGGTGCTCGCCGCTGCGCCCGGGGCGCGGCTTGCGCGCATGTCCGGCTCCGGCGCCACGTGCTTTGCTCTTTTCGCCGATTGCCGGCGGGCGGCCCGGGCCGCGCGGACAATCCGCCGCGATCATCCCGGCTG
>JAIXSM010000041.1 GCA_027484655.1 Hyphomicrobiales bacterium | reverse complement strand
GTGAGCTAAACGCTCTCCACAAAAGTCGGGCAAGTCCAGTTTGGTGAAGATCGAGGTGGCTAGTCATGCCGATGCGTACACGCTGTTCGAGTCACTCAATAACCGAGGGATGCCTCTCTCTGCGATTGACCTCATCAAGAACAAGCTGCTGGCACGACTGGAGACCACTGAGCCGGGCAAGGTGGACCACTACTTTGGCGTCTGGAACAAGCTGTTAGACTATTTGGGTGACGACTACAGCGTCCAAGAACGCTTCTTCCGGCAATACTATAATGCGTTTAAGGATTCGCTGAATGCACCCTTCCGCAATGATGCCGACAAAAAGAAGGACCCCCTTGGCCCCGTGGCTACACGGTCGAACCTGATTCTAATCTACGAAAAGCTGATCAATCAGGATGCCAAACACCACCTGCAGGCTCTTCGTGCTGCGGGGCAGCTTTATGCACTGATGTTGTCTCGAAACGCGGATGAAAGTTGGACCCGGCTGGACAAGCCGCTGAAGGACTTGGACCGCATTCAGGGCGCTCCCTCATACCTTTTGATGCTTTACCTGCTCGTGCGTCGTGAGCAGCTGGGCATCGATCTGGCGCAACTCGAAGAAATCGCACAGCTTCTGGTCTGCTTTTTTGTCCGACGCAATCTCACTGACACACCACCCACTCGCGACTTAACGCGTTTGTTCATGGGCACGATAGACAAGGTCGTAGACCTGTCGGGTGCGGCTGTGGTTAAGGCAATCCGTGAGGAATTGCTTGCCGTGTCGGCCAGTGATGAAATCTTCCGCACCAAGCTGGAAGGTGCCATCTACGAGGAAAATGCCGGGGTCACTAGGTTTGTGCTTTGCTCCTTGGCTGAGCAAGGCATGACCAAGGAAACTTGGGTTGACCTTTGGAAGTACGAAGGCAAGATCTTTGTGTGGACCATCGAACACATCTTTCCTCAGGGCGAGAATATCCCCCGGTCATGGGTGACTCTGATCGCTGACGGCGATGCGGCAAAGGCCAAGGCCCTTCAAGAAACACACGTTCACAAGTTGGGAAATCTGACGATCTCGGGCTTTAACGGCGCCCTTGGGAACAAGAGCTTCCAGGAAAAGCGTGACCGTACCGACAGCGGTGGCCGTGAGGTAGGTTACAAGAATGGCCTGAAGCTAAACACTGAACGCGCTACGGCCGAAAGATGGAGCGTGGCGCAAGTAGACCTTCGTACCGCCACAATGGTGGACCAAGTGATGGGCCTTTTCAGCATGACAGGGCCCAAGTCACGCGAGTGATCCAACGTTTGGCGAACACTTCACGCACAAGAACCCAGTGGACGCCGATGCCCATAATTGGCGTTCCGCCCCATATGTTGTGGCGCCTTTTCGGAACACTGTATTGTACTGGTGGCCAAGCGTCTGGAGAGTATCGTCAACAGCGGACTGCCCGCCCGTGCGGGTGATCTCTGACAACCCGCTCTACCCCGCCCACGAGCGCGCACCGCATCATCGGGCACAGGCTCAAGAGCAAACGTCACTTTAGTCGCAAGTCGCATCGAACGCGCCGCACCTCAGAGTTCAGGACTACGCGACGGTCGGACTGATCGATAGCGCTCAGGCCGATCCGCGACATCAATATCATCTCGAAATCTCCCCCGCCAATACTGCCTTTCCATGCACCGCGAGAATTGCTGCGAACCTTGGGCATCCAAACCGCCGGACGACATCAAGGACACGAGCATCATATGCAGCCTGACCGATCAGCCTGCACAGATCTGATGCATGAAACTGCCGGTTGGCGCTCGGTGCCGCCCGGATGTGATCATGGAGCTTCTGCATTTTGGGATCTTCTTTGGCCAGTGGCTCCGGCTGCGATGAAGCTTTTGGAGCCTTGCTTGACGAACCGGTCCGCCAACGGCGCATGAACCCGAGCAAGTATCCAGCCGGAACGCGGGCATTGCCGCGAGCACGGTTGAACGCGAGAAACCGCTCCCAGATGGCCTGTGTGTCAACGTTCCAGCAGGGCAGTGCCGTCTTTGCGGCCTTGATCAGTTCGGCCCAACATGTTCGGAACACGTTGGGCGCTTCATCGATGTTGATATGCCCTGAGAATATAGTTTTGTGAGATTCTTCTCTAGATAGTGATCTGTCGTCTCCCTTTGACACGACATCGTGGGGGCCGTCGCTCTGATCAAAGGCTGCAAAGTGGAAGAGCCAGGGCGCGAACTTGCCGTTCGGCTTCTCACGCTCGAGTTTCAGGCTCGATGCTTCGAGTTCTCTCAGCAAGACGCTCAGATACTGACGCGACACGTCCATCTTCTCTGCCAACGTGGTGAGCGTGAACGCGGCCGTACCGCGGGAAAGGCCGTTGTAGCCGTCCTTCCACGCTATCCCATCCAGGATGAGCGTTGCCAGCTTGTGCGCGGATACGGAAAGGTCTGTTTGGGTGATCCGTCGCAGGATCAGACCGGTCGTTGGTTCCATGGTCGGGTCTCCAAAGGGATCCGACGCCATACCGAGAGCAAACAACATTTTTGCCAGCAAGAATACTTTGCTGGTTGAAGACGTTCAGACACTGCGCTAGAAGAACCGTGTCAGGGGTTTTATCTAGCGCGGCGTCAGGCTTTTCGGTCTGGCGTCGTTTCCCTTTTTGGGTTCGGTGCACAGCCTCCGGTGCAGGTGGCTAAAGGAACAGGCCAACGCGACGCTGGCCCGGGGAGGGTTCAGTATCGGACTTCTTCGAAGCCGTAGTTGCCGGCATGGTCCCGCCAATCGACGAAGACCGATCGGTAGCTGACGGATCCGCAGCCCCCAGGGCGAGGAAGGTCAGATGCCGTAGGAACCTGGGCCACACTCGAACGTGCCCAGTGATAGTCTCCTTGGGTGCCGTAGGAACCAAGGCGCGTGCTGTCAGAGCGGATGCAATCGCCATCACGATTTTGGCGCTGGCTGAACTGGATGTGATAGACCCGGATGCTCCTGACGAAGTCGAATTCGTCACCCGAGATATCGACGTCTGCACGCTCGTCAGCTTGAACCGGGACGAGAGGAACTGTGGGATCCGGCACGCTGATCGCCTGCTCGGCCTTGAAGGTGATGTCGTAGAGCCGTTCCATTGGAGAAAGCGGTGCAGGGCCGTCGAACGCCACTCCCATCGGACAGCGCCAGATTTGGAGCGGTGGCTCGATTGGCCAGGGCGTGATCCGCTGGATGAAGACAGCACGTGCATGAGCGCATGGCGCTGAAGCCGGCCAGCCACCCGCGAGGCAGAGGAGGATGGCGCAATCAACCTGGTAGCTCTGGGCGGAAGCCGTGCCCGGCAGGATTGCCGCAAGCGCTACCCCCAGGGCTGTGAGTGATCGTATTGGCACCTTCATGTATCGACTCCCTGCAAAGTTACACGTCCGATACAATACAACATTTACGACAGCAATCGGATTTAATCAGCGCATGTTGTGCTCTTGGTCGTGCAAGCCATCCGGCGTGGAACCTCGCTCGCAGGGTGGTTCATGCACCAAACTGGTGCCTTTCCCCCGAGGAAGTCATACAGGTCACTTATTCGACGGCTTCAAGAAACCGCCCGTACTCGGCGCTGACTTCCTGCGCCTCGGCAAACGCGCGCGCACGCTCTGCATCGAGACAGCGGAAGTAGTCCTGAACCCCCGCGATGTAGCCTTCGAAATCCGCCCTCAGGAGGACGGCATAGGCACGCATGTCTTCCGGAGTCGAGGGCAGGTAGGGGCGCTCTGGGGGCACACAGGGGGAGGCCAGAGCGTCCTGAGGCCATGCCACCATGGCGAGCAGCACGAAGGCTGCTTCGCGCGCACAGAACATGTGCAGGGCAAAACTCCTTTCGCGCCTTTAATGTTGTAATGTCGTCCTGTAGCACTGCTATCAGAGCAAGGCGATCTGCGTCAACTCAATATTATTGCCTTGCTATCATTCATGTTGTCTTGTATCGCCCACGGTGTTGCGACCCCGTGGGACTGATGCTGCACCTCAGGCAGGAAAAGGACCCAAGGGAAGGCCATGATAGAAGAAGCCCCGAATGTGGTTACAGAAGACGGTCTGCGCGGCCTCCTGGCCGACGGCTACCTCCTCGAGGTGGTCTGCAAGGAGGCAGGCGAGAAGCGCCATAACAGCTGGTACGGTACTTGGGTTGTGCGCGCCGTCGCGGAAGACGGGCGTGCAGACAAGATGCTTGTCACCAGCCGCAGCTATCTCAAGGTGCGCGAGTTCAAGACTATCGTCGGCCTCGTCAGCTTCCTCGCCGAGATGGGCTGCAAGAGCGTCAGCATTCCGCTCGAAGAAGGTGGACGTGAGCGCCACGCTGCGCCTGGGCGCATCGACGCACCCCGGACTGGGCCGGTTCTGGTCACGGATAACTGACAGCGCTTTCGCTGTCGCCATTGCCTTGGGTACCGGCGTCTGTTCCGCGCCAGAGGCCTGGGCTGACGGCTTCATCTTCTCGGTCGGCCCGGATGGCCGACTGATCAACACCGCAGAGGATGCGAGCACGCTTCGCTCCTTCTCAGGTGATGGCTCCGCGCAAACCGACCGCCTCTTTCTCTTTGCCGCGCCGCAATCGGACGAGGATGATGTCGCCTCCAGCGAGATTGCTGCGCGGGTCACCCCGAGGGCGGTTCGCGCCTCCCCAGAAATCCTCCACGCCATTGAAACAACCGCGCTGCGCTACGGCAGCCATGACGCG
>JAIXSM010000009.1 GCA_027484655.1 Hyphomicrobiales bacterium | reverse complement strand
CCTTGCATCCACGGCGGGCAAACGCTTCGGCCCTGCGGCCTGTCGGAGATTCCGGCCTTCGCCGGAATGACGGCACGCTGGGCGCCAACCTTGCAGCAACGTCATGTCCGGACTTGACCCGGGGACCCAACGCCACAGCTGCTCGTCTGGGTGGCCGGGTCAAGCCCGGCCATGACGGCAAAGTGGGCGCCTATCTCCCCGCCACGTCCTGCCGACGAAGGCGACAAGCGCCCCTTGCATCCACGGCGGGCAAACGCTTCGGCCCTGCGGCCTGTCGGAGATTCCGGCCTTCGCCGGAATGACGGCACGGTGGGCGCCAAGCTGGACCGCCCGCGTCCCAAAAACGCAAACGGGGCGGCCGAAGCCGCCCCGCGCGTTGACCGGACCCGGCGAACCGGGCCCAATCTGGATCAGAAGTTACGCTCGACGCGCAGACGGCCCATGAAGATGCCATCCGTCTGCTTGGTGTTGACGAGAACCGGGGCAGCAGGCGCCGCGGTCGTGCTGTAGCGCACGTCCTGCGAGACGCGGCTGTACATCACTTCCACGCCGATCTCGAAGTCGCGGACGGGCAACCAGGCGAGCTGCTTGCCGACGCTCATCACAGTGGCGTCGCCGAACGCGGACGTTCCGTTCCACGCAGCGGCCTTGGCGTTCGCCGGAGCGTCGAGGCTGCCGTACGACACGAAGGCCACCGAACGCCACTGCGGCGCCCAGAAGTGCTGGAGCATGGCCGCAACGTTCCACGACTTGACCGTGTCTACGCGATCGGCGCCAGCCGCGTCCTGGGACAGCACGATGCTCGGGTGGTTCATGGAGAACCCGGCGCCGCGCGCGTAGTCCGTCCGGTTGAACGACGTGAAGCGCGTCGTGTACTCGGTCATGCCGTTGGCGTAGTTCGCGGTCAGGTACAGGGCGCTGCCAGACGCCAGCATCGGCAGGTTGATCGTCACGCCTGTGCCGATGGCCCACACGGACGCGCTCTTGTCGAACGTGCCACGGGCGCGAACGTTGTCGGCGACTGCGAGGCCCGTATCAACCACGTTGTTGGCGAAATCGGGACGCGCCATGGCGCCCATGAGGGCGATGTTGCCCCAGCCCTGGGTCCACTGCAGGCGAGCAACGAGTTGCGGGATGCTCTTGTGGACATAGTTCGTGCCAAGGGCCGCGACCGCTGCAGCGGTACCGGCCCCCGCAGGGAGAGCCGTCCCATCGGCAGCATATCCGTTGCCGGTGTCGGAGTAGTCCTGCAGGGCGATGGTGCCCGACAGACCGCCCCCGAAGGTGTGGGTGTAGGCGATCTGCTTCGCGCCGCTGGCGAAGGAGCCCCAGTTGGCGGCGGCGTAGGTCAGGCCCGGCATATAGACGAAGTTGTCCGCCGCGGCGCCGAAGGTGAAGCCCGCGAAGCGAACGAAGGCGGCCTCAAGCGTCGTGCCAGTGCCGCTGGCGCCCGTGCCAGCCGCGTTCTGGAAGAAGCCGCTGGTGCGGTTCAAACGCAGCAGGGCGACCGTCTGCAGCGTGCCCCAGGAGGTCTGCGTGCGCGCGTCGAACGAGATGCGGCCACGGGCTTCCCAGCCGAGGGTGTGCTGGGCGTCCTTGTCCGTGCCGACAACGGGAACGCCCGCGGTCGTCATGCTGGTCTTCACATCGCTGGCGGCGTAGTACGCATAATCCGCGCGAACGCGGCCGCCGATGCGCAGGCAGGTCTGCGTGCCGGGGATGAAGAAGAAGCCGGCGCCGTAGGCGTCACAAACACGAACGTACTCAACCGGAGCGGCCTTGCGCGACGGCAGGTCGGCGGCCTGGGCGGTGGCGGCGGCCATCAGAACCGCGCCGGAGCCGAGCAGAATGCTCTTGGTGAACGTCATAGAAACCTCCAAAAAAATCGGATCTGCTTCAGCCCGCGGGGGCGTTGCCCCGGCGCCGTCGCTTTCCTTTGATTCCCGCCCGCCCCCCTTCAAAAGTGCGGAACCAGGCAAGCGCTCACGGCCGAATGTCCGTTCGCAGCATCCAAGATAACTAAAACGTCGCCTTGAGCGAGCTAAAAGTCTCGCTCAAGTGTCTATAGCCTGGTCACTGTTGCGCTCAAGACACAGGCGGGGCTTGCAATGAACTTGTGATAATATTCGCAAGCTTCTGAATGAAATACGGTTTTCATTCTTCTCGCTCTCGGCGTCAGGCCGCGCGGGGCGCCCGGAAAAGCGACGCAATGCGCCGCTGAAGCACAGACTCTGCGGTCTGGGGCCGTCCGCGCACGTCCACCGTGAGAGGAATCTCCCGCACCTTGTGCTGGAAATTGCGCGCCTCCCGGCGAATGGCCTCGGACTGGAGGCGCCGCAGCAGCGCCACAACCGGGGCGCCGTCGCCGGCCGGCCCGGGCGCCGCCTTCTCGGCGGCTGCGAGCACGGGATCGACGATCTCGCGTATGAGACGGCCGCCCTCGATGACGTCAGATTCGTTGCGCCAGCGGCGCGCCGCGAGGGCCGCCGCCCGAAACACCTCCACGAGGGCTTCCGGCAGCTCAGCCCGGGCGCACAGGGCCGCGAAGCCGGGGCCTTCCGGCGCGGCCACGTACCCTTGAGCGCGGGCGAAATCCACGCCGCCGAGTTCCGCGAGAGCCGCGGCAAGCAGCATCTGGTCGCCGCTGAGGATCCCCCGCAGCAGCAGCGCCGGGGTGAGGCGTCCGCGCCCGCGCAGGCTTCGCACAAGGGCGAGCGCCTCGTCCTGCCCGTCCCGGGGCACGGCGACCACGCCCTGGTCGCTGGCTTCCCGAACGGCGCGCTCCACCCGCTCCCCGCTCATCCAGCCGCGCTCCATGACGAGCGCCCGCAAGGCGCTGGCCGTCGCATCCACCAGCGCGGCGCGGGACGCCGGGGGCAGATCCTCGCGCGCCAGCAGGGCTTCGCGCACCTCGACGTCATCGCAGAAGCGTTCTGTAAGCCGGCCGAGGGTCGCGCCGTCGCAGTGCGCGCCAGCGTTGGCGAGCAGCGACAGCGCCGCCTCGCGGCCGCAGGCGTCCGCCAGCGCGGCGCACACGGCGGGCGGAGTGTCGGCGCGGCTGGCGATGGCCATATGGGCGGGCGCGCCGCCCATACGCGCACAATCGATCAGCTCGGCCGGGGACAGCGCCCCCGACTGCCGGAGAATGGGCTCCGCCACATCTGTCTGGTCGTGCGCAAGGGTGAGGAGGATATGACGCGGCGCGTCCGCGCGGGGCGCCAACTCGGCGGCGAGGGCCCGACGCACAAGCGGCGAGGAGTCGTCGGCGAGCACGGTGAGCGCCATTTCGGCCTCATCCTGCTCGACAGGCAGGAGGGTCCGGTCCATCAGGGCGCGGGCCAGGGCGGCGGCGGCCGGCGCGCGTTCATTTGGCGGGGCCTCAGCGGCCCATGCGAGCAATTTACGAACCAACATTACGCAACTCTCAATCAGGCCCGTCGGAAACTCACAGAGGCGGACCCGAAGCCAGCGTGCCATGGTATGGTGAACGGACGCTTAAGCGAGACCATGCGGCCGCAAGCGTCGGGAGCAAGATCGATGCGTTCCATTCTGTTCGCGCCCGCGGACCAGCCGCGCAAGATCGAGAAGGCGCTGGCGAGCGCCGCCGATGCGGTGGTGCTTGATCTGGAGGATTCGGTGGCGCCCACCGCCAAGGCCGCCGCCCGGGAAGCCGCGGCGCAGGCGCTCGCCCTTGCTCACGCGCAACCGCGCAGCGGCGGTCCTCGCCTCATGGTGCGCGTCAACGGGCTCGACACCCCGCACATCGAGGCGGACCTCGACGCGGTGGCGCCGCAACGCCCGTTCGCGATCATGCTGCCGAAGGCGCGCGGCGGCGACGACGTTCAGCACCTCGCCGTGAAGCTCGCGGTGCGGGAGGCCGAGAGCGGACTGGATGACGGCGCCATCGGCATAGTGCCGCTGGCTACGGAGACGGCGGGCTCCCTGTTCCGGCTGGGAACCTACGCCGGGTCCAGCCGCCGGCTGATTGGGCTGGCGTGGAGCGCGGAGGATCTTGCGGCGGATCTTGGCGCCCAGGCCAACCGGGTGGACGGCCGCTTCACGCCGCCGTTTCTTCTCGCGCGCAATATGGCGCTGTTCGCCGCCGTCGGCGCCGGCCTGCCCGCGTTCGACGCGGTGTTCCGCGATCACCGTGATCTGGTGGGCCTGCGGCGGGAATGCGCGGAAGCGCGCCGGGACGGTTTTTGCGGAAAACTCGCGATCCACCCGGATCAGGCGGCGATCATCAACGAGGCGTTCGCGCCCTCCCCGGACGAAGCGGCGCGGGCGCAGCGCATTGCGGACGCCTTCGCGGCGGCGCCGGATGCGGGCGTGCTGTCCGTGGACGGCGCGATGGTGGACCGCGCCCATCTGGCGTGGGCGCGGCGCGTGCTTTCGCGGATGGCCTGATCGCTCAGCCGCCGCCGCCAGCGTTGCCGGCCCCTGCCGGACGCTTGATCGGGAACAGCCGGTCGATGGCCGTGTAATCCTGATAACCGCAGCGGGCGATGGGCTTGATGGCGACGAGATCGAGCATCCCGTCCTTCACATATCGCTCATCCACATGCAGGCCGATGGCCTGGCCGAGCACGAGGAGGCGATCCGTCGTGGCGCCGTCCTTGTCGACGAGGCGGACGATCTGCGTGACCTTGCACTCCAGCGCGCACGGGGACGCCGCCACGCGGGGCGCATTCACCAGAACGCACGGCGCGGTCTCAAGCGCGGCGTGGTCGAACTCGCTGTGTCCGCGCTCCAGCGGCGCGGAGGTCATGTTCATTTTTTCGCGCAGATCCCACGTCGCCATGTTCCACACGAACTCGCCGGACTCCTCCGCGAAGGTGGCGCTGTCCTTGGGCCCCTCCGAACAGAAGCCCACCAGCGGCGGATCCGCGGAGAACGCGTTGAAGAACGAGTACGGCGCGAGGTTCACAAGCCCGTCGCGGCTGCGCGTGGAGATCCAGCCCACCGGGCGCGGGGCGATCATCGCCTTGAACGGATCCCACGGAAACATGGCGCGATCACGCTTGTGCGGCTCGAAGAAAATCACGTGCGGCCCTCCCGTTCAGAAATGGGTGACGACATCGGCGAGCGCCGGGCGGGGACGATCCTCCACCGCGCCCGTCCGCCGCCCGATGTGGATGAAGCCTGCGACCTTCTCATGGGGCGCCACGCCCAGCCGGTCGAGCACCGCGCGGTCGTAGGAAATCCACTGGCTGAGCCAGGCGGACACAAAGCCCATGGCGTTGGCGGCGAGCGTCAGGTTCATGCACACCGCGCCTGCGGAGAGCACCTGCTCCCACTCCGGAATTTTTGCGTGCGGCGCGGCGGTGGAGACAACGCCAACGACAAGCGGCGCATGGAGGAATCGCTTGCGCTCGATCTCGAGCTGGTCGGCGCTCGCGCCCGGGTTCTTCGCCGCAAAGGCCTCGACGAAGACTGCGCCCGCGCGCTCGCGCGCCTCGCCCTGAAACACGATGAACCGCCATGGCGCAAGCTTGCCGTGATCCGGCGTGCGGGCCGCCAGTGTGAGCAGGGTTTCGAGCTGGCGCGCGTCGGGGCCGGGGCCTGTCATGGTCAGGGGCGGCGCGGACCGCCGCCGCGCCATAAGGTCGATGGTCGGGTTGATCGTTTCGTCGTCCGGCATGGCGCCAAAACCTTCCGCTTGCGTGAGGATTTTGTCTTTACAGGAGGGGGCGGGCCGACGAAAGCGCGCCGGCAAGGGCGCAAGTGGACGCGGACCGGCGATCCGGCTAATCCGTCAGCATCTGAGCGAGGGCCCATGCGAACAAGCGAGGCGGACATTTTCTTCCTGGCGGGGCCGGAGGCCATGGACGCGGATCACTGGATGGTCCGGTGGGAGTCCCGCCTCGCCACGGCCACGCGCATCGCCGCTGCGCTCGACGGCGCGGTTGCGGACGCGCTGGCGAGCCGGCTCCACGCGGCAGTGGCAAGCGCGACGCGGCCCATCGTGCTGGTGGCCCATGGCGACGGCGCCCTCGCTGTGGTGCGCGCGGCGGAGACCAGCGCGCTTGCCGGCGTGCGGGGCGCCTTTCTGGTGAACCCGTCATCCAGCGCGCCAATGGACAGCCTGCCGCGCGGGCCGCTGCCTTTTCCTGCGCTGCTGGTCGCCAGTCGCGATGATCCGCACGCCTCGTTCGAGGAGATGAGCGACCTTGGCTACGACTGGGGCGCCCATGTGATCGACGCCGGAACAGTCGGGCGTCTGGACAGCGGCTCAGGCCATGGCCCGTGGCCGGAAGGGCTGATGCGCTTCGGCGCGTTCATCGCCCGGCTCTGACCCGTTCACACGCGACGGCGCCCGGTTTATCCTCCCCCGTCGGCCCGCCGCAGAGCGAGGCTGCGGGAGGATAAGACCATGATGCGAGCAGCCATTGCAGCCGCCTTCACGATCGCGCTCACGGGGGCGACGCGCGCGGACCCTGTCACGGATTTCTACAAGGGCCAGAACGTCCGCATCGTGAACTGGGCGGCGGCCGGCGGCGAGTACGACATTCACGGAAAACTCGTCAGCCGGCACATGGGCCGCTTCATTCCCGGCAATCCCACTCTGCTGCACATGACAATGACCGGCGGCGGCGGCCTCGTGGCGGCCAACCATCTCTACAACGTCGCGCCGCGCGACGGCACGGCCATGGGCGTGATGGTGTCGAGCCTGCCGATGCTTCAGGCGGTCGGCCTTGAGGGCGTGAGGTTCGACGCGGCGCGCTTCAACTGGATCGGCACCCTCTCGCCCACGCAGGAAAACCTCGTCGCCTGGCACACAGCGCCAGCGAAGCGGTTCGAGGACTTGCTGACCACGGAGTTTGTGCTCGGCGCGTCCGGCGCCGGTTCGACAAGCGTGATCTCGCCGACCCTGATGAACATGCTGCTGGGCACGAAGATCAAGATCGTGCCGGGCTATCCCGGCGGCAGCCAGATCAACCTCGCCATGGAGCGCGGCGAATCCATGGGCCGCTGGAACACGTGGTCGTCGTGGAAAACCACGCAGCCCGAGTGGATCCGCGACGGCAAGATCGTCGTGCTGGTGCAATCGGCGCTGAAAAAGCCGGCCGACCTGCAAGGCCCGCCGTTGCTGATCGATCTCGCGAAGACGGAGGATGATCGCAAGCTCTTCGAACTCATCGCCACGAACGCGGAGGTTGGCAGGCCCCTTGTGGCAACGCCGGATGTGCCGCCCGCGCGCCTCAACGCGCTGATCGCCGCCTACGCCGCCATGGTGAAGGATCCAGACTTCCTGCGCGAGGCCGGGCAATTGAAGATCGAGGTCGATCCTATCATCGGCGCGGACCTGCAGGGGCTCGTCACCCGCGCCCTCTCGACACCCAAACCCCTCGCGGAACGGCTGAAAAAGCTGATGTGACATCGCGGGCGGTCCTTTTGGCGCCCAGAGTGCCGTCATTCCGGCGAAGGCCGGAAACCACGACAGGCCGCAAGGCCGAAGCGTTTGCCTGTCGTGGATGCAAGGGGCGCTTGTTGCCTTCGTCGGCATGACGCGGTGGGCATATGGACCGCGGGCGTCCTCGCCCGCAGGAGCAGGCGCCCACCTCTCCGTCATTCCGGCGAAGGCCGGAATCCCCGACAGGCCGCAGGGCCGAAGCGTTTGCCTATCGTGGATGCCGACCGTCGTCGGCATGACGCTGCGGAAATGTGGACCGCGGGCGTCCTCGCCCGCAGGAGCAGGCGCCCACCTTGCCGTCATGGCCGGGCTTGACCCGGCCACCCAGACGAGCAGCTGTGGCGTTGGGTCCCCGGATCAAGTCCGGGGATGACGCGGTGGGGAGAGGGGCGCCCACCTTGCCGTCATTCCGGCGAAGGCCGGAAACCACGACAGGCCGCAGGGCCGAAGCGTTTGCCTGTCGTGGATGCCGACCGTCGTCGGCATGACGCGGTGGGGACGTGGGCGCCCTTCGATGCGCGCGGGGCCCCGGATCGCCTTCGGCGTCCGGGGAGGTGGCGCGCGGTCCAGCTGGCGCCGGGCTCGCCCCTTACTCCGCTGCGACCGGACGCAGGGACTCGGCGGCGGCGATCGCAGCGACGATCTCCGCCGGCGCGTTCGCAACGGCTGCGGAATCAACCTTTGCGACACGGCGCGCGACGACCCGCCGGCGACGACGCTTGCCCGGCGACTGGGAGCCGCCCTTGCGGCCGGCGTCGGCGGCGAGCTCACGGTTCTGCGCGAAGGCGCGGTTTTCTGGTTTGACGGATTGTCCGCCCTTGCGGGCGATTTCGCGGCGACGCTCGGGGGTCATGGCCGCGAAGCCACGCTTGGCTTTGCGTTTTTTCGTCTTGATCATGATTTCCTCGAAACAATTTTGAAAAGAAGGCAATAGACGGCGGTCTCAGAACAAAATTCTGAAAGCCCGCGTAACTTGAACAACTTGAGCCCGAGCGAACGCGACTGTCCGCCGAAGCTTCAGCTAGACTAATGGCCAGCTGCGGAAAACACAAGAGCCTGGCTGTGGACGACCGCGACGCCAACGCGGGCGCCCGGCGAGGGCCCCTTGCCGGGGAGCGTGCGTATCTTCAAGGGGTTGTCCAGCCCATCAAGGACAACTGTCGCCAGATCAAAATCGCCAAGAAAACGGTGCGACTCTACGACGCCGTCCACAACCCCGCTCCCCGGGGCGACAAACGTCAGATCGCCCGGGCGCAGGCCGACCACGCAATCCCCATCGCCGGCCCCCTGGGGCGCCGCGAAAACGCCCAGCGGGGTCTCCACGCGCCCATCGCGGGCTACCGCTGCGATCTCGTTCAGATCGCAGAAGAAACGCGCGGCGAAAAGCGATGCTGGCCGCTCATAGAGATCCCGCGGCGCGCCCGCCTGCACGATCCGACCCGAACGCATGAGCGCGATTCGGTCCGCGATCATCATTGCCTCCACGGGATCGTGGGTGACCACGAGAACCGTGGCGCCCTTCTCGCGCAGCAGAGCCATTGTCTCCTCGCGGATTCGTTCGCGCATCCGCTGGTCGAGGTTGGAGAACGGCTCATCCATGAGGAGGATGCCGGGCTGCGGCGCCAGCGCGCGCGCAAGCGCCACCCGCTGCTGCTCGCCGCCCGAGAGCATGTGCGGGTAGTCGCCCGCATATCGCGCCAGACCGACGCGCGCGAGCGCCGCCTCCGCGATGGCGCGGGCTTTGGCCGCCGGCAGGCGCGCGAGGCCGAACGTCACGTTCTCGAGAATCGTCAGATGGGGAAAGAGTGCGTAATCCTGAAACATCAGGCCGACGCCGCGCTGCTCGGGCGGCACGAACACCGAAGGTCCGGCCACTTCGCGCCCATCGAGGGACACCTGGCCAGCGGTCGGGCGCTCAAGGCCCGCAACCATGCGCAGCAGCGTGGTCTTGCCGCAGCCGGAATGGCCCAGCAGACAGACGGTCTCGCCCGGCGCCACTGTGAGCGAGACATCATCCACCGCGAGTGTCGCGCCAAAGGTCTGGCGCACGCCCCGCAAGTCGAGAGACGCGGCGGCGAGCGCCTTCGTGAAGTCGCTCATGACGTCGCCCGCCCCCGAGCCGTTGTGGGATCGCCCAGCAGCATCTCCCGGGCCATGGCCTCGTTCATCGGCCCCTTGGCGTCGTGGGAAAACTGTCGCCGCCGGCCAAGCCGGGCGAGGATGATGACAGGAATGAGACCCACCAGGATGATGCAAGCGGCCGCCACCGACCCGTCCTCGTAAGTGCCCCGCGCCGCCTCGCCGTAGAGGTGCGTCGCAAGGGTTTCAAAGTTGAGCGGCCGCAGCAGCAGGGTCGCAGGCAACTCTTTCATGCAATCCACGAAAACAAGCAAGGCCGCAGCGCCCAGCGCAGGCCGCAGCAATGGCAGATGCACGCGGCGCATGGCGCCGCCGGGCGTCTCCCCCAGCGCCCTGGCCGCCGAATCCAGCGAAGGAGAGAGCTTGGCGAGGCCCGATTCCACGCCGCCCGCCGATATCGCGAGAAAACGCACAACGTAGGCGTAGACCAGCGCGGCGCCCGAGCCCGAGATGAGCAGGCCGACAGAAACGCCGAACACCGCCTCAAGCCCGTCAGCGATGAGATTGTCCAGAGTGAAAATCGGCGTCATGAGACCAATGGCGAGCACGGTGCCGGGCACCGCGTAGCCCAGCGACGCCACGCGCAGCAGCGCGCCGCCGACCGGCGCCCGGGACAGACGCGCGGCGTAGGCCACAATGAAACCCAGCGTGACAGCGGCCACGGTCGCCACAGCGGCCATGGAGACCGTATTCAGGATCTCCTGCCAGATTTCCGGCGACACCCCCGCAAAGCGCACCCGCTTCAGCGCCTCGGCGCCAACGTGCAGGGCCGGCAGCGCAAAGCCGATGAGCACCGGCATCGACAGGCACGCCACGGCGACGACCGCACGCCAACCAGTGAGTTGCACCGGAGCCGCGCGCCGGGCGCGTTGCGCCTGCGAGACGTAGCGCTGGCGACGGCGCGCCCAGCGCTCCAGCAGCACGAGCGACACCACCATCACCAGCATGGCCAGCGCGATCTGCGCAGCGCCTGGCAGATTTGAGCGGTTGATCCACGTGGAATAGATCGAAACGGAGAGCGTGCGCACGCCCAGAAACTCGGACGCGCCGATGTCGTTGAGCGCCTCCATGAGAGCCAGCGAGGCGCCCACCGCGATGGCCGGCCGCGCCAACGGCAACGCAACGCGAAAGAACATGCGCCATCGCCCTGCCCCCAGCGTGCGCGAGGCCTCAAGCAGGCTGCTGGCCTGCATCAGGAAAACGGCGCGGGTCGAGAGGTACACGTACGGATACAGCACGAAGCTCAGAAGCAGGATGCAGCCCGCCATGGACCGCACCTCCGGGAACCACAACCCGCGCGGATCGCTGATCCCCAGCAGGGCGCGCAGTCCGCTCTGCACCGGGCCGATGGGATGCAGCAGGTCGAGGTAGGCGTACGCCACGATGTAGGTGGGCGTGGCGAGCGGCAGCAGCAGCGCCCAGTCGAAGATGCGTCGCCCTGGAAAATCGTAAGCCGTCATCACCCATGCGAGCGATGCGCCAAGGGCGACGACAAGGACGCCAACGCCGAGCAGCAGCACGACTGTCTGGCGCAACGCGTCCGGCAGCACGAATGCGAGAATATGCGGCCACAGGTCGCCCGAACCCTGCGCAGCGATGACCGCCAGCGACACGACCGGCGCAAGAACCAGCACGGAGACGACCGCCGAGGAGACGACCCAACCGCGATCGCCGCCTCCTCCGAAAAAACTTCGTCCCAAGCCGACCCTGCTCAACATTACGCCCCGCCCGCGCCTATGACGCAGGCGCCGCTTCCTCGCTTAATTGTCGTAGCCGACCTTGTCGACAAGTTCGCTCGCCTGCTTGCGATAGCGAACCACATCAGCAATCGGCATGGGATCGACCTTCAGCTCGCCGAGCGCGGCGATGATCGGGTCGATGGTCGCGCCCTTGACGACCGGGTACTCGTAGTTGCCCTCGGCGTAGATTTTCTGCGCGTCAGCCATCACAAGCCATTCCATGAACTTCACCGCGGCCTCGCGGTTGGGCGCGTTCTTCGCCACGGCCGCGCCAGAGATGTTCACGTGGGCGCCGCGGCCCTGCATCGTGGGGATGACCACATCGATGGCCTCTCCCCACCGGAGCTGATCGGGACCGCCCTTCCCCGAGCGCATCAAGCCCACGTAGTACGAATTGCCGATGCCGATCTGGCAGACGCCGGCGAGAATGTCGCGGGCCTGCTCGCGATCGCCACCGGCGGGACGCCGCGCCAGGTTCGCCTTCACGCCGCGCAGCCACGTATCGGCCTTCTCAGGCCCGTGGTGGCTGATGTAGGCCGCGATCAGCGCGGTGTTGTAGGGATGCTGGCCCGAGCGCGTGCAGATCTTGCCTTTGTACTTGGGATCCGCCAGCTCCTCGTACGTGATCTCCTTCAGCCCCAGCTTCTTCGAGGCGTAGACAAGCCGCGCCCGCATGGACAGGCCGAACCAGTGGCCTTTCGCATCGCGCAGGTTCGGCGGCACGGCCTGCTCGAGCACCTCGGAGCGGATCGGCTGGGTCACGCCGCGCTCAACGAGGGTCAGGATGGCGCCGATATCCACCTCCATCAGCACATCCGCCGGCGAGCGGGCGCCCTCCGCCGCGACGCGCTCCGCAAGCCCGTCCTTCACGAACACGGTGTTCACCCTGACCCCGGTCTGGGTCGTGAACGCCTCCAGCAGCGGGCGCACAAGGCCCGGCTCACGCGTCGTGTAGAGATTGAGGGACTGCTGGGCCAGCGCCGGCGCGACCAGTCCCGCCATGCACGCGAGGGCGGCGAGGACAGGGAGCCAGGCTTTACGGGGGTTCATGACGCCTCCAGTGTGGTCGGGCAATACTTCGATGCCGCAACATCTCAGCGTCAGGATAGAAAATCAAGCAAATTCAGTAGTTTATAATTCTTCTAAATTCAAGGTGGCGCATTCGCGCCGTCGTTGCCGCCCGCAACGGGAGAAACTCAGGTAAATTCAGTCGGAAGGCGTAAGCTGAAGCGCCACGAAAAGGCGTGCGCGCATGAGGCCTCGAAGGGTGCGGGCGGGAATGCCGCAGGGCTGATTTGACAGCGCCCCACCTTTTCCGTATTGCACCCCCATCGCGCGCTCCACTCGGGGCGCGTTGATCTTTGACGCACCCGTGGCTTCTCCCGTTCCGGTGAGAAACCTGTCGGTTTCCGGTCCTCCTCGGAGGGGCGCGAAACAGAGGAGGGCGCGTTCCTCCGCCACCTGCCGGCGGGAGGAGACGCGGATCGAGCGGCGCGCCAGCGCCCGTGCGCCCGTGGCCTCGTCGGCGAACCATTTACGAGGACCGCGATGACCAAGCGCGCAGAAGCCAAGTACAAACTCGACCGCCGCATGGGCGAGAACATCTGGGGCCGTCCCAAGAGCCCTGTGAACCGCCGCGAGTACGGCCCCGGCCAGCACGGCCAGCGCCGCAAGGGCAAGCTCTCCGACTTCGGCACGCAGCTCAAGGCGAAGCAGAAGCTCAAGGGCTACTACGCCAACATCTCCGAGAAGCAGTTCCGCAAGTACTACGCGGAAGCCATCCGCATGAAGGGCGACTCGGGCGACAACCTGATCGGTCTGCTGGAGCGCCGTCTCGACGCGGTCGTCTACCGCGCGAAGTTCGCCGCGACCCCGTTCGCCGCGCGCCAGTTCGTCAACCACGGGCACATCCGCGTCAACGGTCGCCGCGTGAACATCGCTTCCTACCTCGTGAAGCCGGGCGATGTTGTTGAGGTGAAGGAAACCTCCAAGCAGCTGACCGTGGTTCTCGAGGCGAGCCAGCTCGCCGAGCGTGACGTGCCCGACTACTACGAAGTCGATCACGGCAAGATGGTGGCGAAGCTCACCCGCGTGCCGCTCCCCTCCGAGGTGCCCTATCCGGTGATGATGGAGCCGAACCTCGTGATCGAGTTCTACTCGCGCTAAGGGCCGGCGGCGCTCAGGCGCCTCGCCAGCTTCCAAACGATACAAGCCAGCGCATGGACAATGCGCTGGCTTTTTCATTTTTGTGCGTGCTTTTGAGAGGGTGCGCATCCTTGAGCGCATACTAAATAACAAGCGATTAGCGAAAAGCCCCCGCCCGGCTGGCTCCGCCAGCCACCCTCCACCGCTTGCGGGGGAGGGAGTCGCGCACGTTGGTTTGGGCATAACTACAGAGGACTCGATGTTAATCGTTGGCGCCCCTATTTCGCGGCGTCAGGAACAAGCCAGGTAGGGTCAACCCCGAGCTTCTCGGCGATCAGCCTGAGGCTCTCGGCGGAGCCGGCGCGGCGACCGGACTCAAGATCGCTGAGGTAGCCCTGCGCGAGCCCGGTCCCGTGCGCCAGATCCATCTGGGTCATGCCTTTCCACTTGCGCAGAGCCTTGATCAGCCTGTCGCCCTTCAGCAGCATCGCCGACACATCGCTGGGCAGATGGCTGTTGGCGTCGGCGGAAAGTTCGGCTTTCCGCGCATCGTAGAGCGCGAGATCCGCTGCATCTTCTTCCGCCTCCTCCGCAAGAGCGATCAGCGTGTCGTATTCAGCTCGCGTCAGAACGACCAGCTCAGCTCCATCGACCTGAATGAATTTCGGTGCGATATCGACCATGACGCTGCCTCAGTTTCGCTTGTAGGTCGCCGTCTGCCTGCGACCGATGTAAATAGCCAGGATCGTGGAAGCGTCTTCGTCGAAGAGCACGCGGTAGGCGCCAATGCGGAGGCGGTAGCCGCCTCGGCCAGCCAAAGCCTTTACGTCGCCACGACCGTTGATCGCGTAATCGGTCAAGCCCGCCGTCACGAAATCTCGGTCGTCGCTTGGAAGCGCATCGAGATCCCTGGAGGGCTGCTTGGTGAAGACGATCATTTTTATGAGCGATATATCGCTTGAAGTGGGGCGAGTTCAAGCGATAATATCGCTATCTAACCCGCAACTGACGCCGAGACCACCCGCCTACGCAGCCGCCGTCTTTCGGCGCTTGAGCGACGGCCGCCACACGCCCAAAGCGACCTGGGCGATGGAAAGCGCAACGAGAGCGCCAAGCGTCGTCCACTCCGCAGACAGCGCCTCGGCCAGGTCCGCAGGCGCAGCCGTGCCCGCTGCAATCTCCTGCGAGACGCGGGCCGCATAAGCGGCCTTGGATTGAACCACCGCCAGCGTCGCCTCGAACATGGCGAGGCCGAGCAGCGCCTTCACCCACACCCACCGGCGTTCCTGATAGGGCCGGTGCACCATCATCGCCACAAGGCCTGTCACCAGCGCGATCC
This sequence comes from Hyphomicrobiales bacterium, assembly GCA_027484655.1. GTDB lineage: Bacteria > Pseudomonadota > Alphaproteobacteria > Rhizobiales > Beijerinckiaceae > Terripilifer. The sequence goes on along the minus strand of JAIXSM010000009.1, from coordinate 14,280 downwards.
CGAGGGATGGCATGATGACGTAATCCGCGATGGCGCTCACCACTTGCCGCATGTCGGCGTACTGGCTCGCGCTGGCCTGCGGCGCGCGCATCAGGGCGAGCGCATAGACGACGAGTCCCCCGAGCAGGCCGCACGAGGAGACCGTGTGCAGAAACTTGATGGTTTGCCTCATTGCCCCGTTACGCATGGGGCGCCGCGCGGGATCACCGCGCCCGCGCAGTCACGCTCATCCGGCGAATAACAGCTTTCACGGGCTCCAGCACGCCGATCATGACCGCAGCCGCGCCAAGCACCAGCGCGATGTCGTCCCCGTGCAGCGGCCCGAAGCGAAACAGCCCCCGCGCCAAGGGCCACAGCAATGTGAGCGCGAGAAGCGCAGGGACGGCGATCATCACGGCGATGAGCGCGCGCGAAGGACGCAGCACGGCCTGCGCGAGCGATGAGCTGAATGACCGGTTCACAAAGATGAGCGAGACGATGGCCGCCACCAGCGAAAAGAAGGTGAGCGCCCGGATCTCGTCGTCCGGCAGGCCCCGCGTCAGGGCGAAGGCGAACACGCCGCCTGTGACGGCGAACGCGGTGATCCCCTGCAAAAGCCCCCAGGCGATGAGCGAGCCCGAGAACAGGGGGGCCTCGGGCTCGCGCGGCGGCCGGCGCATCACATCCTGCTCAGACTCCTCCGCCTCGAAGACGAGGGAGCAGACCGGATCAATAATCATCTCGAGAAAGGCGATGTGGACAGGCCCCAGGATCAGCGGCAAGCCGAACGCGACCGGCGTCAGCGCCAGAGCGGCAATGGGCACATGCACGGCGAAGATGAAGGACATCGCCTTCTGAAGATTGTCGTAGATGCGCCGCCCCAACCGCACCACCTGCGCGATGGAGGCGAAATCATCGCTCATCAGCACAATGGACGACGCCTCACGCGCCACATCCGTGCCGCGCCCGCCCATGGCGATGCCGATGTCGGCGGCCTTGAGCGAGGGGGCGTCGTTGACCCCGTCGCCGGTCATGGCGACAACCTCGCCCGCCGCCTTGAGGGCGCGCACAATCTCGAGCTTCTGCTCGGGCATGATCCGGGCGAACACATCGGCGTGGCGGATGACGCCCGCCTTCTCGGCCTCGCCCATGGCCGCGAGTTCGCTCCCCGTGACCGCGCGCTCCGCCGGCAGGCCCGCCATCCGGGCGATGGCCCGCGCCGTCGCCGGATGATCCCCCGTAATCATGACGACGCGGATGCCCGCTGACTTGAACTGACGAACCGCGTCCGGAACGCTGTCGCGCAGCGGATCGCGCAGGCCAACGAGCCCCGCGAACTCGAAGTCGAACGCCGTCTGCGCATCGGGCAGCGCCTCGCCGGACCACCGCGCGCGGGCGACGCCGAGCACGCGCATCCCCTGCTCCGCCATGGCGTCCATGGCCCCGCTCATCGCGCTGGCGTCCTCCGGGCTCAGCCCGCAAAGCTGCGCGATGGTCTCCGGCGCGCCCTTGGCGGCCACGAGAAGCGGCTCGCCAGCAGCCCCGCGCCAGACGTTCGACATGGCCAGACAGTCGGACGAGACGCCGTAGGTCTTCACCAACGTTCGCTCCGCTGCCGAGGGCGCCATAAGCCCACGGGCTTGCGCGTAGTCGATGAACGCGCGCTCCATGGGGTCCGAGGGCGCGGCGTCACAGGCCAGCGCAGCGGTGAGCGCAAGGTCAGGCAGATCGCCCGCCCCCGCACCGGCGCCCGTAACCTCCACAAGCTGTCCGTCCGGCGCGGCGAGAGCTGCGACGCTCATCCGGTTTTCGGTGAGGGTCCCCGTCTTGTCCGTGCAGATGACCGTGGCCGAGCCCAGCGTCTCGATGGCGGCGGCGCGCCGGGTCAGCACCTGCGCCTGGGAGATGCGCCACGCGCCCATGGCCATGAACACCGCCAGCACAACGGGAAACTCTTCCGGCAGCATGGCCATGCCCAGCGCCACCCCGGCGAGCGCGCCCTCCAGCCAGTCGCCGCGCAGAAGGCCATACAGCAGCGCCACGAACAGGCTGACCGCGCCGGCTGCAACCGCAAACAACCAGACCACCCGCCGGGTCTGCGCGCGCAGCTTCGGCGGCGACGTTTCAAGACTGGCGAGCGATTGCCCGATGCGACCCACCTCGCTGCGCGGACCCGTGGCGTAGACCTGCGCGATAGCCGAGCCGCGCACAATCAACGAACCGGCAAAGACAACCGCCTGCCCCTCGCCGCCCGGGCGCGGCGGCCGGTCCTGCAGTTGGGAAGGCTCCGCGGCGATCTTGGACACGGGGGCGGATTCGCCCGTGAGCAACGACTCGTCAGCGTAAAGATCGCGGCAGCTCAGCACATACGCGTCCGCCGACACGCGGTCGCCTTCGTTGAGCACCAGATGGTCGCCGCGCGCCACCTCCCGCCCGGCGATGCGCAGCCGTCGCCCGTCGCGGATCACGAGCGCACGGGGGCTCGTGAGGTTGCGCAGGCTTTCCAGAACCCGCTCCGTGCGACTCTCCTGCACCACCGTGATGACGATGGACAGGGATGCGAACACGAGGAGCACAATCGCTTCGGTGCGGTCGCCCAACGCGAGGTAGATGAGCCCTGCGCCAAGCAGCAACAGCAGCATAGGCTCCTGCAAAACCTCGCGCACAATCGCGAAGCCGCTGCGGTGGCCGCTGCTCGGCAACTCGTTGAAGCCTTCCGCCGCCAGACGCCGGGCGGCCTCCTGATCGGTCAAGCCCTGCGGTGCGACGGCGCCATCGGGGGATGCGGCGGAAGGTGCGTTCACGCGAAGCTCCCGCCAGCGAGGGAAAGGGGCAGCCACATAAGAACGCGCTGAAGAGCGATGCGCAATTGAACCGCATCAAAGACATGGCCGAGGCAGCCCCGCGTCTAGGCTACGAGCGAGCGCGCCGCCCTTAGAAAGCCAAGTTGACGCCGGTTGATCTTCAGGTGAATAAGGAATGCTTGCGGCTCTCACTTCGGTGATCCGCGTCTAAGACCCCACCAGGGGCCGCCATGCGGCGTGGTGATGCAAACCACATGTATGGCGTAGATCTTTAACCCCGCTTCGGCGGGGTTTTTTATTGCCCGGCTGCTAGGCCTGCTTCGGTTCAGCGCCCCGCGCCCGGCTCCGCTTGTCAGGCCCGGCCGCCTTCGGATACGTCTGTAGGACAGACATAAAGTGGGAGGCTACGCCCGTGGACGACACCAAGGCTATCGTCAGGAAACCCAACCCCGCGGTCGATTCCGCGGTCGTTTTCTCCATGCGCAATCTGCCGCTGCTGGAGCAAGGCACCAGCTACGATCCGCTGGCGACGGCCGAAAACCTGTGGGTCAACATCAAGGTGTACGCGAGCGGCGGCGAGAACGCCCTGCACGCCCACAAGGCCGAGGATCACGCCTTCATCGTGCTGCAAGGCAAGGCCACGTTCAGCTTCGGCGACGGCAGCACCCGCATGGTGCGCGCCCATGAAGGGGTGATGATCCCCAAGGGCGTGGAGTACAAGTTCGAGGCGGACGCCGCCGAAAACCTCGTGCTGCTGCGGGTTGGCGGCGGCCAGCGCACGACGACAGGCCTCGACGACCTGACCCCGTTCGGCGCCCCGCGCGACATCAACGGCCAGACCATCTTCGCAGACGGCACAACGAAAATCGGCCATGACCCGCGCAACGGCGAAAGCAGCAAGACGCGCGTCTACGCCAAGGGCAAGTATTTCGCGCCCGACTGACGCCTGACGCGACAAACGCCGGGGGCCTCCCCCCGGCGCCGCGCGAAAGCGCCCGCTCAGTCCATCAACTGACGGGCCAGCTCCACCGCATCCTTCGGCGTGTTCTGGATCGCGGCCGCAATCTCCGCCGCGCGCTCACCAGACAGCGGGTCGATGTCCATCTTCATCTTGTCGGCGAAGGCGAGGAACTCGGGATCCTTCATGGTGTCGAGAAACGCCTTGCGCAGCACGTCCGCGCGCTCCATCCCCGGCGGGCCCATCACGGGACGGCCAATCTCTTCCGATGCGATGAGGAAGTTGATGGCGCGACGCTCGTTCTCGGACGTGACAAGCTCAAAGATCGTCGGCACGTTCGGCAAATCCTTGTGCCGCTTTTCCGCGAACTGCACGAGCATGTTGATCTTGTTGGCGGAGAGCCACTCGGGCCGCTGCGTCTGGATGCTGGTCAGCACCGTGCAGTTGCCATCCACCTCGCCGCGCTCGATAGCGAGCCAGATGTCGCCCGTGGTGGCGTAGCCCAGCACCATCTTGCCCATGTCGTTGCTGAGCGAGCGCACAATGGATGTGTAAATATAGCCGCCGCTGTTCTTGGAGGTGTCGCCCAGCGTGAACTTCGTCTTGCGCAGGTCATCCATGTTGCGGATGCCCTTGGCGCCCCACGTGTAGCAGACAGCCATTTCGCTGTTCATGCTGCCAATCCACGTGAACTTCGTGAAATCGATGCCGCCCACTTCCTTGGGGTCCAGCACCGACTTGGGCATCAGCCCGCGGTTGAACATGCCGAACTGCGTCCCGTCCTTGGGCGCGCGCACCTGCAGGTAACGCACGAAGGTCAGGCTCGAGGCGCCGGGCATGTTGACGACGATGACGTTGGGATTGCCCGGAATGTGCTTGCCCATGAACCGCGCCGCAACGCGGGTGTAGGCGTCGAAGCCGCCGCTCGGCGGATAGCCGACCATGAATTGCACAGTCTTGCCCGCGTAGAATTCAGCCGCCGGCTGCGCGCTTGATTGCGCCTGCGCCGCGCCTGACGCCAAGCCTGACGCGAGCCCGATCAACGCGACCGCACAGGCGGCCGTGGTCGCCACGTTCCCTCTCATGATCTTCTCCGGAGCGCTTCTTGTTTTGGCCGGCCTCTGGGGCCGTACCGAACATGTATAGAAGCGCCGCCGCCCTGGGTAGGGGTACGGCTGGTTGCCAGCTGTGGAGCCATTTAGCGAAGAAGAGCGAGTGGTGGGGGAAGCAGGACTCGAACCTGCGAAGGCATAGCCAGCGGATTTACAGTCCGCCCCCTTTGCCGCTCGGGACATTCCCCCGGTTGAATGCTGCGGCGCAAGCGCCCGGCGCGTTCGACCGATGCAAAAACCCCGCTGCGCGCGGGGCTTCAACGGGTCGCGTTATCGGTTCCGCCGGGTTTGCTGTCAACCCCGAAACTGTGCGTTGCGCGCACTTTCCCGCCATGCGAAGCAACCCATGTCAGGAGGCGCGCCGTTGAGCAAAGATCGTCAGAAAGGCCCCCGCGGCCCCCGCAAGCCAGACCAGCGCACAGGCGCGCCCGGACCCCGGGACGAGCAGCGGCGTGGCGAGCAGCGCCGGCCCGCGGGCCCGAACAACCCTCGCCCGCGCCAGCACGGGCGTGAGCGGCCGCAGCAGCGGTTCGCGCCGGACATCGACCTGATCTGGGGCTTCCACTCGGTGCGCGAGGCCTTGCGGGCGAAACGCCGCAAGATCGTGCGCCTCTGGGCGTCAGCGGCCGCCGCCGAGAAGCTGGCGCCGGAGATCGCCGAATCCGGCGCAGAGCTGAGGCTCGCCTCCGGCGAAGAGATTGACGCCATGCTGCCCGAAGGCGCCGTGCATCAGGGCCTGCTGCTGGAGGCGCGGCCCAAGCCTGCGCTGGACGTGGAGGATCTGCCGACGGACGGCCTGATCCTCGTGCTCGATCAAGTGACCGACCCGCATAACGTCGGGGCCATTCTGCGCACGGCGGCGGCGTTCGGCGTCAACGCCATCGTCCTGACCGAGCGCCATTCGCCGGCCATGACCGGCGTGCTGGCGAAGGCGGCCAGCGGCGGGCTGGAGCACGTGGATATCGTGAGCGTGGTCAACCTCGCCCGCGCCATGGACGCGTTGGGCGACCTCGGCTACCTGCGCGTCGGGCTGGATTCGGACGCGCCCTCCTCCCTCGCGCAGGCGCCGCTGACGCGCCCCATGGCGCTTGTGCTGGGCGCCGAGGGCAAGGGCCTGCGCCGCCTGACGCGGGAGAAATGCGACCTCTTCGTGCGCATCGACCTGCCCGGCGCGGTGCGCAGCCTGAATGTGTCGAACGCCTGCGCGGTGGCGCTCACGATTGCGACCATGAAGCTGGGCTGAGCAGCCCTACCCCCGCCAGCCTGCGGGGGCGCGCCCGCCCCGCCCAGAGCGGAAACCGACCTGACTGCATCAGGTCGTCCGCTCCAGCTTATTGTTTTTCCGCATTTTCTTACGTCCAACCGGCATCCACTTGGACGGAAAATGCTCTAGCCGTGCGGGGAGATGGTGTATCCCGCCCGCAGCAGTGCGGGAATGGTGAGCACGATGGTGCCGCCGAGCCAGATGTAGAGCGAGGTGGCGTCCGTCTCCGTGCGGCCAGTGACGCGCTCGAAGATCGCGGCGGGAATCCCCGCCAGCATGATCGTAAGCGTCGAGAGCGCCAGCGAGGTGAAGTAGAACACCAGCAGCGGCGACGAGATCCAGAACGTCACCTGGAAAAACGGCTTCGTCAGTATGAAGGCGATATCAAGCCAGGGGGAGAAGTGCATCCCGTTGAGGACCGCGAGCCCCACGATTCCGACAAGCAGAAAATCCTGTTTGAGGATCTTCTCGCGCGCATTCATGTCATCCATTGGGTCACCCGGCGATCGAAGGGACAAGGCCGTACATGCGCATGACGATGTAGAGAACGATGCGCATGGCGAACAGCCAGAGGAAACAAAACACAAAGATGAGCGGCTCAGGCACGATCCGCGGCGTGATCGCGCGCACAGGAGCCAGAACCGGCTGCGTAATCTGGATGAAGACGCCGAGCAGCACCTGATCGGGCCGCATGAACAGCGACAACACAAAGCGCGCGAGGATGCTGTACATGGCCATCGCGATCACGAGGTTGGGTATCTGGAACGCAAGGGAAGCTTCGCTCATGCCTCGTCCACCGATCTTCTGTGACCAATTCACTCGTCCCAACATCCCGTCCGGCCGCAAGGAGCCTGTCGCGCGCCCGGAACCGGGCTAACCCGCCGCCGGCCGGAGCGCAACCGGCGAAAGCTTGTCGTCCAGACAAGAAGAGGAGGACAGGGCTCCCTGTCCTCCTCCGTTTCAACGGCCTGGGCCGCGACCCCGCTTAGGAGGTTTTTTCTTCCATCATCGTCTTGCCGCGCGGACGGCGGACTTCATCGATGAACTTCCGCATCTCGGCGGACGGCGCAGGCGTCATGAGAGAGACGACGTACATCACGATGAACCCGACCGGCAGACCGAACAGGCCAGCAGAGATGTTCGACACGCTGAACCAGCCCACACGGTTCGCCATCGGATGGCTGAGTGCGACCATGTTCTGGTAGTACAGCGAGGCGTTCTCGGCCTTGATCTTGACGAGATCGACAAGGTTGGCGCCCGTGACGGCGTTCTTGTTCGACACCATCCCGAGATACTCAACGCCGAACCACGGGTAGTACCGCGTCACCACCAGATAGACGAGGGTGACGAAGAAGCCCGCCAGGATGCCGGCGACCGCGCCCTGCTTGTTGACGCGCTTGGACCAGATGCCCATCACAAGAGCCGGGAACAGGCCCGCTGCGGCCAGCGAGAAGGCCCAGGCGACCATCGCGACGATGTCGTCTGGTCGCGTGGATGCGACATACGCGGCAAGGATAGCCACGATAATCAGCAGCACGCGGGCGACGATCAGACGCTTTTCCGTGGACGCCTTCTTGTCGATCATCTGGTAGTAGACGTCGTGGCTGAGCGCGTTGGCGATAGCCAGCAGCAACCCATCCGCCGTCGACAGAGCGGCCGCAAGACCGCCAGCGGCGACAAGACCGGCGACGACGTAAGGCAGACCCGCGATTTCGGGGGTCGAGATCACGATCGCGTCGTTGTGAATCGCAAACATGCGAAGCGTGATCGGCGTCGTGTCGGCGAGGTTGGGAATGGCCGGCGCCAGCTTGGCGCAAGCGGCGAGCGTTGCCTGCAGCGTGTCGATGGGCGCGCCGCAAAGCGTGACCAGCGCAAGGCCCGGCCGCCCGTACGAGCGCATCCAGGACAAGTCAGGGTTTGTGAACACACTGGCGAGCGGTTGCCCGATCACGTTGGTGTAAACCTCAAGCTTCGCGAAGGCGGCGTAAGCCGGCGCCGTGAAGTAGAGGATGAAGATGAACAGAAGCGTCCACGCCACAGACGAGCGGGCCTCACGCACCGAGGGGGTGGTGAAGTAGCGCATCAGGACGTGCGGAAGCGACGCCGTGCCAACCATCAGACAGAAGATCAGTCCGAAGAAGTTGAGGGGGTCGTACCGCGTGAACGGCGCCGCGTGAGCGGCGGTGGCCGGAACCGCAAGAGCCGCCTCGCGCGCAGCGATCTCGGAGAGAACGGTGCCGTAGGTGAGCTGCGGAACAGGAATGCCGAACTTCTGGGTGGACAGGATCACCACCGGCACGAGGTAGGCGATGATGAGCACGATGTACTGGGCGACCTGCGTCCAGGTGACAGCGCGCATGCCGCCGAGCATCGAGCACACCAGAATGCCGACGAGACCCACGAACACCGCGAGTTCGAAGGGCATTCCAAGCAGACGCGCGCCGATGAGGCCCGTGCCGACGATCTGCGCCACCACGTAGGTGAAGGAGCAGGCCATCAGCACGAGAATGCCGCAGATGCGGGCCGCGTTGCCGTCGTAGCGCGCCGCCAGGAAGTCAGGAACCGTATAGGCGCCGAACTTGCGCAGGAACGGGGCGATGAGAACCGCGACGAGCACGTAGCCGCCGGTCCAGCCGAGAATGAACGCCAGACCGTCGTAGCCGAGCGCGTAGAGCGTGCCGGCCATGCCGATGAACGAAGCCGCCGACATCCAGTCGGCCGCAGTCGCCATGCCATTGTAGAACGATGGCACTTTTCGTCCGGCGACGTAGTACTCGGACACCTGCATGGTGCGCGAGATGTAGCCGATCAGCGCGTAGACGCCGATGGTGAAGAACACAAACATGTAGCCGAGGTACACCGGCGGAACACCAAGCTGCTCAAGCAGCGCGATGAACAGAACGAAGCCGATGAAGCCGCCCGTATAGTAAGTGTAAACCTTTCCGAGGTTGGACGTGAAGTCCGCCCCTTGTGAAGCTTGCGTGCCCATAGTCCCCCCTCTCTTAGCGGTCTTCAGCCACGCCGAACTCTTCGTCGATATCGTCCTGGGCCTTGGCGAACCAGTAGAGCATCGCGACGAAGACCACGAGGGATCCCTGCGCGGCCATGTAGAAGCCCATCGGGAAGCCCAAAATCTTGACGGCGTTGAGCCAGCTTACAAACATATGGATGAAGAAGCTGAAGAAGATCCACAGCCCCATCATGATGTACATGAGGCGCTTGGTCTTCTCCCAATGCTTTTCGTACTTTTCTTCGTCTTGCATGTGTCCGACCCTCCATTCCCCTTGGCGCTCAGATCCGGACGCCGGGGCCCCTTCAAACTGCGAATCCGCGCCATCTTTGGCGGCGCTGAGCTTCGTGAATCTAGGGCGCGGCAACGTCCTTGATAGTTAAACTTTAGGATAATTGGCCCGGTTTTTATTGAACTTTTGTAGCAATACACCCGTCTAATCTTGCTGCACTGCAGCAAATGCAAGCATTTGATTCGGCTACTACATCAGTAGATTTGCGGATACATCACCGTTCCCCCGCCAAAAGGCGGTAGACCATTGTCCGGTTCGACTTGGGGGACGCGTCCTGTTTCGGTCGCCAGAAGCCCAATCCGCTCAGGGGCGTACGAACCGGCGCGAGGCCTTCGGGCCTCACCGGAACGAATATGGAGGAACGCAGCGATGCTCCTTCGGCAGCGAGATGAACAAGACGCGTAAGTGGAGACGCAAGATGAGCATGGCGACAGCGACGGCGGGCAAAGAAATCCGCCCGATGACGAGGGAGGAGAAGAAAGTTATTCTTGCTTCGTCCCTCGGCACGGTCTTCGAATGGTACGATTTCTATCTTTACGGCGCTCTCGCCGTCATGATCGGCGCGCAGTTCTTCTCGGCGTTCGATCCGGCGACGCGTAACGTCTTCGCGCTGCTCGCCTTCGCGGCGGGCTTCCTGGTGCGCCCCTTCGGCGCGCTTGTGTTCGGACGGCTCGGCGATCTCGTTGGCCGCAAGTACACCTTCCTCATCACCATTCTCATCATGGGCGTTTCGACCTTCATGGTCGGCCTGCTGCCCTCCTATGAGTCGATCGGCTGGGTCGCCCCGGTGATCCTCATCGCCCTGCGCATGGCCCAGGGCCTGGCGCTTGGCGGCGAGTACGGCGGCGCGGCTGTGTATGTGGCCGAACACGCGCCTGTCGGGCGCCGCGGCTTCTACACTGCATGGATCCAGACTACGGCGACTGTGGGCCTCCTGCTCTCGCTGATGGTCATTCTGGGACTGCGCATGTACATGGGCGAGAAGGACTTCGCCGCCTACGGCTGGCGCATTCCGTTCCTGCTCTCGATCTTCCTGCTCGCGATCTCGGTCTGGATTCGCCTCCAGATGCAGGAATCGCCTGCCTTCCAGAAGATGAAGGAAGAAGGCACGCACTCCAAGGCGCCCCTGTCCGAGGCGTTCGGCCAGTGGAAGAACGGCAAGATGGTCATCATCGCGCTGCTCGGCCTCGTCGCCGGCCAGGCGGTGGTCTGGTACACGGGCCAGTTCTACGCCCTGTTCTTCCTGCAGAGCATTCTGAAGGTTGACCTGTTCACCTCGAACGTGCTGATCGCGTGGTCGCTCATCATCGGCACCGGCGGCTTCATCTTCTTCGGCTCGCTGTCGGACAGGATCGGCCGCAAGCCCGTGATTCTGGCCGGCTGCCTGGTCGCGGCGATCACCTACTTCCCACTGTTCGGCTTGATGACGAAAGTCGCCAACCCGACGCTGAACAGCGCCATCGACACCGTGAAGGTGCAGGTCGTCGCCGACCCCGCCCAGTGCGGTTCGGTGTTTGACCCCGTCGGCATCCGCACGTTCACGGCGCCCTGCGACGTGGCGCGAGTGGCGATGGCCCGCTCGGCGATCAAGTATGAGCTGGTGGCGGCCCCCGCGGGCGCTGCGGCGAAGGTCGTCATCAACGGCAAGGACGTCGCTATCGACGCGGCGATCCCGAAGAACATGGCGTCCTTCGCGGCCGCTGCGCAGGAAGCTGGCTACCCGAAGGCCAACGACCCCAACATCGTGAAGCTCAACGGCTTCTTCGAGGCGTGGGCTAATTTTCAGGCGATCAAGCTGATCGGCATCCTGACGATCCTCGTCCTGTTCGTGACGGCGGTGTACGGCCCGATCGCGGCGGCGCTGGTCGAGTTCTTCCCGACCCGTATCCGCTACACGGCGATGTCCCTGCCCTACCACATCGGCAACGGCTGGTTCGGCGGCTTCCTGCCCCCCACCGCCTTTGCGATGGTGGCCTCCACGGGCGACATCTACTACGGCCTCTGGTACCCGGTCGTCATCGCGCTGGGCACCTTCGTGATCGGCCTGATCTTCGTGCCGGAGACGAAGGACCGCGACATCTACGAAGTCGAGACCAAGTAAAGAAGAAGGGCGGCCGCGCGCCGCCCTGCTCCAAAACTCTGAAGCCCCGTGGGAAACCGCGGGGCTTCTTGTTTTTGGGGATTGGACGAGACGGCGCGCGGTCGCGCGCACGGGGCGTTGCGTTCGGCCGGCAAGGCTGGTAGCTCTCGCACGCCTGCATGGCGCGCCGGCTTAGCTCAGTTGGTAGAGCAACTGATTTGTAATCAGTAGGTCGCGGGTTCGATTCCTGCAGCCGGCACCATAAAATCAATAGCTTGCTAGAACATTTTCCGTCCAAGCGGATGTCGGTTGGACGTGAGAAAATGCGGGAAAAACAGAAAGCTAGAACGGGGGTTTGGTAAAGAAGGCCCCCGGACCACCCCAAATGAAGCTGCCCGGTTCAGCCGATGGCTGGCAGCGCTCGCCCCGCTCCGTCCCTTTGCTATGGGCCACTCGCTCCATTTGCCCGTCCTGCCTGTCACGCTCACAAGCAACAGGATTGATAGGAACGTGGACGAAACGCACCGCAAGCCTTGCCCTGAAAATCGGGCGGTCCGTGTGTCGGCTCGCGTCAATTCGGGCCGTGCATTGGATGGCGTGGGGCACTATCTCCGTAAAGGACGGAGACGCCTACAAGGCCGGGAGCGTCCTGATACGGATGGATTGCGCGCTCCACAGAGCCCAACATCAGGAGACGGTCGCCGCTTTCGCCATCGCCACAAAGACGCGACAGGTGAATCAACGGCTGAGCCAATTGAACTCGACGTCGAGCCTTGCACTGGAAATAGCCCTATCCGACGAGGCGAAGGCGCAGGCGCGCGTGGACGCGGCCGAAGCTATTCTCTCGAAGTGTGAGATCCCCGCGCCTTTCGATGGCAAGGTCGCCGAGCTCAGGGCGCAGCCGCTTCAGTATGTGCAGCCTGGTCAGCCTATCCTGGATCTGGTTGATGACGGCGCCTTCGAGGTCGTCTTCCTTGCGCCTTCGCGCTGGCTGCGCTGGCTAGAGCGCGGGCAGGAAATCCAGATACATCTGGATGAAACTGGACGCGCCTACGGGGCGACTGTGGTGCGAATTGGCGCGCGCGTCGACGCGGTGAGCGAGACAGTGAAAGTTTACGCAGCGATTACGAACAACGCGCCAGAATTGGTGGCGGGTATGAGCGGCGCTGTTCGTTTTCTTGGGCGGATGAATTGATGCCCTCCGTAGACGGAGCCAGTCAAGCAAGCGCGCCAGAGCTGCAAACTTTCATCCAACTTGAGCAGCGGGCTCGCGCTGCAGAGACCGAAGCGGAGCTGGCGTTTATCTTCGCGAACGAGACGCACGCGTTGATTGAATTTCAAACAGCGGTTGTCTTCAGCGATGATGGGCGCATCGTGTGCCTTTCGGGAGTATCGGCCCCAGATGCCCGCTCCACTGCGAGCATGTTTCTGACGCAACTGGCGAAAAACCTCATCGCTGCGCAAACGCCGCCCTCAGCGTTTGCGGCAACCGCAGCGCCGAAAGTACTGCAAACGGACTGGAGCGAATATCTCGCGCCTTATGCGCTGTGGATCCCTCCGTCCCCCCATGGTTGGGGATACCTCGCCACCCGCGAGCACCCGTTTTCAAACCACGACCGGGAGTTTATGACACGTCTTGGAGGGGCGTTTAACCATGCCCTGCGCGCGTTGGCGGGCGCACGACGTTTTCGTCTGCGCCTCACTCCAAAAGCATCTCTTACGCGCATTGCAGTTATAGTTGCTCTGCTAGGGATCATGATGGCGCCCGTGCGCCTGAGCGTGCTCGCGCCGGCAGAAATTGTCGCGGTCAATCCGACGGTCGTACGCTCGCCGCTGGACGGTATCGTTCAACCCATGCAGGTCGCGCCAAACCAGACTGTGCAAGCCGGCGCTGTGCTGGCGCAACTTGAGACCACAACGCTGGTCGCAAAGCTCGAGGTCGCAGGCAAAGACCTTATCGCCGCAGAAGCCGAGTACCGTCAGGCGATGCAATTGATCGATTCCACCATTGTCCGGGGGGCATCAACATGGCGCCGGCGGAAGAGGGAATTAAGAGAAACGGTATTGGCCGTTCGCGCGGCGAGCTCACGACCAGGGTTCATACGCGATGGCCCTGAAGCCTTTGGACGAAGGCTGAACACGGTGTGTCCCGCCGGATTGCCGGTCAACGGCACACTACTCATAAGTTATTGAACAATAAGATTTTTAGGGGAGCTGGCAGGAGTGGAGGGACTCGAACCCCCAACCCCCGGTTTTGGAGACCGGTGCTCTAACCAAATTGAGCTACACTCCTGCGGCCCGGCAGCACGCCGCCGGACGCGCACTCTTTCCCACAAGAGTCGCGTGGAAGCAAGGGCGCAGCGCGACCAGACGGCGGTTTTGAGTGGAGTTTCAGTGGAGGGCGCGCGAGGACGCGCGCGGTCCAGGGTCAGCGCTCAAACTGGACCGCGCGCGTCCTCGCGCGCAAAAACAAAAACGGGGAGCCCGAAGGCTCCCCGCGCTGTCACGCCGTTTCGGCGGGAATGTCACTCGATGATGGAGGCGACGACGCCGGCGCCGACGGTGCGGCCACCTTCACGGATGGCGAAGCGCAGCTTCTCCTCCATGGCGATCGGAACGATCAGCGCCACTTCCATCGTCACGTTGTCGCCCGGCATCACCATTTCCGTGCCTTCCGGCAGGCTGACGATGCCCGTCACGTCCGTCGTGCGGAAATAGAACTGCGGACGGTAGTTCGTGAAGAACGGCGTGTGGCGGCCGCCCTCATCCTTCGTCAGGATG